>CALGSZ010000023.1 GCA_937901745.1 uncultured Chloroflexota bacterium | reverse complement strand
CGGCCGCTCCGTTCCGCGGCATCGCCGAGCTCGCCTCATCGCCGAGCCAGGCGAAGGTCGACCGGCTGAACGCGCGGATCGACGACCTGAACCGCGCGTTGAGCGAGGCGCGCCGGTGGGAGAAGGAAAACCTGTAGCCCCGCGCCTCGGGCGCCCCATCCACGGCTTCGTGATCGCCCGAGCGGCCCCCGGAAGATGGGTAGGTGGTTCGGGCGCCGGGGCACCCGTCCTGCGCGGCGGGCGCCCCGCTTTTTGCGGCCGCAAAGGCGCCGTCTCAGGCGTCCCCGCTCCCGGCCCCACCTCCCCCGCCGGAGGGCCCGCTTGATCGACTAGATCCGCGAAGATGCGCTCGAAGGCGGTCTCCACCAGGTCGGTCTCGTCGGCAGCGGCGCAGAGCGCCACTCGCAAGTCGCGCACGCTCGTGAGATCCATGCATGTCGGCATCGCCTGAAGCAAGGCCTGACACAGATCATCGAGTTGCGCGGCGCCGATACTTCTCATTCCGAGTCCTCCTTGCTGTTGACTGATAGGCAACACCAAGGGGCCACGGCAACCGGACCAAAGCCCCCGAAGAACCAATGAGCCACTCAATGAGTGCCTGTCAGCCCTGCTCGCGGAGCGCGGGTATCGGTCAGAGAGCTGGCGCGACGCTGCGAGCTGAGCCCTGCTTACGTTTCGCGTCTGGCTCGAGGCCAGAAGGCTCCCAGCGGTGGGGTGGCGGCGCGCATCGCGGTTGCAATGGGTCTTCCTAGACACTACTTCCCCGAGGCGCGCGTCCAGATGATCTCCGAACGCCTGGATCAGGACCCTGAGTTGAGGGACCGTATTTTCGACCTTATCTTCAGAAGGGCGTCTTGACGGAGCCGAAGGACGCGCAAAGGGCGGCCTCCGCTTCGAGGGGGGATAGCTGCGCCTGAGCTCCCGGGGGCGAGGTTGGCAGAGTGCGGGCGCCGAGAGAAGGGGACGACTCCGAGGTCAACCGAGGGTGTCTTGTACCGCCGTTGCACGGCGATGGCCCCAGAGTTAGTATTCGGCCATGGAGTGTTTCTGCGGCTGTGGTGCCGAGGTGAAAGGCTTTTCAAGCCGCGGGATCAACAAACAGGGGAAACGGACAGTTGGGCTCCTCGCGAAACTCGAGCAGGCCCAAGAAATCGCCCTTGTCGGCGGCGTGAAGCATCCCAAGCGGACTCTGTTGTACGTGCAAATGATCGGCGACCTGGATCTTGAGGAAGAACTGGAGCGGATTCGTGCGGAGCATCCGGACAGTGACAATCCGCTAGGAATCATGGTCGCCGAGGTGATTGACGGGCTGCTTGCCGAGGGCGAGCGTTATCGATCCTTCTGGCATTCGGTTCTCCACGATGGCTATGTGCCACCGGACGCGTGGGCGACGAAAAAGGCGTGGGAGAAATGGGGCCGCGAGGGCATGAGCTTGTGCCGCGCAATCGGTGTCCCGATCGCACGCGCGGGTGCCTGGCGAGGGGATGTGTAGACGGTTATCCGGCGTATGCATAGAGCCGCGGACATGACCGGTTTGGGGATTGAATGAGCCGAGGCGAGTTCCTATCGAGCGCGTTCGAGGTCGACTCCAGGTTCAACGATCGGTTCGAACGCGCAGTCGCGGATCTGGCCCAACTGTTGAACCTACGCGGAGACCTGCGGAGGTACCTCGCTGATCCCGCCCGGATCGAGGAGGCGGCCGCGGTCACTCCGTGCGTCGATCGCGTCATTGAGTATGAGCTCTGGCCACCGACGCACGGCAAGGGCGTTGGTCGCTACGGGCCTGTCTCGCTCAGTCCACCGCTCGGACAACTGCTCGGGCCAAAGCGCATCAACAGTCTCGATGCCGATCAGTTTGAAACGCTGGTCGCTAGTGTCACTGACGGACTAGCGATTGGCTACGCGTCCATGACTGGAGTCGAGTCAGACGGGTCGGGCTTTACACCCACATCGGACGTAGTCGCGTCTGACGTATGGAAGCTTTGGGTCGTTCGTCTTCATTCCGACGACCTTGACCGGCTTGGCATCCCAGAAGACGTTCAGTCTGGAATCCGAAACATGGCTAGCGCCCAACTCACTGGCGGGTTGAAAACGCTCAAGCTGCTGCCCCGGATGCGGAAGCGAATGCGGTTGGGCGTGCTCGGCCAGTTGTACGGAAAAGCTGGCATGATGCTCCGGCTCGTGCAATCGACGTTCGGTCAGATCGATCCATCGGAAGACCTCTGGCAGTTGACGAACCAGTGGCCCTTTGAGCGAGCAGACTGACTCAGGAGCTTGAGCCGGACCAGAGGATCTTCGGTCTGGCTGAAGACTCCTCTATCGCTTGAAGCGTCCGTAGCCGATCTGGTAGCCAAGCACCGAGAAGCTCCCCCGAAG
>CALGSZ010000022.1 GCA_937901745.1 uncultured Chloroflexota bacterium | reverse complement strand
GGAGGGCTCGCAGATGACGATGCCCTTGCCCCGCACGTAGACCAGGGTGTTCGCGCCGCCCAAGTCAATGCCAAGGTCGGTGCCGGTCCAGCTGAGAATTGATCGGAATGGCCAGATCACGCTGGTCTCACTTTGCTACCGCCGGGGCGGTAAATGACGTTCTACCGTCAACAACCGACGCCGCGGAGCCGCACCGCGTCCGCCGTGCGGGCCACCGCCAGGCGATAGGCCGCGCTGCGCAGTGAAATGTCGTGCTCGGCCGCCATATCCCAAACGTGTGCGAATGCCGTTGAGAGACGCGTTCGAACATAGGCATCCACCTGTGTCTCTTCCCAGGGCTGGCCGTGGAGGTTGGAGACCCATTCGGCATGGGAGGCGATGACACCCCCGGCATTGGCGACGATGTCGGGCACGACGACAACCCCGCGCGCGGCGAGCGTCTCGTCCGCGTCCACAGAGACCGGCCCGTTCGCCGCCTCGACGATCAATGGCGCCTGGACGCGGTCGACGTTGTCCGCGGTGATCTGCTCTTCGAGCGCCGCCGGGATGAGCACATCCACCGGCAACTCGAGAACCTCGCCGGGAGCGAGGCGGCTCGTCTCCGGTCCGAACGAATCGGCAATGCTCGCCAGCACGCGGCCCGGTACGGCTTGCAGCCCGGAGATGAGATCAGCAACGGCGAATCCTTCGGGGTTGTAGAAGTCGCCCGAGATATCGCTCACGCCGACGATGCGGCAACCCGCGTTCGCCAGCGCGAGCGCCGTCACCGACCCGACTTTGCCGAACCCTTGGATTGCGACCGTCGTTGAGCGGGGATCGCGGCCCGTCCGATAGAGTAGTTCCAGCGTTATGGCTGCGACGCCGTTACCCGTCGCCGCGCCGCGCCCTGGAATGCCGCCGAGCGCGATGGGCTTCCCCGTGACGGTTGCCCAGACGTTGCCGTCCGTATCGCCGCCGATGGCCTCCATCAGCCAGACCATCGTCTGCTCGTCCGTATTGACATCCGGAGCGGGGATGTCGCGCCATGGACCGGCGATCGGGCGGAGTGCCACGCCGAAGCGCCGCGTCAGGCGCGCCAGCTCCGTGCGCGACAGCATCCGTGGGTTGACACGGATGCCGCCCTTGGCTCCTCCGTATGGTAGACCAATGACGGCGCATTTCCAGGTCATGAGCGCTGCCAGCGCCTCGGTCTCGGACTCGGTGAGATCAGGGTGATAGCGGATGCCGCCCTTAGCCGGTCCGCGCGCGGTCGAGTGCTGGACTCGATAGGCCGTGAAGGTTTGGATGCTACCGTCGTCCATCATGACAGGGAGCGTGACGCGCAGCGATCGCTCGGGTGAAGAGAGGATCTGCCGAATTCCCGGCTCGATCTTGAGCGCATCCGCGGCTGCTTCGAAGTGTCGGGTGACCGACTGCGCGAAGCTCCGCTCTCGTACGCTCGTCCCCGCGCTCGGCGCTTGCGGCGACGGTGTTGCTGGCACCACCATGAACGAATTCCTCCTTCAATCCGAGTTGGTGGGCTCAGACGCGCCGATCAATTGGATCGCGACCGCGCCCCAGCCTCGACGGCCTCGATCCGCAGCATGTTCTGACGGCCCTCGACGATGACCGTCACCTCCTCTCCGCTGCGGCGCCCCATGAGAGCGAGACCGACCGGCGATACATAGGAGATATGGCCGTGGCGCGGGGCGACATCCTCCGGACTCACGATCCGGTAGACCTCGCGCGTGCCATCGTCCCAAGTCACTTCGACATCCCGGCCGACATGCACGACATCGGGCGGGACGTCTTCGTTCGGGTCCGGCTCGGCGCGCCCGAGCACCCACTCCAGCTCATTGATGCAGTGCTCCAGGTACTGGAGTTCCGCTGGACTCGCGCTATCGACCTGGAGTGACGGCTGCTGCCCGGAGCCGCCCACGGTCGCAAGGCTGGCTGCCAAGAGTCGCTGACGGAGCTCCGTCAGCTCGTCATGCATTCGCCGCCATCCCGTCGTCGTCAGCCGTACCACAGGCCCTTGTCTCATGATCCCTGGCCCTCTTCGTCGCCTGGCCCTACCCTTTGGAGGCGGCCAGACCAGACCATCACCAGGGCGCTTCAACAAGCGCCAGCTTCAGGTTAGGAGACGAACATGAAGAACCACGCTGATGAATATGAAAGATGCATGAATGCCAACTCTCTCCCCCGGCGAGCGACCGCGCGGCTACCATTGAGACTTTGATGGCCGCGATTCGTCACTAGCGGCGGCATTTCTCATGACCACCAACCGCGACCCCAGCGACCTCGAATCTCAGTGGGAACGCGCGCTGCGTCCCGTCGTTGTGCTGGAGGCGCTGGCCACCCGGCAGTCGGGCACGCTGATCGAGCTGCGCGAGGAGCTGCTGGCGCGCGGGATGACGCTCGATCTCGATGAACTCGACGAAGTCGTGACGTGTCTCGCTGAGGCGGGGCTCATCGAGCGCCGGCGATCGGCTCCGGATGATCTCCCCGAGCAATATCAGCCGACGTCCGCGGGTGAGACCTTTGTCAATCGCCAGCGCCGGCGGCTCTCCCGTCTCGCGGGTCTGGCCGACGCCGAGGAAGTCGCGGCCGAGCGAGCGGCGCTGGCGCAAGAGCGAGAGACGATCGAGCGGCTCCGCTCCGATCTCCTCTCGACGGTGTCGCACGAGCTGCGGACGCCCTTGACCTTGATCCGCACCTCGATCGGCCTGCTCCTCGATAGCGACCCGGACGAGGAGATGCGCTTACGGCTGCTCCGCAATATCCGGCAGAGCAGCGAGCGGATGCACACCCTCGTCACCGACCTCCTCGACCTCGTTCGCCTGAAGCACGACCGCGCCGATCTGCAAATGCGCTGGCTCGACGCGGGCGCGCTGGTCGTGAGTGTGGGCTCGCTGATCCGGCCGCTGATAGATGAGCGGCAACAGACGCTAAAGCTCGAGATCCCTGAGCCGGCGCCGCGACTCTACGGCGATCATCGCCGTCTGGAGCGCCTGCTGCTCAATCTCCTCTCAAACGCGAACAAGTTCTCCCCGCCCGGCGCGATCGTGAGCGTCGCCGTCGAGCAGCAAGGAGACGAGGTGGTCTTTGCCGTCTCGGACACGGGACCGGGCATCCCGCCCGAAGCCCTGCCGCACTTGTTCGAGCAGTTCTACACTGCTCGTACCAGCTCCTCGACCCACAACATCGGGGTCGGACTGGGACTACCGATCGCGCAGGGCATTGCTGCCGCGCACGGTGGGCGAATCACGGTTGAGAGCGAGGTTGGGCGCGGAAGCACATTCCGAGTTTGGCTCCCCCGCACCGGCCGACGCCCGGAAGAGGCGCAATGAAGATCCTCGTCGTCGACGACGCGGAAGAAGTCATCGAGGCCGTTACGATCAGCTTCACGCTGCAGTGGCGCGAGACGGAGGTCATCGGCGCGACGGACGGCGAAACGGCGCTGGAGATGATCGAGCGTGACCCGCCGGACATCGTCCTCCTGGATGTCATGATGCCCGGGATGGATGGGCACGAGACGCTGCGCCGGATACGGGCCTTTTCCGATGTGCCGGTCATCATGCTGACGGCGAAGGATGGCGTGCTCGACAAGGTGAAGGGCCTCGAGCTCGGCGCGGATGACTACGTCACCAAGCCCTTCGATCATCTCGAGTTGCTCGCCCGCGTGAAGGCGCTCCTACGCCGGCTCGCCATGCCGCAGCCGTCGTCGCATGCGCAGACATTCACCGACGGCCGTCTGACGATCGACTTCGCGCGCCAGGAGGTCACCATCAACGGCGAGCCCGTGGCGCTGACGCCGATCGAGTACAAGCTGCTCTATCACCTGGTGCGGAACGCGGGTCACGTCCTCCGGCATGAAACGTTGCTCGCGCGGGTCTGGGGGGCGGAGTACGTGGACGAGGTCGACTACCTGCGCGCCTATATCCGGCGGCTGCGCCTCAAGATCGAGGAGAACCCGGAGACGCCGCGCCTGATCCTGACCGAGCGCGGCCTCGGCTATCGCTTTCGCGCCGACGGCGACCGCGAATCGGCCAGCCGGTGAAAGCAGGGCGGCGAGGCGCGTTGCCACTTGGGCCATCGCCTCGCCGCCGTCGCATTCCGTGAATCGCCGAGGATTGCAGAGACGCGACCGGGTTATTGGGCCGCTTCCGTCTCTTCCTCCCACTCGAGCTCGTCTGCAGGCCATTCGGCGAGCGCGGCCGCCTCGGCCTCTTCGAGCTCTTCTTCCTCAGCCGCTGCTGCCTCGGGCTGGAGTGGTGGCTCGCGCCGGCTCGGCACTCCGTAGGAAGGCTCGCCTTTCATGACCGCGAGCTTGCGTTTGAACTGCCGCTCGATGCTGTCAACCGCTCGCTCGACGGCGAGGTTGGCGGTCTCGGCCGCGCGAGCGCTGACGATGTGTTGCCCGAGGTGCCCGAGCTGCACCCGCATCCGCGCGCGAACCATGCGCTGATACGGATGCCAGTCCATGACGAGCTGGATGATCGGCTCGCCGTGGGCGGAGAGCCGGCGCTGCAGCTTGCCAAGGTGACGCTGAATCAGCTTCTCCTCGACCTCGTTGAGATCGAAGCCCCGGACCTGGATTCTCGGTGTCGGTGCCATGTTGTGGCCACTCCCTCTCTGACGACACGGGCCACTGCCAAGCGCGGTTGCCCGTGGAACTCAGAAGCGAACGAAGGCGCCAACGCCTCCGTGCTGATCCAGCATCTCCGCCGCTTGCCCCTTCACGACCTCGATCCGTGCCCCTTCCTCCAGTCCACGGACGAACAGTCGTTCCCGCAGATCGACCGATTGAGTCGGCGGCGCCCCGCAGGACGGGCAGCGATCGAAGCCGACCACCAATCGGCCGCACTGTTCGCACTCGCTGCCTTCGGCCTTGAATCGTTCGGAGATGAACAGATGATGGAGCGCACCCATGCTCGCGGCTTCCAGGACCGCATCGAGTCCGAGCGCGACGTTGGGTGTGCTCGCCTGCTCGAGCAGCTGAGTGACGTATTCCCGTTCCCGCTCCCGCTCGATCGCTTCCATCGCGTCAATGGTCGCCTGGTGGATCTCCGCCTCGCTCGCGGTCATCGGCAGCGAGAACTGGCCGGCCAGCCGTGCGCGGAGCGGACGGGGGAGATCCTGCGCCAGGAGCGCGCGCGCCTCCTCGGGTCCGGCCAGGAACAGCCGGTCGAACGGCTCGCGGCGCAAGAGGTCCATCAGCGCGCGGGACGTCCGCCGCAGGTGCTGCATGGCGCGCTCCAAGTGGCGGCGCTCCAGACGTCCCTGCACCATCCCGCTCCAAGCACCGGTCGGCATGCTCCCTGGCACGTTGATGTCCTGCCGTGGCGGGGAAGAGCGGACGCGGAACGGATAATCGGCGGCCCCGCCCCTGCCGGGCAGCTCCGTCTCGAACGACTCGTGGGCGTGGATGGCACCGAGGTAGATGGTGAACAACCTTGTGGTGCTCTTGTCGACGAGCGCGACGGCCACGCGCTCGAACTCGTCAAGCGCCTCCACGAGCTGCCCGATGTGCGGCTGGGGAGACCAGGCAAATTCCGGCCACGGCCGGTTGGGCATGGGCACCGCGAAGAAGTAGTCCGGCTCGCCCGAGGCGAAGATCGCAATCCCCGGATACCGCGCGACGAAGCGATGGAGCAAGAAGTCATCGGCCTGCGCCACCGCCGCTTCGAAGGCCTTGCGCTCGGCGGGGTCGGCAAATTCGAGCGTCTCCTGCAGCGCCTTCCAGCCCGCCCGGAAGGCGAGCAAGTACGCACGCCCCTTGACCCGCTCGACTGACGTGTCGATGTAGGCGGACAGGACCCCGCGCGCCGGAGGTGGCGTCTTGCGCAGGTTCTCGATCGCGCGCGGAAGATCGAGGACGTCGCTGACAATCCCCGTATGGATTTGCGCGTCGACCATAGCCTAACCCGTCCTTTCTCGCTCTCCGGTCATCCGCCAGGTCGCGGCGGCGAATGCGCCTGCTTGAGGGGATGACCGGATCCATCCCGGCTAGGTACAGCTTAGAACGCGGTGAGTTGAAGCGGCGATACGGATGAGGCCGTAACTGTCGCAAAATCGTACGCGGGTGCCAAGTACGGCTCGGTGAGCCAGATGGCACCCGCGTGTGTTTTCTCCGCGATCGCCTAGATCATCAAGTCGCCGCCGTTGATGTCCAGGGAGGCGCCGGTGATATAGGCGGCGCGGTCGGAGACGAGAAAGGCCACGAGCTCGGCCACCTCTTCCGGCTGGCCCAGGCGCGGGATGGGAAAGCTCCGGGCGTATGCTTCGCACTGGGCATCGTCAATCGTCGCCCGTACCATCTCCGTGTCAATCAGCCCGGGGCAAACCGCGTTGACAGTGATCCCGTCAGCCGCGACTTCCTTGGCCAGGTGGCGCGTGAAGCCGAGGACGCCCGCCTTGGCGGCGGTGTAATGGGCGCCGCCCACGGTGCTGACGTTCTTGCCGGCCGTTGACGAGAGATTGACGATCCGCCCCCAGCGATTCGCCCTCATCAGCGGCAGCACTGCCTGTGAGCAGAGGAATGTCCCCTTCAGATTGACCGCGATCACCCAGTCCCACTCGTCTTCGGGAATGTCGATGACCTTGGTCGGGCGGAGGACGCCGGCGTTGTTGACCAAGATGTGGACGGTTCCGAAGCGGTCTTTCACCTGCTCGACCATCCGGCGCACCGCGGCCGAGTCCGTGACATCGGCCGGCACCGCGATTGTCTCCACGCCCCGTCCGCGTAGCTCGCCCGCCACGGCCTCCGCGGTGCGCTCATTGACGTCGTTCACGGCGATCTTGGCGCCGCGCACTGCCAGCGCCCGCGCGATGGCGCGACCCATCCCCTGCCCGGCGCCGGTGACGATGGCCACGCGACCGGTAAGATCCTCCAGGTTGTTCGTCATCCGTACCTCTGCCCCTCCTCAAGCCGGCAACTCGTAGCGCTCTGGCCCGCGTCTCAGCCGATCACGCCAAGGGCGCGGCCGGTCTCGGCAAACGCGGCGATCGCGCGATCGAGATGCTCCCGCGTGTGTGCCGCCGAGAGCTGGACGCGAATGCGAGCTTCGCCCTTCGGCACCACCGGATAGCTGAAACCGACGACGAAGATGCCGCGCTCGTTCAACGCCCTCGCCATCTCGACCGTCTTGTGCTCGTCGCCGAGGACGATCGGCACGATCGGATGGATGCCCGGGACGATGTGGAATCCCTCGGCGGTCATTCGCTCCCGGAAGTAGGTGGTGTTCTCCATCAGGCGCTGCCGCAGCTCCGGCTGCCGCTCGGCGATGTCGATCGCGGCGAGCGACGCGGCAGCGATGGCCGGGGCGAGGGTGTTGGAGAACAAGTAGGGGCGTGAGCGCTGCCGCAGGTAATCAATGATCGCCTGGCGCCCGGTGGTGAAGCCGCCGGTGCCGCCGCCGAGCGCTTTGCCGAGCGTGCTGGTGATGACATCCACTCGGTCGGCGACGCCGAAATGCTCCGGAGTGCCGCGCCCGTTCGGGCCGAGGAAGCCCGTCGCGTGGGAATCGTCTACCACGACCAGCGCGTCGTACTGATCGGCGAGATCGCAGATCTCCGGCAGCGGCGCCAGGTCGCCATGCATCGAGAAGACGCCGTCGGTGACGATGAGGCGGAAGCGAGCGTTCCGCGTCTCCTCCAGGCGCGCCCGCAGATCGTCCATATCCGCGTGCTTGTAGACCTTGCGCTGCGCTTTCGACAGGCGGATGCCGTCAATGATGCTAGCGTGATTTAGCGCGTCGCTGATGACCGCGTCCTCCGGCCCGAGGATCGTCTCGAAGAGGCCGCCATTGGCGTCGAAGGCGGAGGAGTAAAGGATGGCGTCGTCCGTGCCGAGGAAATCCGCGATGCGACGCTCCAGCGTCTTGTGCAGATCCTGCGTGCCGCAGATGAAGCGCACCGAGGCGAGCCCGAAGCCACGCTCGCGCATCCCCTCCTGCGCCGCCGCGATGATCTCCGGGTGATTCGCCAGCCCCAGGTAGTTGTTGGCGCAGAAGTTGAGCATCGGCCCGCGCTCGGTCATGATCTCCGCGCCCTGGGCACTGGTGATGATCGTCTCTTCCTTATATAGACCCGTCTCGCGGAGCGTCGCGAGCTCGGCTTGCAGGTGAGTCAGCAGCGCGGTCTTGGACATCCTCGGTTTCCCTCACTTCATTACGATCCGAACGACCGGGGGCATTCTAGAGCGTTGCGGCCGAAATGAAAGAGTGTTACGCCGTGCGCTCTTGCCGCAAGGGTGGTGGGATGGGTATGTCCGACTGGGGTGTGTACGTACATGTATAATGCGGATATGCCTCGCTGACCTATTCCCCGCACACGACGGCGACGACGTCTCACAGCGGAGAGTTCACGAGCGTTTCTACAAGATGGCGGGGGAGGAGCGGGAAATGGCAGCGCAAATCATGACCGTTGGTGAGGTGGCGGAGACCCGGTCCGAGCCTGGCCAGTCGCCGCTCAACGATTCTCCGTTCCGCTCTCCCGCGCCGACGGTCAAGCTCCTCCGCGAGGAGTCAACGGCGCACCCGTTCGCGCTCACGATCGCCGCCGCGTGGTCCTGCTATGGCTCTCGGCCGGCCAAGGTCGAGAACGTCCTGAAGCTCATCTCTGAGACGGAGCCCAACGGGCTCAGCCCGGAGAAGGCGGCGGAGCGCGCGGATCGCCGCAACCGGGCCATCAAGCTCTACGCGGATCTCTTCGCCGCCGGGCACCACACGACGCTCCAGCACGCGAACTTCGTCTTCGTCCTCGATAATGTCTCCCGGCTGGCCATCTGGTCCTTCTTCCACGCTCATCCCCACTACAACTCGGAGCAGGTCTCGCAGCGCTATCGCGAGGTGCGCGGTGATGTCATGACGACGCCCGACCTGCCCGAGCCAGCGCTGAGCATCTACCAGGCGGCGATCGAGCGTAGCCTGGAGGGATACCGGCGGCTGACCGAAATCCTGACGCCGGACTTCTCCCGCGATTACGCCCGTGTCTTCCCCGCCCGCGCGAAGGCGACCGGCGAGGCGGCGGAAAAGCGGTTCGCCAGCGCCGTGCAAAAGCGAGCGCAAGAGGTGGCGCGCTACGTCCTCCCGCTCGCGACGCCGGCGCACCTCTATCACACGGTCAACGGCCTGACGCTGCTGCGCTACTACGTCCTCGCCAACCAGCCAGACGCGCCTACCGAGGTCCGCTACATCGTCAACCGGATGGTCGAAGAGGTGCTCGCGGTCGATCCCTACTTCCTGGGCGGGCCGGGGCATCCGCTCGATCTGCGCGTCATCGGCGCGGAGGACTCGCTGGAGGCGCGGGCGATTGAGTCCTGGCGGGAGAACCTGGCGCGGTCGGCGGAGGAGACGGAGGCGTTCTGCCGCCGCTTCGACGAACAGCTTGCGCCGTGGTCGAGCAGCCGGCTGGCCTCCTTCAATCCGGAGGCGGAGCGGATACTGGCGGAGGCGGTTCGGACGGTGCTTGGCGTCGGCCCGGACGCGATGAGCGATGCCGAAGCGATCGCGCAGGTGCTGGACGGATCGCGCAATCCGTACCTCGGGCATCCGCTCTTCCTCGCCATGAACTCCAAGCTGATGCAGACGATGAACCACGTCCCGTTCACGTTCCAGAAGCGCATCAGTGGGGCGGAAGACGCGCAGAACCAGCGCCACCGGGGGACGCTCTCCTCCAGCCCGCTGCTGACGGCGCACATGCGGCGCGAGCCGGATGTCATCGTCCCGTGGGCGATCGCGCGCAACCCGGCGGCGCGGGCGGAGTACGAGGCGACGATCGGCGAGATGTGGGCGGCAAAGAACAAGCTGCTCGATCTGGGCGTCTCGCCGGAGTGGGCGCTCTATCTCTTGCCGAACGCGCATCGCGTCCGCTTCTACGAGAGCGGCACGCTGCTGACCTACTTCTGGAAGTGGATCAAGCGGCTCTGCTACGACGCGCAGCGGGAGATCTTCGAGACCGCGCGGGAGGAGGTCGCTCAGGTCCGCGCGGCTTTGCCGGAGATCGGCCGATATGTGGACGGCCCGCCCTGTGTCATGCGCTCTCGCGCGGGTGTCTCTCCGATCTGCCCGGAGGGTGAGCGCTTCTGCGGCATCCCGGTCTGGCGCAACTACGACTTCGAGACGCTGGAAGAGCGCCGGGTGATGTAACCTCGGCGCAGCCTCTCCCGACGTAAGACAGGGAGCGGCGCTCCCCTACTCTGCAGGTGGCGCGCCGAGCCAGCCGCCGCTGAGTCCCGCGTCGCGAAGCTGATCAGCGCCGATGTTGCGCGCCAGGACCGCCAACCCGGCCAGGTGGCTCTGCAACCCGGCGGTGCTGGCGCAGCAGTCGATCAGAATCACCGGGCGGATGCCGAGGTCGAAGATATCCATCGCCACCTTCAGGACGCACATATCGGTGTCGATCCCGACGATCGTCACCTGTTCGTCTCCCCGCTCCCGCAGCACGGCGGCGAGCTGATCGGGCAAACCGGTGTAACCGGCCTTGGTGAAGACGCTCCCTGGCTGCGCGTACGGCGCCAGCTCGGGGGCGAGATCGGTTTCCGGCGCTCCGACGCAATCATGCCAATCCAAAAACCGGTGATAGGGGCTGCCCGGTGCGTTAGTGAACCGGGTGAAGAGGACAGGCGTATACCTACCCGACTCGATGAGCCGAACGACCCGATCCGGGATGTGTGAGGTGAATGAATTGAGGAACCCGACCTGGACGTCGACGACGATCAACGGCTCTGCCATTCCTTCCCCCGTATCACTCGCGCTTTCCGCCGCGGTCTTTCGGATTATCCATCGTCGCGCATGAAAGATTTGCGTGCATAATTCGATGTTGCGCCCTGGGCAATGTAACGTTAGCGGGGCGCAGCACGTCTTAAGGTTGGCGACCGACAAGCCGTTGACGACGTTATGCGCGCGGCGCATGATTGTCGCAGGCGGCCGGTCCCTGGTGGCTCGCTTCTCATACAACGACTAAGGACGGCCCGTGTCACTCCGAATCGTCTCCGACGACATTGAGGAATCCCTGCTGCCGTTACCACCGACGTCGTTCGTGGGCCGGTCGCGCGACGTTGACAGTGTCGTCGCGCTCCTCCAGCAACCGGACGTCGTACTGCTGACCCTGACTGGGCCGAGCGGTGTCGGCAAGACCCGTCTCGCACTCCAGGTCGCTTCCACGCTGCGCGGAGAATTCAACGAGATCTGCTTCGTGTCCCTCGCCGCCATCGGCGCGCCGTCTATGGTGCTGCCGACCATCGCCCGCTGCCTCGGCCTGCGCGACGAAGGGGATGCGGACTTAGAGGAGCGGATTCAGGAGCGCCTCTTTGGCCGTCGGACGTTGCTCGTCCTTGACAACTTCGAGCAGGTCGTCAGCGCCGGTCCCGCGTTGACCGCGCTCTTGGTCGCGTGTCCGGAGCTGAAAGCGCTCGTCACCAGCCGGCAGACGTTGCGCGTCACGGGGGAGTTCGAGTACCCGGTGGCGCCGCTCGACATCGCCAGTCTCGACGCCTCGGCCGGGCTGCCGGAGGTATCCGCCAACGAGGCGGTGACGCTCTTTGTGCAGCGGGCACGCGCAGTACGCCCGGACTTCGCGTTGACCGAGACGAACGCGCCGATCATCGCGGAGATTTGCCGGCGCCTCGATGGGCTGCCCTTGGCGATCGAGCTGGCGGCCGCGCGGATCAAGGTCCTCTCGCCGGCGGCGCTCCTGTCCCGCCTGACGTTCCGGCTCGAGCTTCTCACCGGCGGCCCGCGCGATCTACCCGAGCGGCTGCAAACGATGCGCCGCGCGGTTGCCTGGAGCTATGACCTCCTCGCGGATGAGCACCGCCAGCTCTTCCGGGTCCTCTCTGTCTTCCCCGGCAGCTTCGCATTGGAGGCCGCCGAGGCCGTGGCCGAGCGGGTGGCGACAGAGCTGTGTGGAGAGAATCAGGGAGACGCTGGCGCTCTCACCTCCGTCTTCGACGGGTTGGTGGCGCTGATCGACGCGAGCCTCCTCCAGCGTGAGGAGAGCGATGCCCACGTTGACAGCGAGAGTCCCCGCTTCCGCATGCTGGAGACGATTCGCGAGTACGGGTTGGAGCAGCTGACGGCCTCCGGCGAGGAGGCCGCGGTTCGGACCGCTCACGCCGCCTGGACCTTGTCGCTCGCGGAGACGGCGGAGGCAAAGATCTGGGGGCCGAACGGAGAGCGCTGGCTGGCCACGCTCGAGACCGAGCACGATCACCTGAACGCGGCGCTCAGCTGGCTCGTCACCTCCGATCCCCCGGCGGCGCTGCGTCTCGCGGGCATGCTCTGGTGGTTCTGGCAGACGCGCGGGCATCTCTCCGAAGGCAGAACCTGGCTGGAGCGAGCGCTGGCGGCGGCGCCCTTGGAGCCAACGTGGGATCGAGCCGCCGCACAGCTTGGGGCAGCATTCCTCGCCGCTCTGCAAGGAGATACCGAGGCGGCTGCCGCCCATGCCGAGGCGGGACTCGCCTTCGGGCGGTCATGCGGTGATCCGGCCTGCATCGGTCGCGCGCTCTTCACCCTGAGCTTTGTCGCGGGCAGCCGGGGAGACCACGAGCGCGCCGCCGAGTATGCCGCCGAAGCCCTCGACGTCGTCCGCGAGGGGAACGTCGATCCGTGGCTCCCCTTCGCCCACAACCGGCTCGGTATCGAGCTCTACGAGTGCGGCGATCGAGCCGCGGCCGTCGGCCACTTCGAGGAGGCGCTGGCTCGTTGGCGAGCCCAAGGGCACCAATGGGGCGTCGCCACCGCGCTTGCCAATCTCGCGCGCTGCGTGCGAGGCCAGGGAGACGACAAGCGAGCGACAGCCCTCTACCGGGAGAGTCTGGAGGCGTCCCGCCGGGTCGGCGACACCTGGGGCATCGTTGAAAGCCTGACGGGATTGGCGAGCATCGCCGGCTCATACGGCCAAGCCGAAACCGCCGCTCGCCTGTTTGCGGCCGCCGAGCGGGTGCGCTCGGCAATCGGTCTCCGGTTGCAGCGCTACGTCAGGACGGAGCGCGACGAAGCGGTCGATGCCGCTCGGCGCGAGCTTGGAGAGGCGGCGTTCAATGCCGCGTGGGAAGCTGGCCAGGCGCTCTCTCTCGACGAGGCAGCCGGCATCGCCGCGACGATCATCCCATCTCGTCCCGCGCCGCGCGCGGCTAGTGCGGCGGCTCGGTCGAGCGACAAGCCGGCGCCGAGCGACACGGCCGGACTGACGCCGCGCGAGATCGAGGTCTTGCGCCTCCTCTCGGAAGGGAAATCGAGCCGGGAGATTGGCGACCTCCTCTTCATCAGCCATCGGACGGCCACGACGCACGTTGCGAACATCTTCACGAAGCTCGACGTCGACAACCGCGCGGCCGCCGTCGCCAAAGCCTTCCAGCTGGGCCTGCTGTAACGCGGGCCCATGTGCTGAGTGCTGGGTGCTGAGCTGCAAGCCGAGCTGGCTAGCTGCCCTCGGCTCAGCACCCGGCACCTCTTGCTCCTGCCCTGGCACCTGCTCTAGAGCACTTCTCTCTCAGCACTCAGGACTCAGCACTCCTCCGTGCACTTCGCCATTGACGCGGTAAAATCCCATCCGCTACACTCACGTACATCAACGCAATTTCGCATCCTGAAAACGAGAGCAGTTCCCGTGGCGCCGTAGTGTGGGAAGCGATTGACGCATGCGAATCGCGATCGGCGAGCTCAAGCAGGAGAGCAACACTTTCGCCACCCGGCCGACGACGCTCGAAGATTTCCGCGCTTGGCATCTCTGGAGTGGCGAGGAAGTCATCCACCGCAGTCGCGACACCAACTGCGAGGTCGCGGGGTTTCTCGATGTGCTCGAGCAGCACGGCGCTGAGATCGTGCCGACCATTGCGACCTTCGCAATGTCCGGTGGCCGGGTCGCGTCATCTACCGTCCGAGAGCTGCGCGACTGCCTCCTCAGGAGCTTGGAGCAAGCCGGAAAGCTCGACGGCGTCCTCCTCGCGCTGCACGGGGCGATGGTTGCCGAAGATGACGACGATCCGGACGGCGCGATCATCGCTGCCGTCCGTTCTTTGATCGGCCCCGACGTGCCGCTGGTCGTCACGATGGATCTGCACGCGAATGTCACGCGGCGCTGCGTGGAGCATGCGGACGCCATCGTCGGATTCCGCACGAGTCCCCACATCGATTTGCGAGACACGGGGCAGCGCGGCGCGCGTCTGCTGGTGCGCACGGTGCTGGGCGAAGTTCGGCCGGTGATGGCCTTTGCCAAAATCCCGATGGTCGTTCCCGCCTCGACGCACATGCATCACGTGCCTGGGCCGTTCAAGCGCCTGATGGATGCAGCTGCCGTGGCGGAGAGCGGAAGCGTCCTCTCGGCCAGCGTCTTTACCGTTCAGCCCTGGCTCGACATTCGCGAAATGGGATTCGCAACCATCGCCGTCACGGATCGCGATGCGAGCCTCGCGCGGGAAGTTGCCTGCAAATTGGCCGACCAAGCCTGGTCGGAGCGCGATGCGTTTCTTGACACCGAGCTGGTGCCGATCGAGGCCGCGATCCAGCGCGCGCTCGCTCGGCCGGACGGGCCGGTCGTCCTCTCGGACATCGCCGATGGCACCGGAGCTGGCTCACCCGGCGATGCAACCGCCGTGATCGAGGCGCTCCTGCGAATCAACCCGGACCGGCCCGCCTATGTCTGCGTTCGCGATGCCGAAGTCGCCGAGCAGGCCATTGCGGCCGGAGTCGGAAGCGAAGTCGATGTTCTGGTCGGGGGCAAGCTCGACAATGTGTTCAACCGGCCAGTTCGCTTCCGCGGCACTGTTGTTTGGGCGGGCGATGCCCGATTCCGCTTCAGCGGCCAAGGGTATACCGGCGTCGAGATGGACATGGGGCCGAGCGCGGTGTTGCGTCACGGCCAGGTCTCGCTCCTGGTCATGAGCAACTCGGTGATGACGGTCGACCCGGCGATGTACCGCGCGGTTGGCCTCGAGCCACTCGATGCTCAGATCGTGGTCGTCAAGTCGCATATTCAGTTTCGGGCCGGATACGACGGCATCGCCAAGGAGATCATTCTGCTCGATAGTCCTGGCATGAGCAGCGATCACCTAGAGAACCTTCCGTTCACCCGGGTTGACCGGCCGCTCTTCCCGCTCGATCGAGCAATGACATACACGTGCGAGGCGGTCACCAACGTGCGAAGCTGACCGGCTCGCTTCAGGTTGGCAGTGGCTGGATGTGGTGGCATCGATGCCAGCCCGATGGACGGTGCTGGCAGGCGGGGCCGAAAGCGATATGGAGGATCGAGCATGGCCGGTAACATTGACCTCACGCGTCGAAGCCTTCTGAAGCTGGCAGGAGCCACAGCCGGTCTGGCGGCGGCCGGACGCGCTGGTCTGGCTCCGTCACGCGCTCGCGCGCAGGACAAGCCGTACGCGGGCGTCACGCTGCGTGGCCTGACCCAGGGTGGCATCGCCTATAACGCGGCGCTGCATCAGTTCTCGGCTGAGTTCGAGGAGCAGACCGGCGCCAAAATCGAGTGGGACGAGCAGCCCTGGGAGCAGCTGATGCCGAAGATCCAGGGCGAGCTGGCCGCTGGCACGCCGAGCTACGACTTCTTCTGCAACGACATCGAGTTCCAGTACACGATCTTCCCCTATCTCCAGCCGATCAACGAGCTGATCGAGGCTCGCGGCTATAACATGGATGGGTTCTTCGATCCGATCTACAAGTACGGCGAGGGCGTCGCGGGCGGTCAGGAGGGTGTCCGCTACGGCCTGCCGATTCAGGTCGGCTCCTCGTGGGTCTTCTACCGCAAGGACCTGATCGACCAGTTCCCGACGACGTGGGCCGAGTACGAGGCGTTGCTCGAATCCCTCACCACCGACGGCAAGTACGGCCTTAGCTTCGCGGGCGTCCCGGCCCAGCTGCCGAAGCTCTTCCTGGCGCGCTACTGGTCGCAGGGCGATCCGCTCCTGACGCCAGATTGGAAGCCGCTCATCAACAGCGAGAAGGGCATCAAGGCCGCCCAGATGCTGTATGACCACATGAAGCGGTTCGCTCCGCCAGGCATCCTTGGCTGGGACAACCCGGACGCCTCCAATGCCTTCTTGGCAGGCGACGCCGCGGTGCTCGAGGGCTGGTCCGCGTTCATCCTGCCGGACCTCGACAACCCGGAGAAGTCGCAGGTCGTCGGCAACTGGGCGGTTGGCCGGTACCCGGAGAACGGGTCGGGCAACTTCGTCCAGCACAACATGGTCATCTTCAACACGTCGCAGAACATCGAGGCGGCGTTCGACTTCATCGCCTACTGCACGGGCTTGGACAACGCCAAGCGGCTCCTCCTCGATTACAACGTCGAGTCGCCGCGCCGGGCGGTCTGGACCGAGCCTGATGTGCTCGAGCAGCGGCCGTATCTGGAGTCGGTGGCGGAGGCGTACAACGTTGCCAAGCCGTTCGCGCCCGGCCTGCCGCAGTGGCTCGAGATGTTCATCACCCTTGCCGAAGGTCTGTCGGCGGCGCTGTCGGATCAGCAGGAAATCCCCGACATGCTCAACGATGTCGCCAGCAAGTGGGAAGAGCTGATCAAGCAGGCGCCGCCCAGCTTCGAATACAAGGAGTAACGGCGGTTTGGGGACCTGGCGGCATCAACCGCGTCGCCGGTCCCCTTCTCAAGAGGCGTTGAATCGCATTCCGGCAGCATGCCTCACATGAACTCGCTTGGCATGCTGCCGGATCTCGGTGAGATAGCTTGGTGAGAATCGCTCGACGATGACTGCTTCGACGGACGCGCCACGCGTCGCTGACCGGATGGGCCCGCCGGCTTGGGGAGCGGCGACCTCGGAGCCGGTTGTGCGCCAGCGCCACACGCGCGAGCGCTGGGTCTCGGTGCTCTTCCTCGCGCCCTCAATATTGTTTCTGCTCATTACTTCGGTTTACCCACTGCTCTATTCGCTGTGGCTCTCGTTCCATTCCTGGAACATGATGCTTCCGAATAGCCGGCCGATTTGGTATGGACTCGATAACTATCGCAACCTCTGGGAATCCGAAGCGTTCCGTAACAGTATCCGCGTTACGCTGATCTTCGTCGTCTCCGCGGTCACAATTGAGTTCGTGCTCGGGATGGGGCTCGCGCTGCTGGCCACGTCACGGATTCGGGCGATCGGGCTCATCAGGACCGTCTTGCTCGTCCCGCTGATGATGGCGCCGGTCGTGGCCGGGGTGCTCTGGCGGACCCTTTTCCACTCGACCTATGGCGTGGTCAACTGGCTGCTCGATCTCGTCGGCATTGCCCCTCAGCCGTGGCTCGGCTCACCGTCTCAAGCGCTGCCTGCTGTCATCACCGTCGAGATTTGGCAGAACCTCCCCGTTGTCGCGTTCGTCCTCGCGGCGGGCATCCAATCGCTGCCTGTTGACCTCTACAAGGCGGCGGCGGTGGACGGCGCTTCCTCCTGGCAGGTGTTCCGCCGGATCACCCTGCCGATGCTCCGCCCCGTCATCATCGTCGTACTCCTGCTCCGCATCATGGATGCGTTCAAGGTCTTCGATATCGTCTTCACGATGACCTACGGCGGACCCGGCCAGACGACCGAGCTCCTTTCGATGTTGATCTACAAGACAGGTCTGCGCTTCTTCCAAATTGGCCAGGCCAGCGCGATGTCGTGGGTCTTCCTCATCGTGATCTTCATCATCTCCCTCTTCTTCATCAGGAAGCTGCAGCAAAATGAGTGAGCGCGCCATGTCGCCGGCAATCAACTACCGTTTGCAACGGCACCTCAAGACGGGGTTGCTGTACGGCATCACTGGCCTGGTGCTGATCATCATCGCCTTCCCCGCCTACTGGCTCGTCACGACCTCGGTCAAGGTCGGCGCGGACCAGGCGACCTACCCGCCGGTGATCATCCCCACTCGCTTCACGTTGGAGTCATACGAAGCCGTCTTTCAAACGGCCGGCGTCCCGCGAGCCTTCCTCAACAGCACGATCATCGCCCTGGCAACGACGGCGTTGACCACCTTTTTCGGGTCACTCGCCGCCTATGCGCTTGCCAAGACGTATCTCTCGTTCGCGCTTCGCCGCGCAATCATGCTCTGGATTCTCATCACGCGGATCTTCCCCCCGATTACGACCGCGATCCCCTATTACGTGCTCATCAAGCGACTCCACCTGGGCGACACGTATATCGCGGTCATCCTGACCTACGTCGCCTATGGCTTGCCATTCGTGATTTGGCTGATGCTCGGCTTCTTCCAGGATCTGCCAGCTGACATCGAGAAAGCGGCGATCGTGGATGGCTGCTCGATGTGGCAACGCTTCCGCCGAGTCGTCCTGCCGCTGGCGCTGCCCGGGCTTGCCGTGACGGCCATCTTCGCCTTCATCTACTCGTGGAATGAGCTTCTGTACGCGTCCATGCTGACCTCGTTCAACGCCAAAACGGTCCCCGTCGTTGTCGCGGGATTCATCTCCGATCAGTACCTGCGGTGGGGAGAGATGTCGGCGCTCGGCACGCTGATGATCATCCCCGTGCTGATCTTTTCATCCCTGGCCCAGCGCTACCTCGTGCGTGGCCTGACATTTGGCGCGGTCAAGGGGTAGGGATGCTAGGCGCGGTCAGCTATCTAGGTCCAGAGGGAACTCACCGTGGCTGAGATTCGGTTCGAGCACGTGACAAAGCGATTTGGCAATCATGTCGCTGTTAACGATCTCAATTTGACTGTTCACGACCGGGAGTTGCTGACCCTGGTCGGGCCGAGCGGCTGCGGCAAATCCACGACCCTGAGCATGCTCGCCGGGTTGGAGGATCCATCGTCTGGGCTGATCACGATTGATGGCCGCGTCGTCAACGATGTGCCGCCGGGGGCGCGAGACATCGCGATGGTCTTTCAGAGCTACGCGCTCTATCCCCACATGACGGTGCGTCAGAACATCGGCTTCGGCCTCGAGGTCAGAGGCGTGCCGAAGCGGGAAATCGAGCGCCGCGTGATGGAGGCGGCGACGATTCTCGGGATTCAGGATTTGCTGGATCGGCGGCCGAAGGAGCTCAGCGGCGGCCAGCGACAGCGCGTCGCGTTAGGACGGGCGCTGACGAGAGAGCCGAAAGCGTTCCTCTTGGACGAGCCGCTCTCGAATCTCGATGCTCAGCTGCGGATGCAGATGCGCGCCGAGCTGAAGCTGCTGTTCGCCCGCGTCCAGGGGACCGTGGTGTACGTGACCCATGACCAGGCGGAAGCGATGACGCTCAGCGATCGCATCGCGGTCATGAATCAGGGTGTCCTCCAGCAGGTCGGCACGCCGTTGGAAGTCTACAACCGGCCCAAGAACGTGTTTGTTGCCCGCTTCTTGGGCAGTCCGAGCATGAACTTCATCCCGTGCGAGGTCTGCCGGGATGGTGGAGATACCTATCTCGAGGGGCCGGGGCTCCGCTACTCGCTGAAAGGGGAGCTACGGGCATTGGCGGAGACCGCGCCCGATCGCCGTGTCATTCTCGGCATCCGGCCGGAAGATCTCAAAGTCGTTCCGAAGGATGAGCACGCAGGCTTGCGGTGCCAGATCGTGCTGATCGAGTCGATGGGCTCGCAACAATTCATCTATGCCCAAGCCGGCAATGGACGGATTATCGTCACAACCGAGCCGGACTTTCAGGCCACGGTCGGCGAGGACATCCAGCTCGCGCTCGACGACAGGAAGCTCCACCTCTTCGACCGCGCGACGGAGCAGAATCTTCTCTTCATGGCTGCCGGATCGTCCGTGGCTTGATCCAGGCCGGTCGTGTTCGGGGCTTCGTTCGTCGCGCCGCTGAGAAGTAGATGAGTCAGTGGCGAGCCGCGCGATCCCGAAGCCAACCGCGCGGCGGCCGTCGCAAGTGCGTTCGACGTGGGCTTGTGCTAGTTCCGCCGGCAGCGTCCGTCAGACATCGGCGGGCGTGGCAGCCGGAGACTCGTCAGTGGCGCTTGGTTGGCTGTAGCCGAGCGCGGCGGAGATTCGCGCGGCCGCGTCTCGCACCCGAGCGGCAAGCTCGGATTCCCGCTCTGGCGTGACCCGGCTGGACGGGCCGGAGAGGCTGATCGCCGCGACGAGGCGACCTTGATAGTCGAAGACTGGCGCGGCGAGGCAGCGCGCGCCGGGCTCGTTCTCTTCATCGTCCACGGCATAGCCGGTCCGCCGGACGCGCTCGAGCTCTTCCAGCAGCGCCTGCGGCTCGACGATCGTCCGGCTCGTCTTGCGAGGGAAGGTCTGCCCGGCCAGCAACTCATCCCGCTTCGCGGCCGGCAGGTGCGCGAGCATCGCCTTGCCGAGGGCGGTCGAGTTGTAATCGTCGCGCGCCCCGATCGTCGCGGCCATCCGCAGACCGTGGGTGCTCTCGATGATGTCGATGTAGATGAGGCCGTCCTGGCCCGGAATCGCCAGATTGACCGTCTCCCCGGTCTCGGCGTGGAGAGACTTGAGGACCGGCCGCGCGGTCGTGCGCAAGTCGAGTCGCTCGGACGCGCGCATGCCGAGTTGGAGGAGCCGGAATCCGAGCCGATAGCGCCCGGACGCCTCGTCGCGCTCGACGTAGCCGCGCTCCTCGAGATTGACGAGGATTCGCAGCGTCGTGACCTTGTTGATGCCCGAATGGGCGCTGAGCTCAGTGAGCGTCAGCGCCTCGTGCGTGTCGAGCAGATCGATCAAGTCGAGCGCCTTCGCGAGGACGCCGATTCGATACCGTCCCGCCGCGCTCTTCTCGCTGGTTCGGCCGTCGCCATCGCCGGCGACCTTGCTCTCATCCACCCGTGCCGTCGCTTCGCGTGCTCCGTTGCTCCGCTGTCGCCTCACCGTTGCTACCCTCGTCCGGGCGACTTCGCTGTCGGCCGACCAACCGCCCGTCAATCTTCGACTCGGCCGAATTCTGCCAGCGCGACCGGTTGCCCCCGCGTCGCCGATTCCTCCATCGCCAGCGAAAGGCGAAGCGCCTCGATCGCGTCCTGCAGCGTGATCGCCGGCTCCGCCGCCCCGCGGATCAGGTCCGCGAAGTGACGGATCTCCAGCCCCATCGCGCCGCCGGGGACACCGTACGACTCCAGCCAGAATGTGGTGTCCAGCGCGCGATCGAGACCATCTGGTGTCCAGCATTCTAGGCCGGATTCACCTTGCTCGATGCGGATGAAGCCGCGCGTACCGACGACCGTGACGCCAGACGACCGAGCGGGTAGCGCTTCCGGCGGGATGTGCCATCCCAATTCTGCCGCACCGAGGACGCCGTTCTCGAAGTTGATGACGGCGTGATAGACATCGTCAATATCATAGCCGTGTACACGCAACGCGCCCGCACGGCGCTGAGCGTAGATTGTGGTTGCCTCCGAGCCGGCGAACCAGCGCATGACGTCCAGATCGTGCACTCCGTAATAGAGCGGGATCGTCGTCCGTCCCCGAAGCACATCTTGATCTCGCACGTTGCCGACCCGGCGGGTGGAGATGCTGACCACGTCGCCGATCTGACCGGCCGACAGTCGCTGCCACGCCCCGATCCAGCGCGCCTCGAACCGTAAGAGATGCCCGACCATCGCTGGTACGCCGGCCTCGGTTGCCGCGCGCTCGATGGTGCGCGCCGCTTCGAGCGAGTGTGCGATCGGCTTCTCGATCAACACCGCGACTCCGTTCGAAAGCGCGGCGACGGCGGGCTCGACGTGGCGATCCTCCGGCGTGGCGATGATGACACCCTGGACACCCGACGCGCGGGCTAGGCTCTCGGCATCCTGGAAGAAGGGAACGGCCAGCTCCTCCCCGACCGCCTTCGCTCGGTTGGCGTCCACATCGCAAACGCCCGCGAGTCGAACCCCTTCGATCTGGCTCACGAACCGGGCGAAGCGGTGGCCCATGAACCCCAGGCCGATTACGCCAATGCCGACCTCTGACGCCACGTTTTCCCTCCTAATCGCGTCGATTTTCAGCCGTGCCCTCAAGGGCGAAGTGGCAGGCAGCCTGCCGTCCTGGTAACCACTCGATCAGCTCTGGACGCCGCTCGGCGCATTCAGGACGCGCGAGCGGGCAGCGTGTATGGAACGCGCAGCCGGATGGGGGATTTGCCGGGCTGGGCGGCTCGCCGCGCAGTCGGGCGCGTGTCGCGGTGCGGCGCCGCAGCGACGGCACGGCGGACAACAGGGCGCGCGTATACGGATGGAGCGGTTTCTCCACGACGTCCTCGGCCGGCCCGTGCTCCACGATCCGGCCAAGGTACATGACCGCGATCCGGTCGCTCATGTAGCGGACTACGCTGAGGTCGTGGGAGATGAAGATGTAAGACAGGCGGCGCCGCTCCTGAATGTCCTTGAGGAGATTGAGCACCTGGGCCTGTACTGAGACGTCCAGCGCGGAGACGGATTCATCGAGCAGAACGAGTGACGGCTCGATCGCCAATGCCCGCGCGATCCCAACGCGCTGCCGTTGGCCGCCACTGAACTGGAAGGGATAGTCGCCGGAGCGAGCCGGATCGAGGCCAACCTCCGCCAGCAACTGGCGCACGCGCGTCTCGATCGTCTTCTGGTCGCCGACTTTATGGATCTTGAGTGGATCGGCGACGATCTCCCCGATCGTCATGCGCGGCGGCAGCGATTGGTAGGGATCCTGGAAGACGATCTGGACGTGGCGGCGAAACCGCTGCGCATCCGCGACGGTGACCGGCTCCCCCCGGAAGCGGACCTCGCCCGTGGTCGGCGGCTCCAGGAAGAGCAAGGAGCGCACGAGGGTCGTCTTGCCGCAGCCGCTCTCGCCGACCAGGCCGAGCGTCTCGCCTTCCTCTAGCGTGAAGGACACGCCGTCGACCGCGCGCACGACGCCCACTTCCCGTCCCAGGATTCCCCGCCGGATCGGAAAGTGCTTGGTCAGGTTCTTGACCTCGAGCAATGGCATCGCCGCTCAGCCCTCGTTGCTTTCCCCTCGCCCACGGTCGGTCGAGGAGATGGAATTCGTGCCGCGTGCATCCTCCGCCGTCTCCACGAGCGAGGAGTTCCCACGCGACGACCTGTTGTCGTTTGCAACCACACTGCTCGCCGGCGCCGCGCGTCCCGCTTCCACGGCGGTCGTTCCGTATTGGGACGGCGCTGATGGCGGCGAGTCGATCAGGTGGCAGGCAGCCTCGTGATTCGGACCGACTGCGACGCGCCGCGGCTTGACCTGATGGCAGATCGGCATCACCTGCGGACAGCGGTTGGCGAAGGGGCAGCCGGGTGGCAGGCGCGTGAGGTCCGGCGGGTCGCCGGGGATGGCCGCCAAGCGCGACGTCTCGGTCACCGCTACCCGCTCGACCGCATCCAGCAGCGCGCGGGTGTACGGGTGCCGCGGCTGATCAATGACCTGGTCTCGCGGCCCGATCTCGCAGACGTGGCCGGCGTACATGACGAGGATGTCGTCGGCGAACGACGAGATGAGCGCGATGTCGTGCGTGATGAAGATCATGCTCATCTTGTGCCGCTGCCGCAGTCCATCGAGCTCGTCGAGAAGCTGCGCCTGCGTCGTCACGTCGAGCGCCGAGGTCGGCTCGTCGAGGATGAGCAGCTCCGGCTCGCTGACCATCGCCAGCGCGATCATGACGCGCTGGTTCATGCCGCCGCTGAGCTGGAAGGGATACGCCCGCAGCACGCGATCCGGGTCGGCGATGCCGACGGCGCTGAGCGCCTGACGGGCCGCTTCATGGGCCTGGTGTGGCGGCAGCGAGCGGTGACGCCGCAGCGTCTCTTTCAATTGGTAGCCGACGGTCAAGACCGGATTGAGCGAGGAACTCGGGTCCTGGAAGATCATGCCGATCCGCTTGCCGCGGATCGCGGTTAGCTCGCGGTTGCTCAGCCGCGCCAAGTCCTTCCCGTCGAACCGGATCTCGCCCCCGGCCACGCGACCGGGCGCATCGAGCAATTGGATGATCGAGAGGCCGAGCGTGGACTTGCCAGACCCGCTCTCCCCCACGACGCCAAGGACGCTCCCCTTCTCCAGATCGAAGCTGACGCCATTGAGTGCCCGTATCGTTCCCTTGCGGGTGGGGAAGATCGTCGTCAGGTCGCGGACGCGCAGCAGCGGCGCGCCGTCCGCCGGATCCTGGTCAGCGCGCTCGGCCGGCGGCAAGGGGACGCGCCGGAAGTTGCCGTGGGTTAGCTTCGGATCGAAGAAGTCGGCCAGGCCGTCTGCCGCGAGGCTAATGCTGAGGACCGTCAGCAGAATTGCCACTCCAGGAAAGACGGCTACCCAGCCGCTGACCATCATCACCTGCCGGCCATCCGCCAGAATCGTGCCCCAGGAGGGAGTGGGCGGCGTGAGGCCGAGCCCCAGGAAGCTGAGGAGCGATTCGACGATCACGAAGAAGCCGAGGTTCAGCATCCCGATCAGCGGGATCGGCTGCCAGACGTTCGGCAAGATGTAGCGGAAGAGCACTCGCCACCGCGAAGCGCCGAGCGCGCGCGCCGCGAGCGCGTAGTCCTTCTCCCGCTCGGTCAGGACGCGGCTACGGACGACGCGGGCGTAGATGATCCAGCTCGAGCCGCCGAGGACGAGCACCAGCTGCCACCAGGTGCGCTCCTGCGAGACTGCAAGAATGGCGATCGCGAAGAGGACGAAGGGGAAGGCGAGCTGGATATCGCCGAGCCGCATCAGGATGGTGTCGGTCCAACGCCCGAAGTACCCGGCCAGGAGACCGGTGATGAAGCCAATCGCGGTCCCCAGCAGAACGGAGCCGACGCTGATCAGGAGCGAGTACCGAGCCCCGTAGATCAAGCGGGAGAGGATGTCACGGCCGAGCAGGTCGGTGCCGAGCGGATATTTCCACGTCCCGTCTGCCTGCCACGCTGGTGGCTTGAAGCTCGCCATGAGGTCCTGCGCGAGCGGATCGTGCGGCGCGACCCACGGCGCGAAGATCGCAATGAGTGTGATCGCCACGACACCGATGACACCAGCGAGCGCGAATGGGCGCGTTCGCAGATACTCACCGAACTCGCGCAGCATGGAGCGAGATCGGGAGCGCGAGGCGTCCGAGCTCACCGTCGTGGCCGGGGCGGCGTCCGAGCCGCCGGAAGAACTGCTTTGACTGGTTATTGGCTCAATACTTGACACGTGGATCGAGTGCCGCGTAGGTCAGATCGACCAAGAAATTGACGAGCGTGAAGACCACGGCGATGGCCAGGACGGTTCCCTGCACGACCGGGAAGTCCCGCTGCTGAATCGCCAGCAAGGCCATCAGGCCGATGCCCGGCCAGTTGAAGATGGATTCGATGACGACGGCGCCGCCGAGCACGTAGCCCGCTTCGAGTCCGACGAGGGTAATCAGCGGGATGGCGGCGACCTTCATCACGTGGACGAACAGTAAGCGGCGCTCCGAGAGACCGCGCGCCCTACCAGCGCGGACGAATCCTTCCCCGAGCGCTTCGATGAATCCTTGCCGGACGGCGCGGATCAGCAGGGGCATCAGCGATATCGTCAACGTGATCGTGGGGAGGACAAAGCTGGCCGGACCTTCGAGATCGATCGCCGGCAGCCAGCCCAACCTGATCGAGAAGATGAGGACAAGGACGACGCCAAGCCAATAACTTGGCGTTGCCTGCGCGATCGCGACGAAGACGAGGGCGATCCGATCGAGCAAGCTGTTGGGTCGCAGCGCGGCGCCGATGCCGATCACGAAGGAGAGCACCGTCGTGATCACCATCGTGACGGCGCCGAGCGCGAAAGTGTTCGGGAGCGCTTCCAGCACCGCCTCCCGAACCGGCCGATTCCCGCGGAACGACGTGCCCAGGTCTCCCCTGACGAGGTCCTTGAGGAAGTTCACGTACTGAACGGATAGCGGCTTGTCGGTGCCGAGCCGCTGCCGCGTCTGCTTGATCACTTCCTCGGAGGTGCCCGGCCGCTCCATCAGGCGGGCCGGATCGCCCGGTACCAGGCGAATGGCGAAGAAGGTGACCGTGACCACGCCGAAGATCACGATCACCATTTGGATGGTTCGCTGGAGGATATAGCTCGACACCGCGTACCTCGGGCTAGGAGATGAGGGCCGAGAGGCGAGGCTGCCGCCAGTCTACGAGGTCGGGACGCGGCGGTCGTGATGCCGCGCCCCGCGGGGACGAGACCGAGCGACGCGCTCGCCTACCGAGCTTACGCTCCTCGTCCCGGCCTCATCTCCTCGTTGTCCAAGGTCACCGACTCCTGCCCTCGATCTTACGTCAACGCCGCCTTATGGAAGCGCGTCGAGAAGTTCGGGAGGGCGATGAGGCCGGTAAGGTTCTTGACGTGCGCAATCGTAAAGTCGCTGTTGTACAGCGGAATGTGAACCAGGTTCTGCCACAGATACGCCTGCAGCTCCTCGAAGATGGCGCGCCGCTGCTCTTGATCGACCGTTGCGTTGCCGCGGTCGATCAACTCGTCGATCGTCGCGTCGTTCGCGCCGGTCCAAGCGCCGGGGGAGTGATAGAGCGTCTTGAGCGCGGCGTTCGGATCGCCATTGGAGCTCCAGCTGAGGTGGAAGAAGACACCCGGCTTGTCCGGGCTGAACAGCCCGTCAATGATCGCGGCGACGTCCGTGATCTGCAGCGCAACCTTGAAGCCAACCTGGGAGAGGGAATCCACGATCGCTTCCGCGACTTCCTCGCCGCGTGGCAGGAAGCCGGCCACGCCCCAGAGCGGCAACTCCGGCTCGCCGTCGTTCGGGAAGCCCGCCTCAGCCTTGGCGGCTCGCGCCCGCTCCAGGTCGAAGGTGTAGGCCGGCTCCTGCGGCTTGGCATAGAGGCCGTGGTTCGGCAGGTGGGTCACCGAGACCTCGCTCGCGCCCTGGACGAGCGCGGTGACGATCGCCTGCCGGTCGATGCCCCACATAATGGCCTCGCGCAGCTTGACATTCGCGTAATCCCAGGGTGGCGGGGCATCCATGCGCATCCAGAGATTGACGTTCTCGAACCCGGTGTTCGAGATCAGCTCGATGTTCGGGTTCGACTGGAGGACCGGCAGGTGCTCAGGCGGCACGCGGTCGAGGACGTGCGCCTGGCCGGCCAGCAGCGCGTTCAGCCGGGTCTGCGGATCGATGATGTACTCCCAGATCAGTGTCTGGATCGTCGGCGCGCCGTCCCAGTAATTCGGGTTGGCCTCCATGACCTTCCGGTCCTTCTCGTTGCTGACGAGGCGGAAGGGGCCGGTGCCGTTCGGAGATGTCTTGAGCGTCTCGAGTCCCGCCGGCGGCGTGGACGGATCGCTGCTCGGCTGGATATCGGCGGCGGAAAGGATCGGCAGGGTAGCGATCTCGGTGTAGATCGGGGCAAACGGCTCCGCCGTCTTGAGCCGGACGGTGAAGTCGTCAATGATCTCGACCGTCGTCGGCACCATCGAAAGCGCCTTGACCGTCTCCTCCGCCGTGGCGCCGGAAGCGCGCTCGATCGATGCCTTGACGTCGGCGGCGGTGAAGGGCTGGCCGTTGTGGAAGGTCACGCCTTGCCGCAGCTTGCACTCGATCGTCACATCATCGACCTGCGTCCAGCTCTCGGCCAGGCCCGGAGTAAGCTGGCTGATGTCGGTCGACTCGATCTTCCAGAGCGTGTCGAAGATCTGCTCCTGGATCCGGCTTTGGGCTTGAATCGTGTGCTGGTAGGGATCCCACGTGTCGGGGAACGCTTCGGCGATGAGGAAGCGGACTTCGCCCGCCTCTTGGTTCAACGGTTGCAGCGTCCGACCGCGCTGGCGCGGAGCGGCCGAGGCCGCGACCGGCGCGATGCCGACGCCGAGTCCGAAGAACGCGGCGGCTTGCATGAATTGCCGCCGGGTGATCTCCCCGGCATGGAGCTTCGCCGAGAGAACTTCAAGGATCTCTGCTTGGTTCATTGCTCCCTCCTCGAACGCCGGTCGCCCGGACACTCGAACGCAACATGCCGCTGGTTGCGCCATTTCCGAATGGTGAAACTGAGTTAAGACGCGCCGGCATTATAGCGTGCTCCCCAGACTGAATCAATCATGCCTGCTACGCACGAGTGGGAATGCCAGGTCGTTGACTGTCTCGCGGTTGGGTGCCTATACTCAAGGATAGGCGGGAAATGTTGTTTCTCATTAAGAAACCATGCCATTCGCTGGGGAATCTAGAGAGTTGCCGGGACCCTTCTGGGCACGCGTCGCCGCTCGACGCCATGTCAGCGGCTAGCTAGGCCATGGCTTTGAGCTGCGCGATGCCGCATCGCTCGACGATTCAGCGAATGGCCGGTTCGAGAATGAGCGCCACGCGGCCTGATCCCCCGGTGGCGATGAGAAAGGGTTGAGTCGATGGCAATCCAAGCGCCGCCGCAGCCGAGTGATCTCTTCGAGCGGGCCCAGGCTTCGCTCGCCAGCGGAGTCTCCGCCTCGATGCGGCTCCATCCGTATTTGGGCCGCCCACTCTTCATCCAACGCGGCGAGGGGGCATACCTCTACGATCTCGAGGGCAAGCGCTATATCGACTTCAATATGTCGAATGGCGCGGCGCTCCTCGGACATGACCATCCGGCAGTGCGGCAGGCCGTCCTCCAAGCGCTCGAGATGGGAATCATTACCGCGGCCGAGACGCCGTACCACGAGCAGCTCGCGGCCACGATGTGCGAGATCATCCCCGCTGCCGAGCGCGTTCGCTTCTCCTCCGTCGGCACGGAGGTAACCCTCGTCGCGCTGCGGATCGCGCGTCACGTCACCGGGCGGACGAAGTATCTGAAGTTCGACGGCCACTTCCACGGCCTGACCGAGCCGTGGCTCTACCGTCGCGCCGACCCGCTCAGCGATGACCCGACCATCGTCCCCTCCTCCGGCGGCGTCCCCGCCAGCGGGGCGGAGGACGTGGTGATGATCCCGTTCAACGATGTCGAGGCGTTCGAGCGGGCGATGGAGCAGCACGGCGACGAGCTGGCGGCGGTGATCTGCGAACCGGTCCACTACAACGCCGGCTGCATTCCGCCCGCGCCGGGCTACCTCGAATTGCTCCGAGAGCGGACGCGACAGCACGGCGTGATCCTCATCTTTGACGAGGTCCTCTCCGGCTTCCGCTCTCATATCGGCGGCGTGCAGGCGCAGTACGGCGTGACGCCGGACCTGACGACGCACGCGAAGGCGCTCGCCAACGGTCTGCCGCTCGCTGCCGTCTCCGGCCGGACCGATTTGATGCTCTCCCTCGCGCCGGCCGGCCCGGTCGCGCATTCCGGCACCTACTCTGGCTTCCTGGCGAGCGTCCTGGCGGCGCTGGCAACGCTGGAGGAGTTGCGCAAGCCGGGTGTCTACGACCGGCTCAACGCGACGGCGGAGAAGTTCTATCAAGATCTGCAAGCGATCTTCGACCGGTATGACATCCCGGTGCGGGTGCAGGGGCTTGGCGCGCGCTTCGGACTCTACTTCGGTCGCCGTGAGCCGGTCCGGACCTGGTCAGACGCCCTCGGACACGACCACGACCTGAACCGGCGCTTCGCCCTCGGCTGCCTCGAGCGCGGCGTCTATTTCCACGCCTATACCCGCCAGGGCCCGCCGGGTCACGCCGGCTTCTCGCTCGCGCATACCGACGAGGACTTCGCGCAGACGCTGACGGTGGTTGAGGACGTCGCCAAAGAGCTGCGAGCGTAACGCGCGGCGCTTGACGTCGCGCTGACCGAGGGTCGCGCCCAGGAGCGCACCGCGCCAGGCAGGGACTCCAGAGCCAGGAGGGGGCGATGGGCATTTACGATGATCTTGGGGTGAAGCGGGTCATCAACGCCGATGCGCGGCTGACGCGCCTGGGCGGCTCGAAGATGCCGCCGGAGGTATTGGCGGCGATGGCCGAGGCGGCGCAGCAGTACGTCGATCTGTCGTCGCTCCAGCGGGCGGTCGGCAAGCGCCTCGCTGAGCTGACGCGCAACGAAGCAGCGTATGTGACGACGGGCGCGGCGGCCGGGCTGGTGCTTGCCACGCTCGCCTGCGGTATCGGGCAGGACCTGCCGGCATTGGCGCGGGTGATTGAAGGGGCGCCGCTGCCGAAGGACGAGGTGATCATCCACCGCTCCCATCGCATCCCGTACGATCCGGCAATCCGCTTGGCCGGTGGCCGGCTGATCGAGGTCGGAAACGTCCTGCAAACCTTCCCCTGGGAGCTGGAAGCGGCGTTCACCCCGCGTACGGCGATGGTCCTCTACGTCGCGGGGACGCACGTCGGGCACGGCGCTCTGTCTCTCGAGCAGACGGTTGAGATCGCCCACGCGCACGGCGTGCCGGTCGTGGTCGATGCCGCGGCGCAGCTCCCGCCGGTCGAGAACCTCTGGCGATTCACCCGCGAGCAGGGCGCCGATATCGCCATCTTCAGCGGCGGCAAGGATCTGCGCGGGCCGCAAGCGAGCGGACTCGTCGTTGGCCGGGCGGATCTGATCGAGGCGTTCTTCGTGCACGGCGCGCCGAATCAGCGCCTAGGCCGGCCGATGAAGGTTGGGCGAGAGGAGATGATCGGCCTGTTGAAGGCGGTCGAGCGCTATCTCTCGCTCGATCACGAGGCGCGGATGGCCGGATTCGAGGAGACGGTCCAGCGGTGGATCGCGGCGCTGAGTGGCATCCCCGGCGTCAAGCCGAGCCGTGGCTTCCCGAACGAGGCGGGGCAGCCGGTGCCGCGATGCCTCATCGAGATCGATCCCGCCGTGACGGGCATGACGGCCGCGGAAGTGCGCCAGCGGCTGTGGGACGGCGACCCGGCGATTGCCGTTCCCCAGCTTGATGAGCGCACAATCTCGATCACGCCCGATGTGCTCGATGGCGACGAAGACCAAATCATCCTCGATCGCCTGAAGACGATTCTGGCCAAGACACTCGTCTCCGCCTGAGCCGTTCGCCGGTAGCTGTGCCGGTTGCATATTGACGGCGATCGGAGCTATGCCTATACTCGGTATCGAAGCCCGAACACACATTTCACCAAGCGAAACAGAGCGGCCATAGTCGTCTCATGTGAGTCGGTGGCAAGGCTAACCGGCTGACAGCGGAGGAGGGGGATCCATGGACGGCGAACGCCTTTCGCAGCTGCTTGATGAGGCACGCGCGCATCGTCTGCCGCGCAGGGACCTCCTCCGAAGGGGCGCCGCGCTCGGTTTGTCCGCGCCGGCGCTCGCGATGCTCGCCGCAGTCACCAAACCCGTTCTCTCTCGGGCGCAAGATAGCTCGAATCCGTTCGGGGTCGATCCGGGGCAGTCGCTCGATGTCCTGATGTGGGACGTCGGCTGGGGCGACGAGTACGCCCTCAATGCGCTCGAGATCTACAAGCGGCTCTACCCGGGCGTGGAGATCGAGTACCAGGGCGTCCAGCGGGTTGCTGAGATCGCTCAGCCCCGGTTCGTCGCCGGCGATCCGCCCGACGTCATCGAAGCGACGCTCCTCGACCGCGCCGCTCTCGTTGCCGAGGGCCTGCTCGCGGACCTGAGCGACCTGTTGGCTGCTCCGGCTTACGACACTCCTGACAAGACCTTCGGCGAAACGCTCCTCTCTGGCACCCAGACAGACGCGATCTTTGACGGCAAGCCCTACGCCGTCAACTTCTCCTACGGCCTCCAGGGCATTTGGTACGACGACCGCGTCATGCAGGAGCACGGCTGGGAGTACCCGTCAACGTGGGAAGACATGCTCGCGCTCTGCGAGGAGATCAAGACGGCTGGTTTGTCGCCCTGGACGTATCAAGGCCGCTATCCGAGCTACATGACGACCGTCCTCTGGGAGCTGATCTGGAAGAACGGCGGGATCGAGGCGATCGCGAAGATCGACAACCTCGAGCCGGATGCCTGGCGGCAGGACGCCGTTCGCGCGTCCGTCGACGCGCTGTATCAGCTCGCCGACCGTGACTATTTCATGCCTGGCACAGAGGGGTTGACGCATACCGAGGCCCAGGCGGAGTGGTTGCAGGGCAAGGCGGTCTTCATCCCCTGCGGCACGTGGCTCGAGAACGAGATGAAGGACGTCATCCCCGAAGGGTTCCAGATGACCTTCAAGCCAGTGCCGCCGCTGGCTGGTGGCGCGGTCCCGTTCGAAGGCGTTTCCACCTTCTCCGGTCAGCCCTTTGTCGTACCCGCCGAGGCGAAGAACGTCGCTGGTGGCAAGGAATTCATTCGCCTCCTCTGCTCGAAGGAAAACGCTGGCTTCTTCTGCGGCTACGCCCACTCTTTGACGACGATTGTCGACTCCTGCGTGGGGCTCGATCTCGGTTCCGCCTTCAACAGCGCCTTGGCCGCGTTCCAGGCAGCTGGCGACAATCGCTTCGCTGGCCCCCTCTACCCATCCTGGTACAAGCCGCTTGCGGACGAGGAGACGACCCAGATGGGCGCTCTGCTTACCAAGCAGATCACGCCCGACGAGTACATCGACAACGTCCAGCAGATGGCCGACGACATCGCCGCCGACGACTCCATCCCCAAGTTCACGCGCGAGATCTGAGCCTGCCGCCGGTAGCCGAGCGATTCGGTCGCGGACCATTCCCCGCATTGGCAGGAGGCCAAGCCTAGACTGCCGCCGAATTGCTATCGGCTACCGGCTCAGAGGGCGTCATGCACCATCACAAGTATCGCCTCATCATTCCGTTCGTATTGCCGTCGGCCCTCATTTACGGCGTTTTCGTTCTCTGGCCTTACGCGCAGGCACTCTACTTTTCGCTGACGCGGTGGCGCGGCTTCTCGCGCAACCGGCCGTTTGTCGGGCTCGACAACTTCGAGCGGATGCTGGACGACCGGCTGTTCTGGAACGCCCTCGAGCACAACGCCCTGATGCTGGTCGTCCTCCCCTCGGCGACGGTTGCGTTGTCTCTCCTCTTTTCGGCGCTGATCGCCCAGGGAGGCCGCGGCCTGCGTGGGGCGGAAATCTATCGGATCGTCTCCTTCTTCCCGCAGGTGATGTCTGCCGTTGTCATCGGCGTGCTCTGGAGCTTCGTCTTCCACCCCAACATCGGGGTGCTCAATGGCTTCCTGCGGGTCATCGGCCTGGGCAGCCTCCAGCGAACCTGGCTCGGCGATCCGCAGTGGGTCCTCTGGGCAATCGCGCTCGTCGCCGTTTGGTCGTCGGTCGGCTTCTTCATGATCCTCTTCATCGCCGGTATGCAATCGATCCCGACCGACCTTTACGACGCGGCGACCGTTGATGGGGCGAGCCGCTGGCGCGCGTTCTTCGGGATCACGCTGCCACTGCTGCGGGACCATCTCCAGGTTGCGTTCGTCTTCATGGGGCTCAGCGCGCTCGACCTCTTCGCGCTCGTCCAGGTCATGGCTGAGAATGGCGGACCGAGCCGCGCCGCCGACGTCATCGCCCGCTACATGTACGACCTCGCCTTCAACAAGAGCCAGTTCGGCTACGCGACGGCGATCGGCGTCGTCTTGCTCATCTTGAGCTTGGTGCTCTCCGTTCTGGTCGTTCAGCTTACCCAACGGGAGCGCATCGAATTTTGAGCCGCCGGCAACCTCTTGAGAGTGGCTGATGAGCAGCGAAGGAACGCAACCGCTGGGGCGCGCTAGGCCGCAGGAGACACCGGCAGTCGCGGCGCCTCTCTTGCGGCGGGGCATGGGTAACCTGGCCACCGTTGCCGCTCACCTCGTCTTGATGACGTGGACCGTCTTCGTCGCCTTCCCGTTCCTCTGGATGGTCGTCACCTCGTTCAAGACGGACCAGGAGATCTTCTTCAGCCCGTGGCGACTCCCCTCCGCGCTGCGTTGGGAAAACTTCGCTCGCGCTTGGACCGACGCCTCGATCGGCCGCTACTTCCTCAACAGTCTGATCGTCGTCACGGGAGCGATGGTCCTGACGCTCCTTTGCGCCTCGATGACGGCCTACGCCCTGGCTCGGTTCGATTTCCCTGGCAACCGCATTCTCTATTACTGCTTCCTGGCGGGGCTGATGTTCCCAGTCTTCCTGGCGCTGGTGCCGCTCTTCTTCGTGGTGCGGGATCTCCACCTCGTCGGCACATTCCAGGGGCTGATCATCGTCTATACGGCGTACTCGCTCCCGTTCTCGATCTTCTTCCTTCACGGGTTCTTCCGCTCGCTCCCGGGCGAAGTCGCCGAGGCAGCCATCGTCGATGGCGCCTCGCCGTACCGTGTCTTCTTCGATGTGATGCTGCCAATGGCGCAGCCCGGCCTCGTCGCGGTCGGCATCTTCAACTTCCTCGGGCAATGGAATCAATTCATCCTCCCGCTCATCCTCATGCCGAACCCGGACCGTTATGTCCTCTCCCAGGGACTCGCCTTTCTGGCGATCCAGCGCGGCTACGAGAGCGATTGGAGCGCGCTCTTCGCCGGGCTCACGATCACGATGCTCCCGACGCTCATCGTTTATGTCTTCTTCCAGCGTCGCGTCCAGCAAGGATTGACGGTCGGGGCACTCAAAGGCTGAGGTTGGGCAATCGAGGCGGGGTCTGATCTACCCGGCGCCTCATTGGTACCTGAGTACGGAGCGGGAGGCAGATGGGCGAATCGGCTCGGCCGCGGGTTGCGGCTGTCGTGACCGAATACCGGCCGATGTCACATGCCGACGTCATCGTCGGACGGCTACTCGAGGGCTACACCCTGCACGGCGACCGCGTTGAGCCACGGCTCGAAGTAGCTTCCCTCTATCTCGACCAAGTCCCCGCCAACGACATTGGGCGCGAGCTGGCCGCCAAGCACGGCATCCCGATCTTCGAAACAATTGGCGAGGCGATGACGCTTGGCGGGAAAGGCGTAGCCGTTGACGGCGTGCTCCTCATCGGCGAGCACGGCAACTACCCGCTCAACGCGCGCGGACAGATCCTCTACCCTCGTCGCCGCTTTTTCGACGCCGCCGTCGCCGCGATGGTCGCCGGAGGCCGAATCGTGCCGGTATTCGTCGACAAGCATCTTTCGTGGTCGTTCGATTACGCCCGCTACATGTACGACACGGCGCAACGCCTCGGCATTCCGCTGCTGGCTGGCTCCTCCGTGCCGCTTGCCTGGCGGTCTCCCGCCGGCGATTGGCCGCTCGGGGCGCCGCTGACGGAGGCCGTCGCCGTCGGGTACGGTCCGCCGGAGGCGTACGAGTTCCACACGCTGGAAGGCTTGCAGAGCATTGTGGAGCGGCGCGCGGGCGGCGAAACCGGCGTGCGTGCTGTCCACGATCTGCCCCGCGCCGAAATCTGGCGCGCTGAGAAGGACGGACGCTGGAGCGGTGACCTGTTGATGGCGGCGCTGGCAACCCTCGGCCTCACCGGTGAGCAGGCCGACCAGGCGCTGGGTGCCCTCAAGCATCTCATCCTAGTCGAGTACCGCGACGGGCTACGGGCGGCAGTCTGCCTGTTCGACGCCTACGTGCGGGATTTCGCCGTCGCCGCCCGGGGCGGGGATCACAGCCAGGCGCATCGCCTCGCGCTCGAGCCGGGCCGGCCGTTCGGCCACTTCAGCTTCCTCGTTCGCCAGATCGAGACGCTCGTCCTGACCGGGACTCCGCCTTACCCCGCTGCCCGAACCCTCCTGACGACCGGCATCCTCGATGTGGCGATGCGCTCGCGCACCGCGGGCGGCGTCCGCATCGAGACGCCGGAGCTGGCGATCGCGTATCAGCCGGCGGACAACATCGCTGACACGGCGATCAACGTCGAGCCGCCGTTCCTGCAGGCGGCTGGCAGCGGGCGCTGAGAATTGGGCAGGACGGAGACAGAGACCAATGCGAATCTATCTCACCGGGAGCGACACGTTGCTCGGTGCGGCGCTTCGCCGCGCGCTGGGCGAGTCGCACGAGCTTCATGCACCTTCCCCAGAACCGCGCGACCGCGCCGCCATCTCGGAGGCCGCCGCTGGCTGCGATGCTATCGTGCATCTCGTCCCGCCCGCCGCTGACCAAGACGATCTCGACGCGCTCGACCGGGCGACTCGCGGCACCTACGACCTCCTAACGGCCGCCTCACCCTCGCGCTTCGTCCTCGTCACCTCGCTTCGCCCCTTTGCCCGCTACCCCGCCTCCTGGTTGGTCACTGAGCAGTGGATGCCACGCCCGGCGCCAACCGCGACTGACCTCGCGCCTTACCTCGCCGAGCTCACCGCGCGTGAGGTCGCCCGCGTCCGTCCGGTCGAAGCGATTGTCTTGCGGCTCGGAGAGGTTGTTGACCCTGCCACTGCATCGGGGCCGGCTGATGCCAGCTGGCTCCACATCGAGGATGCGGTCGCGGCGGTCGAGCGGGCGCTGACCTTCGCGCCCGGAGAGGCGACACGGCCGACCCGCTGGCACGTCTTTCACATTGTCGATGGTGGCGCGAACTCCCGCTTTCCGCTCGACGATGCCGCACGGCCGCCGTTCTCCTTCGCGCCCCGGCACCGACTCACCGATGCCGCGACGCTCCCCGCGGACGAGGGCTCCTTCCCACCGCGGCCGGCTCCGATTCCTAGCCGCCCGATCCGGCGCGTCGCCATTTTCGGCGCGGGCGGGCCACTCGCGGCCGTCACCGCCGAGGCGCTCGAGCGCGACCACATCCTGCGGCTGACCGATGTCCGCCCGCTGGTCGAGGCTGCCGCCGCTCCGCCGCAGTCGCCCGGCGCTCCACTGCCGCGCCCACTGCCGCCGCCGCACGAGGAGCGGCTTGTCGATGTCACCGACCCCGCGCAGGTGCTGGTCGCGGCGGAAGGGATGGACGCGCTCGTCAACTGCACCGTCGTTCGCCCTCACCCGGTGAATGCCTTCCGCGTCAATCTCCTCGGCGCCTACAACGTGATGCGGGCGGCGGTCACGCATGGCATCAGGCGAGTCGTCCACACGGGGCCGATCCAGACGCTCATCCCCCACCCCGCCGGCTTCGCGCCGGAGTTCGACATCTCGCCGGACCTTCCGCCGCGGCCAGGGGACGATCTCTACTTCATGTCGAAATTCCTCGGGCAGGAGGTTTGCCGCATCTTCGCTGAGGCGTATGACCTGGAAGTGCCGACGCTCTTGTTCTGCGCGTTCCGCAACCCCGACGTTCCGCTCCTGGATGAGCCGCTCCACCCGTTCACGATCTCCTGGGCAGATGCCGGTGAGGCGATGCGGCAGGCGGTGCGGGCGCCCGGCTTCCCCCGCCCGTTCGAGGTGCTGCACATCAACGCCGACTTGCCGCACGGCAAGTACCCGAACGACAAGGCGAAGCGCTTGCTCGCTTGGCAGCCGCGCGACCGCTTCGAGTCGCACTGGCGGCGCGGCTCGGAGTGAGGCTTGGGCACTCGAGTATGCAGATTGCGATGCCTTGGCCTCGCTCCCGTGCGGAAGCGGTAGGGGCAGTCGTGTCCCGCTCCCTCTACGGAGGAGAAACCGCGTTACACATTGCGCATAAACACCGTATGCTGAGTCAAGAAGCGATGAAAGGAAATACAATCGGGGGCAACGCGAGGTCCCGCACGGCTCAATCATCTTTCCTCCCGGCCTCGCTTGTCGTGGGTCGCTTTTCCCTGGACAGGAGGTAACGATGCGCCTGATCACCGGCGGGATCATGCATGAGACGCACACATTCTCGGTCGAGCCGACGACGCTGGAGACGTTGTCGATCCACCGTGGTGAGGAGATGTGGGCCTACGCCGGAACGAATCATTCGCTCGGCGGGGTGATTGATGGCTGCCGCGATCAGGGCATTGAGCTGGTGCCGACGCTGCTCGCCGATGGCGTCTCGACCGGTACGCCTAGCCGCGAGACGTTCGAGACGTTGCTCAACGAGCTGGTCGAGCGGATCGCCGCCGCGCTCCCGGCGGATGCGGTCGTGCTGACGTTGCACGGCGCGATGGTGGCGGAGGGGTATCCCGACGCCGAGGCGGAGATCGCTCGGCGGGTGCGGGCTGCCGTCGGACCGGACATGCCGATCGCTGTCACGCTCGACTATCACGCCAACATTGGGCCGGAGATGGTCGAGCAGGTGAACATCGTCACCACCTACGACACCTACCCGCACGTCGACGCGGCGGAGCGGGCGCGGGAGGCGGTCGATCTAATTGCCCGCACCGCCCGTGGCGAGATTCGGCCGACGATGGCGCTCGTCAAGCCGCCGCTGATTCCGGTGCCGCAGGCGCAGTTCACCGCCCGGCCGCCATTCAAGCTGCTCCTCGACCGCGCGCACGAGCTAGAGGAGAGCGGCGAGGCGCTCACGATCACCATTGCCGCTGGCTTCCCCTACTCCGACGTGCCGATTGCCGGCACGAGCATCCTGGTCACGACCGACAATGATCGGGAGAAAGCGGAGCGGCTGGCGCGTGAGCTAGCAGAGATGGCCTGGTCGCTGCGCGATCAGATGATCGTTCGCAACGTGCCGCCGGCTGAGGCGGTGGCGCAAGCGATCGCGTACCCGGAAGGACCGGTCATCCTCGTCGACGTTGGCGACAACATCGGCGGCGGCACCCCTGGCGATGCGACCGTGCTGCTGGCGGAGCTGCTGCGGCAGGGCGCGCAGGAGGCAACGGTCGTAATCGCCGACGCCGAGGCAGCGCGGGCCGCGTTCGCCGCTGGAGTCGGTGGGACGGTCACCACAACCGTCGGCGGCAAGACGGATCGGCTGCACGGTGAACCGGTGCCGATTACCGGATACGTGCGTCTCCTCTGCGATGGGAAGTGGGTGCACGAGGGGCCGGAGAACGCCGGCGTTCCCGTCGACATGGGCCCGACCGCGGTCGTCCGCGTCGACGGGGTGAATATCGTCCTGACGAGCCGCAAGACGATGCCGGGCGATCTCCAGCAATTGAAATCGGTCGGCATCGACCCGGCCCGGCAGAAGATCATCGTCGTCAAGGCGGCGGTGCGCTGGCGCGGCGGCTACCAACCGATCACCAAGCATTCAATTGACGTGGACACGCCCGGCCTCGGCAGCGTCAATCTCTCGTCCTTCACCTTCAAGCATGTGCGCCGCCCGATCTTCCCGCTCGATCCCGACACGACGTGGTCGGCTTGACCGCCGATCCCAACACAACCGAGTCAGCGAGGCCGCAACCGCGGGATTTCCCGCGGTTGCGGCGTGAATGCCCCAACACTCCTGTTGCGTTCCACCTAATCAAGGGCGTAGGATAGCGGCACCAAATAGCGGTTCCCGTCGCCGCTCCTTGTGGCAATGCTGAGACAAAGTCCGGGGTTAGAACCGGATTTTCAGTTCAGGCTGACGCGAATACGCGAGGCAAGAGGCAATTCGCTCCTTCCACGCTCAGCTCGGCAAGTTCGCCACCATGAGGAGGGAAGTCATGAGCGACCACGGCGAACCGAACCACGAAGCAGAGGAGCAGCCGCGAGGCGCGTTCGTGCTGATGCTGCTTTACCTGCTCGTAACCGCTGCCCTCTGGGCCTTCGTCTATTACACCCTAATCGACCGTAGCTAACCTGCCGCAGCCCCGGCCCGTCAACGGGACTGGTTTAGCTCGTCATATCCCGTGCAAGCGTGAAGCGTGTCCGGCGGTCTCGACCGGCGCTCATGGAACGGCGATGGGAGGGGATCCATGCACATTGAGCGGCTCGAAAAGATCTTCATGGTCTTAGGCGGGATCCTTTTGGCGGTCGGCATAGCTGCCATCGGCGCCTCGGTGTTGGCGGCCGATGTCCACTTGCCGGCGCCGAGCGGTCGAATCGATCCTCGTACCGTAAGAACCACACCGCCATTCGACCAACCCGGCGTGAGGCAAATCGGCCCGAACGAATACGAGGCCGTGATCGTTGCCTACATTTGGGCATTTCAGGTGTCGCCCGATATTTCCTCGAATGAGATCCACGTGCCCGTCGGGGCGAACGTCACGTTCAAAGTGACGTCCACCGACGTGATTCACGGATTCATGATCGAGCGCACAGACGTCAACGCCATGATCATCCCCGGACAAGTCACTGAAGTCAGCTACACCTTCGACAAGCCCGGCGAGTACTTGATCATCTGCCATGAGTATTGCGGCACCGGTCATCACACGATGTTCGCGAAGGTGATCGTCGCATGAGCGCAACCACCTTTACCGCCGCAAGGACGATCGAGCAGACCGCCAGCGAGCCGATGGCTCAGCGCTGGGCCATTCGCTGGCAGCTCTATCTCGGGTTCATCGCCCTGGCGCTCGGTGGACTGGTCGGTCTCCTGCAAGCGATCGAGCGCATCGACATCGACTTGTACGACGAAGCAGGTCTGGCGAGCTACTACCAAGGGCTAACGCTGCACGGCGTGCTGCTCGCCCTCGTCTTCACATTCACCTTCGGGAATGCCTTCCTGTCGCTGACAACCATCCGCGGCTTTGGGCGGCCGCTGGCGAGCACCGCGTTGGTGCAGGGCGCGTTCTGGACGGCGCTGGCGGGCGTGGTGCTGGCCGCTTATGCAATTCTCACCAACCAGGCGAGCGTGCTCTTCACCTTCTATCCGCCGCTGAAGGCCCACTCCACGTTCTACCTCGGCGCGGTCTTCCTCGTACTCTCGACCTGGCTGGTCTCCGCGAATCAATTGCTGACGTGGCGCGCTTGGAAGCGGGAGCATCCGGGGGAGCGCACTCCCCTGCTCGCCTTCGCCTCCATCGCCACCTATCTCATGTGGGACCTGGCGTCGATCGGCATTGCGATCGAGGTTGTGGGATTCCTTCTGCCCTGGTCGCTGGGCTGGATCAATACGGTCGATCCGCAGTTCAACCGCACCCTCTTCTGGTTCACCGGTCACCCGATCGTCTACTTTTGGCTGCTGCCGGTCTATGTCTCTTGGTACCTGATTTTCCCGAAGCAGGTTGGCGGCAAGCTCTACAGCGACGGGCTGACCCGGCTCGTGTTCATCCTCTTCCTGGTCCTGTCGGTTCCCACGGGCTTGCACCACCAGTACACCGATCCAGGCATTCCCGTCTGGATGAAGTCCATCCACCTGTTCACCACCTTCGCCGTGGTCTTCCCGAGCCTCATCACGGCGTTCACGCTGATGTCCGTCATTGAGTCGGCTGGTCGGGCACGGGGTGGTCGCGGACTCATTGGCTGGATTCGCCACCTACCGTGGGGAGATCCCAGCGTCTCGGCGCAGTTGCTGGCGATGCTCGTTTTCCTGCTGGGCGGCACGACCGGCATTATCAACGCCAGCTACACCGTCAATAAGGTGGTGCACAACACGGCGTTCGTTCCCGGTCACTTCCACCTCACCGTCGGCACGGCGGTTGGGCTTTCGGTGATGGGGATTAGCTACTGGCTCGTGCCGTATCTCACTGGCAATGCCCTGTATGGGCGTCGTCTCGCGGTGGCGCAGGGCTGGCTGTATGCCATCGGCGTGCTCGTGTTTGCCCGCGGGCAAATCGCGGGTGGCCTGAATGGCATGCCCCGGCGCACGGCGATCGGCGCGGCGACCTACGAGCTCTCGAGCTGGAACCTCGAGAACTGGATGACCGCGATCGGTGGCGTCCTGATGGCGATCGCGGGGCTGTTCTTCTTCATCGTGATGGTCGGGACCCTGCTGAGCCGGAAGCCGGCAGAGAAGCTCGAAATCCCGGTGGCTGAAGCGCGCTTCGATTCGACTAGGACGTTGCCACTGCTCGACCGGCTCGGCTTCTGGTTCGTGATCGCGGCGCTGCTCGTCGTGCTGGCGTACGGCCCGTTCTTCATCGCCTACCTGCCGCTGAACCTCACCTCGCCGGGTTGGAACGTCTGGCAAGTGTCGGGTGGCGGTGACACTTGGGTGGACGTCCTCGCCGCCGGTTGGGTGGTGATCGCGATCGGCGCGTTTGCCTGGTTCTGGCGGTTGCTGCAGGGCGCGGTGTTCGAATCGCGCCGTTTAGGACGCGACTGAGCCAGCCGCATCAACGAAGCGAAGGAGCGCGGGGCGATGACCACCGCGCTCCTTTTCGTTTGGTGAATCTGTTAGGTAGGGCCTGGGAGCACCGGCGCCGACGCGCGAAACTCGCTAACTCTTGGGCGCGACCGCGTCTGGCCAGCGCTCCTGCCGGTAGCCCATGTCCCAGAACATCCACTCGAGCCGGCTGGTCATGACGAAATGCTCGGTCATCGCTCGTCGGTCGGCGGGGCCAAGGTCGGCCGCGATCGCATCGGTCAGATCGAGCACGGCTTGCACGGTCGCGCCGAACTCCTCGCCGCCGTAGGTATCGATCCAGCGTTGGTAGAGGCGGTTCGGAGATCCTTTGGCGAGCAGCGCTTTGCCGACTTCCCAGTAGATCCAGTAGCACGGGAGCACCGCGCCGAGCGCCTCGGCAAACGAGCCGCCGTAGACCGTCGCCAGGAGATAGCTGGTGTATGTCACGTTCGTCGGCGCGAGCGGCGTCGCGGCTACCTCTTCCGGCGAAAGTCCGAACTCGGCGAAGAACCCGTCGTGCAGCGAGCGCTCGACGGTGATCGCCTCTGCCGCATGCTCGCTAAACATGCGGATCGCTTCCTCGTGCGGCGCGCGCGCCGCGCAGACGCTCAGCGCCCGCGCATACCGAGTGAGATAGAGCGCGTCCTGCACCACGTAGAAGCGAAAGGACTTCTCTGGTAGCGTGCCGTCGGTCAGCCCGGTGATGAATGGGTGGGCCAGGATCTCGGCGTAGATCCCTTCGATGCTCTTCCAAAGTTGCGTCGTTAGCGCGCCGCGCGTGGTGCTCCGGGCGGCTTCGGACAACGTGTCAGTCATCGGTCCGCTCCTCCCTAATATTTCGGCCACTCGCTACGCTTGGCGTCGCGACAGCTGCCAGACCAGCAGCGCGTAAGCGGCAAAGCCCCAAACGGCCATGACCACGAACGATGTCAAGCTGTCGGAGAAGAGCCGCTGATCGGTCGCGCTGTCCAGCAGGAGCTTCGTCGCCCCGCCGGTCGGAAAGATGCTAGCGATTCGGTCGATGGTGTCGGGCAGGCCAAGGCCGACGATGAACGCTGGAGCGATGACGGGGAGCAAGAAAACGCCTCCCCACGTGTTGAGCTGATTGGCGTTTTTGAACATGCCGCCCATGAGCAGGCCAAAGCCAAGGAGCGTCACGCTGAGCAATACCACGGTCGCGACGAAGATGGCGGAGTCAGACGGCTGAATCCGCGTGATGAGCAGCAGCACCGGAACCATCACCGCGACATAGACCACGCCGAGCAGCGCCTTGGCGGCAATCACCTCGGGATAGGACACGATCAGGATTAGCGCGTCCAACGTCTTCTTCTCGACTTCCTCGGTAAGGACGATCGGCACCGCCAGCATCGCGATCATGGAGATCATCATCACCGTTGCCGCCATGACGGCCCAGACGCGCAATCCGACGCTATCGATCACCGTCGCTTCATCGGGCGTTTCGGCAACCTGCTCCATCGTGATAATGGCTGGCGGTTGCTGCCCGGACAGCGCGCGCACCGCTGGCTCGACTGCCGCGGCGACGAAGGAGCTGGCGAATGAGGCCGACGGCGGCTGGAGCACGATGAGCTCCGGGCTCTGGCCGGCGGCGACGGCGGCATCGAATCCCGCCGGTACGATGAGTCCGAGATCGGCGTCTTCATCGGCTACCCGTTGCCGAACCTCTGACTCATCCGGCAGTTGCTCGAACGTGATGCGGACGGTGTCCCCGACGAACGAGCGGATCACTTCTGGGAGCCGCGTCTGTTCCGCCGCCGCGTAGACAACTGTGGCTTCCGGCGTCGTCTCGTCTTCAAAGGTGAGGTTGTAGAAGACGCCGATGCCGAGCGGAACGATCAGCGCCACCAAGACGCGCGCATCGCGAAGCGCATCGCGGAAATCTTTCCGGAAGATCGCCAGAATCTTGTAAAGTGCTACCACCGTTCCCAACTCTCCGGCTTAGAGTGGCTGACCAGCCAGCGCGATGAAGACGTCTTCGAGCGTGCCCTCGTTGGAATGGATCGTCAGCACCTCGCCAGCTTCCATCCACTCCGCCAGGCGCCGAGCATCCGTCGCGTCGTCCAGGCAGATCTGCACTTCGCGCCGGTCACGCAGCAGGACCGTCGCGGTGCGCTGGCCGTAGCGCAGCTTGAGCTCGCGCGGTGTGTCCAGCGCGACAATCCTGCCCTTCGCCAGAAAGGCGACGCGGTCGCACAGCTCGTCCGCTTCCTCCATCGAGTGCGTCGTCAGAAAGACGGTGGTGCCTTCCCGGCTCATGTCGCGAATGATGTTGCGGATCTCGCGGGCGGAGGCCGGGTCGAGCCCTCGCGTCGGCTCGTCGAGGAAGAGGACGCGGGGGCGGTTGATCAGCGCGCGGGCCACTAGCAGCCGCTGCTTCATTCCGGAGGAGTAGGTCTTGACGCGGCGCTTGGCGGCGTCGCTCAGTCCGACCAGCGACAGCAGCTCTTCGGCCCGGCTGTGCGGTTGACGATAGAGGTCGGCGAATAAGATGAGGTTGTCGTAACCCGTCAGCCGCTCGTAGAGGTTCTGGTCCTCGAAGACCAGGTTGATCAGCGGCTTGATGCGAGGCATGTCGCTGACGACATCGTGCCCGGCCACTTTCGCCGACCCCGAGGTCGGCTTGGTGCGGCCCGTCAGCACCCGGATCGTCGTCGTCTTGCCAGCGCCGTTGTGACCCAGGAACCCGAAGATCTCACCTTCCGCGACTGAAAACGAGATGCCGGCCAGCGCTTGCACCGCGCCGTAGCGCTTGACCAGCCCTTCCACCTCGATGACCGGAGCTGCCGCCATCTCCTCCTGCCTATCCTTCTGCGGCACGCGTTGCCGCCCACCCTAGCAGGAGTGATAGCACGTCCCCGCACCTTCATGCGAATTAGCATTCGAGCCGAGCCGCGATGGCATTCACTATCGCCAGGTCTGATGCCTTCCCTCGCGTACCTTGCCCCCAAAGGCATGGCTCCACTTGCCTCCTGCTGGGCTAGAATCCCGATGCGTGGCCGGAAAATTTCGTGTCGCGCCGCCGGCTATGAGCCGCCACCGAGCGGCCACCGATTGAGGAGGCTGATTGCATGACCGTGTCGCTGGCAGCGCCCCCAGAGGATGTCTTTGTCGAGCGCATACGCCGGGCGAAGGAAGAGCTGGAGCGCCAAGGTGTCGATCTGCTCCTGCTTGGACCGTCGTCCGATCTGTTCTACTTGACGGGCTTCCGTGCTCACGTCAGCGAGCGGATGAATCTCCTCGGCGTGCCGAGGCAGGGCGCGCCGTTCTTGATCGTTCCGGTGCTGGAGGCGCCGAACGCCAAGGAGCAGGCGGATCTCGTCGAGATCCATGCCTGGGAGGAGACGCAGTCGCCGGCCGAGCTGGCGGCGAAGCTAGCCGGATCGGTAGACGGCAAGACCATCGCCGTTGGCGACCAGCTCTGGAGTGTCTTCCTGCTCCGGCTGCAGGCGGCGATGCCCGGCGCCCGCTGGCTTCCGGCGCAGAACGTGATGCGCGCGCTGCGCATGTGCAAGGATGCCTACGAAATCGCGGTGATGCGGGAAGTCTCTCGCCTGACGGACGAGGCGTGGGCTGAGTTCGTCGCCAGCGGCCCGATCAGCGGGCTGACCGAGACGCAGGCGATGGAGCGCCTGGCCGGGCTGATGAAGAAGCGGGGGCTGGGAGGCAACTTCGGCATCTGCGCCAGCGGGCCGAATAGCGCCGCGCCCCATTACCACACCGGCGACCGCGTCATTCAGCGAGGCGATGTGGTGATCTTCGACTGGGGCGGCGTGCTGCACGGCTACAACTCCGACATCACTCGCACGGTCGTCGTCGGCAGCGAGCCGACCGAGGAATTCCGCCGGGTCTACGAGATCGTGCTGAAGGCGAACCAGGCGACGTTCGAGGCGGTCAAGCCCGGCGTGCCCTGCGAGCGGCTCGACCAGGTGGCCCGGCAGATCATCACCGAGGCGGGATACGGCCCGCAGTTCCTGCACCGCGTCGGGCACGGCCTCGGTTTGGATGTCCACGAGGAACCGTATCTCGTCAGCGGCAACACGCTGCCACTGCAGCCGGGGATGATCTTCAGCGACGAGCCGGGTATCTACCTCGAAGGCCGGTTCGGCGTGCGGATCGAGGACGCGGTGCTCTGCACCGAGACGGGCGGCGAGCGCCTGAACAACGCCAGCCGCGAGATTATTGTGATGGACTAGCCTGGGCCGGGCCGGCGACGCCGATCCCCAGCTCGGCGGCGAGGGCGAGGAGCTCGTTCCAAGTCGTTTCAGGCACTGGAATGCCGTTCGCCAAGCGCTCGGCCCGCGCGGCCAGCTCCGGCTCGCCTGGCAGCAGCACCGCATCGAAGCCCTCGGCGGGAGTCGCGCTCGTGATCTCCGCGCACTGCGCCTCGACCGCCTCGATGAAGGCCTCACGAGGACCGAACGCGGCGGGATCGATTGCCAGGACGAACGGCCCGTTCCCGCCGCGATGGCTCAGCAGCTGGTCCCGGTCCATGCTGGCCAGCCCGCGGCCGAGAATCTGCACGAGGACACTCAAACCGGAACCCTTGTGCGCGCCGAACGGCAGCAGCGCGCCGCCGGCGTAGAAGTCGTTCGGATCGAGCGAGGGGTGCCCCTCGACGTTGACGATCGCGCCCGGCGGCGCTGGCGCTCCTTTGGCGCGAGCAACCCTGAGCTTTCCTTCCGCCACCGCCGCCGTGGCGATATCGAGGCAGATCGGCTCCTTGCCGTCCGCGCGCGGCGCTGCCCAGGCGATCGGGTTGGTGCCGAGCACGCGCGAGCGGGCGCCGTAGGGCGCGACGGCAGGTCCGGCATTCGTCGTCGCGATACCGATCATGCCAGCGCGGGCGATCGTCTCCACGTACGGAGCGACGCGGCCGATGTGGTAGCAGCGCCGCACGACCGCCGCGCCGAGCCCATACTGGCGGGCAAGCTCGATCGCTGTCTCCGTCGCCAGCATCATCGCCGGCTGACCCCATCCCCAATTCGCGTCCAGCGTCGCCGTCGCTCCGAAGCGATGGACGACGCATGGCTCCGCGCGCGGATCGACCTTGCCGGCGCGGACCATCTCAACGTAATGGAGGATCCGGATCACGCCGTGTGAGTCGTGGCCGGCCAGGTTGGCGTCGACCAGGGAGTCGCCGACGAATCGCGCCGTGTCGGGAGGCGTGCCGACCGCTTCGAAGATGGCGCGCATCAGGTCGCGCAATGTGTCAGCGAGCACGGTTGGCATGGGCGTCACTCCCGAGATGGCGTGTTTAGCGCGGACATCGTGGCGCGGATCCTCCTCTGCTGTCTCACGGCGTGAAGGGTAGCGCAACTGGGGCGCCGATCCGGGCCGAGCGCGTCGCTGCCAGCGCGATCTCCAGCGCGGCGCGGCCGTCGTGGCCGGTGACGGCGGGCGGGGCGCCGCTCAGCGTGCGCTCTACCCAATCCTCCAGCTCCCGCAGGTACGCCTCGCCGAAGCGGCGCAGCCAGTGATCGACCGCGCGGTAGCTGACCCCGTTGGCGGTCGCCACGAAGCACGCCGAATCCGGCAGCGAGCCGATGAAGATCGTGCCCTTCGTGCCGATGACCTCTGTCCTCACGTCGTAGGCATACTGGCACGTAAGGTAGACCTCGACGTTCCCGAGCCCGCCGCGAGCGAAACGCAGCGACGAGAGGGCTAGGTCGTCTCCGCGGCGCGGCTCCAGGACCGGCGCGGTCATTGCCTGCACCTCGACGACTTCGTCCCCAAGCAGCCAGCGCGCGTTGTCGTAATCGTGGACGGCCGCGTCGACGAATGCGCCGACATCGCTGCCGGCAAAGGAGGGCGGGAGGGTTGCATTGCGATGGGTCGCCTTGATGCCGATTGGGTCGCCGATCTCGCCGGCGTCGATCCGTTGCTTCGCCGCGACGTAGGCCGGGTCGTACCGTCGCATGAATCCGATGTCCAGCCGGATTCCGGACGATTCGACCGCGGCGATCGCCTGGTCGGCTTCGGCGAGTGTCGGCGTGATCGGCTTCTCGCAGAGGACATCCTTCATGTGCCGGGCGGCAGCGAGGATGCCCTCGAGATGCGCGTGATGACTCGACGCGACGACGATCGCCTCGACATCCGGGTGCGCGGCCAGCTCGTCCGCCGTCGTGAACCAATGCGGCGCGCCGAGCTCCTCGGCAACGGCCTTCGCCACCTCTGACCGAGCGTCCGCGACGGCGACGAGCCTCGCGCGCGGAATGCGCCAGGCGAGGTTTTCGGCATGCCGCCGCCCGATCATCCCGACTCCGACGACTCCAACTCCGAGCTGACCCATCGACCGTCTCCTCTCTGGTCGCCACCGAGTCGCATCGTCTTTCGCAGCGCCGATCATTCTCTCCGATTCCGCGGCCGTTGGCATCGCCCGCGCTCGGCATGTCGCTGGTCCCGCCAGCACTCGCGTCCAGGTGCCGAAGCGGCTCGAGGCCGGCGCGTCGTATCGGTTGAGCCGGTCTGGAGCGGCGGGGGGCTAACCCCCATTTCGCGGGACGATCGGCAGCAGGATGTGCGAGCGATGCGCCGCGTTGTGATAGACGTGTTGCCGGGCGACGCGTAGCTCGGCGTCCTGCCCGAACGGGTGCCCGGTGTTCGGATTCCGGTCGAAGCGCGGGAAGTTGCTGCTGGAAATCTCGACCCGGATGCGGTGCCCCTTGCGGAACACATTCGACGTCACCCAGAGGTCAATCGTGAACTCGTAGATGCGGCCTGGCTCGAGGAGCTGCGCTTTGGTGCGGTCGGCGTGATAGCGGCCGCGCACGATGCCGTCGCAGAGGTTGTAGGCGGTGCCGTCGGGGAAGACGTCGACGAGCTTGGCCGTGAAGTCGGTGTCGGGCCCGTCGGTCGCCGCGTAGAGGTGGCAGACGATCGGACCGGTGACTTCCACATCTTCGGTCAGCGGGGCGGTGGTGTAGACGAGGACATCGTCACGAGCCTCGACCGGGCGCTGATCGTAGGCGCCCCAGGGGATGATCTCCGGGTTGCAGCAGTTGCATCCGCCAAGCGTTGGCACCGGGTTGTCCGGGTCGTAGATGTAGGTGTCGGGCGGCTCGTCGCCTGGCGGGTCGGTGCTGAGGACGCCGTCGCCGCGCAGGGAATTCGCGTGCCCGCCGGAATGGAGGTAGAACGGCGTCCAGACCGTCCGGGCGAGCGGCCACTCCCACTCGTCGCGCCAGACATTCTCGCCCATCACAAAGATCTTGACCGGCGGCTCGGTGAAGTCCGGCTCCTTGCCCTTCAGCCAGCGGTCGAACCAAGCAAGCTCGATCGAGCGGGTGTCGAGGAGTGAGCCGGTTCCGAAATCTCGCTCGCCGGCGTGGGTCGTGCCCGGCGGAGCGATGCCGGCCTGATTGTGCGTCCACGGTCCCATGATCATGTGCTGATTCTCGCGGGCGATCTGCGTGCCGGCGCGCTCTCGCAGGATGACGAAGTTCTCCATCATCCCGCCCGCGTAGAGGTCGTACCAGCCGCAGATCTGGAGCACGGGAACGCGGATCTTCTCGGCGTTCTCCGTCACCGCGTAGGGCTTCCAGTAGTCGTCGTAATCGGGATGCGCGATCCAATCCGACCACGCCGGGTGGCGCCGTCCGGAAACCGCGTCCATGTCCTTGAGCGGGAGGGTGCGCAGGACGCGCGGCCAATCGAAGTGATCAATGCGCTGCATCGTTCGCGCCATCGTCCGCCAGCCCCACGTCGCGTTGACGCCGAGACCGAAGGCGCCGCCTTGGTAGTGCGGGCTCTCGTGGAGATTGGAGCCCATCACGCGCGGAGCGATCGCCTTGAGAAGCGGGTGGCCGGTGAACGCCGCCTGCCACTGGACCTGACCCAGGTACGAGCTTCCGGACATTCCGACGTTACCGTCGCACCAAGGCTGCTTGCCGAGCCATTCGAGGGTGTCGAAGGCGTCGTCTGTCTCGTGGACCCAGGGGACGAACTCGCCGTCGGAGTCGTAGCGCCCGCGCACGTCCTGCGCGACGTAGGCATAGCCGTTCTGCGCCCAGAAGACGGCGTGCTCGAGGAGGACGTTGTTGTCGTAGGGCGTGCGGACGAGGATGACGGGCCAGGGACCATCACCCTGATCCGGAAAGTAGATGTCCGCCGAAAGCTCCACCCCGTCTCGCATCGGAACGCGCACGTTGTGCTCACACCGGACGCCGAACGGCCGAAGAACGCTCATGTTTGCCCTTCCTTCCCGACTCGCCCTGAGTTGCCGTGGCGCGCATTGTAGCTAGGAGCAAGCCGATCAGCGCGCGGGGGCTCCAGCCATTTGCCGACGGCACTCCGGACCTTCTCAGCGGGAGCGAAACGTAGCTGGGACAACATGCGTGCCGGGAGATGAGCGAACGCGCAGCCCTGGCCAGGAATCGCGGATTCGCCCGCACGGACGGATTTACGTGAGTAGGTGCGCAGGTTCGAGAGGGACCAAAGCTTCTAGGAGCCGGCGCGGATAGCCTGCGATCCGTTTTGGCCGAGGAGAATCTTACGATGCGTCACCGAGCAGTCCTAATTGTCACCCTTCTCTTTGCTGCGCTCGCCTCCGCGGTAGCTGTGCCGGCGCGGCCGAGCGCGGCTGTCTCCTGTTTCCCATGCCCCGCTACGACGACCGACTGGCTCAATCTCCGCGCGGAGCCAAGCCTGTCCGCCGCGATCCTCGACGTGATGCCGCCGGGCGCGGAAATCGAGTGGGATCCGACCGTAGCTCCACAGAACGGCTTCACCTACGTCACCTATGGTGCCACGGAGGGGTGGGCGTTTACCGACTACCTCATCCTGTACCCGGCCGCGGCGACGACGACTGACTGGCTCAACCTGCGAGAAGGCCCGGGTTTGTCTTACGCCGTAATCACGGTGATACCACCAGGGGAGACTGTGCAGTTACTCGGCGGTCCGACCAACGGCTTCTACGATGTCGGAATGCGGAATGGCCTCTCGGGTTACGCACATGGGGACTACCTGGATTTCGCACGTCGGCAGTCCTTCATGCCCGGTGATGAGGTGATCGTCGTGACCGACGCGCTGAACGTGCGCACGGGGCCAAGCCTTTCGCATCACGTCATTTCCCTTGTCTATCAAGGGGACTACCTGGTCGTCCAAGAAGGTCCTGTCGTGGCTGACAACTACTCCTGGTACAAGGTGACCTTCGATTCGGAAGGTGACGAGGGCTGGGTGGCTGGCGACTACCTCTCCGCGGCCTGATTCCAGCCAACCTGAAACTCAAGCGGAGTGTGCGCCGCCTGACCTTCGAGTCGGACGGCGCACTCCGTCATTGTCCGCATCCGCGTCTTCCACGTTCTACGGATTGCGTGGGCCGGGCCGGCGGAATACGGAGGCCTACGTAGGTCGCCCCAATCCGCTACCTACCGCCGAATTACGTTGTTCACCAGACGCGAAGCCGTCACTTCGTTCCGTAGGATGCAATCGTGGTCGAGCGAATGGTTCAAGAGGTCGGCCACTTGGAAATCGGTCGTAATGGGATGGCATGACCATAAGAAAGGACGTCGAAATGCCGCGTGAGCAACTAGAGGACGGTGGTGCAGTAGCGTCGAGCTTGGGACGGACGCTGGATCGGCGGGAGACGCTCCGCCTCATGCTCGGGGCGGGAGCGGTGGCGGTCGCCGGTGGCGCGTCTCTCGTCCGTGGCGGGGGCGTTGCGGCGCGCAGTGGCGACGGACCATTGCGGACGACGACCGCTCTCAACCTACGAGCCAAACCGAGTCTGAACGCGAAGGTACGCCTCGTCATGCCGCAAGGAGCGATCGTCAACAATCGCTACGCCGAAAAGAACGGCTTTATGAAGGTCGAGTATCAGGGACTGATCGGTTGGGCGTACGGCGCGTATCTCGAAGCGGCGGCCGCCGCTCCGCCGATCATCGGTGAGGCGGTGACGACGACCGACGTCAACTTCCGGACCGGCCCCTCGATGAGCAACAGCGTCATACGCGTGCTGACCAAGGGAACCGTGATCCAGATCAGCGACCGGAGGCAGGACGGTTACCGCTACGCCATCCACAACGGGCAGGGCGGCTGGATCTATGACCAGTACCTCGCGCCGCACGGCGGGGAGGGGCCAGCGGTCTTCACGACCACGGCGGCGCTCAATCTGCGGGCCAGGCCAAACATCAGCGCCCAGATCCTGCTCGTCGTGCCGGCTGGCGCGATCGTCAAGGACTATGACCTAGAGATCGTCAACGGCTACCGAAGCGTCGATTACAACGGGGCGGTTGGCTGGGTGGCCAACGCCTATCTGAGGTAGAAGCCTCGCGGACGGCCGGGGATTTCCCTCACCCTTGGTGCGGTCCCCACAAGTTGGGTGCGGCAGGGGTGAGGGCAGCGCTGCCTCGCTGAAACCCGTCTTCCGTAAGGAGCGGCCGACGCAGGCGCACAATAGACGCGGAACCCCGCACCTCGATGCGGGGTTCCGTCTTGTATGGATCTCAAAGTGGCAGGAACAGGGTGCCGGGTAAGGGATTCGAACCCCCACGGCCTTGCGGCCACCAGCTCCTAAGGCTGGCGCGTCTGCCAGTTTCGCCAACCCGGCGACGAGGCGTGTGCCATATCTAAGTTTACGTTACCGCCTCGCCGCCGGCTACCTCTCGAGCAGCTCTCAGGTTGGCGTTTCGCTCAGACGTACTGCCGGAACCAGGCTTGGACGTCGCGCCAGGCAGCAAGCGACGCCTCCTCGTTGTAGCGAGGGCCGGTGTCGTTATTGAAGGCGTGCTGCGTGTTCGGATAGACCTTGATCTCGAAGGTGACGCCAGCCGCCTCCAGCGCCGCTTGCAGCTCATCCCGGCCGTTGTTCGCGAAGTCGTCAGGATCATCGGAATAGATGCCGATGACCGCCGCTCGGATCATCGGGACGCGATCGAGCGGGGGCGGCGGACCGTAATACGGGGCGGCGGCTTTCAGCTCGGGAATGGCCGTCGCTGCCAGCCAGGTGATCCCACCACCGAAGCAGAAGCCGGTCATCGCCAGGCGGTCGATGTTCGCGATCTCCTGTCCGCGGTAGTACTCGATGGCGGCTTGGAAGTCGCTGACGTGCCGCATTGGGTCGACGTCTCCGGTCAGGAGCGATGGAATCTGCGATTGGTCGGCGATCGCCCCCGTGCCTCCCTCGCGGCTCAGCAGATCAACTGCGCAGGCCAGGTACCCCTCGACCGCGTACCGGCGCGCCACATCTCGAATGTGTTCCGTCAGCCCGCGGTTCTCGTGGCAGATCAGCACGACCGGGAGTCCGCCAGCAGCGGGCGTCCCCTCCATCATCGCCGCGGGAGTGGCTCCGGCCTGACCAGACGGCCGCGCCTGGTATGCCATGATCGTCGCGCCGTCACCGGGAAACGTGATGTCCTCGCCGATCACTCGCGGATCGTCAGCGGGAACTGAGAGAGGACTTCGCGGACCGGCCACCGGAGAGGGGGTCGCTTCCTGCGCCGCGGCGGACCGGCTGACCGGCTTGACGCCAAGCTTGGTCAGTACTGTCGCCGCCGTGGCTACTCCACCGGTAATATGGAGCACCCGCCGCATCATGTCGCGCCGCGACATGAGCCCATCCTGGTAATCCTCGACGAACTCATGGATGAGGTACTGCTCGTACGGTCCAAGGGGCCTCATCTCACCCTCCTTCCGCCCGATACCAAGCGAGCGGTGATGGTGGCGTCTCCCGATGAGCCGCCGTTCGTCGACCTCATCCTAATTGGCAATGCTAGGATCGTGCACGGATGCCGCAGATTGGCGAGGTAACCGGGATCACTCCCGGGCCGCGATCGCGCCGATCTCAACCCACGCCAGCGAGCCCGTTTGGACAAGCGTCGTTGTCACTTACCGCGATGCAGACCCGGACGGATCACCGCGGAAGATTGGGCGCGAACTCGCCCAAATGCTTGTTGACGGACTGGGGATCGGCGTTCGGGGCAGGAGAGTCTTGCCGGATTGCCCTTGAGGGATGGCTAGAACCCTGGTAGTGAGATCACGTCGGCCGCGACCTGTCACACTGGAGGGTGAGCGTCCCCGCCTCCTACATGATCGGCAGGCGCCGAATCGGAGTTGGCGGCGTGCGTAGCCGCTCGGTCATCCGGCGCGAATGGCTAACCGTCCGGCGCGCGACGACCTCCCCCGTTTCTTCATCGACAAGGTAAAGCTCGCCCTGTGCGCCCTCGCGCAGGAGGTGGCTGAGCCAGGGATCCAGCGTCGCGCTGTGACGCGGTACGTCGGCAACCTGCCCGAGCACCCGCACGATCGTTCCCGAGCGGTGCTCGACTCGATACCAACGCTGCTCGGAGGTCCGTCCAAAGGTCCGCATCGCTGTTCCTCCGTTGGCTATGCCGTTTGGGCTAGTCCAATAGTACTAGCATTTCATGAAATTGATAACCCCCTTTGCTCCTGCTTTCGTGTCAGACGTTGGTACCGAGGTACAAAGTGGAGAGTTCTGAGTGCTGGGTGCTGAGTGCTGAGAGGCGCGTTGCGAGCGAGGTGGGGTGGCCGCGGGCCGCGCTGCGAGCGCTCGTTCGAGGGGCAGGGCGGCAGTGGGGCGGCCGTGAGCGGCGCGCGACGTTGGATTGTCTAGATGACGTTGTGCTCGGGAGCCAAAGCGCCTTCGCGGAAGCGTGACGGGCGGAAGGGGGTGATGTCGACGGTCTTGGCCGCGCCCTCGAGGATCAGCTCGGCCATGCAAACGCCGATCGCTGGCCCTTGCATGAACCCGTGGCCGCTGAAGCCGGCGGCGACCGCCAACCCTTCCGGCTCGCCGAGGAACCCGAGGACCGGGTTGTCATCCGGGGTGACCTCGTAGAACCCGGCCCAGCCGCGCATCACGTTCGCCTCGGCGAAGGCGGGACAGCGCCGCACCAATGCCTCGACCGTGGTCACCATCCAGTCCTCGTCGACGGTCTTGTTGAACGAGCTTGGCTCCTCGCGGTTCGCCATGCCGAAGAGAAAGCCACCGCTCTCCGGGTGGAAGTACAAGCCGGTCGCGAACTCGATCGTCATCGGCAGCGTCGGTGGCAGCTGATCGAACGGCTCGGTAATGAAGCTCATCCTCCTGTATGGATCGACCGGGATGTCGACTCCGGCGAGTTGCCCAACGAGCCGGGTGTAGGGGCCGGCGCAGATGATGACGAGAGGGGTGGCGATGGTCCCGGCCGGCGTCTCCACGGCCGTCACGCGGCCGCCTTCGACGCGGATGCCGGTCGCTGGCGTCTCTTCCAGGATCTCGACGCCCAGCCGGCGCGCCGCGTTGGCGAATCCCATCGTCGCGGCGTAGGTGTCGGCCCAGCCGTCCTCCGGGCAGAACGTGCCGCCGTAGACATCGTCGAGCTTCACGTGGGGATTCAGAACGCGAATCTCTGCCGGCTCGACCCAGCGTGACGGAACGCCGAGCCGCTGCTGGAGCGCGAGGCTGGCCCGGAAGCTCGACTCCTCCTCCGGCTTGGTCAGGAGAAAGAGATACCCCTGCTGCCGGAAGCTAATGTCCTGGCCGAATCGCTCCTGGAAACTCTCCCAGACGCGCACGCTGTAGGTGGCGAGGCGGATGTTGGTCTCGGTCGCGAACTGCTGACGGATGCCGCCCGCCGCGTCGGCAGTCGCCCCGCGGCCGATCGCGTCCTTCTCGAGGACGACGATGTCTCTCAGGCCCCGCTCGGCCAGCGCATGCGCGATCGAGCAGCCCATGATCCCCGCGCCGATGATGACCGCCTCCGCTGATGATCGCACCTGCCGCTCCCCTCTCCTCTCCCTCATCTGCTCTCGGCGAGGACTGCCTCGCTGCATCCACTTTCGTGGATCGTAGCACGGTCCGTACTCCGTCTGAATGACGTCAGTGGCCGTCCATTTTGCCAGGATTGGTCGCGAGATTCGGGGACGACCCGGCGACAGCGGTGGCGTGCGAGCGACGAGTCTGGGGGCGAGCGCGAATGGACCGTCTGGCAGAGTCGGCCGTCATGCGCGTATCATCGGAGCATCGAAGTCGAGGGTGGCGGTAGTAGGGAGGGACGCGCTGCAGTGTGCGCCGCCGCCCGCGGCAGGTGCTCTAACGGCGGCGACTCTTTCAAGCGCATCCTTCCAGAATCCAGCGGCAATGCAACAAACCGACCTGGCCACGAGGATGACATACGTGATGCAGAGCTTCACGTCCTGCGCGCAGAATGCGCTGGACAACGCGAAGGAAGAGGCCCGCCGGCTTGGCCATTCCTATTGCGGGACAGAACACCTAGTCATCGCGCTCGCGCGTGATGAGCGCAGCGTGGCTGGGCAGATGCTTTCCTCGCTCGGCATCAACGCCGATTCGCTCCGCTCCAGCGTCGCCTTCATCGTTGGCCAGGGAGAGCCACTACAGGCGGATGAACCAGAGCCCGCGATGACGCCGCGCCTGCAGAGGATCATCGAGGCCGCGACCAAGGAAGCCGAGCAGCGCGAGGATGCCTCGATTAGCACGCTCCATCTTCTGCTGGCGCTGCTGAAGGAGCGTGAGGGGTTGGCGGTCATGCTCCTGGAGGCGCCGGGCGTCGGACTGGAACGGATCGGCGGGGCGATGATGCGCGCCCTCCGCGACGAGCTTGCCGACCCGGCGTAGACGCCTCCGGCCGAGATCGACGCCTCACGTGGCGTTGCCTTCCGCCCATTCGATATCAGCCACCCGCGATGCTCTTGGGCCGGTGTAGCGCAGGATCGCCAGGCCGTTGCGGATGTCCACCACGTAGATCAAGCCATCGCGGATGATCGGGGAGCTCCACATTCGCACCGGGTAGCTCCCGAGCGTGAAGTCGTCGGCGGCGACCGAGGCGAGCGGCGTCGGCTGAAAGGCGCCCGCCGCTACCGGGTTCTCCGGGTCGCGTAGATCGATCGCTCGCAGTCCGCCGGCGTACCAGCTGACGAATGCCAGGTCACCAATGACCAGCGGATTGTGAGCGGTGAAGGCGCCGTCGAGCGTCGCCGTCGTGCCGCAGGCGGCCGGATCGTTCTCTGGAATGCCGAACCGGCTCAGGACGCGCGGCGAGGCGGGATCTTCGACGCTGACGATATGGACGCCGCCGTAGGGGCAGGCGCCTGGACCGTAGATCTCCTGCGTCGTGACGACGAACTCATCGCCGGGCGCGATGACCGCGCTGTGAAGCCTCCCGCCCGGCAGCTGCACCCATGCTTCTGGTGGCGTCAGCAGTTGTGGCGTCAGGTCCCCGCGACCGCGCGCCAGGCCGGAGGTGTCCAGCACCATCAGGCCGAGATCCCAGTCGGCCAGGTAGGCGCGGCGGCCATTGCGAGAGACGGTCAGCGAGTGCAGCCGGGACGGCCAACCGACGATCGCTCCCGCGTCCCAGGAAGCAACTTCCACCGGCGCCGTCGGGTCGCTGACGTCGATGACGCGCAAGTTGGGAGTGTGTCCCCACATCGCGACATAGGCGAGCGCCCGCCCCTGCCGGCGGGACGAAGGATCGCGCCAGAGGAAGAACTCGTGCGGCTGTGCGTTGCCAAAGTCGAAGCGGCCGCGTAGCTCCGGGCGACGGCAGTCGCTGATGTCGTAGAGATCGAGGCGGTTCGGCGCGCCGGAGAAGGGATCCAGCCGGTAGTGCATGACGATTAGGAGGTTGAGCTCGGCGGCGGCGCGCACCTCCCGCGGCGTGCTGCCTGGCGCGTGCGGAAGTGAGCCGATTGTTCGTGGGCGGCGGGGATCGGAGAGATCGAGGATGAGGACATCTTGCGTCCCGCTGCGGCTCCCGACATAGCCACACGCATCAGCGATCGCTAGGCCGGCGTTCATGCCACGGGCGCCGAGATCGTGCGTGGCAACGACCTCGAACCCGATGGCCGTCCGTGGCTGAGCCTCAGCGACGCTTGGCGCCGCAAAGGCGAGGACGACGATCAACCAGCAGAGCGCGCGGCGGCAGATCATGATTCCCATCCTCAGGTGGAGCGAATGCGTCATCCATACACAACGCTACTCCACCGCGGTCGGTCTTGTCCTCGCGGGCGGGAATGGCGACGTGATGTAGAGCACAACGACGAGGGGCGGACTGCTTAGCCCGCCCCTCTGGCTGAGATAAGGATTGTCGTGTCTCAGTCGTGGATCTCGACGCGCATCCCGATGTACGAGAAGTCGTAGATCGCTTTCGCCGCGGCCATGTCCGTCGCGACGCAGCCGCCGGTCGGCCCATCTCCCCACGGCAGCACGTTGCCGTTCGCGTCGAGCGTCCAGGAGTGGAAGCCGTTCAGGCGCTCCGGATCGAACCCAACCCAGTACTTGATGTACGCATCCGCCCACGGCGTGTAGCTGATCGGCTCGTACTTGCTATAGACGTAGTAGGTGCCGATCGCCGTCGAATAGAAGCCGTCTGGCGAGGGATCGAAGCCGAGCGATGCGTAGTAGGTCGCGATCGGCTCGTCACCGACGTAGAGTGTCACCGTTCGGCTGCTGCGGTCGACGTCGATCCAGTGCTCGGGGCCGCTGCTGACCGGCCCGTCCCACGACAGGTAGCCGCTCCAAACCCAGCCCCAGACGCCATTCGCGCTGACCGGGACGAAGCCGTTCACCTCGCCGCCGGTCACCTGGACCTCCTCGCCTTGATAGAGGAGGCCGATGACCGCCGCCTTCTTGGAGGCGTCCGCCCGGATGTTGAGCGCGTCGGTGTTCACCCACGCGGTGCCGCCCATCCCGCCGGCGCCACCCCCGCTGCCGAAGCCGAGGTAGTCGCCGTAGGCCCAACCGACTTGCCCGTAGTAGCTGACCTGATACCAGCCGTCTGCCGTGGGACCGTCGAGGATGGTGACGGGCTCTCCCTGCCACATCACGTTGATAACTGGGGCCCACGTACCTGGGCCTTCTCGCAGGTTGAGCGCGTCCGTGGCGATGTAGCCGGGGCTTTCACCGTGAACCGGCTGAGGTGAGAAACCTACGATGGTGATCGCGAGAATAAGCGCAACCGCGCCGTACCGGCCAAACCGACGGAACCCGCCCCGCCGCTTGCCGACGCCAGCCCTCGTCGGCAAGCTAGGGCGGATGCCGGGAAGCCGAACCAGCATCCCTTCCCCCTTCCCTCTCGTTGTGTTGTTCTAGCGGGGCACTTGGGGCCGGGGAACCCCAGGAAATGAGCGCCGTCGGCGCTTGTTACCACCGTACCGGTTCTCATCCCGCAGCGAAATGCCCCGCTAGTCCCGGTAGTCTACTCACCCATTCTGGGGATTTGTCAAGCGGTCATTGAGCAGTGACTCATTTGTTGGGGTTGGGTGTGACTCTAGCGTCACAAGCAGGGCGCTGAGGCGTTGAATTCCTCGCAGGATGAGTCGTGCGTGTTGACAGTCTGGCGTGGCGCGATCCGCGCCGCAGGCGGCGTGTGACAGCAGGTACACGAACCTCGGCCGTGTACCGCGAAATGAGTGTTGTTTCGATTACAAAATCGCATCCGAGATCGGTACGAAGGTGGCAGCGGCGATCAACGGCGCCGAGCGGATGTCGAAGATTGGCATTCGAGCTTGGCGGCAAGACTCTCTTATTGTCCTGCTCCCTGTCTCCCCCAACGTAACTCTCGAATCGAGCCGCGTTCTTCGTTATGTCGAATGGGGATTGTGTGGCATCGCGGGCAGGAGCGGTCGTGGTATGGTGCCTGGCGGGGATTTGCCTTGCTCGAGAGGAGTTTCGTGTCAGATCTCGCCCATCTCGTCAACCAGCTCGTCGCGATTGATTCCGTCAACCCAGACCTCGTTCCTGGTGGCAACGGAGAGCGAGAGCTTGCCGAGTTCGTCGCCGGTTGGCTCGAGCGCGCCGGTCTTCGTGTCGAGCTGCAGGAGGCCGCGCCGGGCCGGCCGAATGTCATCGGGATCGTGCCGGGAGCGGGTGGCGGGCGCTCGCTGATGCTGAACGCGCACCTCGACACCGTCGGGTACGACGGCATGGAGAGCCCGCTCGCGGCGCGTATCGAGGGCAATCGGATCTACGGGCGGGGTGCGTTCGACATGAAGGGCAGCTTGGCGGCGGTAATGTTGGCAGCGGCCGAGCTTGCGCAGGATCCGCCGGCCGGCGATGTGATCGTCACGGCTGTCGTTGACGAGGAATTCGCCAGTGTCGGAACGCAGGCCGTCCTGGCCGACTACCGCGCCGATGCAGCGATCGTGACGGAGCCGACCGGGATGCGCGTCTGTATCGCGCACAAGGGCTTCGTCTGGCTCGACATCGAGACGCACGGCGTCGCGGCGCATGGCTCGCGCCCCGATCTCGGTGTGGATGCTATCGCCAAGATGGGGCACGTGCTCGTCGGCATCGAACAGCTCGACCGCGCGCTGCGGGCCAACCCGCTGCACCCGCTCCTCGGCTCCGGCTCGATCCACGCCTCGCTGATTGCCGGTGGGAACGGGCTCTCGACCTATCCCGAGCACTGCCGCTTGAGCATCGAGCGCCGCACGATCCCCGGTGAGACAACGGCGATCGTGGTAGGGCAGCTGCGGGGCATCCTCGAGGGGCTCGCCGCGCACGATCCGAGCCTCAAAGCGACGCTGCGGCGTGGCCTGACTCGCCAGCCGTTCGAAGTTTCGCCTGACGAGCCGATCGTCCGGGCGGTGCGGGCAGCGGCGCGGCAAGCGCTGGGTGAGGAGCCGGCGCTCGTCGGTGAGCCGTTTTGGATGGACTCCGCGCTTCTGGCGGAAGCTGGCATCCCGACCGTCATTTTCGGTCCCGGCGGCGAGGGCGCGCACGCCGCGGTCGAGTGGGTCAATTTGGACGATCTCGAAGCGTGCCGGCAGGTCTATCTGACAGCCGCTCGAGATTTCTGCCGCTGAGGATCTGCCGGCTGGTGCCGTGCTCGACCTCAGGCGATGCCGGCGCTGGCGAGCGCCTGGTCGAGGTCGTTGATGATGTCCGCCGGGTCTTCGAGACCCGTCGAGAGGCGGACGAGATTCGGCTGCACGCCTGCCTGCCGCGCCCCTTCCTCGCCCAGTGTGCCCGCCCACATCGCCGCCGCATGGACAGCAAGCGTCTCGAATCCGCCCAGGCTGACCGCCTGCTTGATGAGCCGCAGCCCGCGCATGAACCGCTGCGTCGCCTCGTAGCCGCCGCGCACGGCGAAGCTGAGCGTGCCGCCAAACCCGGACATTTGCCGGCGCGCAAGCTCGTGCTGAGGGTGTGACGGCAAGCCGGGGTAGTGAACTGCCTCGATGGCGGGATGACGATCTAGAAACTCGGCGATCGCCTGCGCCGTCGCATTGTGCTGTCGGACCCGCAGCGGTAGCGTTCGCAGGCCGCGCAGCAAGAGCCAGGCATCGAACGGTCCCAGCGTCGCGCCGAGGACGATCGAGGAATCCCAAATGCGCTCGATCAGGGAGCGCGAACCAGCGATGACGCCGGCGATGAGGTCGTGATGGCCGCCGAGATACTTCGTGCCGCTGTGCATCACCAGGTCGATGCCGAGCGCGAGGGGCTGCTGATTCACCGGCGAGGCGAAGGTGTTGTCGGCGAGCGTGAGGATGCCGTGCGAGCGGGCGAGGTCGGCTACCGCGCGGAGGTCGGTGAGCTGCAGCGTCGGGTTGGCGGGTGTCTCGACGATGATCAGCTTCGTCTGCGGCGTCAGCGCTGCCTCGAACGCGGCCGGGTCGGTTTGGTCCACCAGGGTGGACGTGACGCCGAAACGCGGCAGGAACTCGCCCAGGAGCTTCGACGTTCCCATGTAGTGGTTCTGCTGCGCCACAACATGGTCGCCTTGGCCGACGAGCGTGAGAACCGCTGACGCGATCGCGCCCATCCCGGAGGCAGCAACCAGCGCGGCTTCGGCGCCCTCGAGAGCGGCGATCACCGCCTCCGCTCGCGCTAGTGTCGGGTTGCCATAGCGCGTGTAGTAGCGCGGGTGACGCGGCTCCGTCGCCATCGCGGCGAACTCTTCGTCCGTCTCGGCCGCGAAGGTCGAGGTTTGGTGAATTGGTGGCGCGACACTTGCGGTTTGCTCGATCGGGTCGTCGGCGTGGATGGCCAGCGAGGCGAAGGCGATGCGCTCGGTCATTGGTCGGTCATGCTCCTGGACAGCTTGCACGAACTGCCGCGTCATGTCGTCGGAATGATGGACACGGTCACCGCTTTCCCCACCGATGATGCGCAGGTGGGTCGGACGAGAGAAGCCTACCGCACCGCCGGGCGCCGGCGGCGGAACGTTGGCTACCCGAATGCGGCCGCACTGGGTGCGGTGGGTAACGCGATTGTGGCGCGGAACCATCGACAGGAGGCAGCATTCGAGTAGACTATATCGTCAACTATCAATGGGAGACGGCAAGCAGTTCGTTCCGCGTTGGGACGGGAAGCCCACTCCCTCAGGCGCGCCGGGTGCTTTGCGTCACTCTGGCGGCAGCCGGCGCTGATCGAAGCGCAGGAAGGCCACTCCTCTTCATCTCCATGTCGCATCCAACGTAATTCCCTGATCTCAGGAGCAGGCGATGGCTGGACCCGCTTCCGCTCCCACACCGAAATTCCAGTTTCCTCCCAATCTCTCGCCGTTTGGAGGAAGGGGCAGATGCCGGGGCGGCGCCGGCGTTGTCGTCGCGCTCATCATGGCGCTGGCGATGCTGCCGCTGCCGAGCATTGTGGCCGCAGCCGAGCCGCCGGGCGGGCTGACGGAGGAATGGACCGCGGTCGAGACCGAGCATTTCCGCTTTGTCGTCCAAGCCAACGACCGCATGACGGCGGAGGCGTTCGCGGAGACCTATGGTCCGCTGGCGGAGACGGCGTACGACGAGCTGAGCCTGCTGTTCAAGGCGACGTCCGATCGCAAAATCGCGGTCTACGTTTACGCGGACACGGCCAACTACGACGCCGCGGTCGCGGAGATCGAACGGAACGAGCTGCCTGGCATCACTGCCTTTGCCGATCCGCGCCAGCGGGACATCTCGATCGCACTGCCACGCTTCGCCGCCTACTCAGACCTCGAGGCGGAGAATCACCTACGTCATGCCGTATCCCACATCCTGACGGGCATCGCCTCGAGCTTCCGCATCCCGCGCGGGTTCGATGAAGGCATCGCCCAATATGTCGAGCGCCCGAACATGCCGCGCCTGGCGCGTCTCGCTGCCATCGTCCAGGGCGCCAACCAACGGGCCGAGTTGCCGTCGTGGTCCAATCTCAACCGCGAGAACCCCATTGACGATGAGGAGCTGATCGCGGCCCAGGGTTATGCCGTGATCGCCTACCTGATTCAGCACCATGGACTGCCGGAGTTTCAGCGGTTCCTGGTCGAGCTGCGGACCGCGGAGAATTGGCGCGAGGCGCTTCAAGCCGCCTATTACCCGAGCGATGCGAACGGGCTGGAGAAGATGTGGCGGGAGCGGCTCCCGCAGTGGGTCGCTAGCGACTGGCGCTGGAACCTGACCGCCGGGTTCGATCTCGAGCCGGCGCGCCAGTTGCTGGCCCGCGGCAACTATCGCGGCGCACAGGAGGTGCTCCAGCTCTCCGAGCAGCTCTTCCGGGCGCTCGACGATTCGCGGCTGCAAGACGAGGTGGAGATTCTGCTCGCCCAGTGCGCGATCGGGATTCAAGCCGAAGAGCTGATGGCGGATACGCAGCAGGCGCTTGAGCGGCATGCTTACGACCGCGCGAGTGTCAACCTCGCGAAAGCGAAAGATCAATACGCCCTCTTGCCGCCGGAGCAACGCCCTGACGACCTGATCGCCGACTACGAGCAGCTCGTCGCCGACGGATTGAGGGCGGAAACCCGCCTGGAAGAAGCGCTGGCTCGCGCCCAAACCTGGGGCGACTATCCCGAGGCGCGCGCGGCGGCCTTGGAGGCGGGCACCCTCTTCGCCCGGCTCGGCGATGACGAGCGCCGGGCCCAAGCACAAAGCGTTCTGTCCGATCTCGACACTCGCCAGCGCCGGCTCGTGCTAATGCTCGGCGCGCTTGCCGTCCTGACGCTGGCGTGGCTCGCCCTCTGGCTCTGGTCCCGCGGGACGTCGGAGCTACGGTGGGAGTAACTGCTCATGGCAACTCGACTCACGCTGCCGGAATCTCCACGGCCCGTCATAGATCTCCAGCCTCGCGGTTGGCTCCGTGACGCGCGACGCGCTCGGACCTTGCGTCGCCCGGATGGCAAGGCAGTCCGCACCGGAATCTACCGCACGATCACGGCGCCGTTCTGGCTCGCGTCCGATATCCCGGCCCCGCATCTTCCCGCGCGCGATCGAAAGGCGCCGCCCGCCGGGCCGGCCGGTGATTATGTCGTGCGGCATCTCAATTGGATCGCGCGGCGCGTCTGGCTCCAGCGGATATTGGCGATCCTCGTCCGCTCCGTCTGGCTCGGGCTGATCGTTGCCTGCGTGTGGCTGATGCTCGATATCCAGGGCGGTCCAGAGTTCCGGGAAAGCGCCGTCGGCTGGATCGTCGCGGTTTGTCTCGTGCCCGGTGCAATCTTCGCCGCGCTCGTCCGCCCGACCCGGCGACAGGTCGCGCGGATGCTCGATCGCTCCTTCGGCTTGCAAGAGCGAATGGTCACGGCGGTGGACAACCTCGGCAAGGGCGTGCCCGCGCCTGGTGAGCGCGCGCCGCTGGTCTACTTGCAGGTGGCCGACGCCGCGAATGTCGTCGCCGAGTTCCGCGGTCATCCGGCGTTCGCCATCCGGCCTCCGGTGCGCGAGGTTGTGATGGTCATCGCCACCGGGTTGCTGCTGGCGTCGCTGTACTTCCTGCGCGGCGTCGGCGGAGAGATCCCACCGACCCAGGCGGGCGCTGTCCCGCCCTTCAAGCCGGCGTCCGAGCGGTTCCAGGAGCAGCTGACGAACCCGAGCGCGGCGAGCGCCACGCAGGATCTCCCGACACTGGAGGAGATCGAAGAGCGTGCCCAGCGTTCCAACCAGGCGCGCGAGGATCTACTGAGGCTGGCGGAGGCGCTCCGCGATCACGCGGTGACGAGCGACGCGGCCGAGGCGATCGAGCGCGGCGACTATGACGAGGCGGCTGACTCCCTGCGCGATCTGGCCGAGCAAGCGGATCGGCTCTCGCCCGCCTCGCGCGAGCAGCTGGCGCGGGATCTCGACCAGGCGGCTTCTGAGATTTCCGAGGGAAGCCAATCGCTCTCCGAAGCCTCGCGGCGCGCTGCCGATGGACTGCGAGAAGGCGACGAGCCGGCCAAGGAGGGCGTGCGCGAGCTAGGCGACGCGGTCGAGCAGACCGGGCAGGATGTCGTCTCGCAGCAGGAGCTCGCGCAGCAATTGGAACAGGCCCGCGCGGCTCAGCAAAGCGGCGAGGGCGGCGGTGAACCCTCCGCGAGCCAAGAGTCATCCAATCCGAGCTCAAATCAGCAGGACGGCCAGCAGAGCGCCGAGCAGGAAGGGAGCAGCCAGAGCCAGTCAGCCGACGGCTCGCGGGCTGAATCGGCCTCGAGCGACGCCGGGGATCAGTCGGGTGCTCAGTCGGAGAACCAGGGCGCGGACGGCGATCCCGCCTCTGAAGGACAGCAGTCAGCGAGCGGGGAGACGACCGCAGGCGAGCCGCAAGAGCCCGGACAGGATGCGGGCGCGCAAGCGCGCGAGGCAGGTGATCCGGGTAGTCAGGGATCGGACGGGTCCGAGCAGGGCGATGCCGCCAGCCAAGGGAGCAATGCTGGCGGCCAAAGCGCCGCGGAGCGGCAAGAGGCTGCCGCGCAAGAGGGCGGCGAGCAGAGCCCCGATGGCGAGACGTCCAGCGAAGGCCCGCCGTCCGAGACACAAGCGCCCGGCCGAGCCGAATCCACGGGCCAGGGGCGCGAGGCGGAGGTCGATCCGCGCGAGGCGATCACGCTGTCCCGCGCGCCCGACGGGGCATCGGTGCAGACGAGCAGCACCGGCAGCGGGGCGAACTCCGGCGCTGGCCCGGGCGTCGCGATCAGCAGCGGCAACGCCGTCCAGGGCGAAGTCGGCGCCGCCGGACCGGACAGCAACCGCGTACCCCCAACCTACCGATCGATCGTCGAAGCCTACTTCTCGGAGTCGGAACGGTGATCCGGACGCGCCTAGCCGATCGCCTACGCCAGATCGCGCCGTCTCGCCAAGGGCACCGGACTGCCTGGCCGACATGGCCCACGCCGAATCGCGACGAGCCCCTGTTCGATGAGGAGCTTCTCGCTCGGCTGCGGCGCCTGGTGCTCCTCTCGCGGCGCTCTATCGCGGAAGGGCTCGCTGGCGAGCATCGCTCGCGGCGGCGCGGCTCCTCACCAGAGTTCGCCGACTTCAAGAGCTACAGCCGGGGCGACGATTTCCGGCGCATCGACTGGAACATCTACAGCCGTCTCGATGAGCTCTTCGTCCGCCTCAGCGAAGTGACGACCGAGCTCACCGTTCACATCTTGCTTGACGCTAGCACCTCGATGGACTGGCGCAGTGATCCGGCGCTGCCGACCAAATTCACCTACGCGCGCCGCCTCGCCGGATCGCTTTGTTATGTCTCGTTGTGGCACTTCGATCGCGTCGTCGTCGCGCCGTTTGGACGCGACCTCGGCGTGATGTTTGGGCCGGCGCAGGGCCGCGCACACGTGATGCCGATGCTGAACTTCCTGTCGGCGCTGGAGCCGCTGGGCGAAACCGATCTCCCAGCGTCGCTCGATCGCTACGTGCGCGCGCGTCGGCGACCTGGCATCCTCGTGCTCGTCTCCGATCTCCTCTCCGGCGAGCCCGCTGACCTTAAGTCGGGGCTCCGCGAGCTGCGATCGCGCGGCTGGCAGGCGATCGTCGTCCACATCGTGGATGAGGGAGAGCTAGCTCCCGCGTCATACCTGCCAACTGGCGTGGGCGGCCGCCTCACGCAGACGGAGCTGCTCGATGTCGAATCGGCGGCGCGGCTGCGGCTGACACCGACGTCGCAGGTGCTTCAGCGGTACGAGGCGGCAGTGAACACATGGCTGGCGGAGATCGAGTCCGCCTGCGCCAGCGAGGATGCCGAATACCTCCGGCTCCAGACTGACTGGCCGTTCGAGACGATCGTCCTGCAGTTACTGCACGCGCGGGGGGTGCTCGCATGAGCGGCCTCTCGCTCTTGGCGCCGCTCGGCTTGATCGCGCTCGTCGGTGTGCCGCTGGTCATCCTATTCCACATGCGGCACACCGCGCCGGTCGTGCGGTCCGTGCCGACACTACGGTTCTGGCTCGCCGCGATGCAGGAGCGGACCGAGACCGCGCGCTTTCGCCGGCCGCCGCTGAGCCTGCTCCTGCTGCTGCATCTGCTGATCGTCGCGGCAATCGCGCTCGCGCTCGCGCGCCCGGTCGCGTCCCAAACGTTCGGCGGTCTGGGGACGCGGACCGAGCCCAAGCATCTGATTCTCCTCCTCGATGGCTCCACCAGTATGGTCGCGACCGACACGCCGTCTGGCCGATCCCGCTTTGAGGAAGCGCGCGAGAAGGCGCTCGAGAGGCTGGACGAGCTGCGAGAGGGAGACGTCGCCACGGTGGTGCTGCTTGGCACGCACCCGCTGACGTTCGAGGCGACCGATAGCGCCAGCTTGAGCTCGCTCCGCGATACCGTGCGACGCCTGTCGCCGCCTGGCGGCCGCGCGGATCTCAATGCCGCGCTGCGTCTTACCCGCGACTTGATCCTCCCCGATCTCGCCGATCAGGCAGTGCTCATCTCGGATGGCGCGCTCGTCGCGGACCCGAACATCGTTGCCAATCTCGGCGCGCCGGTCGAGTTCGTTCGTGTCGGCCGATCGGACACCGCCAACATCGCCGTCACCGACATCGCGTCCCGCCCCGTGCCGGACGCGCCGGACCAGCAGCAGCTTTACGCGCGCATCGTCAACTTCGGCGGCGAGCCGCAGACGACCCAGATCGTCATCGCCGCCGACGGCATCGAGATCGAAACGCGCACGGAGACGATCGCCGCGGAGGATGACCTGGATGTCGTCGTCGAGCAGATCCCGGCTGGCGCTTCCAGCGTCAGCGTCAGCATCGCGGCGCCCGACGCGCTGGACGCGGATAACACTGCATCGCTCGTTCTCAGCCAGGAAGCGAGTCTGGGACTGCGGATCTTGCTTGTCTCGGATGTCTCCGGCTATCTGCGCCGAGCGTTGATGGTGCTGCCGGGTGCACAGGTCACGATGCAATCGGTGGCCGAGCACCTCAATGATGACGCGGCGAGCATCGAGGCCGACCTGGTCGTCTACGAGGGCACGACACCGCCCACGAACGCGCTCCCTCGCGCGCCGATCCTCTTCGTCAATCCGCCGCGTGAGGGGATATTCACCGCCAGCGGCACGATGATCTCCCCGACGGTCGACCGCCTGCGAGCGCGCGATCCCCTACTCTCCGGCGTCGATCTCAGCGGCGTCACCTTCGGGGAAACGGCGGTCCACCGTCTCGACGGAACGCAGACCGAAATCGTTGGTGGCTCGGACGTGGAATCCGGCTCGCAAGGGCCGCTGATCTATCGCGGAATCGCGCCGGGCACCGGCGAGCCCATGATCGTGATGACATTCAACCCGAACGACGAGCGAACGAATATCGCTCAGCGCGTCGCGTTTCCCATCTTGATTGCGAACGTCGCCGCCGAGCTCGCGCCAAGTGCTCTCCCGGCCTCCGTCCCGCTGGGCGACCCGCTCCGGTACCGGCCGCGGACGGATGCGACGACCGTGCGAGTTACGCCGCCGCAGGGAGAGCCGGTTGACCTTCCGGTCTCTGGCGCAGCGACGAATGAGGAGGCTCAGTCCTCCAGCCAGGGGCTCCAGGAGGTCGTCTTCCCGGACACGGGCTGGCCGGGCGACTACCGCATCGCGGAGCTCGATGCTCAGGGGAACGAAGTCACGGCTGGAACGGTGGTCGTCAACGCGGGCCATACGCGGGAATCGGATCTTCGCGCCAACCCGGATTTGCCCGGCATCCTGGCGACGGCGCGGGCAAGCGAGGAAGCCCGCGCGCGCCTGGGGATGGCCGATCTCTGGCCGGCGCTGGTCGCGCTCACGCTCATCGTCCTGGCGGTCGAATGGCTCTGGGCGACGCGACCGCTGCGTGGCCGGCGTCGACGGACTCTAGCCGGGGCTAGCGGAGGTGCCGTGCAATGACTGAATGGCTCGGCCTCACCTTTGCCCGTCCGTCCGCGCTTTGGATACTCCTGGCGATTCCCGTCATCGCCGTCGCTGGCATCGTCTTCGGCGTTCGCCGGCGTGGCATGCCGCCCGCCGCCGTTTGGCTCCGCGTCGCGGTCGTCGCGCTGCTGGCGATCTCGCTGGCCGAGCCGCTGTTGACGAAGGGCTCGGGGGCGACGAGCACCGTCTTCGTCGTCGACCGCTCCCGGAGCATCAGCGACGAGACGGCACGGCAGATCGAGAATTGGATCGCCAGTGCCCTCGGCGACGCTGGCGGCCAGGATCGAGCCGCGGTCGTCACGTTTGGCGCCTCCCCTACCCTAGCGGCAAACTCCACCAGCGCCGATTCGCTCGGGAGCGGATGGACCGAAGCCGAGGTTGAGGATCGGGAGCACACCAACCTCGAGTCCGCGCTCGCGCTGGCGCGGACTCTCCCGGTCGGATCTCGCCGCATCGTCCTCATCTCCGACGGTGCGGAGAACATCGGGACGGCGCTCAACCAAGCGGGACAGGCTGCCGCGGACGAAACCCCGATTGATGTCTTACCCGTGCCCGGCGTCAGCGAGGGAGATCTTCGGATCGAGGGTGCCACCGCGCCGAACGCGGTCTGGGTTGGGGAGACAGTCACGGTCGTCGCGAGCGTGGCGACGGACCAGGAAGGGTCAGGCGAAATCGCGCTCGAGGTGGACGGCGTGAGCGAAGTGCCGGAAGCCAAGACCTTCCCGGCCGGCTTGAGCTCGCACACCTTCGAAGTCACGAATCTCGAGCCCGGCCTCCACCGGCTGACATTACGCGTAACTGGCGATCCCGCAATCGATCGATATCCGGAGAACAACGTCTTGCCACTCGCCGTCGTGGTCCGTGACGCGCCGCACGTCCTGCTGGTTACACCACGCGGCGCGGACCCCGGTCTGTTGCGCGGCGCGCTGGAGCGCCGTGGCGCGGAGGTGACGACGATCGAGCCGGCGGATGTCCCGTCTCGCCTCTCGGAGCTCGGCACCTACGACGCGGCGATTCTGAATAACGTCCCGGCGAACGCGTTCACCCTCGATCAGCTGACGGCGCTGCGAGAGGCGACGAAGACGCTCGGGCGCGGCCTGGTCGTGCTCGGCGGCACCTCGAGCTATGGGCCAGGCAACTACGCGGGCACGGTCCTCGAAGAGACCTTGCCGGTGAGGGTCCAGGTGACCGACGGTCGTCAGCGGCAACGTGTGGCGCTCCTGCTGATTATGGACAAGTCCGGCTCGATGAGCTACGACCCGCTCGGCGGGACGAGCAAGATCGATATGGCGAAGGAGGCGGTCCGTGTCGCGGCCCAGGCGCTGGCCGACGGCGACGAGGTGGGCATCCTCGTCTTCAACGACCAGCAGGAATGGATCCTGCCAATGACGCGGATCGAGGGCGAAGCGACGCGGAACGCGATCAACGCGGCGGTCGAGCAAATCAGCGCCGATGGCGGCACGGAGATCTACCCGGCGCTGAACGTTGGCTTCGACGCGATCTCCAGGACGGAGGCCGACGTTCGCCACATTGTCCTGCTGTCCGATGGCAAATCCCGGACTGGCACGGAGGAAAGCTACCGGCGGCTGATCGACGAGATGGCTGAGCACCGCACGACGCTCTCGACAATCGCCATCGGCGACGACGCGGATACCAACCTTCTGCAGAATCTCGCCGAATGGGGCAACGGGCGGTACCACTTCACCGAGCGACCCGAGGACATCCCGCGCCTGACGCTTGCCGAGGCGCAAAGCGCCGGAAGCCAGTCGGTCATCCGTGGCGAGTTTGCTCCCATCCAGACGCGGCCGAGCCCGATCATGCATGGCTTCGAGCCACAGGATCTGCCCCCGCTCCAGGGCTACGACTTCGCGAAAGCCAAGCCGGACGCGCAAGTTGTGCTGACCAGCACTCGCGAGGATCCGATTCTCGCCAAGTGGCAACTCGGTCTCGGCCGGGTCGTTGCCTGGACAGCGGACGACGGCAGCGATTTCGCACTCGGCTGGCCGGAATGGGAACGTTATGACGAGTTCTGGGCGAACGTCGTGCGTTGGGCGCTCCCCGACCCCGAGAATCGCCCGCTTCAGGTTGACGTCGAGCGGGAAGGAACGGAGGTCGTCATCACCGTCACGGCCACGGGCGATGGCTCGGATTATGTCAATAATGCGCCCACCTGGGCGACCGTGACTTCGCCGTCCGGCGCGACCAGCGAGGATATCCCGCTCTATCAATCAGGCCCCGGTGAGTATCAGTTCCGCGTCCGATCTCCGGAGCCCGGCGCCTACGAGATCGCGCTGCGGCAGGTGCGCGGCGATGTCACGATCGAGGAGCTGGCCGGGTTCGCCGTCCCACCCTCTCCTGAGCTGCAGCCGGCGCCGGACGGGCATGCCCTTCTCCGGACCATCGCGGAGCGAACTGGCGGGCGGGTGCTGTCGCTTGACGATCCGGGCGGCGTCTTCGGCGAAGCGGTTGGCAGCGGCTCCCCACTCCGCAACTACCAAGCGATCTGGTACGTGCCGCTGGCGCTCGCCCTGCTGCTTCTCTTGATCGAGCTTGCGCTCCGGCTGGAGTTCTGGCCGCGCCTCCGCAGCCTCGCCGCGTCGAGCCGCGCTGCCTGACTGAGAGCGGTTGCGCCGCGCGTCCGCTACACTCCCCGTAATCGGCGGCGTTTCGACGACGGCAGGCGGCGGTGATCAGCGTCACCCTCCAAACTGACGATGCGCAAGTGCGCCAGGATGTCCCGTTGGCGGACATCAGCGACATCGTGGCGCGCAAGAGCGATGTCTTGTGGGTCGATGTCGGCAATCCGACGCCGGAGGATGCCCGCGTGCTCGCCGAGGAGTTCGCGTTCCACCCGCTGGCGATCGAAGACGCGATTCGCTACCAGCAACGGCCGAAGGTCGATCTATACGACGACTTCGTTTTCATCGTCTTCTACGCGCTGCGGATGGACGACGACGAGGTGGCCACGACGCAGGTTAGCCTCTTCGTCGGCCAGAACTACGTCGTAACGGTGCATACGGGATCAGTCCCGGAGCTCGATTCGACGCGCGATCGGTGGTGCGCGAATGCTGTCCGGCTCGGCAACCGGGGCGTTGGTCTCCTGGTGCACGCGATCCTCGACGCGATCGTTGATGGCTATTTCCCGGTCATCGATGCGCTCTCTGACCGGGTCGAAGATTTGGAGGAGCAGATCTTCGAGCGCGGTGGCCAGGAGGCGCAGCGCGAGTTGTTCCGCCTCAAGAAGGAGCTCTTGGAGATCCGGCGCGTCATCGCCCCGGAGCGGGATGCCGTGAATGTCCTGCTTCGCCGCGACAGCCCAGTCTTCGACGACGAGACGACCGCCTATTTGCAGGATGTTTACGACCACATCCTACGAACGGTCGATGCCGTGGACATTTACCGGGATTTGATCTCGAGCGCGCTCGACGCCTACCTCTCCGTGACATCGAACCGGCTCAACCAAGTGATGAAGACGCTGACCGCCTCTTCGATCATCCTGATGAGCGTGACGCTCGTGGCAAGCATCTACGGCATGAATTTCGACGTGATCCCAGAGCTGCATTGGCGGCTAGGGTATGCCTGGGCGCTCGGCCTGATGATCATTATCGGCGGCGCGCTCTTCGCGCTGTTCCGCCGCATTGACTGGCTGTAGGACTCCAGACTCTTGGCGTGGCGCTCAATCGGCGCGGGTTTCGCTCTCCGCGCCCTCGTGTGGCACGTGATCTTCTGAGGCGGTTGCCGTCGTGGAGTCCACCTGGGTGGACGGCGCGACGGTGTCCGGTAGACCCCACAGAGCGCAGAGCCAGCGCGCGGCGACGGTCGTCCAGTCGTCGATCACCTCATAGAGGCCGTGATGACCACGTGGATACCAGACGAGCGTCGCGAGGTCGCCGAGCGCGGCGCTGAGACGCAGCGACTCGTCAGGTGGCACGACGAGATCGCGCCCGGCGCCGAAGACCAAGAGTGGAGCCCGGAGCCGGCCAATGACGGGGCGCAGCGAAAATTCCGCCGCGAGCTGCCTAATGTCCGCTGATTGGCCGGCAAGCGCCATCAGCTGTTGCCGAACGAGCGGGTTCATCGCGCCGAGCCATTGGGTCGGATCGAACGGCGACGTGACGGCGATGCAGGCATCGATTCGACGGTCGAGCGCGGCACTTTTCACCGCGATCACGCCGCCGAGACTGAAGCCCAGCAACGCGACGCGATTCGGATCGAGGTCGGCGGCCTCGGCAAGCGCCATGATGCCGTCTGTCATGTCGTCGCAGTCCGCCGTCAGCGGCATGCTCGCCGCTTCGCCGGTGCCTGGCCAGTCCAACGCCAGCACCGCGATGCCGCGCTCCAGCCATGGATCGGCCCAGAGCAGCAGCTCTTCTTTCGTTGTCGTCGCGCCATTGAGGAGGACGACTAGAGGAGCGCCGGCGCTCCCCGTCACGGGTTTGGCCAGGTAGGCGGGGAGTGTGGACGTGCGCCAGGTGACGTTGACCTTCTTCGTCTCGGGCATCAGCCGCGAGATCGCGCGCGCGAAAGCCTGAACTCCCGCCGCGCGAAGGGCGCGAACCGTCCGCGGATCGTCATCGGTAATAAGGTGGGCGGCGTGGTAGCACATCGCCGCGTTGCGCCGTGCTTCGGCCGCCTCGCGCCAATGATTGGCGTGCTCATGCCGGCGCGCCTCGTTCAAGAAGCGTTGGGCGGCGCGGTTCCACGCGGGCAGCCAGTCGTCCAGCCGGCGCACATCGCGTAGCGTGCGATCCACCGTCTCGGGAGGCAGACGCATCGCGAGAAAGCGGGTGCGGAAGGCAGCGGGCAGCCCTCGGCCAGAGCGCAGCCTGAGGTACCAATCGACGTGCGACGGCGCGATGCGAGCGGACCAGCGCCAGACGCGCTCCGCGTGCCGCCAGCGCTGAATTGTGGCTCCGGAAGCTTGCTGCCCGGAGCGCGCGCTGTCTACGTCTGAATCACCCACGAACGTTGCCGCGCGCGATGGAGCGCGCCCTCGATCGCGACAAGGTCATCCGCGAACCGGGAGACGATGATGATGGTCTCAAGTCGCGTCGGTCCCCGCCGCAAGTGTGCTACCACCTCGTCAACGATTGTTTCGATCGTGACTTCTCGATCGTGCGGTGTCGCCTCGGCGCTCAGGCCGAGTAGGGGTATGGCGAGCGATCGGAACCGCCGGTCGTCGGCCAATTGCAGCGTCGACACAAGCGCCCGCCGAACGTCTGGAAGCTCCGCGGGATCGCCGAGATGCGGGCTGACGACCGCGTGAATCACCGCTTCGATGCCGCGCTCCGCGAGCCGGCCGGACGTCGTGACGATCGCCTGACCAAGCTCGAGTGGCGCCCGGGCCATCGCTTCGCGCTCGATCTCCGGCCCGCCTGCCATGCGCACGGAGCCCGGAGGCCCGGCGCCCATCAGTCCACGGGTATTGGCAGCGTAGACGATTGCTTGGACCGGTTGATCGACGAGTTCGCCGACCGCGGCGCGAACCGCGGTCCGGCCAAACATGATCATTTCGGCATCCGCCATCGTGCTCGCGCTCCCCCGCGCTCGTTGCACCGAGCGGTGCGAGTCTACCACCCGGTTGTCGGGTCTCGTCTAGGGGAGGGGAGGCTCAAATCGGGCGAGCATGAACATCGCCTAAAGACGTGGGACCGGACGTCGCCGCACGCGGTGCCGCGCGCTCGATCCGGCCCCAAAGCTAGCTTCAGATTGACATAATACCTATTAGTGGTGTTTCACGCCGAGAGCATGTCGGGCGTGAGACGGTACAGCATTGTGCCCCCGGAACCGTCGTCCGCGGCCACGGTGATGCCGTCGCCATCCCAGGATGGGATCCCAAGGCTCCAGCCGCTCGGCGCTGTCGCTTGCCCCAGAGTCACCCCGTCGAGACCGAGGATGAAGAGGTGATCGCCATCGGTCACGACGACCGCGTCCTCGCTAGGCGCGAATGCCCACCCAGCCATGCTCCCCGTCGCTAGCGGCGCCGTCAGGAGTGGCTCGCCCGGCGTCTCAACAGACGAGATGACCAGCGAGCCGCCAGAAGTGAACGCGAGCAAGTTGCCGCTCGGGCTCGTCGCCACCGGGCCGTCGGGCAGAGCGGGGCCGCCGAGCTCCTTCAATGACCCATCCAGACTGAGGTGGAGCCAGCCAGCAGTCGTCGGAATGAGGAGACCACCCGGCACCGCGACGGCCTCGCCGCCAGACGGCTCGATGCCTTCGGCCACCCAAATCTCGACCGGATCGGAGCCATCCCATTCCGTGCGCCACACCGCGAGCTGGCCCGGCGTCGCCCGCAGGTAGTACAGCTGCGCGTCGTGCCAACCGATCGGCAGGTCGAACCCATCGCCCTCGGCCGAGACCTCGGTGACGCTGCCGTCCTGATCCCACCAGACATATACTCGGCCATTCTGCGCGAAGAGGAGGTTATGGCCGAGCGGCGACCAGCGCGGCGATTGCGCCGGGCCGAGATCGCGCAGCTCTGAGCCCACGGCATCGGTAATGACGAGGTTTTCGCCACTGAAGACCGCGATCAGACCGGTTGGCGAGCGCAGAAGCGGACCAGCGGCCGCTGCCGCGTTCTGGGGCAGGTTACCGACGATTTCGGCAGATTCGAACGGGTTGGCTCCCGGCTCTATACCGTCTTCCGCGCCGTCGTTGCCGTCTTGGTCTCCCTCATCCTCGCCCGAGCCGCGGTCGTCGCTCGATCCGGAGTCACCATCATCTGCAGGATCTGGCTGCTCGGTGCCGGCGGCGCCTCGCCCGCCACCAATCGGTTGAATCGGCGGAGTTGCGGTGGCCTCCTCCGTGGCCTCGATCGGCGTCACTTGATCGCCTTCCTCGCCTGTCGGACTCTCTACCGGCTCCGGACTCTCAGTCGCATCCTCCGGCGCGGTCGTTTGGCGCGGCAGGATGCGCGGCGTCTCGGTTGGCTCCGGCGTCGGGGTCTCGGTCGGCGCAGATGTCGCTGTTGGCTCCTCGGTCGCCGTCGGTTCTTTCGTTGGGGTCGGAGAGGCCGTCGCCGTTGCCGTTGGACTCGGCGTCTTCGTCGCCGTCGGAGTCTCCGTCGGCTCTTCGGTCGAGGTCGCCGTGGGCTCCGGAGGTTCCGTCGGTTCCGGAGTTTCCGTTGGTTCCTCGGTAGCGGTTTCGGTTGGCTCCGGCGTTTCCGTCGGCTCGTCCGTTGGGGTCGGCGAAGGCGACGCCTCCGGCTCGGGAGCCGATGGCTCAGTTGCCTCGGCGATCGCAACGGTCTCGGTCGGCGTGAAACCAGCGATGACGACCTCTCCCGTTGGCGTGGGCTCCGGGGTATAGCGGATGTTCCACGGCGTGGGAGTGGGGGAGGGCTCGGCGGCGCTTTCTGCCCGGCGAGTCGGCGTCGGGGATTCAGCGTTGATCGCGAACGATTCGCTGGCCGTCATGGTCGGCTCAGCCGTCCGTGTCAACGCCTGGGCGATCGCGGTGTCGCTCGGCGCCGCGGGGCCGCGAGGCCCAGTCTCCTCATCGCCGCGGAAGATCAGCACCGTTGCCGCGAAGACGAGAACGACGAGTGCGCCCGCGACGGCCGGCATGCCGCGCCAACGCCCATCGTCTGCCGCTGCTGCCCATCGCGACCACCAAGGCCGACCGGCGGCGATCCGCTCCCGCACCTGCCGGCTGACGACCGGGCTCGGTGGGTACTGAGGCAGCTCCCGCAGGCTGCGCGCCATCACCTCCATGCTGGTCGCGAAGGCGCGGCATTGCCGGCAGGTCGCCAGATGCGCGAGGAGCGCGCGGTTCTGAGCGGGATCGAGCGGGGTGTCGAGCCGCGCTGAGATGAGCGCTTCTGCCTCTTCGTGCGTTAGCGGCGGGACGCCGCCTGAGCGCTCCTGCTCGCTCACCGGTCGCCCTCCCAGTCTCCCGCGATCTCCGGATCATCCGCGAGCGGGCCGCCGTAGGCCGCGGCGAACGCCTTACGGGCGCGGAACAATCGCAGCTTCGCCGCATTCTCCGTGATCTGGAGAGCCTGCGCCGTTTCTGCCAGCGACAACCCCTGGTAGTGACGCAGGAGGAGGGCCGCGGCGTAGTGCTGCGGGATCTTAGCGAGCGCCTGCTCGACGTCGTGCTTGCGGCCGACGCTGCGCTCGACCGGATCGTCGGTCGCGTGATCTTGTCCAGGCATGAAGGGAATCCAGCGGATGAGCTTGCGGCGTCGTAGATGAGAGATCGCGGTATTGGTCGCGATGCGGTACAGCCAGGCCTTGAACGCGAGGTCTGGCCGGGTGCTGGGCAGCGCCCGGTAAGCCTTGATGAACGTGTCTTGGGCGAGATCTTCGGCCAGCGCGCGGTCGCCGACCATGCGGTGCAGATAATTGAGGACCGGAGCGTGGTACCGCTCGAAGAGTCGCTCAAATGCTACCGGGTCTCCGGCGCGCGCCTGCGCCACGAGATCCCCGTCGTCAGCCACACCGCCGCTCCCCACGCGCGCGGGCGCATCGATCGCATTGCCAGTCCATGCCATCGCCTGGTTCATCCCGGCGGCTACCCCCTCTTTTCGGCTGCTGAAACGCTCCGCCGCATCGCTTGGTTTCGCGGCGGTAGGGGTGCCGCGCGCCGGGACGGCCAGCCGTCCGCCGACACACGAGGTTGAGGATACCAGAGCCTACACGGAGGAAGCGTCGCACGGGAGGGTGTCGCCCTCCCGGCAAACCGCGAATCAACGATTGTGACGGAAGGACACGGGTGAGAGGAGGCAACGGAGGTTGCCAAAATGACGCGTACGTTCCACGTGGAACCCTGCTCAAGGCAGGTGGCAACGGAGTGGGAGCGGCCCGCCACGTTGGGCAATTCGGTGTCAGATGGTCAAAGTGAGGTCGTCGGTCTGGGCCACGATGGGAGAAGGGAAACGCGCGGAGCGACCTGCACTGACAGCCCGGTTAGGCCGGTGGTATCGTCCGTTGAGGCCGGGCAGACATGCATCGCGATCGACTCGAGATGTGGTGGGAGATGCGGTGAGACAGTGGACCGTCACGGCGGGAGCAGGAGGCGGGCTGGCGGAGATCGTCGCGGCTGCGGAGACCGCGCAGGCCGCGCTGGAGGCGGCGCTCTGGGGTGTGATCGAGGCGATCTTAGGAGAAGCCGATCCGGCAGCGGACCCGCCGGGGACGGCGGCGCCGCTTCGCGCGACGGGATCCGACCTCGCCGGTGTCTTCGCTCGTCTCGCCGATGCGCTGATCGAGGAGATCGAGACGGCAGATCGCCAAGTCCGCGCCGTCCGCGTGGATGGCCTGCTGCGCCGCGACGAACGCCTGCTTGCCTGGGGCTATGCCTTCTTCGACGATGCCGCACCGAGCGGCCGCGCGGTTGGCGCGCTGGAGGCGATCGAAGTCCTGGAAGCGGAACAGGACCGAGTCGAAATTCGGGCGACGTTGCGCCGCTAATTCCCGAGCCAGGTCTTGCAACCTATTTCAAATGGACATAACTTATAGATCGCATGTTCCCCAAGTCTGCGAGGTTAGGGGAAATCCACCCCGGTGGACTTTATTTCCCGCGTGGCAATGACCGCACCGCGAGGTCGGTCGCGACGGGAGGCATCCCCCAGGTGGCGCTCGACCACGGCACCGATCGTCTCACTTTCCGGTACGAGTGAACACCCCTCCGGTTCCGCCATTCGGGGTGTTGTGTCTTGCCGGATACCCGCGTAGCGTGGCTATCAAGGCGAGAGGAAATCAATGCCCTCGCATCTACGACTTGGCCGCGCTGCCTGTGGTCCCAGGGCGGTGCCGCGGTCGCTGGTGGCTGGTCGCGCCGGCTGAATCGGCGCATGGCCAGGCGCCAGCGAGACACGTTCCTGAACCCGGAGAGGCAGACAATGCAGAAAGATTGGGAAAGCTCGGTTTACGTCGAAGCGCCGGTCGAGAAGGTCTTTGCCTACCTCGCCGATGTGAGCCGGCACCCGGAGTGGGATGCCTCCGTGGCGAAGGTCGAGCGAATCTCTGACGGCCTCGGCGGCGATGCGGGCTCCGAGTGGAAGGTCTACGAGCGACTCAATGTCTTGCAGGGCAAGGGGGAGTCGCGCTGGAACAGCGCGGGAATCGCGCACCGCGAGTTGCGCGAGGTGGTTCCCCACAGCCGCGTTAGCTGGCAGACCCATCCGGTGCCCGCGGTTGGGATCAGCGCCGTCTTCGCCTGGGATCTGGAGCCGGAGGGATCGGGCACCCGCGTCACGCAGCGAGTCCGGCTGACAGTCCCAGGGCTCGTCCACAAGGTCGGCAAGCTCGTCGCCCGCAAGCTCGACGAGAATCAGATGGGCCTCTGGGAGAGGAATCTGCAGAATCTGAAGGCGGTCGCGGAAGGAGCATCCGTTCCCAACCTCGCCGTCGTCTGAGCGGCATTCACCGTCTGATTTGCAACGCGTGCCCGCGCGGACTTGGCCGTCTTTAGGCCGCCGGCGCGGGCGCGTCATCTTTGGCGACTGGATCAGGTGAGGCGGCGGACAAGAGCCTAGCTGGTGAGCGCGGCGAAGGCGGTCGTCATCTCCTCCGCGGAGAGCCCACCGTGCAACCCAAGGAAGCGGACGGTGTACCCGCGTTCCGGCTCCTGCCACCAGACCGTTTCGTCCGGCCGGGGCAGGATCAGCAGGTCGCCGAGTCGGCGGCGGAAGACCGGATTGTACGGCCCCGGACCGAATAGCCCCGCGTCCAGCGCCTCCTCCGCTGTCCAAACTAGCGCGCTGCCTGCCAGCAGCCGCGTCAGATCCTCCGTGACCGAGTCCACGTGCTCCGGCGCGACGTGGAGGAAAAGATCGCGCGGCGAGCCGGAAGGCAGGATTGGCCGGCCGCCGCGATCCCGCCGCAGGGCCGAGGCGAGCTCCGGTCGCTCTAGATTCAGATATCGCGTCCGCTCGCGATCGATCGGCGTGTGCCCGTGGTCGGCGACGACGGCAATGAGGCTGTCCGGCGGCAATTGATCCCCGCCGAAGATGTGGTCGAAGGCGTGCCAGAACTCGTGGATCTGCGCGACATGCTGCGGGCTACCTGGCCCGTAGTGGTGTGCCATGGCGTCGATGTCGTCGTAGTAGAGGCAAGCGAAGAGCCGTTGCTGGGTCGCGAGCTCAGCAGCAACGTTGACCAAGGCCTCGGAAATCGTCCAATAGCGGCGCATCGCCTCCGGCGGACAGACGAGGCGGTTGTACGACGATTTCACGAGCGGCGCGGGGATGTATAGCGCGCAGGGAACGTCTGCCTCGGCGAACCGCTGGAACAACGGCTCTCCCTCGGCGATCAGCAGCGCCGGATCGTAGCGGCCGGCGAGATCCTCCGGCTTGCCGCCGAGGGTCGAGAATTGCAGTGTCTCGATGGTGAGATCGTATTCCTCGAGGTACAGAATCCACTCGATCAGCGCGTGCTGCGCCGGGAGCACGCCGAGATAGGCCGTCGTAACGGATGCCGAGGTCGTGGACGGAAAGAGGGCGGAGAGCGGCGTGACCACGCCGTCGTGCCAGAAGCGCCGCATCCCCGGGAGTGTCGGGCCGAAGCGCTCCCAGAGCGACCAGCCATGAGAATCCACGAAGAGGAGCAGGATCTTGCTCACGGAGGGCAGGCGACCGCCCGGGAAACACTCCGCCGGCAGGAGCGGAGAGGCGGGGACGCCGGTGAGCAGGTGGAGCATCGTCGGCATGACGGCGGCGAAGGAGTACCGCTCGTAGTCAGGAAAGTAGAGGCCAACCCCTGGCTCGATTTCCCGGCGCGTCTCCAGGAAGCCGCCGATCTGCATGGTTACCCTCCCGCCCGCGCTCGTTGCGTCATCAGCGCCCCTGACAAGTGATCGATCTTCTGAGTAACGCAGGGCACGACGAGGAGCACCCTGCCAGCGAGGGAGCGGGTGGTCAGCCAACCTTCCCTCGGGGATGCCCCACGATAGATCAGTGTGCCACAGGGCCGCTTCGCAAAGATGAGAGCCGGCCCGGAAGCGCCCGCTTCCCGCGACCGGCTCGGCCCCGCCATGCTATACTTTCCCCGCATGCCGCTTTCCTGCCGGGAAATCGACATCCCGGAATCCCCATATGAGACACTCTTAGGCATAACAGTTGCGGAGTATGGGTGGGTGGCCGCAAAGGCGGCCGTGAGGGAGCTGCGGGTCACGGAGAAGAGGCTGGGCGTCGTCAGCGATCCAGGGGTGGGTGGACATCGCGACGCCAGCTCGCACGGCGACAGGCCCGGAGCCGAGACTGTGCAGATGACGCGGCTAGGTGCATGCAGCTAGCGTCACAGAGGCGAAGCGAGGACACACCACATGGAACGAAATGACGAGCCCATGGTCGCATGGGACGACCAGTCCGATTTGACCGAGCCCGAGTTGGTCGAAACCCAGCCGGAAATTGAGCCCGAGGCAATTCGCGAGAAGAGCGACGGCGCCACCAAGCCGCGCCGCACTCGGGCGGCCGCGCGAACAGCGCGTGCCACTGTCGATACCGGAACCGACGAAGTGGACGCTGTCTCGCGCAACGGCGGCGAGCAGCGCACCACGGCGCCATCCCGCCCCGCGCCGTCGACGCGTCCGGTCGCCGCTGTCGTTCCAGCCGGAGAAGAGCTGGACGGGACGCCCTCGTTCGAGGATCTTGGTCTGAGCGGCCCGCTCCTCAAGAGCATCAGCGCCGTCGGCTATGAAGAGCCGACGCCGATCCAGGCGTTGACGATTCCGGTTCTGCTTGCGGGCCGGGACGTCATCGCCCAGGCTCAGACCGGCTCCGGCAAGACGGCCGCGTTCGGGTTGCCCATTATCGAGGCAATTGATCCGAAGGATCGGCACGTCCAGGCAATCATCCTCTGCCCGACCCGGGAGCTGGCGATTCAGGTCGCCGAGGCGCTCCACAAGTACGGGCGGCACAAGGAAGTCGAGACGCTGCCGATCTACGGTGGCCAACCCTATGAGCGCCAGTTCCGCGGCCTGCAGCGCGGCGTACACATCGTCGTCGGCACGCCGGGCCGCGTGATGGACCACATGCGGCGTGAAACGCTCAAGCTCGACCACATCCGCTTCTTCGTGCTCGATGAGGCGGATGAAATGCTCGACATGGGATTCATCGAGGACATCGAATGGATCCTCGAGAACGCCCCGGTCGAGCGGCAGACGGCGCTCTTCTCCGCGACAATGCCGCCGCGGATCATCGAGCTGGCGCACAAGTACCTGCGCGATCCGGAGCGGATCACCGTTCCCGGCAAGCAGATGACGGTACCGGAGACGCGGCAGAGCTATTACGAGGTGCCGCGCGCGCGGAAGGTCGATGCGCTAACCCGCATCCTTGACGCCGAGACGCCAGAGATGGCGATGATCTTCTGCCGGACAAAGGTCGGCGTCGATGAGCTTGGCGAGGCACTACTGGCGAGAGGGTTCGAGGTCGAGACGCTGCATGGCGATCTGTCGCAGGCGCAGCGCGACCGCGTGATGCGCCGCTTCCGCAGCGGACAGGCAAACATCCTGATCGCGACTGACGTGGCGGCGCGCGGCCTCGACATCCCGGAGGTCACGCACGTCATCAATTACGACATCCCGGAGAGTGCCGAGGCGTATGTCCACCGGATCGGCCGCACGGGCCGGGCCGGGCGACACGGCGAGGCGATCACCCTTGTCACGCCCCGCGAGGTGCGCTGGCTGCGGCAGATCGAGCGGATCACCCGCGCACGCATCGAGCCGCGCCGGCTGCCGACCATGGCCGACGTCGCCGAGCGTCGCCGTGAGGCGCTCAAGCAGCAGATCGTCGAGGTCCTCAAGCAGAGCGACGCCTACCAGCAGTACCTGGAGACGATCGGCGATCTGGCCGAGGAGTATGACATCGCCGAGGTCGCCGCGGCGGTTCTCAAGCTGTACGCCGACGAGACGGGGCGTGGCGCTCCCACCGAGCAGCTGGAGGACGATCTGGCCGCGCTGACCACCGCCGTCTCATCGCGCACGGAAGCCGGGATGACGCGGCTGTTCCTCAACGTCGGCCGCAATCTCGGCGTCCGGCCGCAGGACATCGTCGGTGCGATCGCTGGCGAGGCGGGCATCCCCGGTCGCTCGATTGGAGCGATCGACATCTTCGATACCTACTCGTTCGTCGACGTTCCCTCGGAGCATGCCGAGCGCATCATCGAAGCCCTAAAGCTGAGTGGCGTGCGCGGCCGCTACGTAAACGTCGAGATCGCTCAGCCCGGCGCCGGGCGAGGCGGCCGCGATGATCGCGGCGGGTACCGCGATCGCGGCTACGGCCGGCGCGACGATGGCGGTTATGGGCCACGGCGGGCGGATCGCTTCGGCAGAGCGGATCGGTTCGATCGCGATTCGGACCGCGGCCCGCGCGGCTACCGCGACTGGGACCGCGAGCGCCCTCGCCGGTTCGACCGGGAAGGACCGGACCGATTCGGCGGGCGCCGCGAGGATCGGCCGCGCCGCCCTGAGCGCGGAGGCGGCGGGCGGCGCGAGTGGTAGCCACCGCTGGGTGAGAGCGGGCAGCAGGGTAGGGGAGCGATCGTCGTGACCGGCGCGGCTGACGCTCAGGCGGCGCGTGCGCTCGCTCGGTATCACGAGGCCGTCGCGCGGACGAACGCGCTGATCGACCCCGCCTACCAGCGCAGCGCGACGCTCGAGGAGGTGCGAGAGCGCGCCGAGCAACGGATGCGCCGGCTGCGCGCTTTCCTGGCCGAGCGAGGCGAGCCGCACCGGCGCTTCCCGGTCGTGCACGTTGGCGGCACGTCAGGAAAAGGCTCGACCGCGACCGCGATCGCGGCCATCCTGACCGCCGCCGGCTATCGCACCGGGCTGCACCTCTCGCCGTATCTCCAAGTCGCGACGGAAAAACTCCAGATTGATGGCCGACTAATCAGCGGCGACTGCTTCGCCGACCTGGTGGACGAGGTGCTGTCCGCGGCGGACGCCTGGCATGAGCGAACCGGCGAGCGCTTGACGTACGGCGAAATCTGGTTTGCCCTGGTCGCGACCTACTTCGCGGCCGAGCGGGTAGACCTCGCGGTAATCGAGGTTGGCGCGGGAGGCCGTTTCGACCTAACGAACATCCTCCAGCCGGCCGTCAGCGTTATCACGACGGTCGGGTTCGACCACACCGAGACGCTCGGTCCGACGATCGGCGAGATCGCCTGGCACAAAGCCGGGATCATCAAGCCGGGAGCACCGGTCGTAACGGCGGAGACCGACCCGGATGCGCTTGCCCCGATCCTTGCTGAGGCACGCCTGACCGGCAGCAAAGTCATCCACGTCGCGCCGGATGGAGCGCCCGGTCTGCCCGCACTGGCGGGACCGTTCCAGCAGGTCAACGCCGCCACAGCGATTGCGGCCATCCGCGCGCTGGAGCGGAACGGTTGGAAGATCGGTGAGGATGCGATCGCGGCCGGCTTGGCCGCCGCGCGGTTGCCAGGACGTCTCGAGACGGTCCAATTGGCCCCGCGCGTCGTTCTCGACGGCGCGCACAACCCGCAGAAGGCAGCCGCGTTGGCAGCGGCGATTCCACCGGCTGTGCCGCGTCCCCCGGGCGGCCGGCTGATCCTCGTCCTGGGCCTGCTCGAGAGCAAGGATCAAGACGGGGTCGTGCAGGCACTGCTGCCGTGCGCCGATGCCCTCGTCCTGACCCGGCCGCAAGTGCTGGCGAAGCCGTCCCTTGATCCTCGCGTCCTGGCCGACGCGGCGCGCCGAGCCGGATTCAGCGGCGAGATCGTCGTCCGCGACGATCCGGGAGAGGCGATCGCCGCCGCGCTGTTGCAAGCGGACGCCATGCGAGGCGATGCGGTCCTCGTCACCGGGTCGCTCTACCTCGTCGGCAATGTCCGCTCCCGCTGGTATCCGGACGATGAAATCGTCCTTCAGCGCACGCCGTGGCCGGGGAGTAATCCGGACTGATCGCCTTGTGCCTGACTACCGTTTATCCCTCGCCACACCCTACAATGGTCAGTGATGGCAGAGCAGAACGTGACTCCTAACCCGGCTGGTGACGAGCGGTCCTGGTCGGATGACACCCCTGAAGAGCTGCTGGAGCAGGCGCAGGCCAACGCTCAAGCGCTCGCGATCGCGACGTTGGCGTTCCTCTCCAAGCGGGGAATCTCGCCTGAGGAATGGGCCGAATCTGTCGGGCGGTCGTTGAGCGTGAGCTGGGACGACCCCGAGCCCTGGGAGGCGGGTGAGTTCCTCGACGCGATGCTCACGAACCTCCGCTCCCTTGGGGCGACGGTCGTCTCGAGCAGCCTCCAACCGGACCGTGCGGAAGCGACCGTGCGAAATTTCCCCGATCCAGAGCTTTGCTCGCTGTTCGGCGTCGATCCGAAAGTGGCTGCCTGCATCAACGATATCCCCGCGCCGATCGCGGCGGAGCGATCGCTACGCTGGTCCTGGTCGCGGCGTGGGGATGAGACGCACATCGAAGTCAGCCGCGCTACCGCGCTCGCTGACGGACCGAGATCATGACTGTCGGTGTCGCTCGCATCACGCTCTATCTGGACGGCAGCTTCTCCCTCAAGGACAAGCGCCAGACCGTTCGTTCCCTCAAGCAGCGCGTTCAGAACCAGTTCAACGTCGGCATCGCCGAAGTCGAGGCGCTGGACGACATGCGCGTGGCGACCTTCGGCGTCGTCTGCGTCAGCAACAGCAAGCCGCACGCCGACGAGATGCTGCAGAAGGTCATTGATTTCATCGAGCGCAATGTCGAGATGGGCGTGCTCGGGGAGATCGAGACCGAGCTGATCCCCTGGGGATAGCTGGCAGTCAGGCCCGAGTCGCCCCTGCCGGGCCATCCAAATTCCCCCAACAAGGTCCCGCATTTCACGCGGAACACACGGGCTGTTCCCTTGACCTAGGCGGGCGCTGCTGCCGCACGATAGGTGGCCTCGGCTTCACCTTCCCAAGCGTGTCCCCGGCGACTGAGAAACCGTTCCTAATCCCCGCGCGTTGCCAGAAGTACCAAGCTCGCGAGCTCTGGCGCCGTCTCTCCCGGCGGCGATTCCGCCGCCGGTTGCGGACGAAAGGAGGCTTTCGTCGGAGAGAGAGCAGGCCACTGAACCCGGTGGCTCCTGCCAGCCTGGAGTGCTTGGAGGAATGTCATGGACGGTCCGCGATTCTATGCGCTCGCCCGCCCGACGCTCGATGGCGCGCCACGCTCGCCGATCGAGATCAATCGGCTCGTCAACCGTCGCCAGCTTCTCAAAGGCCTTGGCGGCCTGACGCTCGCCGGGCTCGCTGCCCGCCATTTCCCGCGTGTCTCCAGCGTCGCTGCCCACCCGGCTGCGCAGGCCGCGCCCGCCTCGCTCGGGAATCCGGCCGGCCGCGTGCTGCTCCCCGGCGACGCCGGTCTCCACGACTTCAGCCTCGACTTCTCACTGGCCGGGCCGCCGGCCGTCTTCTTCTATCCGGGTGACACGCCTGGGTGGTCCGCGGAGGTCGCCAGCGCGGTCGGCGGCTTCGCGTTCGGCTACGCATCGACCCTCTCCGGCGCGGGAGGCGGATCGCGTCCGGGCCGCGCCGTTCAGGTCTGCGTCCATCACGGATTCCCCTCCGGGAGCGATGCCGATATTGCCTGGTCCAGCCTGACCTCGGCCCTGATCAGCGCCGATGGCAAGGGGCGGGCGAAGAAGGCGCGGGTCAAGAACCTCGACCTCGTGGAGATCATCGCGGTCAGCGGCGAGCGCTCGATCTTGGCGACCGTCGCTGCCGACATCTTCGCCGCGATCGTCGTCGCCTCCCGCGCCGGCTCCGACCTCATCACGGTGGCGATTGCCGACTTCAATGGCCAAACGCCAACGGAGGATGAGTGCGTCAAGCTCGTCGAAGCCGAGGCGAAGAAGATCAAGCGGCGGCACGACGACGAAGGCAGCCTCAAGTCGCACTACTTCCGGCAATGGCTGCCCGGCTTCGGCTTCGGTTCCGTGGGGGCGAGCGCGCCGTTCTTCTCCTGGCCCGTCATGCTCGGCGGGCAGCCGGTGCCCTTCTCGACCGACACGGCCGATACGATTCAGCAGCGGCGTCAGTTAGCGGCTGGCGTCCAGTACCAGAGCCAGGTGGAAGGACCGCTCGTCGAGTCAACGCCCCTCTTCAACACGCACGGGCTCTACTACTCCGGCCAAACTAGCTTCTTCGACTCAGCGGACGAGGCGGAGCGGTACGTCGCGGAGACCTCGGCCCGGCTACGCGCTGGCTTGCCGGGGATCTCGCTCTCGAAGGTTCAGACGTCGAAGACCGAGCGACGGTACACCTACAAGCTCCCAAGCCAGCTCGGCACGCTCTGCGGTTATGTGCTCCATCGCCTCGTGCTCGATCTCTCCTATCCGATCAGCTTCGTCCTCCATGTGGTGGCCGTGCCGGCCTCGCCCGACACCAAGACGCTCCCCACCAAGAAGGTGCGGGATCGGCTCGACCCGGTCATCCAGGAGATGGGCGATGGGCTCCACCAAACGCTCCTCAACCCCTCCGGCGCACCGCTGATCGTCCCGGTAAGCTCCTACGCCTGATCTCTCACCGGCGCGAGCGGGGACGCTGGCTTTGTGGCTGCCGGCGTTCCCGCATTCTCGCCGCATTATTCAGGCGGCACATTGAAAGCCGCGTCTGCCGTTGTTAGGCTCCATCTGCTCCGGGAAGAGCCTGGAGTGGGCACGAAGGGCCCGAAGCGGAAGGAGCGGGCATGACGAGCGAGAGATTGCCGCATGTCGTGATCGTCGGCGCTGGGTTTGGCGGGCTGAACGCCGCCCGAGCGCTCAAGAAGGCGCCGGTTCAGGTTACTGTCGTCGACCGGCGTAACCATCATCTCTTCCAGCCGCTCCTGTACCAGGTAGCCACGGCCTCGCTCTCGCCCGCTGATATCGCTTCGCCGGTCCGCGGCATCTTGCGCAGGCAAGACAACGTCCGGGTGCTGCTCGCCGAGGTGACCGGCATCGATCTGGAGCGGCGGGAGATCAAGCTGACCGGGAACGGCGAGCAAAGCCTGCATTACGACTACCTCATCCTCGCCGCCGGTGCGCGTCACTCCTACTTCGGCCATGACGAGTGGGAGGAATGCGCTCCTGGCCTCAAGAGCCTGGAAGACGCGCTCGAGATACGCCGTCGCATCCTGCTCGCGTTCGAGGAGGCCGAGCGCGCGACGAGCGAGGCAGAGCGCGACTACCTGATGACGTTTGTCGTCGTCGGCGGCGGACCCACCGGCGTCGAGCTTGCCGGCGCGCTCGGCGAGATCTCGCGCTACACCCTCGCTCGGGATTTCGACCATATTGACCCGACCTGGGCCAAGATCTATCTCCTGGAAGCCGGTCCCCGCATCCTGCCGATGTTCCCGGCCAGCTTGGCCCGGCGAGCGATGCGAGACCTCAACCGGCTCGGCGTGCGCGTGCGCACCGGCGCGATGGTGACCGGCGTCGATGAGCGCGGCGTGCTGCTCGGGGACGAGCGCATCCCGGCGCGCACCATCCTTTGGGCGGCGGGAGTGAACGCTTCGCCGCTCGGTAAGATGCTCGGCGTGCAATTGGATCGCGCTGGCCGCGTACCGGTCGAGCAGGACCTGAGCCTGCCGGGGCATCCTGAGGTCTTTGTGATCGGCGACATGGCGACGCTCGCCGGACCGGACGGCAAGCCGTATCCCGGCGTGGCGCAGGTCGCGATTCAGCAGGGCAAGCAGGCGGCCGCCAACGTCTGCCGGCGCATCGCGGGCGAGCCCACGCAGCCGTTCCACTACTTCGATTACGGCAACATGGCGACGATTGGCCGCAACCGCGCCATCGCCGACATCCGCGGCATCCACCTGGGTGGATTTCCCGCTTGGGTTGCCTGGATCTTCATCCACATCGCCTATCTGATTGGCTTCCGCAACCGGCTCGTCGTGATGCTGCAATGGGCGTGGCTGTACTTTACCTACCAGCGCGGCGCTCGCTTGATCACCTACACCGGCCGTCAGCGCGAGCGCGAGGTGCTTTGACGTCCGGTCGACCGTGCGGCATGCGCTCGCGCTACGGCGGCTTCGTCACACCGCCAGCTGACTGACCAACCAGCGCTCGATCGCCGGAGTATCCGAGATCTCGCCGGTCCACCGGAGCTGCGGCACGTAAGGCATGTTGTGGCCACGCGGCCGGCTCCGGTGGACCTTCATGGCGAACGTCAGCCTCGCGCGGCGGCTTGGCAAGAGGATGGTCCGGACATCGCCGTAGACGCTGTCTGCTTCCGTCGCCGTGCCCGCGTGCACGACATCGCCCATCGCGAAGAGGAGGTCGGCGAAGTCCAGGCAAGCGCTGCCGCAGCGGCCATCGGTCAGCAGCACGACGCGAGCGGTCACCGGGTTAGCGAGGAGGTGATCGGAGTAGGGGATGTCCTCTGCCGGTTCCCGGTACGGGCAGAGCGCCAGGCCAGCCTTTTGGCACGCTCGCATCGCGGCGATGACGGCTTGCACCCGCCTCACAGCGGGCGAGTCCGGCGGCCACTCCCGCCGAAGCTGGCGCAGGAGCCATCGCAGGTATCGCACGTTCTCCGCTGAGACCCGCCATTCGACATAAGCATCATCCAGCCCGGTCGCGTGCGCGCGCCACTGGACGTAGTTGGGTCCATAGAGGGCGTTCAGGATGTCCTCGCCCCACTGCGAGTTGCCGCCGCGATTGCCTCGAACATCGAAGACGAGGAGGCGCGAGGCGCGTAGGTTCGGGGCCAGGCGAACGACGCCCTGGAGCATCGCGCGGTCGCTCGCGTCGCGCGGCCTGAAGCTCGGCAGGGAGATCCAAACGCAATCCGGCGCGAACGTCCTCACGCCGAATTCGGGCGCCGGGCCGAATTGGGCGCGCTCTACGACCGTAGCGATGTCTCGCGGGTCGGCGCGCCGCCATTCCAGCGCGAGTCGCTGCCGTTGACCGCTGATCGCGAACGCGCAGGTGTTGGGGCGACGCGTCCACGGGTTGCCGCGATCGATCAGCAGCCACGGCGCCCACTCGATCCAGCTCGCCTCCAGGTCCGGGGTTCCGCCGTACGGGAAGATCGTCTCGGCCATGACCTCAGCCGGTGGCCGGCCGTCGCACTCGACCAGCTCCGCGCCTTCTGGCGGATAGCCGTCCGCGTCGTTGGGGGGACGGCAGACCAGGAAGCGCCGATCGCGCCAACGCACCGTGAAGCCGGGCCACTTCAGCGGAAGCCGGATGCGCGTGCCGATGTTGAGATGGTTGTCGCGAAAGCCCGCGACGTAGGCACGGAGGGCAAAGACGTACCCCGCCGGAGAGGTGACCGACCGTGCCGCATCCAGAGCCGTTGTCAGCCCGGCCTGGTGCCAGGCGGCGAACGCCGGATTCCACGCGTCGAGCAGGCCGGGATGGTGCCGCGCAAGCGTGTCGTGGATGGCTTGGACGTCGGTCGCGGCAAGCAGGCTCCAATTCACGTCGCGCGCGGACCGTGGCACCGCTGCCCGGCCCTAGATCGAGACCGCCGTCGCCTCGCGAGATCGGGCGAAGACCGCCCGAACTGGCTCCGGCACGCGAGGCCAGGCGCGGACATCCTCGGCGATCTCCCGTCGCAGCGCCTCAGCGCCATCCGTGTCTAGCGCCTCGCAGGCCACGTAAAGGTCGGCTACGGAGGCTCTCCACAGCAGGGGTGCGTCCGCCAGGCCATCCCGCAAGAGATCGCTCAGGTTCTCGAAAAACGCGGGCCATGCCTGTCGGGCGAAGCCCCACTTCGCTCGTAGCCACTGATGCGCCAGTAGGTGGTCGTTGCAACGGTCGGTGGCGATCCCTTCGATGTGCGGCAATGCGACCGAGAGGAGATGGACCGTCTCCTCCGCCGGTTTCCCCGCGAGTAGGATCGCCAGCTCCCCGGAGATCTGAATGACCATCGCCTCCGCCAGCTCGTCCGGCAGGTGATCCGGCCGCGCCCCGTCGCCGAAGCGGGGAAACGGCCAGCTGGAGTTATCCCCCTCCGTGTACGACAGAAGGGCCGCTCCGATGGCCGTCGCCTGCTGCGGTTCCCCGAAACGCGCCTCGACTCGCATCAGGTTGTGACCGAGCTGGATGCGGTGCAGCTCCAGGATGTCATAGCCATATTGCGAGATCAGGACGCAATCGGCAGCCAGCGCCCGCTCGACGCGAGCCCGCGCCAGATCGGGATCGCCGCGCTTGAAGTCGAGATAAGCCGCCACCGCCTCATGGAATGATTTCAAGAACAGTCGGGCCTCGGCTGAGAGCACTCCCGACTGCAGGATCTGAGCGCTCTCACTCAATGCTTGCCGCGCGATGTCGAGCTGACCGTTCCGGGCGGCCTTCAAGGCTCGCGACCGAGCGCCCGATGCCGCGCGGCCCAGTAACTGCTCATCGCGCGAGAGGCGCGCGGCAACGGCGATGCTGAGCAGGTGATCGAAAGTCCGGCCGGTTGCCGCCGCGCTCGGCTGGCGCTGGTTGCGCTTGCCATTCCGATACGCGTCCGCCGCGGCTTGGAAGAGGGAGTCCACGGCTCACGCTCCGTTGGCGGCTGCCGCGACCCGCGACCCCGCGCTCGCGCCCGGTGCGCTGGCCGCGAGCCGGAGCTGGGCGTATCTGAGCAGCAGGCGCGTTTCGATGTTGAACTTCGGCGGCGGGCAGGGGGTGATCCCTTCGAGCCAAAGCTTAGGACACCGGCCGCCGCAGACGGGCAGCATGCGGCACGTGTGGCAAGCGTACTCGCCACGCCGGACGCGCTCGTTGAACGAGGCGAGCACGGCCCGCTTGCCCGGCGTTTCGCCGTCTTTCAGCGAGCCGATCGCGTATTGGTTGGGGATGCCATACTTGGGGACATAGGAGACTTCCGTGCAATTGAAGAGCTCTCCGGTCGCGTCCACGAGCTCGGAGTTCGGTTGCACGGCGAAGCAGACGATCGGGCGCCTCTTCGGTATCAGCGACGGGTTGAACCCGAGCTCGATCATCTCAACGAACCACCTGATCTCCCACTCGGCGAACTCTTCCGTCGTGAGCGACTCGAGGTGCGCGTCGTTCCCCCACGAGTGGATCGGAGCGACATAAAATCCGATTCGCTTCTGGACGCCGTCCGCTGCCAGCTTCCGCAAGAGTGGCGAGACGCCCTCGTAGTTCCGGCGGTCCACGTTGCAGCGGACGGTCAGGCTGACGTGGAGATCGTCTCGGCGGGCGAGGCTCACGACATTGGCGTAGATCTGGTCGAAGGTCGCGCCGCCCTTCTTCGTGTGGCGGCGGGCATCGTGGTACGGCGCGATGCCATCCAGCGTGACTTCGATGTAGCCGACGCCCAGATCGCGGACGAGCTCGGTGGCGAGCGCGTCGCTCAGCAGCATCCCGTTGGTGACCACACGCCCGTGATAGATGACGCCGAACTCTTCGGCGAGCGCCTTGAGCGACGGGGTCATCGCGCGTATGACGCTGATGCCGACTAGCGGCTCGCCGCCGAACCAGATGAGCTCGAGCGTCTTGTAGGGCTTCGCGGCCAGCTTGGCGCGGGCACGCTCGAGGAATCGCCGCTGATGGTCGGGGTTCAGGCGCCGCTGAAAGTGTTCTTGCCCGCAGTACCCGCACCCGAGCTGACACCAGGCTGTCGGCTGGATCACGAGGTAGAGATTGTCGTCGTCACGGGCTGCCGCATCGTTGCGCTGCAGGATGACGGCCGCCTCATCCTCGTCGTCCGGCACCAGCAGCTCGATGTCCACCAGCTCGTTCAACACGTCCATCGGTACGCTATCGAGCTCGCCGGACTCGATCAGCTGCCAGAGCGCCGCGCTCACCACGCGCGGCTCGGCTGACCGCGTCGCGAAAATGACGCGCTGCATCTCGCCGGTCTCGTGGTCGAGAACCGGCGGAGACGCCACGTGATACCGTGAGAGTTTCATGATGGATTGCCCTTCGCGCGTCGGCGATGGATACCTTCGGCGCCGCCGGCCGAGGTGTGGCACGCGTTGGCGAGGTCACGGGCGGGGAGCGGCGGGAGTCAGCCCGCGAACCGACTCCCGCCGCCACCCGCGTTGCTGGCGCTGCCTCGCGGGCCGGCGGATGGGTTGGGGAATCTCCGAGCGTTACTTCCGGGTTGGGGCATCGCCGGCGGCCGGCTGGATCGTCCCCAGGTCGAGGCCACCGCCGCAGCCGCCATTGCAGCCGGAGTCGCAGGCGGTATTGCCCGACTCAAGCATCTCTTCGATTCGCCCGATGTCGAGCATGCCGGCGCCGCCCGCGCGGATACCGCTGAGAACCGCGGTAACGCGAGCCGACCGCACCTCGTTGATGCGACTCACCGCCTCGGCGGCGAGCTCGCCGAAGCAGCCGCCGTCGCAGCCTGAGTCGCAGGCCGTGTTGCCGGCCTCGAGGATGTCCGTGCCTGGCTTGAGCTGCCCGAGACCGAGCCCTGCGGTGAGCGTATTGAAGTCGCGTACCGCTCGCGCGAAGCTGAGCTGTGCTCTGCTGAGAAGTCCGCCCATCGCCGCAGCGCCGCCCATTTCCTGGCTCATGCCGCACCTCCTCGGTTGTGTGGTGGAGAGTGAAACGATGAGGACTGGTTGCGTCACCACGCGCGGGTCCGCCAGGAATCCAGACCGGCTCTCCCGTCCGGAGCAAATGGACACACTAGCGGCGATTGCGACACAACAGCCGAACGAAGGGAGTTTGGAGAACCGAATTGACGTAAGTATAGAACTAGTGGGCGATGAGTCAATAGGATGATTAGTACACCTATACGTATAGGTAAACGTTCCCCTAGTCCACATGATGCGAGCGTGTCGCGAGCGCGGGCAGAGGACAGAGTCGCTACAGCCGGATCAGCGGCAGCCCGGTCTCCTCGTCCACCTCGCGCCGCAGGTGGGCCGGCGACTCCGTCACGACTACTTCGAGCGTCGGCCGGACGACTGCCTCGAGGACGTGGCCGCCACGGGTCGTGCCATCCGCCTTGCCGACGACAGCGTGGGCGTGGATCTTCGGCTTGCCCTTGTGGATGGCGATGTTCCCGATGAGCGAGAGGACTTCGACCTGCTCTTCGATGGGAATCTTTCGATACTCCTTCGTTTCGATGTCGAAGAAGCCAAGCGTCGCTCGGCGGAAGGCGCCGATCGCGGTGAAATCGCCGCCGTCCAGGCCGTGCTCGAGGGCAAAGCGCTCGATCCCGGCCATGAACTCCTCGCCGGTATCGAAAACGACAACGTAGGTCTTGAGTCCGTTTCCGGAGAGCTGCTTCGCTTTCATCCTGATGCCTTCCTCACTCGCGGCGTCTCGACTTCCGCGCCTCTGGCCCTTCGATGCGGCGATTCCGAGGAAAAAGGACGCGGCCGCGCGCGCTCACGCTAGCCGCGTCCCGGAACGGATTATTTGAGTGTCCGTCACCCAGTGGTCACCGGGCTCGCACCCGGCGTCGCGTCGGTCATCGGCGGGAAGATGACGCCGCAGATCAGCCGGCCGCCGCTGCCGCCGGAGGGCTGCATGGTGGGATCGTCCTCCTCGGCGTGAATGACGATGGCGGACCCATCGGCGTCGTTGAGCCCGGTCGGGCCCTGGTCGAGCGTGAAGCGATCGGTCGTTGTCTCGAGGCGAGCCGAGCCGTCGGCCTCCACCGTCAAATTGCCGAGGTCGCCGGCATGTGACTCACTAGCGGTCGGCATCACGCCCGGCGTCGCCATCATCGGCGCTCCGTGCTGTTCGCCGGTCGGGTTGTAATGGCCGCCGGCGGATGCGAACGGCTCCGGTCCGCTCGGATCACAGATGCCGATCTCATGGACGTGGATACCATGCTGTCCCGGCTCGAGCGCGCCAGGATTCAACTCGACAACGATCGAGACACCCCCGTTCGACTCGAGAAACGTCGCCGTGCCAACCTCTTGTCCTTGCGCGTCGATGAGCCTCGTTTGAACCGCGCCCACGGGAGTCCCGTCTGGTGTGGCCTCGGGCGTCGCGTCCTGGGCCAGCGAAGCCGTTCCGCTGAGTGCCAGGGCCAGGAAGGCCACGAACGCGGTGGCAACGAGTCGGCGCATCGCCAAACCTCCTTCCCAAAATCCGTGAACGAACGACCACGCCGCTCACGCGCAAAGCGGCGGCAAGACACGCCGTTGCAGGCAGCATGCCAATTTGGCGTCACGGCTGGGTGTCGCGATGCTCGGACTAGGCGTGTCGCTGGACGGACTTGGCCGGGACGTTGAGCCGGATGCGGTCCGTTCCCACCTCGGCCACGGCGTCGATGGGGATCGTCACGTCACGCTTGAAGAGAAAGCCGACCTTGACGACGAGGCCCGATAGCGCCCCGCCGTCGCCGAAGATGACGCGATCGATCTTGCCAAGCTTCTCGCCATCGGCGCCCACCACGCTCGTCCCTTCGGAAATCATGACGTCCTGTGGTGGCAGGTTGCTGACGTTCTCAACGACCGGCGGTTCGGCGTCGATGGAGCCGGACGGCGGCACCCATCCACCTGGGTAGGCGACCGAGGCGACCGGACCGGCATAGATGATCCGTCCCGCGCCAAGTCCGGACGCTGCCCATGCCGGCTTGTACCGGTCGTGGGCGTCGGCCGGTGCCTCGACGTATTGCGTCGCGACGAAGTCCGGTAGGTTACGAGCCTCGGCCGCGCTGAGACTCAGCACGATGCGCTCCGGCTCGATGTGGTCGATCAGGTCGATGTCGACCAGCTTCTGCCCGGAGAAGATGCCCTGATGGACGACGAGATTTTCGAGATGGTGGTTCTCCGCGTTGACCACGACCCGATCGAGCGAGCCCAGTTTCTCTCCGTCCCGGCTAACGATCTCCTGTCCGAGCGAGACTTGGTCAAGGGAATAGTCGTTTCGCGGCATCTTGACTCCTTTCCTGCCACCCACGTGCAGCGAAGCTCGAAAATGGCGAGTGGCGACGGTCTGGAGTGGCCATTTCGGCGCTGGCTCGCCTTCTGAGCTGTATTTCGCATCTGGCGTGCCACGATGCGGAAAGAGGCCGCAGCGAAAAGTTACGCATCTGCGCTAGTATCAGCCCCGTGCGCTGAGTGTCGGACTCCGAGCGCCGAGCGACACGGCACATGGCAGAATCCAGGGGGACCTGCAGCCAGTGAGCGGAGAATTGCGGCTCATCGTGCGAGACGTGACGCTCATCGCTCGAAGCTGCGATGGGGGAGAAGGTGAAGGACCAGGAGATCTGCTTTCTCACGGCGCGGGAACTGGCTGAGTCCATTCAGCGGCGGGAACTCTCCGCCCGCGAGGTCATGCAGGCGCATCTCGAGCAAATCGCGCAGGTCAATCCGCGCGTCAACGCGATCGTCTCGATGCTCGACGAGGAGCGGGCGCTCGAGCTGGCCGATGATGCTGACCGCAAGCTCGCGGCGGGGGAGGAAACCGGACCGCTGCATGGTCTGCCGATCGCGTTCAAGGACCTCGAGGACGCGGTCGGCTTCCCGACGACCTACGGCTCGCCGGTCTTTCGGGACAACTATCCTGAGCGAGACGCGCTAATCGTCGAGCGGCTAAAGGCCGCGGGAGCCATCGGGATCGGCAAGACGAACGTGCCGGAGCTCGGGCTCGGTTCGCACACCTTCAACAACGTCTTCGGCGCGACCAGAAATCCCTACGATCTGACGAAGAGCGCTGGCGGCTCCTCTGGCGGAGCCGGGGCGGCGCTTGCCTGCGGCATGCTGCCGATCGCCGATGGCAGCGATATGGGTGGCTCGCTGCGCAATCCTGGCAACTTCAACAATGTCGTCGGCTTCCGTGTCTCGCCCGGTCTCGTGCCGAGCTGGCCAACGAAAGCACCCTGGATCGGCCTGAGCGTCAAGGGGCCGATGGCGCGGACCGTCGGCGATGCGGCATTACTCCTCTCGGTCATGGCCGGGGCCGATCCTCGGGATCAGCTGACCTACCCGACCGATCCCCGTGTCTTCGCCCAGTCGCTCGACCGCGATTTTCGCGATGTCCGCATCGCTTGGAGCCCCGATCTCGGCGTCCTGCCGCTCGACCGGCGCGTCCGCGCGGTCCTCGAGCAGCAGCGGCAGACGTTCGAGGATATCGGCTGCACGGTTGAGGACGCGGCGCCCGATCTCAGCGGCGCCGACGAGATCTTCCGCGACCTTCGCGCTTTCCTCGTCGCCTCGAGCCACGCCGATTTGCTCGCGGCGCACCGCGACCAATTGAAGCCGGAAGCGATCTGGAACATCGAGGAAGGGCTCCGCCTCTCCGCCGTGGACGTTGGCCGAGCGATGGCGCGGCAACAGGAGCTCTACGAGCGGGTGCGCCAGTTCATGACGCGCTACGACTTCCTCGTCTGCGCCGTCAACCAGGTCCCGCCCTTCGATCTCGATCTGCGCTATCCGACGGAGATCGAGGGAGTGACGATGGAGACCTATATCGCCTGGATGAAGTCCGCCTACTGGATCACGGTCACTCGCCTACCGGCCATCTCCGTCCCGGCCGGGTTCACGGAGGAAGGGCTGCCGGTCGGCATTCAGATCGTCGGCCGCTTCCGCGACGACCTCGGCGTACTACAGCTCGCCCACGCCTTCGAGGGGGCGACGCAGTTCTGGCGCCGGCGGCCGGGGGTGGTCGAAGGGGAGTGACCGGCGTACTGGCGCTTATGCCTTGTCGTGACGGGGTGGACTCACGTCAGGCCACGAGCGGCAGCACTTCCCGCTCGTAAAAGCGGAAGAACCCTTCCTGGTCCGGGCCGACCTGGTGGACATAGACGTGGTCGTAACCGGCGTCGGCGTACTCCCGGATCTTGGCGGCGTGCATCTCGGGGTCCGGCCCGCAGACGATCGCTTCGGCGATGTCCTCCGGCCGAACCAGCTTCGCTGTCTGCTGGAAGTGCGCCGGCGTCGGGAGTTCCTGGCTCAGTTGGCCAGGCATCGCCGCGTTCGGCCACCATTCGTGGGCGGTCTGGATCGCAGCCTGCTCATCGGGAGCCCAGCAGACTGTGACTTGGCCGTATTTCGGCTTGCCGGCGCCGCCCGCTTGCTCGAACGCCTGGATCACCTTCGTTGCGGGCGCCGTCCCGATGTAGCCATCACCGACGCGCCCGGCCAGCTCCGCGGCTTTCGGTCCGCCGGCGGCCACGTAGATTGGAGGCGGCTCATCGGGCAGGGTGTAGAGGCGGGCGTTCTCGACGACGTAGTACGCGCCGTAGTGGCTCTGCTCTCCGCCTTGCCAGAGAAGCCGGATGACCTCGATGGCCTCCTCCAGCATCTCCGCGCGGATTTCGAACGCCGGCCATCCCTGACCGGTGATGTGCTCGTTTAGGTTCTCCCCGGTCCCCACGCCGAGGAAGAAGCGCCCTGGCATCATCGCTGCTGACGTCGCGGCTGCCTGCGCGATGATGGCGGGGTGGGTACGGATTGTCGGGCAGGTGACGCCAGTGCCGAGACGCAGCCGCTGCGTTGCCTGGGCGATGCCGCCGATCACTGACCAAACGAACGGGCTGTGTCCCTGCTTGGAGATCCAGGGGTGAAAGTGGTCGGAGATGAGCGCGAAGGTGAACCCGACCGCTTCTGCTCGCTGCGCGTATCGAACGAGATCGTTCGGGGCATGCTCCTCGCTGGAGAGCGCGTAGCCGAACTCGACCATGAATCTGTCGTCCTTTCGTGTCGTTGCCAATCCAACTGCAACCCTTCCCGGGCGCTGGCCATCCCACCGCGCATTTCATGCCAGCGCTTTCGCTCACTCGGTCCCTCTAATTGCCGTATGGGATCTCGACGCCGCTTCGGACGATGGCACGCGGTCTGCGGCTGACCGGCGGCAACCACGCGCGACATACCAGAGCGTGGCGCGGAGGGGACGATGTACCTAGCACGGTTCTCGTACAGCTTCAAACCAATCGACCGCGAGCGCGCTATGGCGCTCTTGGCTCGGGAGGTCGCCGCCGCGCGGCAGCAGGGCATGGAGGCTCGTCTCTTGGTGCCACTGACTCGACCGGCTGGCGGCCCCGCGCTCCAATACGAGCTGGTAATGAACAGCCTTGATGACTTCGAGGCGTTTCGTGAGCGTGGCGTCGGGGGTGAGGATGGCACCCGGGCCTGGCTGCGCGATCTCAGCTCGCTCCTGGTCGAGCCGCCGGCGGTCGAGCTTCTCCGAATCGCCGAGGAGCCGGAGGACAGTCAGGCCTGGCAGGAAGAGCAGCCGATCTAGGGGATCGGCGACGCGTGGCAGGCAAGCCGAGTCACGGACGACCGATCGCCCCGCTACTCAGCTTAGCCTTTGGACTCGCCCCGCGCCTTGCGCTGCAGCTCGAAGAGCGTCGTGATCGCCTCGAGCGGGGAAAGCGCCTCGACATCGAGCGCCTTCAGCTCCTCCAGCACCGGATCGGGCTGCCCGAAGAACGTCAGCTGCAAGACCGGCTCGCTGCTCGCTGTCGAGCGCATCGCCGCGCGCCGGTTGGTCCGCTCGGAAGCGGCCGGCCCGCCTTTCTCCAGCTCCGCCAGGATCTCGCCGGCGCGACGCACCACCGCGCGAGGGATGCCGGCCAGCTGCGCCACGTGAATGCCGTAGGAGCGGTCGGCGCCGCCCGGGACGACGTGGCGGAGGAACACCACGCGGTCGCCATCCTCCAGAACATCCATCCGGAAGCAGCGGACGCGCGGCAGGATCTGCTCTAGCTCGGTCAGCTCGTGGTAGTGCGTCGCAAAGAGCGTCTTGCACCCGAGCTTCGGGGAGTTGTGCAAGTACTCGACGATCGCTCTGGCAATCGCCAAGCCATCGTAAGTGCTCGTCCCGCGCCCGATCTCATCGAGCACCACCAGGCTACGCGGCGTCGCGTGATTGAGGATGTTCGCCGTCTCCAGCATCTCGACCATGAAGGTACTCTGCCCGGTCGCGATGTCGTCTTGCGCGCCGATCCGCGTGAAGATCCGGTCGACGATCCCAATCCGCGCCCGCTCGGCCGGGACGAACGACCCGATTTGGGCGAGCAGGACGATGAGCGCGACTTGACGTAACCAGGAGCTCTTGCCGGCCATGTTCGGCCCGGTCAGGATGATGATCTGCGTCTCGTCCGGATTGAGGTGCGCGTCGTTCGGGACGTACTCGCCGCGGCCCATCACCGCTTCGAGCGTGGGATGACGGCCGGCGACGATCTCGATCACGCCGCTATCGTCGAGCTCCGGGCGGACGTAGTTTCGCTGGACGGCGACCTCAGCGAGCGTGGAGACGACATCGAGGTAGGCCACGGCCCGCGCCGCGTCGAGAAGCCGATTGGCTGCCCCGGCGACCTGCCCCATGATTCGCTTGAAGACGTCCGCCTCGATCTCCGCGAGCGTGTCCTCCGCCGTCAGGACGACCGTCTCATACTCCTTGAGCTGCGGTGTGACGTAGCGCGTCGCGTTGGTCAGCGTCTGCTTCGCGACGTAGTCGGCGGGCAAAGCGGAGCCGTTCTCGCCACGGCTAGCGCGCTCGCGCTCGGCGGCCGCCAAGGCGGCGGTGGTGATCTCCAGATAGTAGCCGAAGACCTTGTTGTAGCCGACCTTCAGGCTCTTGATGCCCGTCCGCTCCCGCTCCGTTCGCTCCAGGCCGGCGATCCACTCTCGCGCCTCCCGCGCGCGCTGCCGGTAACCATCGAGCTCCGGAGCGAAGCCCGCGCGGATGGCGCCGCCCTTACCGAGCGTCACCGGCGGATCATCAACAATGCCGGCGGCGAGGAGGTCATGGACGTCTGAGCAGTCGGGGATGGTGGGAGCACCGGGCGTCTCGCCAGCCGCGGCGACGACCGATGGCAACGCCGCGAGGGCCTGTCGCAGATGACCGAGGTCGCGCGGCGTCGCGATGCCGGCGACGACCCGGTTCGTGAGGCGCTCGATGTCCCCGACCGGTCCCAGTGACTTTCGTAGCTCTGCCCGAGCGAGCGCGTCGCGGTAGAACCGGTCCACGCCGTCCTGGCGCAGCCGAAGCTCTGCCAGGTCGAGGAGCGGCTGGCCGATCCAGCGGCGGAGAAGCCTCGCTCCCATCGGCGTGCGCGTTTGGTCGAGCACGGCGATCAGGCTGTGCCGCCGCTCGCCCCGCGTGCTTTCCGTCAGCTCGAGGTTGCGCCGAGTTTGGGCGTCGAGCGTCATGAAGCTCTCGACGGAGTAGGTCGAGAGACTGGTGATCTGCTGGAGGCCGGAAAGCTGCGTCTCCGCGAGATACTGAAGGAGACCGCCGGCGGCGCGGATCGCGAGCGGCTTTCCGGAGCAGCCGAAGCCATCGAGCGCTTCGACGTCGAAGTGGCGCCGTAGCTCCTCTTCGGCCCGATCGAGCCGCCATTTCCAGGAATCGAGCCGCGAGCGGGCGACGCCCTCCGGCAGCCAGCCGTCGTCCGGCAGCGAGTCTAGGCTTTCGCCGTTCTCGCTCGGCAGGACGATCTCGGCGGGTTGCAGCCGAAGGAGCTCACGGCCCGCCGCTGCCAGCGCCTCGGCCGCGGTCGGGCCGGAGATCTCGGTTGTGATGAACTCGCCGGTCGTGATATCGGCGGCCGCGAGCCCGACGCGCGTGTCGTCACAGACGACGGCGACGATGTAGTTGTTCGAGCGGGCATCGAGCATCGTCGGCTCAAGGACGGTCCCCGGCGTGACGACACGTGTCACGTCCCGCTGCACGATCCCGCGCCCACGGCTCACTTCGCCGATCTGCTCGCAGACCGCGACCTTGTAGCCGGCCGCGACGAGTTTGGCGATGTACCCTTCAGCGGCGTGATGGGGAATGCCGGCCATCGGCAGCCGCTGCCCCTTGCCCATTTCTCGGCTGGTGAGCACGATATCGAGCACTTCGGCCGCGATCTCGGCGTCGCGCTCGAACGTCTCGTAGAAGTCGCCGAGTCGGAAGAGTAGGATCGTATCAGGGAACCGCGCTTTAATCTGCATGTATTGCCGGCGAAGCGGCACGACATGAGCGTCGCGGTTCTCGCGCGCGGCAGTGCGTGGCGGGTCAATTGACGTCGTCACGGAGCCGACCCTCATCCATTGTGATGGTGACAGCTTCGTCCACGGGGTGACATGGCCATCCACGAGGCGCGGGCGCGAGTAGACTACGGCAGACACGCTTCGTGCGACAAGGCCGGCGGCGGGCCGGCCCAGGTGTAGGGGAGGAGTGAAGATGGCGAAGTTTGTGGCGCTGCTCACGTTTGGCCCGGATCAGGAGAAGCGGCTCGAGACTCGGCCGAAGCATCGGGAATACCTGAAGTCGCTTTTCGAAGCCGGGAAGATCGCCGCGTCTGGCCCGTTCGCCGACGACAGCGGCGCGTTGATCATCTACAACGCTGAGAGCGCCGAAGAAGCGCGGCAGCTGCTGGATAACGATCCGTTTACGACCGCCGGCGTGCTGGCGAACGCCGAGCTCCGCGAATGGAACCAGGTGCTGCCGCCGCAGCAGTAGAGATTGCAGAGAGACGGGGCCGCCGGCTCAGCGAATGGGCCAGGCGGCCCTTTATTTGGCCCGCGCGCGGCGCTAATCGTCTTGGCGACAACCGCGTAAGTGAAAATACGGTGTCGGATTCCAGAAATGGCATACGCAAATCCGTAAAATAGCTGATGCGGGTTCGACCCAGGGCTGTCATGATCGTCATCGGATGGCGAGACAGACTCGTGGGATCGTGTGACGGGAGGGAATGACGATCATGATTGCCCGCACGTTCCTAGCGCCGGGCCAGCGGTATACCGACGTTACGGCGGACCCCTGGCGCCTGGAGCATCAGCTCACGATCGTTCATATCGATGCGCAATCTGATGACGAGCCTTCAGTTATCTACCGCTCTTTCAACGGCGATGAGGAAATCGCGTCTGCTCGCCAGTTCGAAGCGGCCATTCTCAGTGGCCTGATCGTGCCGGTCGTCGGGGCCGGCGCAGTCGCCGCTTGTTAGCGATCGACTGATCGACGCGTAGGCGCCACCTCGTACGAGGTGGCGCCTACGTATTTGTTGTAGTCCGTAGAGCTTAGGGAGGCGACGAGCTAGTTGGTGATGACGAGGTAGCGAGCGGAGACCCACCCGGTGTCCCCGGTCTCCGGATTCTCGACCGGAATCCACTCACCCTGGTTTGTGCCGGTCACAGTCAGCTCGGTTCCCGCGGGAATCACCCCAATGATGCCAGCCTGTGCCGAGGGCTCGGCGCGGAGATTGACATCCTCTGTCGTCGCCACCTTGGTGCCGCGCGTCGCGGCGGCCGTCTCAACCGTGCTCAGACCACGGCCGAGGAAGACGTAGACGAGCGTCGAGCCGTTGCTGCCCCGCAACCAGGCAGTCCCCGTGTAATTGGAGCCGTTTCGCTCTCGAATACCGACGGTCAGATCATCGTCGGTGCGCAGGCCACCGATCTCACCGCAAGCGATGATGTTGCTCGGGTCGTCCTCTGAGCGCACGATGATCGCGTGCACCCGATTGACGAGGTCATTCAGCCGGACGCGAACCGTCGTCACGCTCCGCGCCACTGCCGCCGCGGTCGGTGCGCCGACGATGTCGTCTTCGGCAGTGACGTCGAGGAGCGGGAAGGTCTCTGACTCGTCGGGAGATTCACAAGTGCCGGCAGTGATCAGCGCTTCAAAAGGCGGCTGCAGGGCGCTGGCGGCCGTGGAGGGGCGGGAAATCGGCAGGCAGATCCCCTGGCGATCACCTCCGGTGGTGCTGTCCCCACCAGCCGTGCCGTCGCCTCCGACGCTGCCAGCATCCGACCCGCCGACTCCGCTTGGCTCCGAGTCGGCCAGCACTGCCTCGGTTCGACCGATCATCGCTCCGGCTGTGACCCCGGCGAGCGCGCGTAGCACGCCACGGCGGGACCGCCCGCGCGCTAGCACGCGAGCAAGACCGTCGAAACGGCGGGCATCCATCAGCGGAAGCTCCTTCCTCCAGGGGTCAACAGCACATGCACAACATGACGAGCTGAAATCGACAGCCCATTCTGCTCTCTAACTCTACCGAGATGCACAAGAAATTCAAGATTTGCCTGATTGTCAAAGATAGAAACAGGACTTTTGTTGTGCTTCCTTGTGTAGCTTGCGACACTCAGTCAAAGGAATGTAAGTAACGTTGACGCTGCACGTACGCATCGCATGCCGGGCACGCACAAATGGTGGGAAGAAGCTGGCAAATCAGCGCAAAGCTGCCAGCGAGAGCCGGCAGCCAAGCCCGTTGTTGACACGTGCGCGTCGCGCTTGTGACGGGTGAGCCCCGGCAGAACGAGGGAGGCGGTGCTTCCTTTAGGAGGCGCTGGTCGATGAATTGTCGGGCGGGGGAGTTTGTTGCGAAGGCGTGGCAATATCCGACTCTCGGCGAGCGAGCCAGGCGGCAGCGGCGGCCTCGACCCAGGCCCATCGCGGGTCGGACGCGCCATCAGTGCCGGTCGCGGCTTCGTCGGCGAGGCCGCTGGCGGTGCGCAGCGGATCGACCTCTCGCTGCGTGGACGACGCATTGCCCGCGTTGCGCGCCCCGTTGTTGCGAAGCGTGTCAGCGAGGGACGCGCCGTTCGCGCGAGGAGCGGACGGCGCGGAAACAGTCGGCTGCTGAGTCCGCGAGGGCCAGGTGCTGGCCGGATCGCGCGACGGCTCAGCCGCGCTCGTCGGCTCGCGCTGCTCGCCATTCGACTGAATTGCCGATGACACATGGTCGCGCGCGGCAACGATAGCTCCCCGCGCGCGGCGAGCGACCGCGGCGCTCCACTCACTTACCGTCGGGCCGATCGTGTTGCTCGATGCATGAATGCCGCTTTCCGGATCGGTGACAACCCGGCGCGAGGCGTTGACCGTCTCGGTCATGAGGCGCTTCGACTCACGCAACCACCGACGCGCCCATTCCTCGGCAACGGCACTGGCGGCCGCGACCGTCGTGCGTCCCGCGCGTGTGCGAGCCAGCTCCGGCCGGTCAAGCGACGCGGGCGATTCCAGTTGCCGCGTTTCGCTGCTCGGCCAGCCGGAAAGCGGCAGGTGGGTCGTCTCATCGGCGCTGGCGACCAGATCGACGCGCAGGAGGCGCCAGGCGACCCAACCGGCGGCGACCGCGATGGCGTGGAGGATCAGGATCACGCCCCAGCGCCAGAGCATGGCATCCACCGCGATGTCGCCCGGCGAGCGGTAGAGGTCCCAAAGAAGGAGGCAGACGGCGGTCAGCGCGAACACGCCGACGTGGAACGACAGGAAGCCAGTGCCCAGGATCCAGGCGGTGGCGCCGCGGCTGAGTCGCGAGAGCAAATCGTTGGGAATGGGCTGCTGGATCGACTTCATAATCGTCCCCGGCTGGCCGGAACGCGCGCGCCCCGGCGTGTCACGACGAGCGGAGTGCTTGCTGAATCTGCTCGAGCCGGCGCTTGTCGTCGGCGATGCGCTGCCGGATGCTCTCCCGGATCGAAGGACCCCCGCCTCCCGTCGAATCCCACTCCGAGTCCGGCAAGCTGCGCAGCATCGCGAGCGTCGACTCGCGAGCGGTCCCGAATTGCGCGAGGAGGACGGAGGTCGGGTCGTTCTCGTGCTCCGTGCCGACGACCGGAGTCTCATCTTCCTCGATCTTCGGCATGGCCTGACCAGTGGCGATGCGGACCTTGAGCGCCTGGGAGAACCGCAGCTCATCGTCCCGAAGCCGGCGGACCAATTCGCGGACGGACGTGCCGTTCGCCTGCGCCCCGCGCAGTTTCTCTTCCGGCAATGGGCGTAGCGTTAGGTTGAGCGTACGGTAGGTCGCAATCAGCCCGTCGATGAGCTCCTGGTCCGGCATCCCGGTCCTCTCCTCAATCTGCTAACTCTCAACGCACGGAACGTGCCGAGTGGGTACACCGCACAATGAGCGCGAGTGCGGAGTGAATGCCTCAATTTTATGGCGATTCTACGCCCGGCGCGCTGTCCCGCCAACCACGGAGTCGTAGCGCAATGCTGTGCTAGACTGCTGCACAGGTGATGAGGATGACCGTGTGGCGGTGGTCAACTGCGCCGCGTGTGTGGTGGAAATGAGCGAGACGACCAGTCAAGGTGCTCTTGAAGTCGTAGGAAAGCAACCTCTCTACGCGCCGGTCGGGACGCGTGAGCGGGTCGGTGTGCGAACGCCGATGCGCTGCCCGATCTGTGACGGCGAGCTCGATGAGGTCATCGTGCGCGATCTGGGTGGAATCACCTATGACCTGGTCTGGCAGCTCCACGCGGGCAAGTGCCCCGAGCACGGCTGGTTCCAGGCCGAGATCGTGTCTCGCCCCCCGCGAGAAATCTTCGCGGTCGACCGACCGTTCGGCGTGGCCCGGCGCATGATCGTCGACGGCGAGGAAGTTTTCGCGTTCGCGACCGTCTGGAACGACGTGCCAGATCAGGTCAAGCGCTCGCGGGTCGATCCGCTCGACCCACGGTACTGGCGGGTTCGCCGGCTCGCCAATGTAAACCGTTAGCCGCGATCGCAACCGGGCGTCCCTCGAATTCGGCCCGACTCGTTGTCGCGGCCACGCGGGCGAATTGCCTGGTGTATTGACCTGCGGAAGGGCCGCCCCGCATGCAGCAGTCGACAATGCCCCCGGAGCAGCACCTGCCGCCCCCTCCAGCAGAGCCAGAGCCGAGCGGTCGGCGTGTCGGTCTCACGCCCGTCTCGCTCTTCCTCGTTCTGCTCATCGCCTATTTGCTGCTCAAGGTTCAGATCGTCCTCATCCTCGTCTTGCTGGCGATTCTGTTCGCGACGATCATCGAGCGACCGGTCAGCGAGCTCGAGCGGCGCCACGTGCCGAGGAGCTTGAGCATCCTGGCGGTCTATGTCGCGATCCTCGGGACGATCGGGCTCGGCGGTCTTCTCCTGTCCCCGACAATTTCTGAAGAAGGTCGTCGCTTCCGCGCCGAGGTGCCGAGTCAGCTTCGGGACCTGCGCGACGAGTGGCGCACCAGCGGCAACAGCTTGCTGCGCGGGGCCGGCGTGCAGGCGCTCGACCGGGTGATCGACATCATCGAGCGGCCGACGGCGCCTCCTGAGCAGTACGCCATCGGCATCGTCACCAGCATCGTCGGCACCGTCGTCGGCCTGATCTCCGTGTTCGTGATGGCCTTCTACTACCTCATGGAGAAGGCGTTCCTCAGACGCGTCATCCTCCAGCAGATGCAGGAGCCGACGCGGAGCCGCGTTGCCCGGACGTGGGATCGGGTCGAGGCGCAGGTGGGCCGATGGATGCGTGGCCAGTTGTTGCTGTGCCTCATCATCGGCGTCGCCTCGACCATCGGCTATGGCGTGCTCGGTCTCCGCTTCTGGCCGCTGCTCGGGCTCTTCGCCGGGATCACGGAAGCCATTCCCGTCGTCGGCCCGTGGATCGGCGGCGCGCCGGCGGTGATCATCGCCATGACGATGTCATGGGAAAAGGTCTTCCTGACGATCGCGTTCGTCGCGGTGCTCCAGGCCGCCGAGAACTGGGTGCTCGTGCCGCGCGTCATGCGGGGCGCCGTCGGCCTGACGCCGCTGACGGTCTTGATCGCCATCCTCGCCGGCTCGACCTTCATGAACGTGATCGGCGCGTTCCTGGCCATCCCCATCGCCGCCGCGGTGCAGGTGATCGTGGCCGACTACTTGCGCACGCGCCGGCAGGCGGACCGCCAGACCGATGGGCAGGCGGCAGGTTGGCGCTGGATGCTGGAGCACGTGGCGCCGCCGCCGGTGGAGGAGCCTGAGGACTCGGAACCCGCCCCTTCGGCATCTGAGGCTGAGGGGCAAGCGGACCGGTCTGCCTGGCGGGAGAACGCCCTCTCGCGCCTTCGTGTCAAGCCTGGCAGACCTCGCCTGCCAAAGGCGATTGCCTCCGCCGGGAGCAGGCGTCCACAGCGGCGCGGCGCGCCAGACCTCGACACCAAGCAGTGAGGAGATGCCGCGCCTAGGCGCGCGGCTTCGGCGGGCGGATCAGCAGCTCGATCTCGTTCTCGTGAATCTCGAAGACGTAGCCGGCGACAGTCACGATCGCCGGGCTACTGATCTCCCCATGCCGTAGCTCGACGCGCTCGCCGTCAATCTCATAGGTGGTCGAGGGCTGGAGCGCGAAAGGATGGCGGGGATTGCGGTAGACGTGCCGCGTTCCGCCCGCGCGCTCAACCGCTTCCTCCGCGAGTGCGCGCGCTCGCGCTTCGTCCATCGGTGCCTGGTTCGTCATGGCCGTCCCCGCTGGATTTCTAAAGGCGCGACCGCCTCCGGCCGCGATTGACTCGGATGCTACCACGGCGTCCGACGGACCATGTCCCGCGCTCGGCAATCCTCTGCTATCGTACCGACTCACAACTGAATGCCAGACGACGAGGAGCGATAACTTGCGATGACAGTCACCGATACCACGCTGCACCGCGATGTTGACGAAATCCTGCCGGGTCTCATCGCGGATCGCCGTTATCTCCACCAGTACCCGGAGCTCGGTTACCAAGAGCATAAGACGGCCGCCTTCATCGTCGACCGCCTTCGCTCCCTGGGCGTCGAAGACATCCGGACGGGCGTCGCCAAGACCGGCGTCACGGGGCTGATCCGCGGCACGGCGCCAGGACCGAGCAAGGTCGTCCTGTTACGCGCGGACATGGACGCGCTGCCGATCGAGGAAGAGAACGACGTCGAGTACCGATCCCAGGTGCCCGGAACGATGCACGCCTGCGGGCACGACGCGCACGTGGCGATGCTTCTCGGTACGGCGCGGATGCTCTGCGAGCGGCGCGACCGCTTCGCCGGGACGGTGAAGCTCGTCTTTCAGCCGGCGGAGGAAGGGGGCAACGGCGCGAAGGCGATGATTGATGCCGGGGTGCTGGAAGATCCCCGGGTGGACGCGGCGTTCGGGCTGCACATCTGGCAGGGCGCCGATCTTGGGACGGTCTGGGCGCGTCCGGGTGTCGCGATGGTCGGCGCCGACGGCTTCACCATCACCATTCAGGGCAAGGGAGGGCATGGCGCTCGTCCCCAGTCGTCGGTGGACCCGATCGCCGTCGGCGCGAGCATCATCGCAACCGCGCAGACGCTGGTCTCGCGGGAGCGGGATCCTCTCTTCCCTGAGGTCGTCTCCTTCTGCCGCTTCAACGCGGGTGACGCGCCGAACGTGATCCCGGACATTGCCGAGATTGGCGGCAACATCCGGACGGTCGCGGCCTGGCAGCGCGAGGAAGTCAAGGAGCGCCTCGTCAGCCTCGTCAACGGCGTCGCCGCGTCCATGCGCGCCTCGGTTGATTTTCAGTACACCTTCGGCGCCCCGCCGGTCGTCAACGATCCAGACATGACGCGCATCGTCGCGGAGGCAGCGGCGGAGGTCGTCGGACCCGATCGCGTCGAGGAAGGGCCGCTGATGGTCGTCTCCGAGGACTTCAGCGAGTTTCTGACCCGGGTGCCGGGCTGCTTCTTCTTCGTCGGCAGCCGGAATGAGGAGCGGGGCCTGATCTGGGGGCACCACCATCCACGGTTCGACGTCGACGAAGCCGCGCTCGCGATCGGCGTAGAGACGATGACCCGCGCCGCGTTGCGATTCTTGGCCAGTTGAGCCGCGCCCGATCTGGCGTCCGCTAAGCGAAGAGAGGGTTGTGACCGATGTGCGCGATAGCCGCCGACTTGCGGCAAGACATTGACGAGATCATGCCGGGCGTCATCGCTGACCGCCGGCACCTCCACCAGTATCCCGAGCTCGGCTTTCAGGAATTCCAGACGGCGAAGTTCGTCGCCGAGCGTCTCCAAGCCCTCGGCGTGGAGGACATCCGGACGGGAATCGCAACGACCGGCGTCACGGGGCTGATCCGCGGCACCGCGCCGGGGCCGGACAAGGTCGTCCTGCTGCGCGCGGACATGGATGCGCTCCCAATCGAAGAGGAGAACGAGGTCGAGTATCGCTCCCGCGTGCCCGGGACAATGCACGCCTGCGGGCACGATGCCCATACCGCGATGCTCCTTGCCGTCGCTCGCCTGTTGACGGAGCGGCGGGACCGCTTCTCCGGGACGGTCAAGCTGATGTTCCAGCCGGCGGAGGAGGGTGGCGGCGGCGCCAGGGTCATGATCGAGGAGGGCATTCTCAATGACCCGCCGGTCGATGCCGCATTCGCGCTCCACGTCGCGCAGGAAGAGCCGGTCGGGACAATCTCCGTGCGGCCGGGACCGATCATGGCCGCTGCCGACCGCTTCACGATTCACATTACCGGACGCGGCGGGCACGGCGCGCAGCCGCACCTGACGATCGATCCGATCGCCGTCGGCTCGCAAATCGTCCTCGCGCTGCAAACGATCGTCAGCCGTGAAGTCGACCCGAACGAGCCGGCGGTTGTGACGGTCGGCGCCTTCCGCGCCGGTGAGGCGCTGAACGTCATCCCGGACACGGCGGAGCTGCGGGGCACCGTTCGCTCCTTCGTGCCCGCGATCCGGGAGCAGCTCGCCAGCCGTGTCCAGGAGATCGCGAGGGGAGTCGGCGCGGCCATGCGGGCCAGCGTCGAGGTCGACTACCGCTACGGCTATCCGGTGACGATCAACGAACCCGGAATGACCGAGCTGGTGCGGGAGGTGGCCACTGGCGTCGTCGGCGCGGACAACGTGCTGGAGGCGCCGAGGCACATGGGCGCGGAGGACTTCAGCTACGTCCTGGAGAAAGTGCCCGGCTGCTTCTTCTTCCTTGGCACGCGGAATCCCGAGAAGGGCAAGATCTGGGGACATCACCACCCGCGGTTCGACATCGACGAGGATGCAATGGCGATCGGAATCGAGACGCTGGCGCGCGTCGCGATGCGATATCTCCATCCAAGCGACTGACGAGCCGCTCCATCACCCGAAGGATTGCGGGTTCAGCCACTTTGCGGTAGCCTTTCGCCCACCGACGCACTGCGTGACGGGATATAGGCACTCTCGACGAGGAGGGACGACCGATGAGCGACGATCGCATGAGCCGGCTGCTCGATTTGGCGGCATCCGGCGCCATGAGTCGGCGCGAGGTTTTTCGCAGAGCGACGGCGCTGGGTATGTCGGCGCCGGTAGTCGCGGCGATGCTGGCGGCGATGGAGCCGACGGGCGCGGATGCCCAAGAGTATCGCGATACCAGTAATCCACTGGGTGTCGATCCCGCGGCGCCGCTGGAAGTCGTCATCTTCAAGGGCGGCTTTGGCGACGACTACGCTATCAACGTCAACGGCATCTACAACGAGCTCTATCCAGACGCCCAGATCAACTACACCGGAACGCAGCGCCTCGGCCCGCAGTATCAGCCGCGGTTCGTCAGCGGCAATCCGCCCGATGTGATGGACAACTCCGGCGCGGAGAACCTCGACGAGGCGGCGCTCGTTGCGGAGGGCCAGCTTGCGGATCTCGCCGACCTGATGGCCGCCCCCGCCTTTGACACCGAGGGCGCGACGTTCGCTGACACCTTGGTCCCCGGCTCGCAGGAAACGGGTGTCTACGAGGGCCAGCAGCTCGCTCTGCGCTATGCGCTGACGGTCTACGGCGTTTGGTACGACCAGAATCTCTTCGCCGAGCACGGGTGGACCTATCCCAAGACCTGGGACGAGATGCTGGCGCTCTGCGAGGAGATCAAGGCCGCCGGCATCGCGCCGTGGACCTATCAGGGGCAGTACCCGCAGTACATGCGGCTCCTCTTCGACCAGATGCTCGCCAAGCATGCCGGCATGGAGGCGCTCATCAAGATCGACAATCTCGAGCCGGATGCCTGGAAGCAGGAGGCGGTGGCGGACGTCCTCAACGCCTTCAAGCAGCTCGCCGACGGCGGCTACATCTTGGAAGGCACCGAAGCCCTGTCGCACACCGAGTCGCAGGCGGAGTGGCTCCAGCACCGCGCGGCGTTCATCCCGTGTGGCACCTGGCTGGAGAACGAGATGAAGGACCTCATCCCCGAGGGCTTCCAGATGGTCGTCGCGCCGAGCCCGTCCCTCTCCGGGGATGTCTTGCCGTTTGAGGCCGTCTCCGCCTGGGCTGGCGAGAACTTCATCGTCCCGGCTCAGGGCAAGAACGTCCAGGGCGGCAAGGAGTGGCTGCGCATCCTCTTCTCCAAGCAGGGCGCGCGCTTCTTCTCGGAGAACACGAAGGCGCTCACGGTCGTCCAGGGCGCGGCTGACGATCTCGACCTCGGGCCGGCCTTCGCCTCGGCGCAGCAGACGCTGGCGGCCGCTGGCGAGAACACGATCCAGGCTCGTTACGACTCTTGGTACAAGGCGCTCGGCGACGAGGCGAAGAACCAGATGGGCGAGCTGCTCAATGGTCGCGCCAGCGTCGAGGACGTGATGAACGCGATCCAGGAGGCGGCCGACGCCGTCAAGAACGACCCGGCGATCAAGAAGTACCAGCGCTAGCAGGGAGGGATTTGGGGGACGGGAGTCGGGAATCAGGGGTCGGGAGCGGCAGGGAGTGATGGCTTGACAGCCACAGTCACCGCCGTTTCCGTCTCCTGATTCCTGGCGCCTGGCGCCTCCCCCGGCATAGACCGTCTCTCCCGACTCCCCGCTGGAGGCGGCGATGCATCACCACAAGTATCGCCTGATCGTGCCGTTCCTCTTCCCGGCGCTGCTCCTCTACGCTGTTTTCGTCCTGTATCCGTACGTTCAGGCGTTTTACAACTCATTGACGCGGTGGCGAGGCGTCTCCTCGAACAAGACCTTCGTCTGGTTCGAGAATTACGAGAAGCTGTTCAACGACCAGATCTTCATCACCTCGCTCAAGCACAACGCGCAGATGCTCGTCGTGCTGCCGATCGCGACGTTATCGCTCGCGCTGCTCTTCGCTGGGCTCTTCGCGCAGGCGGGGAAAGGAGTGCGAGGCGGGGAGTTCTACCGCATCGTCTACTTCTTCCCGCAGGTGATGTCGGTCGTCATCATCGGCGTCCTCTGGCAGTACATCTACAACCCGCGTTATGGCTTGCTGAACGGTACGCTGCGTGCGCTTGGCCTCGATAATCTGGCTCGCTCTTGGCTCGGCGATCCGAGCACCGTGCTTTGGGCGATCGCCGCCGTCATTGTCTGGCAGTCGGTCGGCTTCTACATGGTCATCTTCATCGCCGGCATGCAGTCGATCCCGACCTCGTTCTACGAAGCGGCGACGCTCGACGGGGCGAGCCGGTGGACCTCGTTCCGCGATATCACGCTGCCGCTTCTGTGGGACCACATCCGGCTTGCGATCGTCTACATCGCGATTGCCGCGCTCGACCTCTTCACCATCGTTCAAGTGATGACGGAAGGGCGACCGAACCACGCCTCGGATGTTGTCGCGCGCTATATGTATGACGTGGCTTTCACGCAAAGCCAATTCGGCTACGCATCAGCGATCGGCGTCGTCCTGCTGGTCATGACGCTCATCCTCTCGGTCATTACCCTGCGCTTCACGCAGCGCGAGCGTCTGGAGTTCTGATCGCGGGCCAAGCCGGAAAGGATGGACTCGGGAGTGAGCGCACCAGAGACAACCGGGCCGGCGGCTGTATCGGTCCTCCCACGGACTGAGGTCGAATCAGCGCGACGCTACGACGTTCGAGACATGCTTTCGGCCGGCGTCGTGCAGCTGATCCTGCTCGTCTGGGCGGTCCTCGTCATCTTCCCGTTCCTGTGGATGATCATGACGTCGTTCAAGACGGACCGCGAGATCATCTTCAGTCCGTGGAAGCTGCCAGCCGCTCTGCAATGGAACAACTTCGAGCGCGCCTGGAACGAGGCGATGATCGGCCGGTATGTGACGAACAGCCTGATCGTCGTGACCGGCGGCGTGGCGCTGACGCTGCTCGTCTCCTCGATGGCGGCCTATGTCCTCGCCCGGTATGAGTTCCCGCTCAACAAGCCAATCTTCTACCTCTTCATGGCCGGGCTGATGTTCCCCGTCTTTCTGGCGCTGGTCCCGCTCTTTTTCGTCGTCCAAGACCTCGGGATGCTCAGCACCTACCGGGGCTTGATCCTTGTCTACACGGCCTACTCGTTGCCCTTCTCGATCTTCTTCCTGACCGGCTTCTTCCGGACGCTCCCAACCGAGCTAGCCGAGGCAGCGATCTTGGACGGCGCTTCCCATTTCCGCGTTTTCTTCAACATCATGCTGCCGCTGGCAAAACCCGGCGTCGTCGCAATCGGGATCTTCAACGTCTTGGGGCAGTGGAACCAGTTCATCCTGCCTCTCGTCCTCAACCCGGACCAGAACAAGTACCTGCTCTCGCAGGGTCTGGCGTTCCTCGCCATCCAGCAGGGGTACCAGAACGACTACAGCGCGCTCTTCGCCGCCCTGACGATTACGACGCTGCCGACGCTTGCCGTCTACGTCATCTTCCAGCGCCGTATCCAGCAGGGCCTCACCGCCGGCGCGCTCAAGGGCTAATCGGCGCCGCGATCGCGAACCTGGCAGCGGCAGGCAGCAGCGGCCAATGGAGCCGTAGAGGATCTGTGGCCGGGACCGGCGCTGTCGAAGCGGCACGACTGCTAGACGGTTAGGTCTGACCTAAAGGTCGGTGGCTGGCGGACTGGATAGCGCTGCTCGAAGGCGTACGCTAACCGCAGGAGCGTGGGCTCGCTGAATGCGCGACCCATGAAGCTCATCCCCACCGGCAGGCCATCGATGTATCCAACCGGCACCGAGATGATCGGATAGCCGGCGATTGCCGAAATCTGGGAGCAGGCGCCGGGAAACTCTGCGTCCCCCGCGTCGATTCGCCGCGGGGCGCCGGTGGTCGGCGCGATCAGCGCGTCGAGCTCGTATTCGTCGAGCACGGCATCAATGCCCGCTGACCGCGCGAGCTCTTTGTTGTAGGCGACCGTCTCCTGGAACTCTGCATCCCAGATCGTACCGGCCTCCAGCGCGGCATAAAACGTCTCTTGGCCGTAACGCGTCAGCGCCTCGTCGGCATGCTCTTCGTTCCACGCAACGATATCGGCGAGACTCAGCAACGGACCGTCCGGCGTGTAGTTCGCCAGGTACCGCTCCAGCGCAAATGGGAAGACCGGGGCCATCTCTAGCCACTCCGAATCGCCCGAGACGAGATCGCCCGCTGTTGGGATGTCCGCGGGATCGACGATCGTGGCTCCGGCCTCCTCCAGGATCGGCAGGACCTCCTCGACGAGGATGCTTGCATCGTCGTCGTAGAAGAGGCTGCGCGCGACGCCAATGCGGGCGCCACGCAGTCCGTCCGCATCTAGGTACCGCGTATAGTCGATGGCGCCCGGCTCTGGCACGGGGAACTCGGCGAAGCGCGCGGCTGGGGAGAGCCACTCGAATTCGCCGTACGCGAGGTCGTCTGGGTCATAGCCGGCGATCGCGCTCAGCAGGAAGGCGACGTCTTCGACCGTTCGCGCCATCGGGCCCGGCGAGTCCATCGTGAAGGTGATCGGGATCACGCCTTCGCGACTCGTCAGGCCGACCGTCGGCTTGAGCCCGACCGTCGCGGTCGCCGAGGCCGGGGTGACGATCGAGCCATCCGTCTCGACACCAAGGGCGAGCGGTGCGTATCCCGCCGCGGCCGCGACGGCCGAGCCGGAGCTCGATCCCCAAGGCGACATCTCAAGGTGGTACGGATTGCGGGTCTGGCCGCCCCGTGTGCTCCAACCGCTCGTCTGCCCGGCGCCTTGAAAGTTGCTCCATTCGGTCAGGTTCGCCTTGCCCAGGATGACCGCGCCGGCGGCGCGCAGGCGGGAGATCACGAAGGCGTCGCGCTTGACCGTGTTGTTGGTCAGCACCAGCGAGCCGGCCGTGGTCGACATTTTGTCCGCCGTCGCGAAGACATCCTTGACCACAACCGGGATTCCGTGCAGCGGGCCGTGGTGCTGGCCGCGAGCGAGCTCACGGTCGCGCAGCTCGGCGACCCTGAGCGCCCTCGGATTGACCTCGATCATGGCGTGCAGGCCGAGCGGTCCAGAATCGAGTTCCGCGATCCGATCCAGGCACGACTGGACGAGCTCGACCACGCTGAGCTGGTGGTTGTCGATCGCTTGCCGCAGCTCGCGCACCGACGCGGATTCGATGTCCAGCGATGCCGCGCCGGACGCGCTCGCAATCACGCTTGGCGACGTTGCTGGCGTTGCAGGGGGCGAGGCGGCAAGTGTGTCAGTTGGAGTGCTCGGCGCAGCCGAGTTCTCGTGATGGGTCAGCGCTCGAGCCGCGACCACGCTACCGACGCCAGCGAGGTAGATCACGCCGCCCGCCACGACGTGGCGGCGAGTCAGGCGCGGGGCGCGGCTTTGAGGATGGGTCATCGCGCGGCCGCCCCGCCTGTGGCTGGGTTGTCGGCCCATCCACGTGAGCAGTCCATCAGTCGTATCCGAATCAACACCTGCGCCGCTATCCCTTCATTCCCCCGGCGGTCAGCCCGACAACGATGTGCCGCTGCACGAGCAGGGTCAGCACCAGGACGGGCGCGGTGACGATCAGTGCGGCGGCGGCGAGCTCGCCCCAGACGAGCTGCTCGAAGGTAAGAATATTAAACACCGCGACAGGTAATGTGCGCGTCTCTCGTCCGGCCAGCACAACGGCAAAGATGAAGTTGTTCCACGAAAAGATGAACGACAAGATCGCGGCGACGATCATGCCCGGTCGCGCGAGCGGCACGGCGATGTCGCGGAAGGCGGACCAGATCCCGGCGCCGTCCACGAGCGCGGCTTCCTCGATCTCAGGGTGAAGGTCCTCGAAAAAGCCCATCATGACCCAGATCGTGATGGGCAACCCGATGATCAGGTGGGTGATGATCAACGCCCAAAGCGTGTTGTTCAGGCCTAGCGACCGGAAGAGCATGAACCAGGGGATCAGGTAGCTCAGTCCTGGTGTCATGCGCGCGATAAGCACGAAGAGCGCGAGGCCGTGCGACTTTGCCTTGGCGATGCCATAGCCCGCGGGCACGCCCAGAATCAGCGAGAGGAGCGTGGACGCGGTCGCCACGATCACGCTGTTCCGCGTGTAGAGGTCGAACGGACTCTTCTCGAAGACGGCGCGGAAGTTCTCCAGCGTCGGGTGCCGGGGAATGAAGACCGGTGGATAGGCCGTGTTCTCGACGTTCGGCTTGAGGGAGAGGGAAAGCATCCAGAAGAAGACGAAGAGCACGGGCGAGAGGAGTATCGCAATGCAGAGGAAGAAGCCGATCCGGCGCAGGTACCGCCGGAGGTGAACGGCGGCGAGGCGCTCCGGCTTGCGCGCGACCGCGGTGCTCGCTATGCCCATCGCGTCTTCTGCCTCACCCACAACAGCACCAGAGAACAGGCCACGATGATGACGAAGAAGACCAACACAACGGCCGAGGCTTGACCGATGCGGAAGAAGGCGAACGCTTGCAAATACAGGTAGATGTTGATCGTCTCAGAGGCGGTGCCTGGCCCGCCTTGGGTCATCGTGTAGATGATGTCGAATGACTTCAGTGCATCAATGGTGCGCAGCACGACAGCGACCATGATAAACGGCATGACCAGCGGCAGCGTCAAGTCGCGGGTGATCTGGAAGGTGCTGGCGCCGTCGATCAACGCCGACTCGAACGGCTCGCTCGGCAGCGAGGCAAGGCCGCCAAGCACGATCAGCATGACGAGCGGCGTCCACTGCCACGTCTCGACCAGCACGAGCGTCGGGATGACGGTGTCCTGATCGTAGATCCAACGCGAAGGTGGAATCCCGACGAGCGACAACAAGTAGTTCAGCACCCCAAGCTGCGGGTGGAACATCATCGTCCAGACGAGGGCGATCGCGACCGGTGTCGCGATCATCGGGAGCAGATAGACGGTGCGCACGAGGCCGCGAAGCGGGAACTCTTGGTGGAAGAACAACGCGGCGATCGTCCCCACGACCGTGGGACAGACCACGGCGAAGACGGTGTAGACGAACGTGCGCCAGACCGCTTCGCGGAACCGGGTGTCATTGATCAGGTTGGCGTAGTTCTCCAGGCCGATGTAGATCCGTGGCATCCCGACCTGCCAGTCGTGGACGCTCATGTAGATCGTGTAGAGCCAGGGGAAGATGATGACGGCCAGCGTGACCACGATCGCCGGCACGACGAAGAGCAGGTAGCGCCCACGCCGGCTGTAGGAAGAGACAGGCTGGCCGGGGCGGGCCTGACGCCGCCCCAGCCAGGAGATGCGATGCTGGGTCGTCACCACGCTGCTGCTCCTCGCCATTGCCGAGCCGGCCAAGGCTCGCTGGCGCCGGTGACGAGGCAGACGAGCGTGGCGCCGCGCGCGATCGTCATCGGTTAGCTCTGCAAACTCCGCTCGAGGATCGGCTGGAACTCCTCGGTTGCCTTCTGGAGCTCTTCGGCCGGATCCGCGCCCTCGATCATGTTCGTCAGCGCGATGCCGAAGATATCGCGGAACTCCGTCACCGGGACGATCTCCGGCAAGGACGGCAAGCCGATCTGGCCGGATGCAACGAGCGTGTCCACCCACTCCTGCGGCACGACGAGGTTGGCCAGCGCTTCCGGATCGTTATAGGCCGAGGCCCGCGCCGGGGAGCCAGCGCCCGCGGCCAGGAAGCGCGCCTGGTTCACCTTGTTCGTCGCCCACAGGCAATAGAAGTACGCCGGCCCTTGCTTGTTGGACTGCGCGGTGACGCCGATGCCGTCGCCGAACATGCCGGAGTGATGCGCCACCGGTCCCGCCGGCTGCAGCCCGTAGCCGACCTTGCCGGCGACCTTCGATTGCTCTGGGTCTTCGAGCGGCGTCGCGAAGCCGATTCCGTCGAACCACATCGCCGCCGTGCCCTGCGAGAACGTCGTTTGACACTCGTTCCAATTGAAGCCGGTCACGCCAGGAGGCGCGAAGTCCCTGAGCAGCCGCTGGTAATACGTTGCAGCCTCGACGGCCGCTTCCGTCGTCGTTTGCAATTGCCCCTCATCGTCTACTGGCTTGACGTCCCAGCCCTGCATGAAGCAGGTCCAGACGGGCACGTTCGCATTCTTCAGGCCCCGCGCGACGAAGCCGTAGATGCCATTGTCGGGATCATGGAGCGCCTCGGCCGCCGCGACGACGTCATCGAGCGTGGTGGGAAACTCGACACCCTTTGCCTCGAACAGCTCCTTGTTCCAGTACATGATCCAGTAGTCGGTGAAGAGCGGCAGGGTGTCCATCGTGCCGTCGGGCTGTGTGGAGAAGGTGACGGCACTCGGGAGGAAGTCGTCGAAGTCGTAGTCCGGCGGCGTCATCGTGGGATCGTTGAGGAACTCGCGCAGGTCCAGCAGCCACTTGCCGCGACCGAACAGGCCCTTCTGCACGTGCCAGGAGACGACGGTGACATCGAAGCTCGGATTCCCCGAGGTGAACTCGATGACCTGTTTCTGGCGTTGCTGCTGCTCGGGCACCACGTCGGCATTGACCTTGATGCCGGTGAGCTCCTCGAATTCGGACTGGTGCTGGACGAGGATGTCCGAGCGGGAATTCGTGACGAGTAGGACCGTGATCTCCTCGCCCTTGAAGCGCTGCCAATCGAAATCGGCAGCCTCCTGCCGCAAGCTCGCCGATGCCGGCAGCGCGCGATGCCGGGCAAGCGTGCCGGCCGCAACGGCGCCGGCCGTCGCCTGCAATACGCGTCGTCGCGAATACCGGATGCCTTGGCGCTCTGACATTGCCAACCCTCCTGTGAGCGAAGCGAGCCAAGCCGCCCGTTGCGCGTGATCCAGTCCGAGAATTCGGTGGCGTCAGTGTACCCGTGAGTGGCGGCGTGGGCAACGCGGTTTCCTACGGACTTGACAGGCGGGGGAAGGGTGCTATCCTGTGGCCATCGGCTTGGGAGCGCTCCCACGATAGACGGAGCCACTACTCGGGGCGGTGGCGCATCCTCGCTAGGGGGGAGGCTGCATGACGCTCGAGGAAATCGCTCGGCTCGCCGGCGTCTCTCGCTCGACCGTTTCGCGCGTGGTCAACGGGGACCCGCGCGTCAGTCCCGCGGCGCGGCAGCGTGTCGAAGAGGTCATCCGGCAGCAGAATTTCCATCCCCATGCCGCCGCCCGCTCCCTCGCCTCCCGGCGGACACGGATCGTCGGGCTTCTCATTCCGTACGCGGTTGGCAAGCTTTTCCGCGATCCTTTCTTCCCGGCGCTGATCGAGGGCGTGGTTCAGGCGTGCAACGAGGCCGATCACAACGTCGCCCTGATGATGGAAACGTCCGAGGGAGGCGCGACGTCGGATCGCGTCTACCGGCGCGTCATCCGTGGGCGCCACGTGGACGGCGTCATCATCGCGTCCAGCGTGGTCGAGGACCCGATCGTCGCCCGGCTGAAAGAAGACGGCTTCCCCTTCGTTCTCGTCGGCCGCCACCCGCACCACGACGTCAGCTTCGTTGACGTCGACAATCGCGGCGGCGCTCACATGGCCGTGACGCACTTGCTTGCTCATGGTCGGCGACGCATCGCCATGATCACCGGCCCGCGCAACATGATCGCCTCGATTGATCGCTACGCCGGCTACGTGACGGCGTTACAGGAGGCGGGTCATCTCCCGGAGCCGGCGCTGACCGTGGCGGGCGATTTCACGCGCCGCGGTGGATACCACGCCATGCAGCAAATCCTGAGCAGCGGCGTGGAATTGCCCGATGCCGTCTTCGTTGCGAGTGACGCCATGGCCTCCGGCGCGCTGCAGGCGTTACGCGATGCCTCGCTGCGCGTGCCGGACGATATCGCCGTGATCGGTTTCGACGGGTTAGAGGAGACGCTCGTCTCCCGGCCGGTCCTCTCGACCGTCGTCCAGCCGATCGAGGAAGAGGGCCGGGAAGCGGTGCGTGCGCTGCTCGAGCTCATGGAGCACCCGGATCGTGCGCCGTTGCAGCGGGTGCTACCCACGCATCTTCTCCTCCGACAATCGTGCGGCTGTGAGCCGGAATCGCCGGTTCATCAGAAAGGAGGTGACTCGCTGGTCGCGTCGTCGGTCGAAGTTGCGACAGCCTGAGCGCTGCCGCTGACTTCGCGCTCGGCAAATATCGCCGCCCATCGGTGGCAAGGGATGGGTCGTGCCGCGAAGCGGCATAGCAAGGAGTGGTGACAACGATGTCTTCCCCAACATCCCTCTTCGGTTCTCAGACGCGGCGTGCATTTCTAGGCCGGGCTGGCGCGCTCGGCGCATTGGCTGCCAGCGCCCGCCTCTCCGGACGGTTCGGATCAGCCTCGGTCCGAGCCCAAGAGATGGCGCGGACCGAGACGCTTTACGTCGCCGGCTGGCAATGGGGGCCGCCGAACACCTTCAATCCGCTCAACCCGAATCGCGCATGGCCTTCCAACCCCGATAGCCTCCACATCTACGAGACGCTCTTCGCCTTCAACCTCTTCACCGGCGAGGCGGAGCCGCTGCTGGCGAAAGAGATGCAGTGGCCCGATCCGCAGACGGTCGTCATTACGCTGCAGGATGGCACCAAGTTCTCCGATGGAACGCCGCTGACTTCGGCCGATGTGATCTACTCGTTCGAGCTGCCGAAGCGGCACGACGGCATCTACTACAGCGACTTCTGGGATTACGTCTCCAGCGCCGAAGCGACCGACGAGCGCACCATCACTCTCAAGCTCAACCCCGAGCGGCTCAATCCCGGCATGGTGCGACACCACCTCTGCGAGGATTACATCCTGCCCAAGCACATCTGGGAGCAGCGGGAGGCCTCAGGCGAGCCGCTGATCGAGGTCATAGACGTCGACCCCGTCGGCTCCGGTCCATACAAGGTGCTCGATGCCTCGACGGAGCGAATCGCGCTCGTCCGCGACGACAACTATTGGGGCGCCCAGGCGATCGGTCTGCCGACCCCGCGGTACATCATTCACCCGATCTTCGACAGCAACGACAGCGCCAATCTCGCCTTCTCTCGCGGCGAGATCGATATCTCCCAGACGTTCCTGCCCCAGATTTGGCAGCTCTGGGAGTCGCGGGGACAGCCGGTCGGCACCTGGTTCCGTGAGGAGCCGTATCACGTGCCGGGCTCGATCCCGCTCCTTTTCATCAACGTCAACCGCAAGCCGCTCGATGATCCACGCGTGCGCCGCGCTCTCGCCTATTCGATCAACTACCCGCAAATCGCGGCGACCGCGATGTCGCGCTACTCAGTTCCAGCCAATTCCAGCCTGATCATCCCCGACGGAGGAGAGGCGAAGTTCTTCAACGCCGATCTCGTCGCTCGCGAGGGATGGACCTACGACCCGGAGCGGGCGAAGGCAATCCTGGAGCAGGAGCTCGGCGCGACGAAGGACGGCGACGTTTACGTGCTCCCCGATGGCACTCGCCTCGGCCCCTTCGTCGCTCATTGCCCATACGGCTGGACTGACTGGCAAACGGCGATCGAGCTCGTCGCCCAAGGCGCGCGCGAAGTCGGCTTCGATGTCCAGACCGACTTCCCAGAGGCGCCGGTGGTCACGACGCGCAATCAGGCGGGCGACTTCGATCTCGCCCTCTGGTACGTCGCTGGTGTCAGTGCCGCCGGCCCGTGGCGCCGCTTCCGCGACGTGCTGGACAACCGCGGCGTGGCGGAGCTCGGCCAGCCGGCGTTCTGGAACTACAACCGCTACAAGAACGACGCGGTTGGTCCGCTGCTCGATCAGGCGGCGCAGGCGGATGAGGCCGGCCAGATCGAGCTCTACCAGGAGCTGGACGCCATCTTCATGCGCGACGTGCCGGCAATCCCGTTGATGTACCGGCCAGACGAGTTCTACGAGTACAACGAGACCGTCTGGACTGGCTTCCCGAACGAGGAGAACCCGGTCGGTCCGCCGGCGCAGCAAGGAGCCGGGATCAAGAGTCTGTCCAAGCTCACGCTCAAGAGCGAGAGCTAGCCAGGAGCACGGGGCGGCCGATTCCGATGCGGCCGCCCTTCGGCTTGGGTCGCCGGAAGCGTCACCGGTCAAGCAGGCGCGTGAAAGCGCTCCCATGGATGATGAGGTCAGGAGCGCCTGAGGGCATGAACAATCCCGGCGCCGTGCCGACACGTAGGACAAGGGAATTGCTTTCCGGATAGACTACCGGCGACCCACAGGAGCCGCGCTCGGAAGGTTCTCGCATCAGGACGGATCTGACTGGGCAGTGTCGCCCGCCGTCGTGGAGTCAGCGATGACGAGATTCCAGCGGTACCTCCTCTTCAAAACGATTTGGTTCATCCTCGCCTTCTTCGCGGCGCTCGCCGCCAACTTCTTCCTGCCCAGGATGATCCCCGGCAATCCGGTTGATGCCATCGTCGCGCGACTTGCCGCGGGCGGCACCGAGGCTCGGGCGCTGCAGCGCGTCCACGAAACCTTCGTGCGCGAGTTCAATCTCGACCAGCCGGCCTGGAAGCAGTTTCTGACCTATCTCGGCAATCTCGCCCATGGCGATCTGGGCACGTCGTTCGCGATCTATCCCGCGCCGGTTCGCGATCTGATCGCCGACGCGCTGCCCTGGACGGTCGCCCTCCAGCTTCCAGCGATCCTCGTCGGCTGGCTGGTCGGCAACATCTTGGGCGCGATCGCCGCGTATCGAGGCGGCTGGTTCGATCGCGGAGCGTTCGTTTCGTCTCTGTTCGTCTCTGCCGTTCCGTATTACTGCCTCGCCATCCTGCTGCTTTATGGATTGACGGTTCACTGGCCGATCTTCCCGTCCAGCGGCGGCTACTCCTACAACCGCTCCCCGGAGTGGAGCTGGAGCTTCATCGGGGACGCGCTCCATCACTACTGGCTGCCTTTCTTCTCGCTCGTCTTGATTTTCATCGGCGGCCAGGCGGTGGGGATGCGCTCGATGGCGATCTACGAGCTCGGCAGCGATTACGTCGGCTTCGCGCGTAGTCTCGGCGTGCCGGACAACCGCGTCGTGCGATACGTCTTCCGCAACGCGATGCTGCCGCAGGTCACCGGCCTCGCCCTCTCGATCGGCGTGCTGGCCGGCGGGGCGCTCATCACCGAGATCGTCTTCTCGTATCCAGGCATCGGTACCGTCCTCTTCAGCGCGATCCGGCAGAACGACTACCCGGTGATCCAGGGAGTGACGCTGATCGTTCTGATCATGGTGCTCTTCTCCAACTTCCTCGTTGACGTTGCCTACGGCTTCATCGATCCCCGAATCCGCGCGGCGCAGCGCGGCGAGCGGTAGGAGAGGAGTCATGAGCGCAGCGGTGCCTCGCGAACAGCCGGCCGGGTGGCGAGCAGCGACGCTCGGCTCGAGAATCGCCCGGATGCGGCTCGGCGTTGCCGTACCGAGCGGCCGCTTCCGATTCAGCGTGATTCTGCTCGGCGCGATCGTCGTTTTCGCTGTCCTCGGTCCGATCGTGCTCGGCCGGGACGATCCGCTCAAGATCGTCGGCGGTCTCTACGATCCTCCATCGAAAGCCGCCTGGCTCGGCACCGACAACTTCGGCCGCGATGTCTTCACCCAGCTGATGCACGGCACGCGCACCTCGCTGGTGATCGGTGGCATCGCCGGCGCGGTGGCGACCGCCATCGGCGTCGTCCTCGGCACCGTCGCCGGCTTCCGCGGCGGGTTGGTCGAAGAGGCGCTGATGGGGCTAACGAACGTCATCCTAACGATCCCTTCGATCGTTGTCCTCATCCTCCTCTCGATCGCCGTCGGCAACCGCTCCATCGTGACGATGGCGATCATCATCGGCGTCACGAGCTGGCCGTGGACGGCGCGAGCGATTCGCGCCCAAACCAGCAGCCTGCGTACCCGCGAGCATGTGGATATCGCCCGGATGTGCGGCGCGGGCACGCTCTCCCTGATCGCGTGGGAGATCCTGCCGTTCATGCTCTCCTACGTTGTGCTGGCGTTCGTGCTGCAGATGGCGAGCGGCATCCTGCAGGAGGCGGCGCTCAGCCTGCTCGGACTCGGTCCCGGTGACGGCACGATTTCGCTCGGCATCATGCTCCATTGGTCGCTGCGGTGGGAGTCTGTGCGGACCGGCGCCTGGTGGGCCTTCGTGCCACCGACGGTCTTGCTGACGGTCATTGCCTTCTCCCTCTTGCTCCTGCAGTCGAGCATGGACGAGTTCTTCAATCCGCGGCTGCGGAGGAAATGAGGACGGCGATGTGGGTTGCAGATCTGGTTGCCGCCTACGCCACCGCATCTGGTAGGGACATCCGCGCGGTCGACGGCGTTACCTTCGATGTCCAGGAGGGGGAGGTCCTGGGAATCGTCGGCGAGTCGGGTTGCGGCAAATCCACGCTCGCGTCTCTGCTAGCGCTGGTGCCGCCGCGATCGCTGCAGATGCTGGGTGGGCGCTTCGGCATTGATGACCATGTCATCTCGCCGGAGACCAGTGACCGGATTCCGCGCGAGTGGCGCGGGAAGCTCGTTGCGCTCTTGCCGCAGCGAGCCATGAACTCGCTCAACCCGACAGCGCGGATCGGCGACTTCGCTTTCGATGTCCTGCGCGCGCATGAGTCGCGCGTGACGCGTCGCCAAGCGATCGAGCGGGCGCGGCAGCGGCTGGAACAGCTGGCATTGCCGCCGCGCGTGCTAGAGAGCTATCCCCACCAGCTCAGCGGCGGTATGCGCCAGCGCGTCGTTACCGTCATCTCGACCCTACTCAATCCGAAGGTGCTGATTGCCGACGAGCCAACGTCGGCGCTGGACGTCTCGTCGCAGAAGGCGCTCGTTCTCCTGCTACAGCGTCTGCTGGACGAGGGATACATCTCCCGCATCATCTTCATCACCCACGACCTACCGCTCCTGAGCAACATCGCGGATCGCATCGCGGTCTTCTATGCTGGGAAGATCGTCGAGATCGGGCCGACGAAACAGATCGTCGACGAGCCGCAGCATCCTTATACGCGGGCGTTGATCTCTTCGACGCTCGTCCCGGAGCCGCGCGTTCGTTGCCAGCGGTTGGAGGGGCTACCCGGCGCGCCGCCGGACCTTCGCATGCCGCCGCCCGGCTGCCGGTTCCACCCTCGCTGCCGGTACGCGACGGATATCTGCGCTCGCGAGGAGCCGCCGCTGACTGCCGATGGGGATGACCGGCTCGTCGCGTGCTGGTGGGCCAATGCGCAACGTCAGAATGTCGAGGGAGGCACGCATGAGTCTCGCGCCGCAGTCGGCCTTGCTTGAAGCGCGGGAGCTGACCCGCGTCTTCGGTCAGGGCTCGCAGGCCGTGCGGGCTGTGGACCGGGTCTCGTTCACCGTTCAGCCGGGTGAAATTGTCTCGATCGTCGGCGAGAGCGGAAGCGGCAAGTCGACGCTGGCGCGGCTGCTGCTTCGCCTCTTGGAGCCGACATCTGGGCAGATTTTCCTCGATGGACAAGACATAACAAAGCTGCGCGGGGCCCGCGCATTGCGGCCGTACTGGCGGCGTGTGCAGGGAGTTTTTCAGGACCCGTTCGCCGCGTTCAATCAGTTCTACTCGGTCGGCCGGGTGCTGATGAAGACCCTCGATTTGCTCGATGGCGCCAAGCTCTCGCGGGAGGAGCGTCAAGATCGCATGGAGACGGTTCTCCGTAACGTCGGGCTCGATCCGGTGGATGTCTTGCCCAAGTGGCCACACCAGCTGTCCGGCGGGCAGCTTCAGCGCGTGATGATCGCCCGCGCGTTGATGGTGGAGCCGGCGATCCTGATCGCCGACGAGGCAACGTCAATGCTCGACGCCTCGTTGCGGGTCACGATTTTGAATCTGCTGCGCGACTTGCGCGATCGCTATCGCATGTCGATCCTCTTCATCACCCATGACATCGGCCAGGCGTATTATGTGAGCGATCGCATCCTCGTCATGTATCGCGGCGAGCTGGTCGAGCAGGGGCCGGTGGAGACGGTGCTCGGCGCGCCTCAGCACCCGTACACGCGGCAGCTGATGGCCGATGTCCCGCGCCTGCATGGCTGGGGAGCGGTCTCCATGGCAGAGCCGGCTGGCGCGGCGATCGGGACCGGTTCGGTCGTGGCCGCGCCGTCTCAGGGAGCCGGGCATGCTGGCCTTGCCTGAGCGCCGGGGCAGCAAAGGGTAGAAGTTGACTAACTTCGATCGAGCTGCGAGATGCTTCACGCGGCTGATATCGGAAAGGGAGCGCGTACGGTGATTCGCTTTGGATTGATCGGGTGCGGTGACGTCGCGTTTCGCACCTATATTCCCGGCGTGAAGGCCATAGCGGACCGCGCGACGATCGTCGCGACGTTCGACCCGGTGACGGAACGCGCTGAGCGCGCGGCCTCGCTCTTCCCGGGAGCGTCCGCTTACACCTCGTTCGACGCATTTCTTGCGCATCCCGGGATGGACGGCGTGTTCAATCTCACCCCGGCGCCGCTCCACCGAGAGACGTCGGCGAAGGCACTGGACGCGGGGCTCCATGTTTTCTCTGAGAAGCCGATCGCGTCGACGATCGAAGAAGGCCGGGAGTTGATTGCTCAGGCCAAGCGGCTGGGGCGTCACTTGCTCTGCGCACCGGCCGTGATGGCCACGGGGCGATTCCGCTGGCTGAAGCGCGAGCTGGGCGCCGGGCTGATCGGCACGCCACACCTCGCCGCCGGTCAGATGGCGAACATGGGGCCAGCGGCGTGGCTGGAGTACACCGGCGATCCGGCGGTTTTCTACTCGAAGAGCGTCGGTCCGCTGCTCGATACCGGGGTCTATGTCCTCCACGCGATCACCGGGCTGCTCGGCCCTGCCCGCCGCGTCCAGGCGTTCGGCGGTATCGCCATCCCGGAGCGCACGGTCTTGATCGAGCGTCTGGCCGGCCAGCGAATCCTCGTCGAGGCGAACGATGTCATGCTCGTCCACCTCGACTTTGGCGAGAACCGATTCGCGCAGGTGCTCTCTAGCTTTGCCGTTCCGCACACCAAGGCGCCAACGCTAGAAATCTATGGATCGCTCGGCACCGTCTCGATCTCGCAGGGACGGTGGTACGAAGCGAACGGACCGGTGGACCTGTACCAGATCGACCAGGGGTGGCAGCAGAACGTCTGCCCGGAGCCGCCACCACTCCCTTCGGCCGACCATCTGATCGGCGTCGGACCCGCCCACTTTGCGGCCGTGCTGCGCGGCGAAGAAGCCCCGATCCTGACCGCTGAGCACGCGCTCCACGTTCTCGACATCATCCTCAAGGCGCAGCAATCCGCGCGGGAGGGCCGAGCGCTGGAGCTGGAGGCGGTCGCGACCGTGAGCGGGACTTAGTATCCCGGTTGCAGGCAAAGGTTCGGGCGGTTCGGGACGGCATCAGGAACGCATATCAGCGCTTCGCTGGCAAATCACTACACACTAACCGAATGATCCATAAGGTGCTGGCGCAACGCTGGTGCTGTCTCGAAACGTCGCCAGCTGAGTCCGCTGGCTCGCTTTCGCGTGACGAGGCGGCCCTCTGGATACGCTGACTTTGTCAGATTCGGGGGAGCGCCCTTCTTCCCGAGCGCTTGCAGAGTATTCCGCCTCGCCTAACTTGTTGGCGCTGATGCGATTTTTCTCCTCGAGAGCAACATTCTGACTCAATTGTTTGGCGTCAGGTACTAGACATGCGCCCAGGGCCTATGCTTTTCATAGGCGATACTCTATTTCACGATAAGAAACTCCAACGTGCCTGGCAGAGCCTAGCTTCTACTTTTTCGGGGCGGTCACCGCCTAGTTCTGGTAGAGGAGGGGAGCAATGGGGGGCGGCATGTTGATGTCTCGCCGGAGTCTGCTCTTGGGGAGCGCGGCGACCTTGGGTGGTGCATTACTGCCCACCGCGGTCAGGTCGCATTCAGCCGCTGCGCAAGACAGCGATTCGGGCCCACTTGGTGGCCAGATCAGAATCGCCTACCAGCCACCAGCTTCCCTCAACCCACTCATCACCACGGCAGGCGTTGACCAGGGCGTTGAGCGCCAAATCTACGGCGCGCTCGTGATGATGAGGCGTGATATTGCGCTATCCCTGCCGTGAAAGAGCTCGGGCGACACGGAGGTTCGCGCGTTCTACACGCGATGGCGGCCGGCAACGTCGAGCGCGTACTCGATCGGCGCGGCGCAGTCGAGCTTCGTGACCAAGTCGCGGACAGTCTCGGCCTGCGCTGGGGTGACCCCATCCCCTTGGAGGACGACGCTGCCGCTGCTGGGGATCGCGACGACCCAGGTTGAGGGATCGGTGTCGAGCCGAAGCGCACGATTGATCGCCGAGGCGCAGCGCAGCGCCGCGCGGTCATCCTCCGTTAGCCCCTGGTGGGCCTCTCCCTGGTTCAAGAGCGAGACAATCAGGTCGCAGACGGTTTCCGGGGCAAGCGTTTCGGTATTGATGGTAACGGCCCAATGCAGCGGGTCGTCCCAGTCGGCGCCGAAGATGGCGCGGTTGTAGTCGCGCTGTTCCTGGTCGGCTTGCTTGACGGCCGCGGCGGCATCGCTGGCGCTGATGCCGTAGGCAGCCGCGAGGCGCTCGGCGCGGATCGCTGCCGGCGCAATCGTCTTTACACGCAGGACGCCGGGCACGCCGCTGAGCAGGAATTGGGCTCCCCCGCCGACGATCACGACGTTGTCGCGCGCGGCAATCTCGTACGTCAGACTCGCGACGGTCAGGAGAATCGCGCGGCGCTCGTGGGCCAGCGATTCCAGAAATGAGGTGCGGTGTCCGTCCTCGAGCGGGGTGCCGCGCAGCGCTTCCTCGAACTCTAGCTCCCCGACGCTCAAGTACAGCGGAGAAGCGCCGGGCGGCAGCGCCGAGACGAGCGCTGGCTCCTCCGCGAACTCGACGAATGCTCGCGGGAGCGGCATGCCCTGGCGCGCGGCTTCAGCCGCGATTTCTCGCCGGCCGACGACGGCAAGACCAAGACGCTCGCCGAGCAGACGGGCGATCGCTTGTCCGCCACTGCCAACCTGCCGAGCGAGCGTAACGACGGCCATTAGGCGCCTCCTTGGCGTCGCAACCGGGCTACGACGACGAGCCGGGATTATCGGGCGCTGGCGCGGGCGTCGGCTGCGATGCCTCGCGCGATGCCCCGCCGTTGGACGATGCTGAAGCGTTCGGTGACGCGGCGACTGGCTCTCGCGCGTGCTTCGGTGGCCGCGTCGCGGTGAACGCCCGGCCGACCTGTCGCAGCCGCGCATACCGTGATTCGAGCAGGCGCTTGCGCTTCTGCTGCGTCAACGTGGTGAGCAAGTGGAGGAGCCACATCCTCACCAACGCGGCAGCGCTGTCCGGATCGGCGGCCGCCCCACCCTCCGGCTCGGGGATCACCTCGTCGATCAGCCCCATCTCCTTGAGATCGACCGCCGTGATGCGCAGCTTAGCGGCAAGCTCCGGCGCGCGGCTCGCGTCGCGGTAGAGGATAGCGGCTGCCCCCTCCGGCGCGATCACGGAAAAGACCGCTCCCTCCTGCATCAGCAAGCGATCGGCCACGGCCAACGCCAAGGCGCCACCGCTGCCGCCTTCCCCGATCACGATAGAGATGGTCGGCGTCGGCAGATCGCTCATGAGCGCCATGGATCGCGCGATCTCCCGAGCCAAGCCGCGCTCCTCGGCTTCGATGCCCGGGTAGGCGCCGGGCGTGTCGATCAGCGTGACGACGGGCAGTCCGAGGCGGGCTCCGAGCCGCATCACGCGCTGTGCCTTGCGGAAGCCCTCGGGCATAGGCCGGCCGAGCCGCCGGTGCTCGCTCTCCTCGCCGTGCCCGCGCTCCATGCCAATCACCGCGACCGGATGCCCGCCAATGACGCCCAGGCCGGCGACGATCGCCGGGTCATCTCCCGATTGGCGATCGCCGCGCAGCTCCACAAAGCGATCGCAGAGGCGGTCGATGTAGTCGAGGCTCGTCGGGCGGTCCGGCGCGCGCGCTTTGACGATGGTCTCCCAGGCATCCTCCGGTGGATCGGGGCGGGCCGTTGGCGGCTGTCCGGCAGGGCGCTCGCGCTTGCCTCGCGGCTCGAGAACTTCGAGGAATTGGCCGACATAATCGCGCAAATCAGGTCGGCTGACGATCGCGTCGATCAGGCCGTGAGCCAGGAGAAACTCTGCGGAGTGGGAGCCTGGCGGCAGGGGACGGCCGAGAAACTGCTCGACGACGCGCGGCCCGGCGAAGCCAATCAGCGCGCCCGGCTCCGCGACGATGAGATCGCCAAGATTGGCGAACGAGGCGAAGACGCCGCCGGTGGTCGGGTGGGTGAGGACGGAGATGTACGGAATGCCGGCGGCGTGAAGTCGCTGGATGGCGGCCGCGGTCTTGGCCATCTGGAAGAGGGAGAGCATCCCCTCCTGCATCCGCGCGCCGCCGCTCGCGACGATCGTCAGCAGAGGACGGCGCGTCTCGATTGATTGCTCGACCGCGCGAACGAGCTTCTCGCCAACCACGACGCCCATGCTACCGCCCATGAACGCGAAATCGAGCACGGCGACGACGACCTTTCGGCCGTGAATCGCTCCGGTTCCCGTAATCAAGGCGTCGGATTCACCGGTCTGACGCTGCTGCTCCTCCAGCCTCTCGGCGTAGGGCGTGCTGTCGGCGAACCGCAGTGGATCGGTCGAATAGAGCTGGCGATTCGTCTCGCGGAAGCTGTCCTCGTCGAGGAGCGCATGGAGTCGCTTGCGAGCGGAGATAGCGAGATGGGCGTTGCAGTCGTCGCAGACGCGATATGCCAGATAGCGGGGGCGATCCTTCAAATCGGCGCCACAGCGAGGGCAGGTGGCTGGAGCGGATTGGTCGCCGTCCGGGGCGATGACGGGTGGTGAGGAGCGGAGCCCGAAGAAAAACCGTCTCATCCAATGCCTGCCGATAGCAGCCCTGGCTGCGCGGTCTCGTGTGGTCCTTGCCTAAGGTACCATGCAGAACCTCCCGGCGGTTGCAATGGGATGTACAATCGGCCTGGTACCGGAGGCGGCTGCCCTAAGAGGCGATGTGTGGATGACGATGGATCCTTTGGCCGATGAAATTCGCATGGATGTATTGCGCCGGCTTGCCGAGCAGGCGATGACCGACCCCGACTTTCGGGCCGTCGCCCGGCATGATCTGGACGCCGCGTTGCGTCAGTACGGGTACGATCTGAACGAGCGCGAGCTGATGTTGGTGCATCGCTTTCGGGCGGCGCTCGAAGAGGCCGGGATCGATCTCTTCCTGACCCAGCGGCTGAGCCCGGCGGACATCGAATTGCTCCAGCAAACATTGCAGGATGCTGCCTCGAGCATGAACGGGCATTGAGTCGTCGGCGCGCGCATGCCGCGGCTGCCCGACGTTCCTAGTTGCCGGCGTCGCTGGCGAGATCCCCCGTGCCGAAGAGACGGTCGCCTGCGTCACCCAGTCCCGGACGAATAAAGGCGTTCTCATCGAGCTGGCGGTCGAGCCGGGCGACGTAGACGCGAATTTCCGGATGATCCTCCAGCATCCGCTGTACCCCTTCTGGCGCCGCGATGATCCCCACGTGCTTGATCCACTTCGCGCCCCGGCGCTTTAGCTCGGTCGCGGCGGCGCTGGCTGATCCCCCGGTCGCGAGCATCGGATCGAGCATGATGACGAGATCGTCCGGAAGGCGGTCCGGGAGGCGGTGGTAGTAGCTGACCGGGAGATGGGAAACCTCGTCCCGGTAGATCCCGATGTGATACACGCGCGTATTGGGGAGGAGCTCACGCGCGCTATCAATCATGCCGAGACCAGCGCGCAAAATCGGCACGAGCGCAACGGTGGCGTCAATGTGATGGCCATCGGCGGGCTCGAGCGGCGTTCGGTAGTGCATGGGGCGGATCGGAATATCGGCTGTTGCCTCATAGACGAGCAGCTGCGTCAGCTCGTTGAGGATCCGGCGGAACTCTGTTGTGTCCGTGCGCTCATCGGAAAGGATCGTCACTTTGTGCTGAACCAGCGGATGCGCGCTGACGTGCAGGTTGGGAAACCGCTGTGCCTGCCCAATCGCATCAGTCGCGCGCTGATCCTGGTCTGTCATGCCGTTGCTTCCCCCGCCTTGCCCACCTCGCGTGGCCACGCTCTCGTATCGTGAGCGCGATTCTACCGGAGCGGGACAGGGACTGGACATTCGCCGCGCGGTGTGCGGCAATTCAGACGGATCGTGTCTCCGCGATGCAGCAAAGGAGGGGACAATGGCCACGGTTCTGCGACTTCAGCACACCAGCGTACCGATGCCACCGGGCAGCCAAGAGCAAGCGCGCGCGTTCTACGGTGGGATCCTCGGGATGGAGGAGATCACTCCGCCCTCGACACTTGAGCGCGACCGCCTCGTCTGGTTCCGCGCCGGTCCGGACGGGCACGAGGTGCACTGCTTCACGGACGAGACGATGCAGCGCCTCTCGGCCGCGCAGCACCTATGCCTTCAGGTGGATGATCTGCCAGCTTTCCGCGCTCGTCTAGAGGCTGCCGGGGTGCCGATCGAGGACCCCGTCGCGATTCCGAATCGGCCTCGCCTCTTCGTGCGCGACCCGTTCGGCAACCTGGTCGAGATCACGCAGATCACTGGCGATTACCATTAGCCGGGACGACGCGACCAGTGATGATGCGCACTCGGCCGCGGAGTCGCCGCTGATGTCGTGCTGAGGAGGTTGGGCGATGGCCGTCACGGTCGAGAAGATTACCTATACCGCGACGCCGGAACAGGTGGCGCGGATGCATCTCGCCTTTGACGAGGCGCTGGCCAGCATTGCCGGAGAGCTGGGGCGAGATTACCCGCTGGTGATCGGCGGTGAAGAGCGCCGGGGTGATCGGACCTTTGAGGTTCGCGCGCCGGCGAACCGGGATGTGCTGATCGGACGATTCCAGGCCGGCACGAGGGATGACGTCGAGCGCGCCGTGGCGGCGGCGAAGGAGGCGTTCCGGGCCTGGGCAGGTCGGCCATACCAGGAGCGAGTCGCGATCTTGCGGCGGGCGGCGGAGATTGTCCGCGAGCGAAAGTTCCGCATCGCGGCGCTCCTGATCCACGAGGCGGGCAAGAGCCGCGCTGAGGCGATCGGCGAGGTCGAGGAGGGCGCGGACCTCATCGATGAGTACGCCCAGCAGATGGAAGAGAATCAGGGCTACGTCCGGCAGCTGCGCTCGCTCGATCCCGCCGAGCGCAACCAATCGGTCTTGCGGCCATACGGCGTGTGGGCGGTGCTTTCACCGTTCAACTTCCCGTTCGCGCTGTCTGCCGGGATGTCCGCCGGGGCGCTCGTGGCCGGCAACACGGTCGTCTTCAAGCCGGCAAGCGCAACGCCGCTGGCGGGCTACGAGCTGACGCGGTGCTACCACGACGCGGGCGTGCCCGGCGGCGCGTTCAACTACGTGACCGGCTCCGGTACAGAGGTCGGCGAGTCGTTGGCGCTGCATCCAAGCGTGGACGGTGTCATCTTCACCGGGTCGAAGGAGGTCGGGCTCAAGCTCTTCAAGGAAGTGGGCACGACGTATCCGAAGCCGTGCATCACCGAGCTGGGCGGCAAGAACCCGGTGATCGTGACGGCGAAGGCCGATTTGAGCAAAGCTGTCGAGGGAGTGGCACGCTCCGCGTTCGGCTTCTCGGGCCAGAAGTGCTCGGCTTGCTCCCGCGTCTACGTCGAGCGGTCGCTCTACGACGAGTTCATGGAGCGGCTGACGCGGCGAACGCAAGAGTTGAAGATCGGCGATCCGGCGAAGGAGCGGGACGTCTTCGTCGGGCCGGTGATCGATCAGCGGGCGGTCGAGCGGTACGAGGCGGCGGTCGCCTCCGCTTCTGGCGGCAAAATCCACACGGGTGGACGGCGCCTGACCGACGGCGACCTGGCGAAAGGCTACTTCGTGGCGCCGACGGTCGTGGACGGGCTGCCGACCGACCACGAGCTCTTCAAGCGCGAGCTCTTCCTTCCATTCGTCGTCGTCGCGCCCGTCGACTCGCTCGATGAGGCAATCGCGCTGGCGAACGACACGGAATACGGTCTTTGCGCGGGAATCTTCACCGAGGATTCGGCGGAGATCGAGTACTTCTTCGACCGAATCGAGGCCGGCGTCGTCTACGCCAACCGGAAGGGCGGCGCGACGACGGGCGCTTGGCCCGGCTGCCAGTCGTTCTGCGGCTGGAAGGCGAGCGGCAGCACCGGCAAGGGCGGACTCGGACCGTACTACGTGCCGCAGTTCATGAAGGAGCAATCGCGGACGATCGTCGTCGATCCGAGCGAGGAAGGCATCGCCAAGAAGGAAGCAGCCGGGGAGTAAGGCGGACTCGCGCGACCGGCGATCACTTCGAAGAAGCGAGCGGCTCGGGCGCGCCGGGATGTCACATTGCCGGAGAACCCGAGCCGCTCTATTGGATACGGGGGGTTGCCGATCGCGTGCGCCGCTAGTCGACAGGCTTCTCCGGCTCAGCGGCCGCGCCCTTACCGGCGAGATAGCCGAAGGTGATTGCTGGGCCGATCGTGCCGCCGCCCGACCAGTAAGCCTGGCCGGAGGGAGAGGCGACGCAGTTACCCGCGCCGTAGAGACCGGGGATCGGCTCGCCGCTCGCGTGGAGCACGCGGGCCTGAGTATCGATCACCGGGCCGCCCTTGGTGTCGAGCGTCATGGCGCCAAGGAGAATGCAGTGATACGGGCCTTCCGAGCGGAAAGGAGCCATCGTCGGATTGGCATTCTCATAGTGGCGGGCGGTGCCGCCGCCCCAGGCGACCTGAATCGGCGTCGAGCCGCGGCCGAAGTCCTCGTCAATGCCGGTCTCCGCAAAGCCATTGAACCGCTCAATCGTCGCCTTGAGCTGGTCCACGAAGTCCGGTGCGAGCTGGACATCCGGTCCGATGCGGGCGCTGACCGAGCCCTGGCCGCGGATGGAGTCAAGCCGAGCGCTGATGTTCGCCGCCAGCTCCTCCCAGGTGTTGCCGGAGATGACATAATCAACTTCCTGTCCCGGCATTGGGATCGGGAAGCGGAAGCCGAACTGTGTCGGATCCTGCGCGACCGCCTCGTCATAGATCATGAACATGACGAGGTTCGGGTATTCGCGGCGGGTGGGATCCCAAATGTGGTGGACCTGCCCGCGCTCGTTGTAGGTCATCTTCTCGCTCATGACGCGCTTGCCGTACTTGTTGACGATGACCATGCTGTCGCCGTACGGCAGCCAGACGTCAGCACCGACGAGGCTCGGGCTGCGGAGCGCCAACTCCAGCGGACACTGCAGCCACCAGGCCTGGTTCATGTTGCCAAGCTGCGCACCGAGCGCGAGACCGATGTCAACGAAGTCGCCGGTACAGGTCGGCACGGCACAACCTGCGAAAACGGGGCCGCGCAGGAAGTTGAGCGACTTGATCGGGTCCTGGGTGAAGCCGCCGGTGCCGAAAACGACACCTCGCCGAGCGCGGATCGCCTTCTGTGTCCCGTTGTTCTCGACCTGCACGCCAACGACCGCGCCATCGCTGTTCACGAAGACGCCAACGACTCGGTGCTCCGTCAGCAGCGGCACGCCGCGCTCCTGTAGCCACGGGGTCATCTGCTGGGGAACGGTTCGGCCCGGTCCACGATCCGGGTCCGGCTGAATGCCGCGGCCGTAGGGAGCTTTGTTCTCCGGCAGGTCCGCGTGATAATCCGGGTCGGCAAAATCGGGCTCCTCGCTGTAGCCCATCGACGCCTGGACGCGGGAATAGAGCGCGCCCCACTGCTCGAACTCATCCACGGCCACATAGCCGGTGTCGTAGAACGTGGCGATGAGGTCGTAGTTGAGCTGAGGCAGCCCGAGCGTCGGCGATTCTGGGTCGTAGAGCTGCGGGTAGGCGAGGCGAGCCATGTACTTCAGGGCGTCCTCGCGCGGATCGGTCTTGCCCGCTGCCCGCATTTTGGAGTTGTTCGGGATCCAATACTCGTTGCCCGAGATCTCCGTGGTGCCGCCGAGGGAAGCGGCCCTCTCGAGCAAAATGACTTGAGCGCCAGCCTGGGTGGCTGTCACCGCGGCCGCGAACGCCGCGCCGCCGCTGCCGACAACAACGACATCCGCTTCCTGATCCCAGGAGCTTGGCAGGCGGGACGAAACGAGTCCGCCGGAGCTGGCCGCGGGAGTCGCCGATTGCGCCGCGCCGAGAAGTGGCGTGCCAAAGGCGAGCGCCGTGCCCGCGCCAGCCGCGCGCAGCAAGCCACGGCGCGAGACGCGAGGTGCGAACTGGGAGCGGTCGTTGCGTGACTCGTCGGTCATTCCGAGATCTCCTCCAGAGCTGGTAAGAAAAATTACACCTGGTGAACTAAGATACATTCTAACAGATATGTGTGATCAAAATGACCGATAGACGGAGAGTGCTTGGCGGAAAGATGTTGCCTAGGTGACTTCTGGGAGGGGGTGAGTCTAGAGCCCCGGCGCTCAGCGCGATAAGCCGGTTTCAACCGGCTACTGAGAAGTGCCGTTACTGTGATTCCTGTACCGAATGCTCGCCAGCCTCATTTGTTCGCCAGCTTCATTCAGCCTGCTTCAGCAGGCTTATCTCGGTAAGCGCCGGGGGCTTGAGTCCCGCGCTCATCTCCCCTGATCTCCACGATTCGACCAATGCAACAGAAAGAACCCGGACGGAGTGATTCATCCGTCCGGGTTCTGATGCTCCCGACCCACGCTGAGAGCGAGGCTACTGCTCGGGAGTCTCCTTGGGCTTGCCGTGTGACTGCCACGACTGTGCCGCGGTCTCCTCCTCCTCAGGCTCCTCCGTTGCCGTCGGCTCCTCAGGAGGCGCCTCGGTCGGCGTCGCCGTCGGTGTGGCGGTTGGCGCCGGAGCGCGCGGGACCGTCGGCGTCGGTAGCGCCTGGGGCGGCGTTGGAGTGGGCTGAGCGGTCTGCTTGGTCGCGACCGTATCCGTGGTCGCTGCCGTGGATGTGCGGGAGCTGTCAACGACCGTAAAGCGGATCGTCAGCGAGGGGCCGGCCTTACCAGTCGCGTTCAGTCCGGAGTACGCGGTCGCCGTCAGCGTGTGGTCGCCGCGACTCGGCGTCCAGTCGTAATAGTCCGATCCCTTATTGCCGGCCAGCGCATACGGATCGCCGTGCTCGATGCGGAACGTCTTCTTGTCGTCCAATCCGAAGCGGACGCTGCCCACGGTCGCGGGCTTGGTCTCGGCGCGGATGTTCAGCTTGCGAGTGCGGAGCTTCGCCAGATCGATGGTCGCGCCGTCGGTCAGCTCCCCGATGTCCTTATCGGTCTCGGCATTGACGAGCACGAAGCGGACGACCACCGGGCCAGACGCGGGGGCGGTCGGCTCGGGGCGGGTAACTGAATCGGATCCGGAGGTGGACCCGCTGAGCTGGATCACGAGGCGAGGGCCGGCGTCGGGATGCTCGCGGGAGGCGACATCGAAGCTGTCCGTCCCGTCGCTGACGATGGCGATGGCAAAGGATTTGCCCGCGGCCGCCTGGACCGCCTTCGTCAAGTCGATCGTCTGCGTGTTGCCTTCCTTGCCGCCGTTGATCTTGGCGATCTCGTCACCGAGCTTGGGTCGCGTCGCATAGGTGACGGCCAACTCGTCCCACGAATCCGAGACGAGGTGCACCACCTGCGAGGAGGTCGAGCCGTTCGTGACGGTCAGGACGAGGTTGGCTTGGTGAATGGTCGCTCCGCCCAGGGAAGAGAGATCGAAGCGCAAGTAGCTGATTTGAACCGGGTCGCCATCGACCTTCAGGTCGTCGGCGATGCCGAAGTTCGTCTCCGACCGATTGGCCTGAACATAGGTATCGGCCACCGGCTCGAGGGTCGTCGTCCGGACTTCCGGATTGACGGGAGTCGGTGATGGCGTGGCGGTGGGTGGCGTTGCGGTGGATGGCGTCGTGGTGGTGGGGACAGGGGTGGTGGGCTTGGTGGCGCCATCCACGACGGTGAAGTTGACGGTCAGGGAGGGGCCAGCCGTGCCTGTCCCGGCCGGCCCGGTATAGGCGGTGGCCACGATCGTATGCGTGCCCAGGCTGATCTTCCAGGGGTGATAGTCCTCAGTCCGATCGCCAGCCAGTGAGTAGGGCGGCGTCCGCTCGATGCGGAACGTCGGGTTGTCGTTCAGCGCGAACCGGACGCTGCCGACGGTCGCGGGATCGGTCTCGGCCCGGACGTTGAGATTGCGCGTCGGCAGCTTGGAGAGATCGAGTGTCGCTCCATCGGTTAGCTCGCCGATGTCAGTGTCCGTCTCGGCATTGACCAGCACCAGGCGGACGACTTTCGGGGCAGACGACGGGTCGCTTGGGCTCTGTCCGGGCGTCGGAGAGGACGTCGGGCTCGCGGTAGGCGTGGGCGTCGCGGTAGCTGTTGGCGAGTTGGTCGGTGACGGCGTCGCGGTGGCAGTGGGGGACGTGCCAGGCGTCGGCGTCACTGTAGCGGTTGGTGATGCGGTTGGCGTTCGCGTCGCCGTGGCGGTCGGAGTCGAGGTCGAGGTAGGCGCCGTCGTGCCGGTCGGCGATGGGGCGGCAGTAGGTGTTGACGTCGCGGTTGGCGATGCGGTGGGAGTGTTCGTCGCCGTCGCCGTCGCGGTCGGGGAGCCGGCCGGCGTTGCGGTGGCAGTCGGCGATGCAGTAGCCGTGGCTGTCGGTGTGCGCGTGGGCGTCGGCTCGGGATCGCCGGGCGACGTGCCGGCGCGGAGCCGCAAGATCCAGTCATCGCCGGCATTGGGCGGCGTCAGGTCCTGGCCGTCAGTCGTCGTGCCGCCTGGGCGAACGTCGGACGTGTTCTGCGCGTTGATCCATTCCACGCCGTAGGAGCCGCCGGTAATGCGGACGTCGACCGTCTGCCTGGACGGGAGGTAGACGAGATATTCCCGGCCTACCTCAGCCAGGCAGAAGCCAGTGCTGACCAAATCTTGGCAAGGCTTCATTCGGTAGAACGGCACAGTTTCGAAGAAATCCCAGACTCTCTTGATGATGTCGTGGCGTGCCTGATTGCGCTGGGAGAGATCCATCGTGCCGCTGAAGCCGGACGAGGAGTCCCCATTCATATCGCCGAAATTGAGCGCGACCGCTGAGAAGTTGATGACGTACGCGAGCTTGCGCAGGTCAGTGTTGGAGTATGCCGGCTGATTCTGGTTGCCCGACCACAAGGTCTCCTGAGCGTAGGCGGGCTTGGACGGGTGGTGATTGCGCAGAAGGTAGGCGCTCATCGTCGCGGGGCTCGTCGTCTTCGGGCCGTGCAGCGTGCCGTAGGTGGTCCAGGAGGCGTTCTTGTACGGGTCATCGCCCGTGGCGGTGTGGACGGATAGCGGATGCCCGAAGGGATCGGCCGAGCGGATCGCCGAACCCAACCGGTTGATCTCGTCAGGAGAGAGGTAGTTGTCCTTGGCGGGTTCCGGGCCGGCGACGTTGAGCATGATGTTCCAGTACGCGCCGAGGCGAGCGAGGGTGTAGCGGATGTAGAGATTCTGATCGGCTTGGTTGCGCGGGTAATCCGAGTTCCGGCCGAAGAAGCCGGCGAAAGGGTAAACCATTATCCGACGTGCCGCTAAGTTATCGAGGATCGCTTCCATCTCGCGATACTCGGCGGCATTCAGGGGCCAGAGATCGGGCGTGTCCCAGCCCGCGCCCCGGCCAGGGGCGTTGCGGTTGAGATAGTGGCTGCCGATGGAGAGCGTGTTGTACCCCTGTTGCTGTGCCCAATCGAGGAAGGCGTTTCGGCTGCTGGCCGACCAGTTCGAGGCGAAGAAGCGGTCGCCAACGTGCAGGCTGCGGATCAGGACGTGACCGCCGCCCTTGAAGCCGAACCAGATCGGATTGGACGGGTCTGCCGACAGCATGCCGGGGATGTTCGAGGGGACGACGGAGAAGCTGCCGCTGATGCCCGGCTGCCCGTCAGAGAACCTGGCCTCGTAGCGCCAAGTGCCGGTCTGGTCGGGCATGAACCGGATCTTCCAGGTCGTGCCGCCGTCGTAGAACCCCCAGAACGCCACCGTGCTGCCGTTTGGCCGTGTATAGGTGACATCGAGCTGGACATCGGCGTATGGGTTGGCGTACTGCTTCGTGTTGGTTACTGAGGCTTCGAAGCGCCCCCAGAGCGGGACGGTGGTTGTGGTCTGTGCCTCAACACCTCGCGGCGCTCCACTTGGCATCCACACCACCCCAGCGAGGAGTCCTATCAACGCGGCGGTTAGGACGACTCGAATCGCGAGGTTGGACGTCATCGATTCCGGCCCTTTCTCTAGGATCGGCACCGACCTGGGTGTGACTCTTGGGCACAGGCATGCAGCAGTCTCCGCCGCGAGGCTCGCTGGTAGTCTCGTGACCGATTTGACCGACAGCCAGAGTCTCAGGTTGGTGCGCCGACGAGTTGAGTTGTTACTACGAAACTGAACGAAATGAATCCTAGAGCGATCTGTTCAATGCCAGCCACATGAACAGACCGGCGGCATTTTACTTGGAGGAGGTTGCTTCCGACGAGTGTTACGAGTTGTGATCTATTAGCAGCGATACATTTTCAGCGCCAGCAAACAGCCATCGCTCGGCGCCGTGCCTGCACCGCTCCTGACCTTGGATCACACCGTGTTCTCGTGCCAACCTTCCGTCTTGCCTGGAACGCTCGTCACTTCGTATGGCATCCGCGCGGCCGCGCTGACGGAAGGGTGCCGCGAAAGTGCGACCTCCTCACCTGAGCAAGTAGAGTGCCAGTATCGCATATCCGGCTATCGTCCATGGGTTTGGCGATACTCCTGATAGGTTAGACCGACGGCGCCCGCGAGACCCCCGAGACCAATAGCGCACTCTCGTAGAGACTGGAGCGTCGCGACCTTTCCGCGCGGCAGCGACAGCGCCAGCCTTGCCAATCCGTAGCCGAACATGTAGAGCATGCGCCCCGTTCGGACGAGGCGACGAGGCAGCGGATCCAGCATGCGAGCGCAGCGCGAGTACGTTATGCCGTGGCGATACGCTCGCTTGAGGATCCACCGCGCATTGCCGCGACTGCGCGGGATGTGATCGTAGACCACCGCTTCGTCGCACCAGACGAGTCGGGCTCCACGTTGAATCAGGCGTTCGAAGAGGTGCGAGTCGGAGCCACCGGTCAAGTCGAACGCTCGGTGGAACGGACCTTCTAGGCCGTCGAGAGACTGTAGTCTCAGGAGCGCATTCGCGGTCGTGTAGCTCTTCGCCCGCTCGCCAGTGCGCTGCCGCGGGCGCTCGAAGAACCTGCCCGCCCTGATCCATGGCGGGATCTCCGGATCGTACTCAGGCACGACGGCGCCGATGACCGCGTCTGCCTGATACTCCCGGGCAGTGCGTACCATGTTCGCCAGCCAGTCCGGCTCTACCCATTCGTCATCGTCAATGAACGCGATGTACTCGACGCCGAGCCGCCTGGCGATGGTCACTAACCGGTTCCGTGCCGCCGCGATGCCACGCTCCGGCTCGATTTCGTACACCAGTCGCGGCAGCCGCTCACGGTATCGCTCCACCACGGGCGCGGCTGAGCCCTCGCCATCGTTGTCAACGACGATGACGTGGACCGTGAGGTGGTCCTGATTCAGCTTGGTGAGGCTCTGCAGCAGCTGGTCGAGGAAGACGGGCCGCTTGAAGGTCGGAATACAGACGGCGGCTGAAGGGTGATCTTGCGTACGGTTGGCTGGCGCGGTGCTCGAACGCTCATCAGACATCGGCGCATGCTCCCTATCGGTCCTGATGGTGTGCTCATGCCTGCTGGAGCGCTGGCCGTCGCGACACCTGCCCTCCCGTGCGGCGAAAGCTCCTCATCAAGGGCAGAAGCACGACAGGGCTCAACAGCATCATGATTCCCAGCTCGGCGCCCAACCTCACGTATGGAGACGCCTCGACGAATAGCCGAATCGGCAGAAGCGCGGCCCCGAGGATCGCGGCGGCGCGTATGCCGGGCCAGAGCATGACCGCAAGGCCGCTCAGCCGCGCTTCGACCAAGCGCCCGGCAAGCACCATCGCGACTGCTAGCGCGAGTGTGTTCGCGATGGCAACCGCTGCCGCGATTCCCACGAGATCCCATTTCTGCATGGCCGGGTATGCCACGACCGCCAGGACAACGAGCTGTCCTACCGCCAAGAGGGGCGGAACGCTCGGCCATCCGGCGCCCTGGAAAAGGGGGCCAGTGGTCGCGATTACCGAGCGACTCGCCGCGTAGGCGCAGAGGACCTGAAATGCTTGCAGCGCGGGGAGCCACTGAGATCCCATAACGCCGGCGATGAGGTCCGGAGCGACGACGAGCAAGGCGGTCGCGGCGGGCAGCGACAGCAGCGTTGTCGCTCGCAGCACTTGAAGGTACGTCTCTCGCAGGCGAGCGCGGTCGTGCTGGATGGAGGCGTAGGCGGGGAAGCAGACCTGCGCCAGTGTCCGCGTGATCTCCGTTGCCGGGAGATTCGAGAGTCGGTAGGCGAACTGATAGAGGCCGAGCGGAGCCGTGCCCAGGAATTTGCCGACCAAGATCGAGTCGCCATTGAGCAGCGCGTAATAGGAAATGTTCGACGCGGTGATCCACCGGCCGAACCGGGTGAGCTCGCGCAGCTTCTGCCGGTCGAATTCGAGGCGCGGGCGATACGACGAAACCACGTATGAGGCAACGGTCATGGACGCTTGGGACGCGATCATCCCAAGGAGGAGCGCCCAGACGCTCCGCAGGACATAGGCCAGCGGAACGGTGACGATGAGCGCCACGATCAAGCCCACTAGTGCGACCACGGAGCCCTGCCGGAAGGACATCTCGCGTGTGAAGAGCACCATGGCCGGGTTTGCCAGCCCGCGCACTACAACGAAGGCTGCCATCGCCCGAACGACATCTTCCGCGCCAGGTCTATCGAAGAAATTGGCGATCGTCGGCGCCAAGAGTAGGAGTCCGATGGCGGTGATGATGCCGCGGGCAAGCTGCACGGTGAAGACGGTGTTGAGGTACGGCAGGACATCGCCTCGGCGCTGCGTGACCGCCTTGACCAAGCCGGGCTCGGTGAAGAGGTCCACGATGCCGACCGCCAGCATGGCCACGCCCATCAGGCCGAAATCGTGCGGGGCCAGGAGGCGAGCGACAAAGACGACCTGGATCATCGAGACGACTTGCGTGGCGATCCGCAAGCCGAGCGTCCAGGCGCCGCCTCGCAGCATCTGCGAGCCGAGACCCTCACCCTGAATGGCGGCGCGCAAGTCCTCCACGAGGACAAGCGTGCCGTGCCACGGTCGTTGAAGCTTCAACAGCATCCGAATCGGCCCTTCAACTCGCGATTGATCAGTCTTGTGTCAGCCAACTCAACGCATGCGCCCCTCACGTCAGCCGCGCCGGGCAGGACAGGCGATCGAGGATCGCCTCGCGCAGCCGCGCCACGGAGCGAGGCCACGTGAGGGACTGCAAGGCGTACTCCTGCCCGCGCCGGCCGACAGCTCTAGCCTCGTCCGGATGGCGCAGGACGTGCCGGAGGCATGCCGTCAGCTCTTCGATGTTCTCTGGCTCGACGAGGTACCCGTTTTCGCCGTGCCGAATGTGATCGAGCGGCCCGGACACCCGAGTCGCCACGAATGGCGCCGCGCAGGCCATCGCCTCAAGCATCACGCGGCCGAGCGGCTCGCTCCTCGATGGGAGCACGACCGCGTCGGCGGCGGAGTACCAAAGCGGCAGATGGTGCTTCGGGACGCTGCCATGGAAGACAACGCGATTGCTGACGTCGAGACTCGCCGCGAGCGCGCGCAGCTCCGGCTCCTGCGGACCCTTGCCGAAGACGTGGAGCCGAGCCTCTTCGAACTCGGGCGTCAGCGCGGCGAATGCGCGTATGAGAACGTCAACCTGCTTTTCAGGGGAGAGCCGCCCGATGTAGATGATTGGGCGCTCACCGGGAGCGAGCGGCAGCTGCTGCGCGGCATTCTCGATGCGGTGGAAGACGTCTGTCTCGACGCCGTGCGGGATGACCACGATCCGCTCGGGCTCCGCGCCGGTCAGGAGCCACCAGCGGCCCATGTCCGTGCTTGTCGCGTTGATGAGCTTGCAGTATCGCGCGGAGGATCGCGCCGCGACCTTGAGCGCTTGCGTCGTGGTCCAATCGAACGGGTTCCCGTTGGCGATGCGCTCGTAGATGTTCCCGGGCGTCGTCAGGACGACCGGGATGGATGAGCGCGGGGCGATGATGCCCGTCGAGAGGTAGTCGTGGGAATGGATGACATCGAGTCCAGGGATCGCCCTCAGCTCTTTCCACGCGCGCAAAATGAGCATGGTGTGGCCGGCGATGTTGCGATATCCAATCGGTGGGATGGGATACCGATGAACCGTGATGCCTTCGACCGGCTCGGGCTCGACGGTGTAGGGCCCGACGATGTGGACCTCATCCCCGAGCTTCGCGAACTCACGAGCCCGGCTCCAGACGTTGTCGCTCAGGCCGCTCACTCCGGGCTTATCGGGTTCCACCACGTAATCAATGAAGCCGATCCTCAGCCTACGCCCCTGGGGCTTTGCGCCGTTCGTGTTGGCCGTCGCGCTTGTGGTTGGGACTGTCATGACGTTTTGCATAGCGCACCTGCCATTGAGCCGCGCGCTTCGAGCGCTCGGCAATAGCTGCGAAAGACTCCGTCGAGCGTGCGCTCCCACGTGAACTGCCTGGCGTGCCGGACGTAGAGCTCGCTCGCGCGCTTCCCGGCGACGAGGGCGTCCACGATCGCATTGGCGAACGGTGCTGGCTTGGGCTCATCGACCAGCGTCGCCGCGTTGCCGACGAGCTCCGGGACTGAGCTGGCGCGCGCGGCGACGACTGGCGTCCCGCAGGCCAGCGCCTCCAAGACCGGGAAGCCGAAGCCCTCGTAGCGGGAGGGGAACGCGAAGACGGAAGCGAGGTTGTAGAAGATCGGCAAATCTTCCTCCGGCACGTGGTCTATCCAGTGCACCGCGCCGTCAAGGCCGAGCTCGCGACAGACCTCCAGATTGCAGCGTCGCTGCTCGGGGAATGCCGGAGCGCCGACTTTGATTAGCTCCGCGTGGGCGACGGTCTGCCGCACCAGGGCCATCGCGTGGGCAAGGAGGGGGAAATTCTTGCGCGGATCTTCCGAGCCGACAAAGAGCACGTAGACCCGATCCTCCGGCAGCTTGTACCGGCGATAGAACTCCTCCGGGACTGGCAGCGGCCGGAAGGTGCCGGTATCGACGCCGAGGTGGACGACGTCGATCCGATCCTCGTCGATGCCGAGCGTCTCCGTCACCGTACGCTTCGTGTAATGCGAGTCGGCGATCAGCCGGTCAGCTCGTTTGAGGCCGCTCATCGCTAGCCGGTCTGTCAACCGGTCGAGGTGGTGGCGGTACACGGAGAGCTCCGGATCGTCGCGCAATAGGTAGGGGAGGATGTCGTGGACGGTGACGATGACTGGCCGCGGGAGACGCTGCGTCAGCAACAAGGTCGCCAGCGTCTGGGTGGTCAGGTGCGTGATGTATCCCCGGCGGACGCTCGCGCGCAGCGGGTAGGACCGGCTGAACGCGCGCAGGTCGTAGCCGAGCCGCTTGCTCAGCCGCGCCGCGAATTCCGGTACCGGGTCGGCAAGTCGCGCGAGATGAAGTTCGACGTTCGAGCGCTCCAAACCTCGGGCGATCTCCCAGGCATATCGCCCAATGCCGGTCGCTGCCGAGCCCGGCTTGGATATCAGTTGGACGCGGAGAGGGAGCGGGGCCTCTACCATCTAAGCCTCCGTTTCGGGCTGAGCAGGTCGAACGCGGGTCGCGCCCAGGCGACGAGATCGACGAGGCTGAAGAGGGCGGAGCTGACCAGCAAGGACACCTCGCCGGATCGCCGCAGGCCCATCTCGGCTTCGAGGCTCCGCTGCTGCCGGAGACGCGCCTTCGTCATCCAGCCGAGGGTCAGCGCCCAAAGTCCGATCCCGGGCAAGCGCGTCCATCGCCAGGTCAGTGGCCAGAAGAGCAAGCCGGTTCCCAGGGAGACGGTCTTGATGATGGCGGCGACCTCGGCGCGATCGCCGAAGCGCGGTCCGTGGACGAGGATGTTGCGCAGCCAGCGCGATTGTTGCCCTAGATAGTCGCCGATAGACTCGGCAAAGTGCGTCTGGACGGGCGCCGAGACGAACCGGATCGTCATGCCCGCCGATAGCAACCGCTTGGCAAAGTGGTAGTCCGTGCCGATCGCGACGGGTTCAGTGAATCCACCGGTCGCTTCGACGGCCGCGCGTCGCACGGCGCAGTTTCTCCCGAGGATCCCCGTCGCCTCCGGCGGCCGCTGCCGATCGACGGCACGAATCGTCGCCCACTGGTGCCGGATCCAGGCGCGGTGACGCTGCTCGGGCAAGGGCTCGGCCGGACCGGTGGCCGCGTCGCTCTCCCCCGACGCCACCGCGCGGACCATCCGCTCCAGCGTTTCGGCGGGGATCACGCAATCAGCGTCCGTCAGGTAGATCACCTCGCCACGAGAGCACTCGTAGCAGCGTCGCAACGCGGCTTGCTTGCCTTCGCCGGGTCGTTGCTCGAGGAAGACAATGCGGTGTGGGTGGGCAGCCGCGTACCGCTTGGCGATCTCGACAGTACCGTCGTTTCCGCCGGCGCAGAGGATGATCTCGAGGTCCGGCCAGGGTATGGCGAGGAGCGAATCGAGGCAGCGGCCGAGCGTGCTCGCCTCGTTCCACGCCGGCAAGAGCACGCTCACCGACGGCAGCGCTCGCTCGCTCATGGCAGCAACGTCACTCACCTGACGACCTCCGCGACTCCAAGGGGGCGCGTGTTGCCGGCGGTCACGGCCGATGCGTGGTTGAGTAGCTCCGGCTTCGCCAGCGGAGCCAGCGCCCGGAACGCCTTGTCGCACCAGCCGACAACACCGATCTCGTCGGAGGCGCGGTCCCTCCGCGTGATCCAAGGGACGATTCGGCCAAAGCCTTCCGCGGTGGCGATCCGACCATCGGGCCGAACGCCCCGCAGCAGCCACGCGACCGTCGGCGCCGGATCGACGTCGGCTCCCAGATCCCGCGCGACTGCCAGCGCCCGGACGACGTCGCCCGCTCCAGAGATCCACCGGGGATGCCGATTGGAACGACCGCCGGGATAGAGCACCTGCGGCAGGCCGCCATCCGGCTCGCGGACGCGCGCGATGAAAGCGATGGCTGCCAGCGCTCCGTCCCGGAACCGAGTCTCGCCGGTCAACGCGGCAAGCTCCACCAGCGCGGGAACACAGCGGGCGATGTAGAGCGGGAAAAAGCTCGTCACGACGCGGTCGCCGAAGCGGTTCTGGGCGATCGCGCCGTCGAGCTTGTCTCCCGGCCGGCGCACTTGCATCGCGAGGATGCGCTCTGCGGTCGGGATGGCGTACCGCTCGACGAGGCTGTCGTCGCCGGTCAGCTCGCGCAGCAGCAGGATCGCCTCGACGAAGGTTGCAGCCTTGTTTGGCACAAAGCTCGGCACGCCCGGGGCATCCCAAAGCGTCGAGGATGGCGCGTGCCAAAGCCGGCTGAGCCAGAACGCCTCCAGGTTGCGCCGCGCCGCCTCTAGATACGGCCGCTCGGCAAGCCCGAGCCCTCTCAATTCCTTGGCGAGCAGCAGCAAAGCGACATCGCACGCGGCTTCGTGCGGGGTGCCGCCGACGCCAGGGTTGAGCTCGAACCGGGAATTGATGAAATGGCCGTCCGCTCGCTGGCCGACGACCAGGTCGTTGCCGGCGCGGACCGCCTTGTCGAGCCAGCGTCGGTCGCCAGTCCGCCGCCAGAGCGTCAGGTATCCGGCGGTGATTCCTTCGTAGCGCCAGTCGAGCCCTGTGCCGCGATAGGTCAGGCAGTGGTTCCACCAATGGACGACCGGGCCGCCATAGCCGAGCCTCGGCCAAGCGCCGCGCATCGTCTCAAACCACCGGTCGAGACCGAGGACTGCCGAGGCCACCGCGGCCGGATCGATCGCCGTCACGTCGTCACCCTCTGATAGTGGAGGACGCGAACCGCGGCCGGGAGCGATGGGTGCGCGGCGACGAGCGTGCGGAGCATCGCGATGCGGCAGCGATCGGCGAGATCTGGACGTCCGAGACGGCGCAACACGCGCTCGCCCATGGACCACAGAATGGCCGCGAGCCCCTGCACGCCCGTCGCCGCGACCCGCGCGTAACCCATTGCGTCCCATTCGGCGCGTGGCAGATCAGTCGGCAGCGCCACGCGACCGGGTGCGCGGAATGGCTTCAGGGAGCGGTCGAAGCGGCTGCCGACCATCGTCACGATCCGATCGGGCATGGTCGAGGCGACAGCGGATCGGAGCGCATCCGGCGGAGCGCCGAGCGCGATCACCATTGAGTTCGATTCGGTGACGGGGACACAGCTTTCCAGCGCGCGCGTCAACTGGCGTTGACCGAGCACGCGGCCAGCTGTTTGTCCCTCCGCTGCTTGGCTATGCTTGACCACCACGTCGATCGCAGCGCGTAACTCGACCGGCAGCACGGGCGCCGGATCACTGGTTCGCTCAGAAAGCACGGCACAGACTCCGCTCTGCCATGACGTCGGTGTACAGAGCCTCGAGCTGGTCACCGATGCGGCTCCAGCCGTAGCGTTCTTCGACTTTGCGGCGACCGGCGCAGCCCATCGCGTGTCGCTTGGCGTCGCCGATCTCGGTCCAGGTCTCAATGGCACGGCTCAGCGCCTGCACGTCGCCCGGAGGGACGAAGAAGCCATCGCGGCCCTCGTCAACGATGGACCGGGGACCGGGCGAATCGGACGCGATGACGGGGATGGCGCAAGCCATCGCCTCGATGAGCACCATGCCGAATGACTCAGGCACTTCCGATGGCATGACCAGGCCATCGGCGGCGCCGAGGATGCGGGCGAGCTCTGGTGGCGGCTTGGCGCCGGCGAAGAGAACGTCATCGGCGATCCCTAGCTCGCTCGTGATCGCCTCGTAGCGCCGCCGGTCATTCCCGTCGCCGACGACGACTAGCAGCGCGCGAGTGCGGACCGCCGCGAACGCGCGTAGGAGGACGCGCAAGCCCTTGTAGTGGTGCGCGGCATCGAGCGAGCCGACGAAGACGAGGATCGGTCGCTTGCCTCGCTCGCCATGCAGGCCCAGCTTCTCCCGCGCGAGATCTCGATCCCGCTGCTCGAGCGGCCGAAAAACGGAAAGGTCAACGCCGTTCGGAATCTCGATGACCGCCTCGCCACGGTGCGCCAGGATCGGCGCCGCTCGCGCCGTCCGGCCGTGCGCGGCGGTCACGACGATGACTCGCCTGGCGTAGCGGAAGAGCCGAGGGCTCACGACGCGCTCGTAGGCGCTGAAGATGGGGCCCTTCCAACCCACGGGGATCAAGTCGCTGTGATAGTTCATGACCAGCGGGACCGCCGAGTGCCACGACGAGAACGCCGCCAGCTCCCCGCCGAACAGAAAGGGATAGTGCAGGTGGATGACGTCGAAGCCGCGCAGCCGCCACAGCAGCGACGGCATCAGCGGGGCATTACCGGCGTGGATCGGCGCGGCAAGCCGGTGGACCGTGACGCCCGGCGGATCAGCGGGAGTTCCCGGATAGTTGGCGGTGAAGACGTGAACGTCGTGTCCGCGCCGGGCGAGCACCTGTGCTTGGTGGTAGCAGACGTTGCCGGTTCCGCCGTGGTACGGCGGGAAGGTGGGAGAGACATGGGCGATGCGCAGTGAACGCTCCATCATCTGATCCGGCACCCTCGCCCGCCGCGCGTGGTATTGAGGCGTCTCCTCTCGTCGTCGCGACTGTCGCGGGCGTTGCGGATGCGGCCGCCGACCGCGTTATGCGAGCGACGCATCGCCATGCAGCGCGCGGCGGCGAAGGTCGTCCAGTCGTGTGCAATGAAGCGTGACTCTCGTGCGCGGCCAGTGGAGGTACGGCGACTTAGCGAATGGTCGCCATGCCGGCAGATCAACGCCGCTGCCCCGCTGAGCCGCGTTATTTCGCTCGAAAGGAGTGGCACACGACCCTCCGGAAAGACATCGAATCGGTGCGGTCAACGAATGCCCGCACGATGCGGCCGCGGAAAACACCGTAACGATTCCAGGTAACTCGGATGTACTGTATGGAGCGACCGTTTTCCCGTCAACTGAACGTACATCACGGCGTGCGGATGTCATCGAGCGAGACGCCGGGCCCGCCTGCCCGAAGATTTCGCCCTCTGTACGTTCAATTGACCTGCCATCTGGTCTATGCGAAGATGCTGGCCATGACGACGACAGTGACCACCACAACCATCGCCAGTGTGACGACTCTGGGCCTGGGGGCGACGATCGCGCTCGTCGTCGTCTTGCTCCTCATCGGGTTTCTCATCTCAAAGGAAATCCTGACGTTTACCCCAGATGATCGCACTCAGTCGGCGGGGCGTGTTTTCAGTGTCGGTGTCTTCCCCCTCCTGATTGCCTTTGGGGCGATCATCCTCACCAAGCTGGTCTTGATGTTCAGTCCGCTCGCCTAAGCCCGACTCGCGCGTGATGCGGCTCCGGGTGATCGTCGCTTCGCCGTACTGGCGCATTCTTGACGGGCGCGGTCAGCTGGTGTCTGGCTCACTGCCGGGGCTCGCGCGCTTCCAGCAAGATGACCCACTCGTCCTCGGCGTGGCGCGTTCGGGTCTGGAGAGGCGGAGATGAAAACGGTTCGCATCCGCCTGCCAGCGCGGCCATTGCTTGCGCTCGGGAACCCACTCGCGCACTCGCGAGTCGGCGTCGCGGTCGGCCATATCCCGCGCGATCTCTTGATCGTCGGTGTGCTGGCGCTGTTGGGAGCCGCCACGGCGACGGCGGGAGCGCCGGTGCCGCTCCGCGTCATCTTCGGGCTGCCGCTCGTGCTCGGCCTGCCGGGGTATGCGCTTGCGGCGGCGCTCTTCCCGAGCCGCGACGGCCCGGATGGCATGGCGCGAGCGGGCTTGAGCGTCGCCCTGTCGCTGGCGACCATCCCGCCCCTTGCGCTCGCGATCGACATGTCACCTTGGAGGATCGATGCCACGACCGTTTCTATCGGGTTGGCGCTGGTCGTTGCCGCGGGCGCGGCGACGGCAGGCGCGCTTCGCGCTCGGCTCCCCGACGCCGAACGGTATCGAGCTCAGCTCGATTTCCACCGGATTCCGCCGCCGCGCCAATGGAATCGTTCCACTCGGGTCGCCGCGGTCGTTCTGGGCATCGCGACCTTGCTGATCCTCGTTGGCGGCGCCGATGTGGTGCGCTCGCGGATCATGGGAGAGTCCCTGACGGAGTTCGCGCTCCACAACGCGGCCGGGGAGGCGCGGTTCTACCCTCGTGAGATCGTCGTCGGGGAGCCCGCGGAGGTTCAACTGAGCATCACGAACCGGGAGCATCGGACGGTGACGTACCGTGTCGCGATCGGCGGCGCCGGCGTGGCCGTCGAAACGCTCCCGGAGATTCGGCTGCAAGATGGTGAAACGTGGACCGGCATCGTCCGTTTCACCGTTCAGAGCGAAGGTGAGAATCTCCCGGTCACGTTCGAGCTCTTCCGGACCGACCGCTCCGAAGATGCAGAGCCATACCGCGAGCTCCGCCTGATCGTCAACGGCATTGCAGCGGGAGATCCCGCGCCATGACGGCGATCGTCACGCCGCCGTCGCCGATCGACCCTGTCCCGCCTGTCGCCTCGAGCCCACCGCGGGAGGTCGCCAGGAGGAGGGGCATCCGTCGAGCCACGCTGCCGACGCCGCCGTATGGCGACCACGGGATCCTGACCGATGACGGCGAACGCGTCCAATGCCACATCTGCGGCCGGTGGTTCGACAATCTCGGTAGCCATACGGCGCGCGCTCATCGGGTTTCTGCCCGCAGCTACAAGGCGCGTTTCGGTCTCAAGATGAGCGTCGGGCTGATCGGGCCGGCGCTCCGGGCGCGGCGCTCCGCGCGGGCCAAAGCGCGCGTCGGCACTCCCGCATTCACCCGATTCATCGAAGCGGGTCGCAAAGCGCGTATGCCTCGAGAGTCCACCGCAGACCGAGCAATCCCTGCTGAGGAGATCGAAAGCGAGTCGGCCGCTAGCGTGGAGCTCGCCACGCCGGCCGAGGGCCGTCCGTGGCGCCGCGTCCGAAAGCGTTGGCTGTCTCGTGAGGAATCTAGGTCCACGGGCGGGATGTCCAGCGTCACTGTCGTCCTCCCCAAGACCGAATCCCCGGACGAGCTCGTCTCAAGTCTCGCTGCCGTGCTCTGCCAGAGCTACCCCGGCCCGATTGAGATCATCGTCTCGGCGGACGCGGGCGGAGCCGAAGCGATCGCTCGGCTACCGGCGATCATGCCCGACGTCACGGTTTCGGACATCGGCCCAGGCCACCCGGCGAGCGATGAGCCGTTCAGCGAGCCGGATTGGGCCGAGGGAGACGTTCTCGTCTTTCTCGATCCACGGACCGAGATCGGCCCTTTGTGGCTTGCCGCCCTCGTGCAGCCATTCGCGCCCAACGGCTCCGGCGAAGGGGCCCAGACATCGAAGGTGGTGGCCGTGGACGAAGATGGCGAGCTGATCGTTGCCGATGCAAAGGAGATCGTTTCGGAGCCAGAGTCTTCGACTGGCGATCTCGCGACCGAGCGCTGGAAATCCTTCGCGATACCCACCGAATTGTTCCGTCGTCGTCTCGAGCGCGGCGACCGCCATGCTACCGGGCTTCCGGTCCCGAATCTCACCTGGTCGGACATAGTCGCGCGGCTCGCGCCCGGTCTGCCGACCGGAGTACCTCCGTCAGTCGTAGCTCCTGACGCGGTCGGCCCACCCTCTCGGCGGAGCGCCGCTTCCGGAATGCCGGCGCTGGCGGGTGTCGCCTTGGTCATCATGGGGCTGGCCGAGGTCATCACGGCGTTCGTCGACATCCAATGGGGCATCATCGTCCATGCGATACTGCTGGCCATACTCGTCGCGGACGGCGCCCGCGCCGCCTACGTCGCGGGACCGGTCACGGGCAGTGAGACGGGGACACCGGAGCGGCTACGAGCGAATTTCGCCGCCGCGCTGGCGCTGGCGCCGCTGACGCGAATCGTCTCGCTCGCCATGCCACTGACCGAGTTTCCCCAAGTGGCGTGGTATCTGGTGGCTGCCTCGCCGATGGTGATCGCCGCGTGGGCCGCCGCCCAAGCTAGCGGTTACAGCCGGCATGACCTCGGGCTACGCCTCGATCTCCGGCCGAGAAACCTGGCGATAACGGCGGCGATCGGGTTGGTCGGCCTACCGCTCGGCTATGCGGAGTACCGCATCCTGACTCCGGAGCCGCTCGTCGATCCGCTCAGCCCATTGCCAGTCTTCGCGGCGGTGATCACGCTCGCGCTCGGCACGGGGTTCACCGAGGAGGTGATCTTCCGCGGCGTGCTCCAGCGCGCGGCGTCCGAATACCTGAGCGTGCCGATTGGCATCGTCTACGCCGGCGCGGTCTTCGCCATCCTGCACGTGGGTCATCGCTCGGCGCTCGACGTCGTCTTCGTCTTCGGGGTTGCCTTGGCGTTCAGCGCCGTCGTCCGCGCGACTGGAACGCTCGCGGGCGTGATCCTCGCTCACAGCCTGACGAATATCTCCCTCTTCCTGATCTTCCCGCATCTCGCGAACGGCGGGTGAGATTTCCCCACGGGATCAACGCGTATCCCTCAGTCGCGCTGCGCCGATGACTGCATGGGGCAGCGAGCAGAGTTGCGTCGTTACCTCGAGCCTGTGAGCCTAGGCGCGTGACGCTCGGCGTCGCGCGACCATTCCTCCCAGCGCGAGGGCCGTGGCGAGCCCGGCGAGTGTCAGGAGCGGCGCGTCGCTGGCTGTTCGCATCGCCGTGGAGCCGATTCCCGTGGAGGTGATGGCGTCTGACTCATCAGTCGGAGTGGCGGCGCCTTCCGCGGGCTCCTCGTCGGCCGGTACTCCCGCCGGGACATCGCCGCAGACGAAGTCGAACCGTTCGTCGTTCAACGTCGTATAGACCGCGATCGACGCCTCGCCGCGCAAATCGTCCAAGAAGATATCCGCCAAGAACGTCTCGCTGGTTCCGTCGATATTGGGCGGGTTGAGCTCGAGGTCTGGGGTCGAAGCGGGATCGCTGCACGGCCGGAAGAAGACCGCGGCAATTTGGTCCTCCGCCGTGCCGGAGACCTCGAGGATGATGGTCGTTCCATCGTCACTGGCGATGAGGGTTGCCGTTCCAGTGATGCCAGAGGCGTTCGCCTCCATGAGCTCGAACGCCACCGTACCGCTGTCGGTCTGGATGAACGCCGGCTGGCTCCTGACGGCTGACACGCCGATCGCATTGGTGCCGTCGCCAGGGATCTCGCGTGGCGCGGCTCGCTTTGTCGTCGAATCGTTCGCCTCCCGGCCCGACCGCGAGGCGGGCGCGTCGCGACTCTGCCCATCGACCGTTTCCCACTGGCGCTCGGACGACGCGGCTCGCGGACCAGGCTCCGAGGAGTCGTCGGACGCGGGCCCCGCGGAGCCCGCGGACTGAACGGAAGCCCCGTCTTCGGCCGATTCCGCGGGTGGCCGCGACTCGCTCGAGTCGCCTCCGTCACGAGGCGGGCGGCCCGTAGTCCATCCGCCGGACTCTGGCTCGTTCGTGGGCGGGGCAGGCTCGGTCTTCGGTGTATTCGTTGGAGGTGGTGGCGCGGTCTCTGTTGGCGTCGGCGGGACTGCCGTGGGCGTCGGCGTCGGTTGCGCTGGTGGTTCTGGAGTTGGGGTCGTCGCGACCTGCCAGCCCCGCTCTTGCGCCGCCGCTGGCGACGACGCAACTCCGGCCAACAGGAACAACGACGCCGCAAGCATGCCAAGACAGGCGAGGGCGGGGCGGGCGGGGCGAACGGTCATCTCGACCTCCATCAGTTGCGTGGTCTCTCGATCAATCGCGGCGAGCCAGGCCGAGCCTTCGTTCCCACGTGCAATTCCAGGTCCAAGCGTGATGAACGCGGCGCCGTTGGCCTCCCGTCATCGGGAGAACATCGGCGCCGCGGACTTTTATCGCGACACGCGCGCCTGTCACCCTCCTGTCAACCCTTGAGGCTGCGCCGTCGCAGTCCCCACGCGTCGTCGCCGGGTCGTTCGGGCGCGGATGCGCAGCGTGCCCGTAGGGAGGGCGATCGTCGGCCAGGAATCCAACCGCTCCGTGGGCCACGGGCGTTCCTCAGCATTGGCTCCCGCCGCATCGCCAGGTAATCCGAGGGCGACGGTCACGAGATCAGTGACCGTCGCCGAGCCTCCGTTGACCACCGTGAAACTGACCGTCAGGGTCGGGCCGGATGTGCCTGTCCCGTTCGGACCAGACGTCGCCCGCGCCGTGATGGTGTGGCTGCCGGTACTCGGCGTCCAGGGGTTGTAGTTCCCACTGCTGTCGCCGAATAACGAATACGGCGCGCCGTTCTCTACGCGGAACGACGGATTGCCGTCCAACCCGAACACGACACTGCCGACGGTGGCCGGGGTGGTTTCAGCCCGGACGTTGAGGTTGCGCGTCGGCAATGCCGCCAGGTCGAGGGTCGCACCGTTCGTCAGCTCACCGATGTCGGTATCGGTATCGGCGTTGACCAGGACGAGTCGAGTGACCTGAGGCACGACCGGGGTAGCGGTCGGTGTCGCGGTCGGGAGTGGAGTCGGCGTTGGCTCATTGCTCGGGCAGGTGCCGATCGTGTACCGGAAGCTGTCGATGAGGATCGGTGGCGAGCCGTTGCCGGTCACGCCATACGCCTCGAAGCGGAGCACGCCCGACGCGGAGACGACGATGCGAGCGAAGTTGTGCATCGTGTTATTGCGAACGGCCGTCCAAGCGGGCGGCGGATTCGTCGCGAATGGCGAGAAGCCTCCACTGATGTTGCTCTTCTTCCCGCCAGGGCTGGATTTCACCCAGGTAACGCCGTCCGACATCGAATAGCAGGTCAGTGAGGTCGACGTGCGCGTGTTTGTCCGCGGGACGTCGATCAGCGGATACGACCGCTCGTAAGCCTGGTCGTGGGACGAGATGACGAGCTTGACGCCGTGACGCTCGAAGATCGGCCCGAGCTGTTGCCGGATGGCGAGATTGGACGGGTGATTGGTGCCGTCGGCGAACGCCGAAACGTGCATATACGGAATGATCCATCGCTGCCCACGGTTCTTGGCGGCGATGATGTCTTGCTCGATCCATTGCAGCTGACCGCTCGTCAACCCGCCCGAGTTTTGGACCGCGAAGATCGAGATGAAGTGCACGTCGCCGATGTCGAACGAGTAGTTCCGGCGGTTGTCGAAGCCGTCGGGGGAGGGGAATCGAGCGGCCCAGGCTTCATAGCTCTCGCCGAGCAGCACCTCATGGTTGCCGTAGGTCGGCATCATCGGTGAATGCGCCGCGATCGGCTGCACTTGGTTGAACCAGGCGTCGATGGAGTTCTCGAGCGTGCCGTAGCGCTTGTCGGTGTTGAAGTACGCGTAGTCGCCGCCGGGCAGCACGAGGAGCGGATTCATGGCGGCAATTTCGTTGATGACCTGCTCGGTCCCGTCCGCCAAGCCGTCAGTACGCCCAATTAGCCCCGTGTCCGCGAAGTAGATGGCATCGAAGTCGGCAGGTCCGGGAGCCGGCGCCGTTCGGGTCCGATAGACCTGGCTCCAGGTACCGCCATCGCCGCGGACACGATACTCGTACTCGGTCGAAGGCGTCAGCGACGTCAGCGTGACTTCGTGGAGCTTGCCGGTCGTGCCGGAAGGGCGCTCGCTGCCTGTTTGGCGTTGCCAGGTCGTGGTGCCGACCGGACGGAACTCGACCTCCGAGGGCGTCGACTGCTGCACGGTGTGCCAGACGATGGTCAACGTCGTTGATGGATCGCTGACCCAAGCCAGGTGGATCTGATCCGGCGGTCCTGGCGTTGGTGTCGGCGTCGGAGTCGGCAGGGATCCGGTGCGAGGACTCTCGGCCGGTCCCGTACCGCTCGGCACGAAGCTGTTGTTCGTCGTCAAGACGAGCCGATCGACGCGCGTCCCGTCTTCCCGCATCCAGAGGTTGATGACGTGCACGCCGGGTGACGACACGTTCAGCGTGGCGACGACACCATCCATCGTGTCGCGGGTCCAGATCCACGATCCGTAGGTAAAGACGGCGAGGTGGTCCGCGCTGGCGAGCGGTTGGCCGTCGAGGCCGATATGCAGCGAATTGCCCTCGTCATCGTCGGGAAGCAGGCGCGCCCAGATGTAGTACGTGCCGGTCGTCTGGAACTGGACGTAATACTGCATCTCCGGCGTCGAATTGGAGTAGCCGGTCTTGACGCTGGGGGAGCCATCGGGCAACGCGATCATGAAGCCCTGGGCCACGTAGCCTGGCCGATCGGTGCGTAGCTCCCACGCCTTGCCGTTACGGTCGATCTTGGCGTGATAGTGCTCGGCCTCGATTGCGACTAAGCCACTTTGCTCGACGAACGAGCCAGCTCCGGGTGTCCCGCCCGGCGTGGAAGTTGCGGTGCTGGTCGGGGTTGGGGTTGGGCTTGGCCCACTCGTGGCGGTGTTCGTCGCGGTCGGCGACGAGGTTGCGGTTGCGGTCGGCCCACCGC
>CALGSZ010000021.1 GCA_937901745.1 uncultured Chloroflexota bacterium | reverse complement strand
GCCGAGCTTGTCGATGGCCGCGACCAGCGCGTCCGGGAGCTCCTCGTCCCAGTAGCGCGCGGGCGGGTTGCCGTCGTACTTGGGCAGCTCCACGCCGGCCTCGCCCGCGAGGCGCACGCAGAGCGCGTGGAAGTTCCAGTACTGGACGCGTTCGTGCGGGAAGCGCTCGTTGAGGAACTTGCGCAGCGGCTTGTTGAAGCACACGAACAGAACGCGCTCGCCGGCCTCGGCGACGCGCCTTGCCTGCTCGACGGCAACCATCGTCTTGCCCGAGCCGGCGCACCCGTAGACGACCAGCCGCCGCTCGCGCCCGAAGCGGTTGAGGATGCTCGCCTGCTCGAAGGTCATCCGCTGCAGCTCGACCTCCTCGTCCAGGATCCGGCTGGCGAGCGGGACGCGGATCAAGAGGTCGCGCGCGAGCAGCTCCCGCAGCATCGCGGCGCCCTCCTCGCCCGGCATCTGCCGCTTGTCGCGCGAGCCGCGGTGGTAGGCGAGCGCGCGCTCGAGCGCGGCGGGGAACTCGGCGACGCCGTGGCGGTCGATGATGATCTCCGCCGGCGCGTCGGGCGCGAGCACGAGCTCGTGCACGGTGATGTCGGGGAAGACGAGCGCGTGCGCGATGAAGAGCTCGTGGTCCTGCCAGCCGTCCTGCTCGGCGATCTTGCGCTTGAGCGCGTAGCGGTGGTCGAGCGCCTGAGTGAAGGGATCGGGCACGCGCGTGCGCTCGCCGTCGAGGACGCGGAACCACTCGCCGTGCCGGCACTCGATCCCGCCGCCCTTGACCTCGAGGCAGATGATGCCCCGCTCGGGGTGGCACAGCACGAAGTCGATCTCGCCGTCCTCGGCACCCTCGGCGTGGTCGCGCATCATCCAGCTCACCGAGTGGTAGGCCTCCCACTCGTCGTCGAGCTGGTCGCGAAGCGCGCGGAAGACCTTGACTTCCGCTTCGCTCTTTACCTCCCCCCGGAGGAGCGTGCGTGGATACATGCGTGCCATCTCATCGGAAGTCCTAATGGCTTTCTCGGCGGCTTGCTACGCGGGCATGCCATATGGCTATGTCCTGTCAGGTCGCGAAGACCTGGGCCGACCTGATCGGCAAGCGCTGCAGGAAGGCAATGGGAAGCCACGCCGCCGACCCTGACGGCCCGGCAGGCCTAGTCTTCACAGCCACAACTACGAACTGGGGGGGTCAGCGTGTCGATTCTCGATGGCATATTCGGACGGCGCGCTTCAGCGCCGCAGGCGACGCTGGACGACCACGGCGTGGCCGTCGTCGACTGCGAGACCACGGGTCTGCACCCGGCTGCCAACCACCGCATTGTTGAGCTGGCGGTGATCCAGCTTGGTCGCGACGGGGTCGAAACCGAGTGGCACACGCTCCTCAACCCCGAGCGCGACCTCGGGGCAACCGACGTTCACGGTATTCGCGGCGCCGATGTGATCGACGCTCCGCGCTTCCGGGACGTCGTCGGAGACGTGCTGGACCTGCTCTCCGGTCGGGTTGTGGTCGCCCACAACGTGAGGTTCGACCAAGCATTCCTTCAGGCCGAGCTGAGTCGGGCGGGTTACGACGTGGGGCCGATTCCCGGCTTGTGCACGATCGCGTTGAGCCGGGAGGCGGGCCTCAGGGTCAACAGACTCGTCGACTGCTGCCGAGCCTTGGGGATCGATCCCGGCCGCTGCCACCGGGCCCTCGACGACGCCAAGGCATGTGCTCGCCTCTTCGAGGTGCTGGATGGGATCCTGGCGATTCGGCAGCGGCCGCTCTCGGAGCTCGGCTGCGGACAGCCGCCGGCGGATTGGCCCTCGGGACCGACGCTTGCCGAGCCACGTCCGCGCGGCCGCGCGGCACGGCGAGCAATCACTGACGATGCGTTTCTCTCCCGGCTGGTGCGAGAACGGGGCGAGGTCGTGACCTCCTCCGGCGACGTGAGCGCGTACCTGGAGATCCTCGATCGCGCGCTTGAGGATCGGCATTTGAGCGAGTCGGAGCGGGAGGACCTGCGCCGCGCTGCGGAGCTCTACGATCTGTCCGGGGAAGATCTCAGCGACGCCCACCACTGCTACTTCGACGCGCTGTGCACCGCTGCGCTGGCCGACCGCAGGATCACTGAGCGGGAGCGCTACGACCTGGAGCTGGTCGCGGGCGTACTCGGCGTCGAGGACATCAACGAACGGCTCGAGGTCGCTGCGCGCCGAGCGAGCACGGAGGCAGCCCCCATGCGGTCGGAGAGTTTTGTTGGCAAGTCTGTGTGCTTCACCGGAAAGCTCGAGTGCACGCTCAACGGTAGGCCCATCACTCGTGAGCAAGCGGAGTACCTGGCTCGGACGGCTGGTCTTGAGGTGCACAAATCGGTGACCAAGAAGCTGGACGTTCTGGTCACGGCCGATCCTTACTCAAATTCAGGGAAGGCGAAGAAGGCTCGCGAGTACGGAGTGCGCATCATCGCGGAGACCGCCTTCTGGCCCCTGATCGCGGTGGAAGTCGACTAGCGCAGGAGGACTCGTCCTGCTGCGATGCATGCCAGGGAGACCGCGCTACGCGCCGCGGTCAGCCAACCGCTCGAGTTCTGCGACCGTCCGAGCTTGTAGTCGGCGAGGATCGCGCGGGCGTTGTGGACCTTGTCGGCGAGCGATACGCGTAGCTCGTCGTCGGCCGCGCGTTCGAGGCGTTCCATGTAGGCCTCCGGCCTCGCGCCAGGGAGGCTTTGGGCTCACGAAGGTGTCGCTGCAGGCGGCGACGATGCGCTCGACGTCGACCCGAACTCCGCGCTGATCCGCCTGAGCGTCTCCTCCCCTCCCGCGTCCTCGGGCCCGTCGTGGAGCAGCGCGGCGATCGCCTCGTCCTCGCTGCCACCGTCCTCGATCACGAGCGAGGCGACCCCGAGGACGTGGCCGAGGTAGGGGGTGCCGGTCCCCTTGCGCGCCTGCCGTGAGTGCAGCTCGACTGCGAGCTCAAGCTCGCGCGTGAAGCGCTCGCCCAGGATGACGTTGGGTGCATGCTCGCTCACGCGTCGGCCGTGCTATGCCGTGGGCCGGAGGCGGGAGGCAACCTCGCGGGCGGCCTCGATCGTCTTCGTCGCCCACTCCAGTACCTCTTGGACCTGTTCGTCCCCGGTGGGTTTGCCGAGCACGAGGTCCTCCAGAAGCTGTCGATCGGCAATGGCCAGCTCTCTTTCCCCCGCCCACTGCTCTACGTCCACATTGCCTGCTGCGAGGAGATGGTCGGCTTCATCGGGGGCCGCGTCTCGTAGCTTGACGGTGGGGGTGTAGATCCGAGAGTCCGGGCGAACGATGAGGCCAGCGTAGATCGTGACATGCTCGTAGCTCGGGTTGTCGAACGGAGTCACGAGGCGTATCTCCGGGTAGACGCCGAGCTCATCGTCACGACCTTCGGTCTTGGGGAATAGCTTCCATCGCTTCTCGTCGCTGTTGCGCAGCGGCAGGTACGCTGCAAGCTCTTTGAGGAGGGCGGTAAGGCGCGCTCGAGCTGGACCCGCGTGATCCAGGGCCTCGATGTCTTCGCGAGTGATGGGCGCCACCGGCCCCAACCCTAGTCTCTCGATCAAGCTGCGAAGTTCGTCTACCGCGACGAACGCGCGCGCAGTGGCAGCATCACGTACCTGAGGTTGCCCGAGCGCCTCGCCAGTCAAGGCGTGGACGTCGCGCCAGGAGATCACCGAGGCCTCGGGCCAAAGCTCGCTCGCTTCGGCGCGTCTTTCGTGCGGAACGATCGTGGCAACTCGTGCGTGCGGAGAGAGCTTCCGATACCGATCGAGCTGGTCTCCTCCGGTCCACGGTGCGTCGATCTTGTCCTCGATCAGGATAGTCTCCTGGTTTCGCGATCCCAGCCTGAGATCGACTCGCGCGTCCCCGCCGAGCCAGTACTGGGTTCGGATCTCCGAGGCGTCCGGATCCCAGTCCGAAGCAGCCCCGAGCCTCCGCGCGAGCGAGCGCGCGAAGTCGGGGCAAAGCCTGCAAGCGGTCGCCAGCACCTCGGTCAAGTGATCCTCGGAGCCGTACGGGCGTCGTGCGCACGCTTCAACCAGATGAGCGGCGGCCTCGGGCACGGCCGGGGACTCTAACGGCGTCAGAATGCTCGTCCTCGCTGCTCGAGCGCCGCGCGGGCAGGATAGACCGCGTCTATTGCGGGCGTTCCCGACATGTATTGGACGCACGGGGCCGCTCGGGAGAGACTCGTCTGCGCGAGAAGTCTTATCCGGAGGTGAGTCAAGTGACGACGCAGTCGGTCTCCGACACGTCCCACGACCCGTGGGCGTCGCCGCCGCCCCTGCCGATCGAGCGGCGCGAGCTGCGCAAGCTCCAGCAGCGAAGCGACGTGCCGGCCCTGCTTCATCTGGCCGGCCATCTGTCGCTCGCGGGCGTCACGGGCCTTTTGATCTATGTGAGCCTCGGCACCTGGTGGCTGATGATCCCGGCGATGTTCGCGCACGGGATCGTTCTCGTGATGCTCTTCGCCTGCATGCACGAGTGCACGCACGGGACGGCGTTCCGCCGGCGCTGGCTCAACAACGTGGTCGGGTTCTTCTGCGGATTCGTCCTCTGGCGCTCGTCGCTCTACTTCAAGTACCGGCACGCCGACCACCACACCTACACGCAGGACCCGGAGCGCGACCCGGACCTCGTGCCGATGCCGAGCAACTTCCGCCTCTACTTCGCCGAGATCCTCGGCGCCTCGCTCTGGCCCAAGCTGTTCGGCGCGCTCTACCGCGCGGCCACCGGGCGCTACAACGAGCTCGAGCAGCGCTTCATCCCTGAGTCCGAGCGCGGCCGGGTCTCGCGCGAGTCGCAGATCCTGCTGCTGCTCTACCTGGCGATCGCCGCCGGCGTCGCGATTACCGGCTGGTGGCAGCCCGTGCTCTTCTTCTGGGTGATCCCGCGGATGATGGGCGAGCCGGTCCTGCGGATGCTGCGGATCGCCGAGCACACGGGCATGGAGGAGGGCCCGGACCCGCTCACGAACACCCGCACCACGCTCACGAACCCGCTGATCCGCTTCCTCTACTGGAACATGCCCTACCACGCTGCGCATCACCTGGCTCCGTCGGTGCCGTTCCACGCGCTGGGGCGGTTCCACCAGCACCTGCCGGAGCACCCAGTGGAGCACGGCTACGTGCGGGTGCACACGTCATTGATCAAGGACGTTCGGGCTGGAAGGCCGATACCGAGGATCGAGGACGACCTAGCCTGATGAACGATTCGTCTTAAGTTCGCCACTCGGATGGATTTCGGCGACTGACGATCACGCGACCGCGCACGAGTCGATCGGCGCCCGCGGAAGCGTGATCGTCAGGGTCTTGTCACTTGTGTGGGAGAGAGAGGTGTGACTGTGGCTAAGAACCTATCGCTCGGCATCGACATCGGGACGACCAATGTCAAGGCGAGCATCCTGGACTGCGAGACGGGCAAGGTAGTCGCCTTCGCCTCGGCTGAGCATCCGCTCTTCCATCCGCACCCCGGATGGGCGGAGCAGGATCCCGACAACTACTGGGGCGCCGTGGCCAGCTGTATCCGCGGCTGCATCGCCCAGGGCGATGGCTTCGCGGACCGGATCGGCGGCGTCGCGCTCTCCGGCCTGGTGGGCGTCACCCTGCCAGTGGGCGAGGACGGCCGGCCGTTGCGGCACGCGATGATCTGGATGGACGGGCGCTCGGTGCCCGAGTGCGAGGAGATCCGCGAGCGCGTGGGCGAGGAGCGGATCAACTACGTCAACGGGAACCGGATCGCGCCTTGGTTCATCGAGCCGAAGGCGCTCTGGCTCAAGAAGCACGAGCCGGAGATCTTCGAGAAGACCCACAAGTTTCTCTCGCCGGCGGGGTACTGCACGCTGCGCCTCTGCGGCGAGTTCACGATCAACACCGGCGACGCGGGCCTCTTCTACCCGTACGAGTACCAGAAGGAGCGCTGGGACACCGACCTGGCGGAGGCGATTGGCGTTCCCCCCGAGAAGTACCCGCGCATCTACCGCTCGCACGAGGTCGTCGGCGAGGTAACCGATGCCGCGGCGGAGGAGACGGGGCTGCGACCGGGCACCGTGGTCGTCGCGGGCGGCACGGACATCAGCTCCGCGGCGCTCGGCGTAGGCGTCACCGAGGCGGGGCAGGCCTACTACTCGATGGGCACCGGCTCGAACCTGGGGATCATGATCCCCACGGAGCAGCGCGTCGAGGAGTACCGGATCCTCAAGTGGCCGCACGTGCTGCCGGGCCTCACGATGTTCGACGCTCCGATGGCATTTACCGGTGCGTCGCTCAAGTGGTTCCGTGACATGTTCGCCGACGGCGAGCTGATCGTCGCCGAGCGCATTCGCGGCAACGTGTTCGACCTCTTCACGGCGCAGGCACGGCACATCCCGCCGGGCTCGGACGGGCTGATCTACCTGCCGTATCTGGGCAACTCACTGTCGCCGCGCTGGAACACGAACGCGACCGGAGTCTTCTTCGGCATGCAGCCGTCGACCTCGCGCGCTCACTTCATCCGTGCGCTCATCGAGGGCGTCGCGTTCGACCTCTACTCGAACGTGCGGATCGCCGAGGAGGCGGGCGTGGAGTTCGACCAGCTGATCCTCAACGGCGGGCCCACCAAGAGCGCGCTGTGGAACCAGATCACCGCCGACGTGACCAACAAGCGGCTGCTCGTCCCAGACATCGAGGAGGGGGCGCCGCTGGGCGACTCGTTCCTCGCGGCGGTGGGCGCAGGGATCTACTCCGATCCGACCGATCCGGTCGAGGACATCGTCCACACCAAGGCGGTGATCGAGCCCGATCCCGAGCGTCACGCGCTCTACCGGGAGCTGTTCGAACTCTGGAACAGCGTCTACGACCACCTCCGCGACGACATGGACCGCCACGCCCAGATCATCCGCCAGATGAAGAGGGAGCCCGCGGCGCACGCCGCAGCCGAGGCGGCCGCGTCGAACGGCAGCGGACAAGCGGCGCTGGTCACCGGCTGACGCGGAGGCGCAGACAGCAGGGAGCAGCGCGGAATGGCAGGCGAATGGCACGAGGTCGCGACAGAGGAGGACCTGCCGCCCGGCGAGGACGATGTGATCCAGGTCGAGGCGGCGGGCCAGCTCCTCGCCTTGTACCGGATCGGAGATCAGCTATATGCTACGGCTGATCGGTGCACGCACGAGGAGGCGTCCCTGTCAGATGGCTATCTGCAGGACGACACGATCGAGTGCCCGAGGCATCAAGGGGTCTTCCACATCCCTACTGGACGTGCGATTCAACCTCCGGTCTCCGAGGACATCCAGACCTATCCGGTTCGCGCCGAGAACGGCCGGATCTGGGTCCACGTCTGAGGGGTGAGCGGTGGCCGATGCCCCAAGGCTGGTGAAGGAGTGTGGCACGCCTTCGGCCGGCCGCAGCTGAGCGCAACATCGACGGCGCCCACCCGGGCCTCCTTCGGGCGGTGGTCGACGGCATCGACCGCCTCACGATGGCGCGCTATCGACCGAGTGCCTACACGCTGGCCGGCGAGGAGAGGCCCGTGGAGGCCCAGCTCGGTGGGCTCTTGCGCTCAGGGCTGCTCAAGCGCTTCGAGTCGTGTTGGCAGGCGTGTCTCGAAACGGTCGAAAAGATGATCGCCGCCCATGATGCGTTCCTTCTCGGCTGGGAGCGAGGGTACGTTCTCACGGGCGACACATTGCGTGACGCGGCCGCTGCCGAGGAGGAGGATTCAGGGCTTGCATCCTGGATCGAGGCAGCGTTGGAAAGTGGAGGTGCCGAATCGCAGCCCCGGACGGGTTTTCGTCCTGAGTATGAGGATGCCGTCCGCGCCGACCGCGAGATTCTGGTTGGGATCCGGGAGCGCCTCAAAGGCCTCGATGCTCGGTCGGATCCCAAGCTTCCCGACCGGCGTTAGGCGCTCAAGTACTCCCTACCGAGTTCGGTGAGCTCGTAACGGCGATCGGTCGAGAGCTGGCTCTCCATGAGTCCCCACTCTCGCGCGCGCCCGACGTAGCCTACGGCGTATGACGATGCCTGGGAGGGGCTCCAGCTCCGCTCCTTCTGCAGCTGCTCGACAAGGGTTGCGCGGTTTGCGCGCTCGGCGGCGAGCTCGAGTACCCGGCGTAGGAGCGCCCAGTCCTCCGGGGCGTGCTCCATGAGGTGCGCAAGGAACACGCGTGCGTACTCGGGCTCGTGGGGAAGGATCAGGCTGATGCCGGCGAGATTTGTCAAGAGCTCCGCCCCGACGGCGGTGCGGCCGATCAGCTCCCTCCCGCCGTCCTCGATCACATAGGCCAGCCGCCACTGAAACAGGGGACCGCTGAGTCGCTTTAGGCCGTCGCCACCGCGGACTGCGTGAATCGACCCGACGGCGAAAGCTCGGAAGCCATCCTCGGCAGACTCAGGGCGTTGTCTGTTGCTCGGAAACAGGGCGCGCAGCTTGCGCCAGCCCCTGATCTCGAGCTCCGCGAGTGCCTCGGAGAATTCCCACGCCTCCTTGGTCAGCTCGGCGAGGAACTCCTTCAATCCGACTGGGCCGTCGGCCGCGCGCTCATACAGGTGTGACGCAGCCCACAGAGACGGGTAATCGCGGTTGTGGAGCCCGAACAGGGGCTCGTCCGCAAGGACGTATCGAGAGCCGTTTCCGCTGAGCGCGGTGCCTGGCGGGGGCTCCCTTAGACGGGTGATCGAGATATCGGGGGGCGGGGAGATGTCACCAACAGCTCGGCCCGGGGCAAGCGCGGCGCCGTTATCAATTTCCACGGGCTCGACGGGCGCGCGCGAGGCGGCGCCTGCGGATGACTCAGCCACCCGAGTGGCGGCCCGTGGCGCGGCAGCGAGATTCCGATCGAGCCAGCGCGCAACGAGCTTCTTGATCGCGGCGTAGTCGATGCCGCGCGGCGTTGCCGCGTCAGGGTCGGTTGCGAGCTCGGAGACGAGCCGACTGACGGCCTCCAAAAGGAGCGCGTCGGTGCTCGGGAAGGCGTCGGGATGCAGCTGCACGGCGGCGGTGATCGCCGTGGCCAGCTCTGGGGGCGCCTCCCATTGAAGGGCTGTCTGGTCGTCGGCCATCGAGATAGACAAAGGGTACTGCGTATAGCGGATATACGGCGCGCGAATGCTGATGCAAATGATCCAGGCACAAGATGTAGACATGGATCTATGGGATCCCGGAAGGCGGGACTGCCTACAAGGTAACGGGCAGCCCCGAGAAGGTGCGGGTATCTTCATCGCTCGACAGCCCGGCGCGATATAGCCCTGCGCCCGCCGCTGTATTCCAGTCCGCCCATAATACTCCTTGCGTATCTGCTGGCATACTGCTATATTGCCTCCGCGCAAAGCCGAAACCAGGAGGTACGTGATGTCAGAAGCAGTCTCCGCCAGCGCCGCTCCGCAGCCCAGACTCGTAATCGAGCTGAGCGACCACTGCCTGGAGCGAGCGAGGGAGCGCATGCAGAACGAGCGCGCCGGCGGAGCGCCAGGCTCAGCCGTCGCACGCGGAGGCGTCCGTAATGAGCGGCGGGTACGGAGCGCAACGTCGTCGCCGGATGCGGTCGGTCGGGCACCACAAGGGTTCGCATGTGGATCAGGTTCTCCGTCTCGCGATCTCCGAGTTGCGGGTTCTCCGGGAACGTCGCGCCGCCGCCTCCGACGAGTTGCACGACAGGGTGTCCGACCGCGCGATCACGACATTGATGCGGCGGCCCGAACTCGGCTGCGACCGATCTGACAGGCCGTCTCGTAGTGCGGTGCGGCGATTGGTTCGCCGGACGTTCTTGTGGGAGCTGCGCACGACGCAGGCGCAACGCTTTCACCAGGATGGCAGCAGGCGAGCCACTCCGAGCGCTGCGGTCTCCTTGGATTCGCCGATCGGAGCAGACGGCACGGAAACCTTGGGTGACCGTCTCTCGACATCCCTCGCCCCTGAGCGGATTGTGCTCGCTCGCGAAACCCTAAGGGAGCTGCGCGCTCGAGTCGGGAACCGCGGTGCGCTCAGCGAACGAATCTTCGACGCCTATCTCTTTGGGTACGGTCCGTCGGAGATCGCCCAGCACTGTGACCTCTCCGCAGATGCTGTTGCGGCACGTAAGAGCCGCCTTCTGAAGAGTCTTGCTCCGGGCCCTGAAAGCGGATCGACGGGCCGCCCGCTCAAAGGGGGCCGGCAGTGAACGGCGCTTACCGATCGCGCGCGCTGCGAAGGGTCAGGCGCCTGCTGGCGGCGCTTCGCCGCAGCTCTTCCGCGCCAGAGGGTAGTTCTGCCAGGACAGAAACCGCGCTCTCCGGGCCCTCCTGGATGCACCGGCGAACGATCTTGCCTCGGTTAGCTATGGAGGAGAAGACCTGGAACCATGGGCGCCGCGACTCTATTGTTCAGCCACGGAGACGGTGGGCTCGGGATGAGCGACCGCAAGCGGTCGCGGCGCCGAAGCGGCTGAATGCAAACTCGAACACGGGAGGAGGACGATGACGAGCACGGATCGCGAGATCATCAGCCAGGCGCTTGCCGCCAAGACGCTCGACGACGCACGGGAGGTCTCAGGCCTCATTGAGCAGGCTGTCGGCGCGCGGTATGTCCGCCCGGTTGGCGACCGATTCAACAACTACGGCTTGATGGCGGCGAGCGGGTCATATGAGTACAAGGCCCTTGAGCCGGTCACCAACGAGCAGGACGCAGTGCTCGAACGATTCGCCGCCGACCGATGGGGTGACCCGAGCCGGGCGCCGTATGAAACGCCCGAAGAGGCCGCGCAGGATCTGCTCGGCTCCCTGGACTACCGCGCGCAGGCCGATCTGGTCACGGTTGCGTTCCGCGAATCCGATCCGCCGACGCGGAGCAGCAAGCGCTTGACGATCGTGTATCGGGATCGGGGCTGTGGCATGGAGCCTCAGGCCATTCCCAGGACTATCTTCGCCCTCGGTTCCAGCCACAAGACCCAGACGCCATGGCATCAGGGCGCATTCGGAATCGGGGGCGCAAGTACGTACCGGAACGCGAAGGCGGTGGTCCTGGTGACGCGCCGCGCGCCGGAGATGAGCCCGGACGATGACCGGATCTCTGTGGCGGTGATCCTATGGGAGGCGCATGGAAAGGGCCAGTCCGCCTCCTACCTGGTCACGTCTCAGTGGCCCGACAACCCCGACGCGGCGCCCTGGTCGGCCCCGGCCAGCTCATTCCCCAATTTCGATCCGGGGACGCACCTCGCGCTGATCTCGTACGGGGTGGAGGGTTTTCACCGAGCGCGCTCGGGCGACGAGCGATCCTTCGACACCGTGCTCAACACTCGGCTCTTCAAGCCGATCATTCCGGTGCGGTTCACGAACGAGATCACGCGCGGAAAGAACGAGTATCTCCGAGGACTCAGGCACCGGCTTACCGACAACCCAAGCCGAGATCGCCTGGAGGACTCCGAGGAGATGCTCTACACGTACGAGGGGACCACCTACAAACTGCCGGTCCGCTATGTGGTCTTCCCGACCGGCGATAAGGGTACGCGCAGGCGGTTCGTTGCCAAGGACCATGCGCTTGTCTTCACGTCGAACGGCCAGGTGCATCATCACTGGAAGCCCTCCGAGTTCCGGCTGCGTACCAAGCTCAACAAGCTCCACGACCGGATCCTCGTGATCGTCGAGACGGATGCACTCCCGATCGAGTTGCGAACGGCACTGTTCACACCGGATCGGTCGCAGCTTCTGGCGAATGAACCCGCGCTGCAGCTCGAGGATCAGGTCGCGGATTTCCTGGACGGATGGAACAAGCTCGTTGAAATCAACAACGAGCTTGTGCGCGAGGCGATCTCGTCGGCTAGTGGCGGCCGCTCCGCCCTGGAAGTGGGCCATCGGATCGCAGCGGCGCTGCGCGTTCGTGGCTTCAACCTGGGTGCCGCGGGCGGATCAGGCGGCGGTGGTGCCGCGACCGCTCCGGGCGGCCGGGGGCCGCGGAAGAGGATCGAGACCCACCCGGATCCCACCGTGTTGGAAGGTCCGAGCCGTCTGATCGTCGAGGATGGCCGGGTGCGCTACCTCGTGTACACGCTCGACGCGCATGACGACTTCTTCGACACCGGTCGGGGGCAGCTCCGGTTCGAGATCGACCATCCCGAGATCGACCCACAGCGCCACGTGGCCGTCGGACGCTTGCGTGACGGTTACGTGCGGGTTCAGCTGCAGGTGCCAGAGGGGGCTGCGGAGGGCGAGTACAAGCTGGTGGCCGTCCTGGAGGACTGGCACCGAGCGGCTGGCGGAATCGGCCCCACACTCAGCCATGAAACGAAGATCGAGGTCGTCGACGAGCTGAAAGCTCGCACGGGTGGAGGATCGGGTTCGGGTGGCAACCGGGCCACGACGGGCGGTCGCGTTGCCGTGCTCTGGAAGACACCTGAGACATACGACGGGGATTGGAACAACGCGGTGCCTGGGACCGTCGAGGAATATCCGGCGGCCGTCCTCGCTGAAAAGCGCGCGGAATACAAAGAGTTGGCGTCCTTGGGCGACCAGCCGATCCCCACCATCGTCCTGAACAAGGCCTATGCGCCATACAAGAAGTACATCACGGCCCGTGCCAAGGAGCTGACCGAGAAAGGCACCGAGGAGGCGTCTGACCGGTACGCGGTCGGAACCGGATTGGGGCTCCTCCTCCTCCACGAGGAGCTCAAATCCAGAAACGGCAGCCAGCCACTGGATGAGGAGCAGTTTCTAGTCGCCAAGCAGGCAGTCGCGCGCTCCGTCCTTCTCATGATGCCGTCGTTCGACGCGTTGGTGCGCGAAGCCGGGATCGAAACGCCGAGGTCCAAATGAGTCCGCAGTTCGCTACGAGGCTTAGCGAGGCGTGCGACGCCCGGGGTTTGTCCGATCTCGGTTTGGCTGAGGCTGTGGGCGTGCCCGTGACCGCTGTGCTGGGCTGGCTTCGCGGCACCGATCGGCCGGGCCCGGAGGATCGGCACCGTCTTGCCGAGGTTCTCGACGTGGATCCGGTATGGCTCGAAACCGGAGAGGGCACGGGCCCTCTTGTGGACATCGACCGCGAGCGCGCTGAATACCAGGCCGAGGCAGGGTGGCGGTTCCGGGAAGTACCAGAGGACGGCGCGCTCGATTACGGGAACGCGAATATCTGGGCGTTCACCCCCGATCTGGACACGCTCGTGCGGGAGGTCGGCCAAAACACGCTGGATGTCATTCGCGACTCGACCGCATCACTTGTGTTCCGGGTGATTACGGTGGAGGGCAGCCGGCTGGAGGATTTCCTGGCTGCGCTGAGATGGAGCGATCTGCAGCGGCACATTGCGGCTTCGGCGCGATCGGGGCAGAAGCTCGGTCGGGCACTCCAGCGGGGCCTTGATGAGCTCGAATCAAAGGGTCGTCTGACGATGCTCCGCATCGAGGAGCACGGCACGTGGGGCCTGACCGGCGCGGAGCGCGGTGAAGGCAGCAACTTCGCGGCCCTCACACGAAACAACCTCGATTCGCAGAAGCGAAGCAGCGCGGCCGGGGGCGCGTTCGGACTGGGCAAGGCTGTGCTGTGGCGATCCTCCTCGCTCTAGACGGTTCTGTTCAACTCGGATTTGGCTGCGCCCGAGGACGGGCGCACCGAAGGGCGACTCATCGGGCGCAGCGAGCTGGCGTTTCACGCCGTGGACGGCAAGGGATTCGCCGGCCCTGGGTGGTTCGGTCGCATCGCCGGCAAGACGGCAGACTCCTACTGGGGGAACCGCGCGCTGGCCCGAGACCTGATGTTGGCCCGAGAACCGGGTCGTGCTTCCGAACGGCCAGCCTGCGAAGCGCACACGCAAGATCAATCTGCTCGCGACCGCCGCGAACATGCTTGCAAGAACCACAGCGCTGGACGTCGTGGCGCCCGACCCGGGAATCGACGCGGCGGCGCTCTCCGCCTGGATCGCAGCGAAGCCCGAGCCGTCGCGGTATCTCGAAGCCCTTCCGGAGGGGCCACCTGAACCCCGCGTACCCGAGGATCTGATCGCCGCCGGCGAGTCTTTCATCGAGGGGGCCGCCGACGCCGCGGGACTCTTCTTCGACGAGTCAGGCGACGAGTAGACGCGCGCCGCGCTGACGGCAAGCGCAGCTACTCGCGGGCACCTAAGGCTTTGCGGATTCGGGCAACTGCCTCGTCGGCTTCCTCGTGCTCCCAGATCCGCACCACGTACCAGCCTGCCTCCCGCAGGGCGCGATCGTGCGAAGCGTCTCGTGCGCGGTTGGCCTCGATCTTCTGCCGCCAAAAGTCGGCGTTCGCCTTGGGCCAAGAGCCATGGATGGGGCACCCATGCCAGAAGCAGCCATCGATGAAGACGGCGACGCGGCGACGAACGAAGACGATGTCGGGCCGCACAATGACCTCGGCGAGTCGCATGCGGTGGTGAACGCGATAGCGAAGCCCGGCGGAATGCAGTCGGCGTCGAATCAGCAGCTCCGGGCCCGTGTCCTTGCCGCGATTCGCCCGCATCGTCGCGGTCGCATGCGGGCTGGACGGGGCCGCGGATCTCATGCCGGCTGGTAGTCGGGCTCGGGCTCCCGAATGCCGGGATGTGCCCCTCGGGAGTAGAGGTGATCGGCTAGCGCCTCCGCGATTCTCTGCGCGAGTCGGGGCGGAACTGCGTTTCCAATCTGGCGACCGATCGACGTCATCGACTGGTGTTCGGGGAACTCGAACGATTCCATCGTCTGTAGTAGGGCACCCTCGCGGATCGTGAGTGGACGATCGGCTTCAGGGTGAAGGTACCGGCCCTTCTCCGGCTTGTAGAACTCGGTCCGAATCGTCGCTGCCGGACGGTCCCACCAAAGCCGGCCGAAGACATCGTGACTTCCGGTCTTGTGTTCGCGCCAGCACCTCGGGACGAGATGCCCGAGGCCCCGGCGCTCGAGGGCCTCCTGCATCTGGTGGCGATTCCCGCCGTCGCGTGGGACGGCGGCGTACCGAAGCCGGGACTCCGGGCGCGGATTCCGCGCGCGATGCCAGTTCTTCCCGTCAGGTTCCAGCGGGAGACCTGCGAGGGCCTCTCGGACGGTGACCCAGGGAGCCCTATCCGGTCCGTGCGTCGGTTTCGGCCACGGGACCTCCCGATCACCATCCGGATCCAGGATGCCGATCACGATGGCCCTGCGCCGACGCTGCGGAACGCCATAGTCGGCGGCGTTCAGAGTTTCGCCGCGGACGTTGTATCCGGCTTCGCACGCGAGCGCCGAGAAGGACACGTACTCCGGGCTCTGTAGTAGCTCCGGGACGTTCTCCATGACGAACGCGGCGGGGCGCACCTGCTGAAGCGCCCGCCAGTACTCCCGCCATAGGCTGCGGCTCAGGGTCGCGGTCCGCTGGCGGTTGAGCGGCGAGAACCCCTGGCACGGGGGGCCGCCGATGATGACGTCTGCTTCGGGAAACTCGGCGACGTCCTCGATGTCGCCGAGACGCAGATGCTCGCCTCCAAAGTTCAGCGCGTAGGTGTCGGCGGCATCGCGGTCGTTCTCGACTGCCAGGATCACCCGATATCGCCCGGTATCGAGGAATCCGGCGGTCATGCCGCCACAGCCAGCGAACAGGTCTATGAGGCGGTACCCCACGAAAGTCCAAGATAGTTGTCGCTCCGGCGCCTCGACCCCGCCACAGGTCTGATGACGTGATCACCGCGCCGTTCGTTGTCGATCACGGGCGGACGGCCCAGAGCGCTAGCACTTCTGAAATTCGTGTAGTTGGTCGTCCTTGTGTGCAGGCTCTTCGCCGTAGCGGTAGGAGGCCCAGGCGAAGCGGAGCCCTGCCCTCTGGCTGGCTTTCGGCATCGGTGGGACTATCGCCACGTACCGCATCTCCGACAAGAAGAACTCGACGCCGGGGGAGTGGGGGCCGTTCAGTTCGACGGGCGCGCGGTGGCCGCCGCCCCGACTAGCCGCTCAAGCTCGGCAACGGTGCGCTCAAGCTCCTCCGCAAGGCGCCCATCGCACCGCCGCGAGAAGACCACGGCGAGGCTGCGGTAGTACCAGATTGTCCCCTCGCCCCCCGCGGGAGCCGGACCAAAGGTCCTCGCCGGCCCGCGGTAGTCGGCGGGGATCGCGCGCCGGCGAGCAGGCTGTCGCGCTGGACCACAGGGCGAAGGCGCTCGGCATCGACTTCACCGCGCCCGCGCGCGCAGTGGTCTGGGCCCCGCGCGACGCCGCCGCCGGCGCGATGCCCGACGATGCCTTGGCTGAGGCCGCCCAGGCGGTGGAGGCTGAGCTGGCCTCCACCAAGGCGAAGTTCCTCGTCGCGGCGGTCGACGGCCAGATCGCCGGCGTAGTGCAGAGCGAGGAGGAGCTGGACTCGGAGCTCCTGGCCGGCAAGGTCCGCGAGCTCGGCCTGCGGGCGGGCGTGGGCCGCGCCATCCGCACCCTCGGCGACGCGTCACAGTCGCTTGTGGACGCGCGGCTCGCGCTCGAGCACGCGCGCAACACCGGGGATCTCGTGGCCACCTTCGACCAGCTCGACCCCGCGAGCTGGCTGCTTGCCTCCTGCGACCGCGAGGTCGCAAGCCAGAAGGTGGGGCAGCTGCTGCGGCCGCTGCTGGGCCAGGAGCGATTGCTGGAGACCCTCAAGACCTACTTCGACTCAGACATGAACGTCGCCGAGGCCGCCCGCCGGCTGAACGTGCATCGCAACACGCTCCGGTACCGGCTCGCGCGGATCGAGAAGCTGCTCGACGTGAGGCTCGACTCGCCCCACACGATCGCCAACCTCCACCTGGCGTTGCTGACGGAGCTCTCTCTCAGGGCGTCATCAGCCCACAGGTGTACCCCCCTCTGTGTTGACCGTATAGGAGAGATGTAACGCAAACCTGGAAGGGTTTACGGGGGCAAATCGTGCCGCGCGACCATACGCGCACCGTCGTGGGGCCCCTCGTCGTGGAGGGTCACGGCAAAGCCGTAGTAGGGGGCTTTCGCTGCCCGGTTGACGGTTGCACCCGCGTGGCTCCGGATCCGGCGATTGCGGATCAGGCATGGGTCTGAAGCCGCGCCGCGGCGCTGGTGGCAGGGCTTCCTAACTCATCGAGAAATCAACCGCGTCCGGTTTGGGCGCGACAAGAAAGGAGTACGACATGGACGGACGGGCAATGCCCTCTGGTGAGCACTGCCGGTTGGGCCTGCGTGAGTGGGCGAAGCAGTTCGGTTGGGAGCTCAGGGCCGCGTTCGCGGCGGAAGGGACCGCATGTGCGGGGTTCCTCGCCGACGCGGTCGAGTTGCTCGCCGAGGAGATCAACCGGCAATGGTGCAACTCGGGGATCGTCGTGTTTGACGAGGAGTTCACGGCGCACGCCGAAAGCCTCATCTCTGGCTGGCTTACCGATGACCCCGCGATCCTGATTCAGACCGCGTACTACCTCCTGGGCCACCCCGACGGACCATACGTAGGCGCGCGGGACCTGATCGCCGTCGTAGATAGGCTCGCCTACGAGAGCCTCGCCGAGCGGGAGGATGAGGACGATTGGGAATGGACGCTGATCGGCCTCCCACCGACGCTCGATGAGCTCTACGGCGAGCGGGATGAGGAGGACCTCCCGGAAGGATTCGGCTGGCCTCCCCTGGACGATCCACTGGACGAGTGACCTTCGGCGCTGCGGCTATCGCGCTCGCCAGCCGAGGCATGGGCTGCCAGCCAACCGTCGCCTCGGCCGGGCCGCTGGAGGTCCGCGACCCAGCGCTCAAGCTCCGCGCGTGGATGGTCTCGCCCTCGCTCCCGTCGGCCTCGATCACAAGCGCGGCGACGCCCAGGATGTGGCCGAGGTAGGGGACGCGCGTGCCCTTGCGCGCCTGGCCGCGGTGAAGCTCGACTGCGAGCTCGAGCGCGGCCGTGAAGCGCTCGCCCAGGACCGGGTCCGGAAAGCGCTCGCCGCCGTCGCCGCGCGCGTCGTCGCCAGCCCTTGTATGCACTGCGTCAGCCGTGCGCGGAACCTATCCCGACCACGGCGCGCCGCACCAGACGCGAAGGGCGCCGCTCATGGGACCGGGTCCGCCTCGCGCTGCAGCTCGCGCAGAAGCGCCCAGACCCTGCCGTAGA
>CALGSZ010000020.1 GCA_937901745.1 uncultured Chloroflexota bacterium | reverse complement strand
GGTGCTGCCATAACCACTTATACCCCGCCGAGCCGGTATTGTTAGGCACTCTAAGCCGCGAATCGGCAGAAAGCAACGGCTGGCCCGTGAGCGTGTGATGGTCCCGGACCTCCCTCCCTGCTCCGGCGGAGGGCGGGATGCTCACGCTCTTCGCATGGGACTCGCGACGCGGTGCCGGAGCCTGCTGAGGATTATGGCTCGGCACCGCGAGCAGTCCAAGAAGAACTCTCCTTGGGCGGGGACGGCACGGCTCTGCAGTCGCGGACGGCGCATGTCCTCATCCGGTTGGGGCTTAGCTCTGTGGCGCTGGTCGCCAATCCTCCTCCGCTTTCGGTGGATTATCCTCCCGTCGCTTTGGGTGGCCCCGCCGTTGTCTACCAGCCCCAGTGTGAGGCAACATGATCAACCTTTGGGATTGCTGTTGCGGGAGGGCAGAGACTGGCGCATCATCTCCACTGCTGTTGAAGCAACGGCTCGCCGTCGTGGAGAGAGGGGATGCGCTGCAGCATCTTGCGCCCTCGGCACAGATGAGCGTGTTTCGAGGGGTTGTCTCTTGAGCGAATAGGCCAATCTATGAAGGGATGGGTGTTGCAGGCGGCTGGCGCTTGCGCCGCGGCGGTAGTCGTCGCCTGCGGCGGCGGCGTGGCCCCGGAAGGTAGTGTTGGAGCCGTCGACAGCGCCGGTGTCCGCATCGTCGTCTCCGATCCGGAGGCGCGCGGCATTCCGCGCTGGCGGGTTGGGGCCGAACCCGTGCTCGTACTGGGCGCACTGGACGGGCCGCCGGAGGTGCAGTTCGACCAGGTTCGGGCGGCCGTGAGACTCGAGGACGGCGCGATCGCAGTTGCTGACGGCGGGGCGGCGCAGGAAGTACGTCTGTTCGCGCCGGATGGGACCTTCTTACGCCGGATCGGCCGGCGGGGTGGCGGGCCGGGCGAGTTCGATGCCCTCGCCGGGCTGTGGGCGCTGCCGGGGGACACGCTCGTTGCGTACGATGCCCGCGGTGACCGGGTTTCCTACTTCTCGTGGGACGGTACCCTGCTACGCGAGGGGACGCTACCGCTACGCAGCATGCAATGGGTCGTTCGTACGGTACTTGGCCCTTTCCGGGACGACCACTTCGTAGCCGTACTGGACGAGAAGCCATCAGACCCGTCGACACCGCGCGACGGGCCCGTCCGCGACTCATCTCTGCTCGTGCTGGCGCGCCTCGGCGGCGCTGAGCTGGACACGGTGGGCTGGACGCCCGCTCATCAGATGTACCTGGTGGTCCTGCGCGGAGATGGCGAGACCGCACAGATGTACGCATTGCCACCCGGGTGGCCGCAGACGCACATCGCCGCCGGGCCGAGGCGGCTGTTCGTTGCGCACAGCGGAGAGTTCGACGTGCGCGCGCTCGATCCCCGCGGCACGCAGGAGCTGCGCATCCGGTTGGCGATGAAGCCGCAGCCGGTGAGTTTGGGCGATCTCGAGCGGTGGAACACGACGTACGTGACGGACGAGCAAGTCCGGCCCATCTGGAAGCAGGTGCGCGCGCGGGTCGTCGAGAGCGCACGCGCGCCCGAGGCGCGCCCCGCGCACGGCGAGCTGTTCGCAGACCGGGAAGGGAATCTGTGGGTCTCCCAGTGGCGACCACCGGGAGACACCTCTGCAGTCGCCTGGTGGGTGTTCCATCCGGACGGCGCTCTACGGGCGATAGTCCAGACGCCGGCGCGCTCGCGCTTGCTCGACGCGGGTCGGGGCTATGTGCTGACGCTCCAGCACGACGAGTACGGGGTGGCATACGTGCATCTGAACCGCGTGGAGTAGGCCGGAGTCACTCCACCAAGCGCTCGCAACTCCCCCGCTCCCGCTCCAAGTCCTTCGTCCGGTGGCCTCTTGCGTCGTGAGTCGCGGCCTCTGGTCCGCACCTCGCTCGGCCCGTCGCGCCTAGCTTGAGTGTATTGATCCATCCTATCATCCCCTCTCCTGCCCCTTCAGCACCGAGGGTTGGGTCCCGTCTATCCAACAGCAGATTGCCCGCTTTCTCCGCCGGCGTCGGTAGCGCGAAATGGGAGATTGGGAATGGCCCGTCATGTCGCCATCCTCGCTGGGGGACCGGGATTGGAGACTGACAGGGATCCGCCTAGGGCATTCCGGGATACTGCTAGCCGCGTCCGGAGTACCGCAGCGCTTATCCTGCGGCGTCGTCCCGGCCGTGGATGCGGTTCCTGATCGGCCTGACGGTGGTTCGGAACCTCCGCCTCGGCGGCTGTCGGCCATCGGTCGGGGCCTTCCACGAGGACCTGTGCACCGTGCATTTTCAGCCGGATGGTCAGCCAGCTTATGAGCGAAACCAGCATGGTCGCGGGTCATTTCTTGGCCCTTCGATACTGCCCGCTCCACAGAGGGACAAAAAAACGGCTGAGTTGGGATATCTCCCAGGAGGTTTGCCCGTGGAACTCCGAGAAGTTCGTGCGAATCGGGGTTCGCGGTGATTTCCGGGCCAGGGCCAGGGCGAGGGCAAGGGCGGGGGATGCCCCGGCCCCACCCCGGCCCCTCGGTGGATCGGGTGCGGACACGGGTTCGGGGCTTCGTGGATCGGGAACGGGAATGTTGACGGGGACGGGGAGGGAGTTGCGCCTCGTCGACCTCATGGGAATGGACGAGGCGGCGTGGGACGAGTTCTCGCGCGGATCGGCGATCCGGCGGGCGAAGCGGGCCGGGTTCCTGCGCAACGTCGCGGTCGCGCTGGGCAACTGGGGCTCGCCGGAGGCGGTGCCGGCGCTGGTGCGTGCGCTCGCGGATGCGGAGCCGCTGGTGCGCGGGCATGCGGCGTGGGCGCTGGGGCGGATCGGGTCCGACGCCGCACGTGCCGCGCTCTCGGCGCAGCGGCCGAGGGAGTCGGATGGTTGGGTCCGCCAGGAGATCGACTCTGCGCTCGAGGAGGTCTCATAGCCGAATGCACACGTTGCGTAGGGTGACGCGCGACCTGATCTGCGGCATCGCCTCGATTCCGGCGATCGCCGCACCCCTCGCCGGGCAGGCCTGCGTTGCGCGCGAGGAGAGCCGCTGGGTGCAGGCGGCGCCGCGCATGGTCCCCACGGCGCAGTACGGCTCGGGCGACACCTGGCTGGCGACGGTCGCGGGCGTCGCGTACCACGAGGGCAAGGTCTTCGTTTTCGACGAAGGCAAGCCGGCGATTATTGAGTTGTCGGACGACCCCGCGCGTTCGGCGAGCCGGGTGTGTTCTACGCGACACTACGGAATCGCGAAACCGATGAGATCCTGCTGATCAGGTACGCGGAGGGAAGGCCGTGAAGGGTGCAGGCGGAGGCGCGACGCTGTCCGCTACGGCGACTCCCGAGGGGGACCAGGCCTTGCGGCACCGCCTCCGACTCGCGCGCGGCAGTCAACGCGCTGCTCGCGCGCTAACCTCAAGTCGATCAAGGAGCCGGTTCTCCAGCACCGCCATGCCGCTTTCGTCAGCGAATAGGTGTGCGCGTGCTTCATGTACCCGCTGGAGTGCCTCCTCAACTTTACCCGCGGCAAGCGCCACGGCCGCCTCTGCGCGGAGCTGGAGCGACCGTGCACCTGGCGGCACCCGGCCCGCACGTTCCAGCCATGCGCGCGCTGCATCCACATCGGCGCGCCACGCACCCTCAAAGTAGGCGGCCTCCAGCGGGAGGAAGGTCGCACGGACGAGCTTCGACAGACCGCCCGAATGCTCCAGAAGATATCGCAAGTGGTCTCCTGCCGCTTCGGCATCGCCGGTGTCCAGTGCGTGGTAGTAGGCGAGCGCACGGGCATTGCCCTGCTGACCCGGATCGGGGGCGTCCAGGGTCGCCGCGACCAACCTGGCATCCCAGCTCGAAGGCGGGCCGCCGACCATCAATTCGGCGGCGAGCACAAGTAAGGCGGCCTCCGCGCGAGCGCTCTTGCCCCCGCGGGCGAGTCGGAGGAGTCGCGCTCCGTCCGTTCCCGCTCCGATCGGGGCCAACGTCACGAGCCCCATCCCCAGCGAGGCGAGGGTGAAGGGCGTAACTGGATAGCCGGCTATCCACGCAACGATTCCAGCGATCAGACTTACGGCAGGGCCACCAGCAACCGCCCAGCGCACGCCGGTCACGATCTCGTCGACCGTTCCTGACGGCGGCGCAGCCACGGCTGAGGCGCCACCCCACAGCGCCAGCCGGTTCCAGCCCAACCGGACCTTCGCTCCATAACGACGCACCATGACCGGGCCTACCGCGAACAGACCCCACCGCATGCCGGCGATCGAGCCGGCAGCAAGGTGACCGGCCTCGTGCACTGCGGCCGCGAGCAAGAATTCAGCACCGATCCTCCCCCACGTCCACAGCGAGCCCACTTCACCCCACGGGTGGCTCTGTTCACCGGCAAAGAGGACGAGCAACGCCGTCGGCATCCCCGCCACCAAGAGCAACACGACCCATGCTCTGTGGCGCGGAGAAACGGCGAGGTCCGTATTGCGAGGCGTGGTCGACTGGAAGCGGTGCTCGGACGGCGTCATCATCCGATCCGGCGTGAAGGTCCCGTTGCCCTACCGGCATGCGTGATGATACTGGTCGATCACCTTCGCGAGATCCGATGGCGTCCCCGCGAGATGGAAGGCAGGCGTGCTCATGTAGTGCAAGGGATCTCCATCGTCTCCTCGATGAATCGAACGGGCAGCGTCGTCCTCGGGATGGCCACGGCCTGGACCGGATGGGTGAAGGCTCCCGTGACGATGCATCCCGTGCCGGGGATCACTGTGCGAACGACGGCCTCGATCCGGTCGGCGTAACGGCGGACCGCGACGACCTTGATGCCGAACCCGCCGGAGTTTCGTGCGCCGGCCGAGACGAGGAGCACCATGCTCCGGTCGAAGTCGACGGCCGCAGCTTCCGGCGGAACGCTGTGCACGCGATTCAGGGCCTCACGCCAGCCCACACTGTCTTTGATCACCAGCCGCTCGGCCACGTCGAACATGCTGTGGTTGCTTTCCAGCAACACCACAGGCTCGATGGGCGCGCCCCCGGCGTCAGCGACGCGAGGCGCACCGGAACCCGCAGGCGCGCACGCCGCAAGCGCTACGGAGAGAGTGAGTACACGAGCGAATCGGCCAGGGACACCGGCCGGGCTGCCGTTCACGGCGAATCCAAACGTTGAAGAAGAGACTTTACCGCTGGCTGTCGCTAAGACCCTGGCGCCTCGCAGAAGCGACTGAGGTCTACGGCCGATCGGCCTCGTGAGCGGCCTCCTGGCCGCTGCGGGCTGCCGCCTCGGGGCCGCTGCCCCAGGACGCAGACGGCGCGGACACCGGGGTTCCGTTGCGTCGCGCTTCGTCGGACAAGGTCGAGATGAGGCGGTCCAGCCGCTCGGCCCAGCGCCGGGCGATGAGCCGCCAGGCGCCGCGGCCGCAGAGGTTGCCGAGCACGATGCCGAGGCCGGTGAGGATCAGGAAGGTGCCCGGGCTGTAGTAGTAATAGAAGGGGCCGCCGATCCCAGGGAGCACGCCCTCGACTCCATAAATGAAGCTCGTGTAAAGCGCGCCGGCCACACCGCCGATCGCGCCGCCGACTCGACGCATGAACTTGTGTTCGGTCGACCGTTCGAGCGCGATGTGGAGCCGCGTGCCGGCTTCGGTCGCCTCGATGGCTGCATGCGTGTGGCCGTCCCGCGGGCGGTACTGCGTCCACACCGTACCACAGCTCATTTCGGTGACGGTGCCGTGTTCGCCGAACTCGGCCTCGAGATGGGCGAGCACGGCGCGGACGCCCTCGTTGTCGAGCCGGACGGGCAGCTCGACCCGCTGCTCCCACCGGGTCTGGCCGCGCCGGCTCTTCCGCTTCGACGGCGCGGGCGCCGCTGCCCGCCTGCTCAGCTCGGTCCACGCTTCGTCGACGAGGTGCGGCTCGATTCCGGCCTCGCTCGCGACCTGCCTCAGCTCTTCGAGGGTCAGCCCGCTCGAGCGGCCGCCGCGCTCCGCCTGGAGCTCGGCGGCCTTCTGGAGGATGAGCGCGGTCTCGGGATCGCTGAAGACTCTCCTGGTGTCCGAGGCCATACGCTGCCTCGCCGGCGCCCGCTACGCGATCGACGCCTCGTAGATGCTCTGGATCGACTCGTCGAGCGCCTTGTTGAACTCCTCGTCGGTCTGGTGCACGCTCAAACCTTCCGTGAAGGCCCGGGAGAAGCTCGCCACGACGCCGGGGTTGCGGGCCAGGCGCGCGTTCGCCTCTTCGCGCGTGTAGCCACCGGAGAGCGCGACGACCTTGAGCACGCGCGGATGCTCCACGAGCTCCCGATAGAAGTCGTCCTGCTCCGGCAGCGTCAGCTTGAACATCACGTACTGGCCCTCGGGGATGGTCTCGAGACCCTCGAGCAGGTACTTCTTGAGCAGCGCCTCGGCCTCGGTCTTGTCCGGGGCGTGGATGTCGACCTCCGGCTCGAGGATCGGCACGAATCCGGCCGCGAGGATCTTGCGCCCGATCTCGAACTGCTGGTCCACGATGGCGCGGATGCCCTTCTCGTTCGCCCGCTTGATGACGGACCGCATCTTCGTGCCGAAAATGCCCTTCTCGCGAGCGCGGGCGAGCAGCTCATCGAGGTCCGGGATCGGCTTCATGAGCTGCACGCCGTCCGCCTCGGGGGCGAGACCCTTGTCCACCTTGAGGAACGGGACGACGCGCTTCACCTCCCACAGGTACTCGGCGCTGCCGCGGCCCTCGATCTCGCGATTCATCGTGTCCTCGAACAGGATCGCGCCGATGATCCGCTCGCCATCGAACGCCGGGCTCGTGATGATCCGGGTCCGCATCTCGTGGATGCGGTCGAACATCTCCTGCTCGTTGGAGTAGGCGTCCTCTCCGATGCCGTACAACTTCAGCGCTTTCGGCGTGCTGCCGCCGCTCTGGTCCAGCGCCGCGATGAAGCCGTCGCCGAGACGAATCTTCTCGAATTGCTCCCGGTTCATGATCCCCTCCTGGTCCGTTGCTCTACGCCCGGGCCGGGACCGGATCGCGGCCACGCCCGTGTACCCCGCTGCCCAGCGCCTGACTCGACATTGCCGGTTCTGACGCCGAAGGGCAAGGGGAGGAGCCGCGACGCTCCCAACTACGCCGGCAGCCCCATGCGCTGGCCGTCGTAGCCCTGGAGCGCTTCGACCTGGGCGCGCGTGCCCGGCCGGCGCAGGATGTCGAGCAGCGCGCCGACGGCGGGCAGATCGAGGAAATGGTCGGGCACGATCAGCTCGTACACCTCTTCGCACAGCGGCAGGACGTCGAGCCCCAACGCCGCGCCGGCGGCGCGGATGCCGACGCCGACGTCGGCGGCGCCAGAGGCCACGGCCTCGGCCACGGCGAGGTGGCTGGTGGCGCGCGTGTCGTAGCCGGCGATCGAGGAAGCGTCGACCTGCGCCGCTGCCAGCGCTTCGTCCAGCAGCATGCGGCTGCCGGAGCCTTCCTCGCGGTTGATGAGGCGGATGCCCGGGCGCGCGAGGTCGGCCGGGCCGCCGATCCTGGCCGCGTCGCCGGGCCGCAGCAGGAGCCCCTGCTCCCAGACGGCGAACGCGATGCGCGTGCAGGGGAACGGGACGATCTCCCGGATCCAGCGATCGTTCCCCTCGCCCGTCGCCGGATCCCGCAGGTGCGCGCCCACCACGTGAGCCTCGCCCCGCGCCAGCGCGGCGAGGGCGCCGAGGCTTCCGCGCTGCGTCCACGTGACCTCGACTCCGCGCTCGCGCCGCAGTGCGTCGACCACGATGCCGAAGGCGGGGTCGCACCCCATCACGGCCAGGTCCGACGGCGGCGGGGCGTCGGGAAGGAGGCGGATTGCGACCGTTCCGCCCTCCACGACCCGTTCGACCACGCCGTCCGCGGGCGGCGTGGGGCGGTGCGCCTCGTCCACCGGATGGGCGACCCAGCGGCCG
>CALGSZ010000019.1 GCA_937901745.1 uncultured Chloroflexota bacterium | reverse complement strand
ATTTAGGCGATCACGTTGATTGAGTGCATGTGACCACACACATCCATGTCTCATACAGGCCATCCACCTACCCTTATCACGGGGCGTATAGCGCATCAGTATGGGGGTCCATGGGGTGCCGTGCACTGCATTGGCGTGCCAGTGCATTCATTTCAACGTTGCGAGCGCACCAACAGCTCGCGCCTGCAGGCTTGCGGCCGGCGCGATCATCGCATCCGCCGAGCGGTTTCATAGATTCCTCGCATGGCTCTGCCACGATTTGCGTCCGGTAGACCAGCCGTCCCCCACCGCCGTGGGCGGCGGATCTCCTTGGAGCCGGCACCGGGTGCACCCGACCAAGCCGACCTAGGGTCGGTTCGGAGGTGGGTGGCCGCGCAGTCGAATCCCACCGCCATCGATCTCTTCTGTGGCGCCGGCGGCCTGAGCCTCGGTCTCCATAGGGCGGGCTTCTCCGTGCTTGTCGGTGCCGACAACGACCCGATAGCCGTGGAGACTCATAGGCATAACCTGGGTGGCCTGGGTTGGGTCGGAGACCTCGATGATCCCACGGGACTCTTGGAGACCCTGAGCGCTTGGGGTATCGAATCGGTGGACCTAGTGGCAGGGGGTGTGCCGTGTCAGCCCTTCTCGCGGGCGGGCGCCTCGCGCCTGCGCGAACTCGTCGCCGCCGGCATGAGGAGCGCCGTCGATCCGAGGGCCGGTCTTTGGCGCTCCTTCCTTATGGTGGTCAAGGCGCTGCGACCGCGGGGCGTTCTGGTCGAGAACGTTCCGGACCTTCCCCGGTGGAACGACGGCGCAGTGCTGATCGGGCTCCTGGAGGGCCTCAGCGAGTTGGGGTACGCCGTCGATGCACGTGTCCTCGCCGCTTACGAGCACGGGGTGCCGCAACACCGAGCACGCCTGTTCATCGTGGGCCTGAGGGATGCCGGCAGGTTCGTGTGGCCCGAGCCGATGCGGGAGCGTCTAACGCTGAGGGATGCGATCGGGGATCTCCCGCCTGTGCCGGGTGGGTATTGGGAGGAGCGAACCAGGTACCTCGCCGCACGACAGACCAGCCCTTACCAACGCCTCATGCGAGCGGACCTGCGGGGAGAGGATCGCTGGTTCGTCCATGACCACCAGACGCGCCACGTGCGACCAGATGATCTCTTGGCCTACCAGCATCTGGCTGAAGGACAGACCTACAAGGATCTACCACCACACCTGCAGCGGTACCGCACGGACATCTTCACGGACAAGTACAAGCGCCTATCGTGGTCCGAGCCGGGTCGCAGCATCACTGCGCATATCGCGAAGGACGGCTATTGGTACATACACCCGTCACAGCATCGCACTCTCTCGATCCGTGAGGCCGCGCGGGTGCAGTCCTTTCCCGACAGCTTCCGCTTTGCGGGTCAGCCGACCCATCGGTTCAAGCAGATCGGCAACGCCGTTCCACCTCTCTTGGCCGAGGCGATCGGCCGCCCGCTCGCGAAGGCCTTGTTGGGTGCTCCGGTGGCCGATCCGATCAACCGCGGACGAGACGTTCGGCGTGAGCTCCTCGACTGGTATAGCTCGCAACCACGCCATCCTTGGCGCAATCCAAGCGCAAGCCCCTGGGAGGTCTTGGTCGGAGAGCTCTGTCTGGGCCGCGCCACAGAACGCGACGCGTCGCATCTGTTTCCGGCACTGATGCGGATTGTGCCCGATCCCCGCCATGCGCTTCGGGAACGGGAACGCATCGAGCAGGGTTTGGAGCGCTTGGGGCTCCATTCCTGTGTGGACCGTGTGTTGGCAGTCGCTTGGAGCGTTGAAGAGGACTTCCAAGGGACGATCCCGGATGATCACTTGGCGTTGCGCTGCATTCCTGGAGTCGGGGACCACACGGCGCAGCTGGTCCTGTGTTTCGGGTTTGGCCGGATCGGCGCCCCGCTCAGCCAAACGACCGCTCGAGTGGTGGGTCGCCTGGTCGGATCCGAGGTCGCAAGCGGCCGATGGCAGACACGCTTGGACTTTCACCGGATCGCAGGTTCCGGCGGTCCCGATCCAGAGTTCAACGCCGCGTTCGATGCACTCGCGAATCGGCTGTGCCTCGCACGCGCGCCGAGGTGCCACGCGTGTCCGTTGGTCGACGCTTGCGCAGCCGGCTCCGAGGCCGCCGGCGTGGAGCAGCCGGAACTTGCCGCGGCAGCCTAAGGCGATGGCTGAGCTCGTTCCCTCCGCCGCTCGCCTGATGCACTCCCTGCGGGACATCGGGTACGACCTGCCTTCGGCGGTGGCTGACCTGGTCGACAACAGCGTCGACGCAGGCGCCGAGCGGATCGAGATCACCTTCCACTTCGACGGTACCCGGTCTTGGATCCGCATCGCGGATGACGGAGCCGGTATGACGCGAGGTGAGTTGGACGAAGCCATGCGCTACGGCAGCCGCCGGTCTTACGGTCCCGAGGAGCTGGGCCGGTTCGGACTGGGGCTCAAGACGGCATCTCTGTCGCAGTGCCGTCGCTTGGCCGTGGCAAGCCGCACCACCATGCGATCGCGAATCAACATCCGGCGATGGGATCTCGATCGCGTTGCCGCCACCGACTCTTGGGTCTTGGAGGAGCTCAGGGTCAAGGAGGCCCCAGTCCCGCTCATCGAGCCGCTGCGGGACCATGCGGGTACCGTCGTCCTCTGGGACCGCCTCGATCGCATCGACGCATTTCAGGATCCAGACGGAGGTCGCGCGCGCGCGGGTTTCGAGCGGGACGCAAAGCGAGTAGCTGACCACCTCGGAGTTGTCTTTCACCGATATCTCGCAGGTGAGACTGAGGGCGCGCCGCTCGAGATCTACGTAAATGGGGAGCGCGTTGAGCCCTGGGATCCCTTTGCTCGCGAGGAGCCTCACACTCAGGCCCTGAGACCTCATCGCCTGAATGGGCCAGGCGGTCCGCTCGTTCGTCCCTACATCCTCCCCCCGCAGCACCTCTTTTCCAGTCCTTCGGCTCATGAGCGTGCGGCAGGGCCGAAGAAATGGAATCGCCAGCAGGGCCTGTATATCTACAGGAACAATCGAATGATCCAGTGCGGAGGATGGAGCCGCATGCGTACGGCGGACGAGCACAGCAAGCTGGCGCGGATTGCGATCGACATTCCGTCAGGATCCGAATCGGCTTGGCGACTCAACGTCGCAAAGATGTCTGTTTCGATCCCGGAATCCGTTCGCGCTGAGCTGAAGACGCTGGTCAGCGGAGTCGTTGCCCAAGCGCAGCTGGCGTATCGATCGGGTGGTGCCATCGCGTCGTCCGAGGAGGAGCCTGCGCCGTCGGACGGATGGCGCCTTGGCGATCACTGGAAGGTGATCGCGCGCGTACTCGAGGAGGAGCTTGGCGACGACTTGGAAAGGCTCGACCGGATACTCGAACGCTTGATCAACTCCCGAGAGGTACACGAAGGAATACTGGCTTAAGGCCAAGGCTCAGCCTGCCGGAAGGAAGTCACGATGGAGCAAGGGGGGAAGAATCCGTGCGAGGGAGTGCCGGAGGAGCAGCTGCAAGCTGCCGTCCGAATCCTGCAGGCGCTCCTTAACAACGGCACTCCGCGCGAGGACGCGTACGACCAGATCACCTTGGCCGTCAGATCGAGCCAGGTGGCGGAGTGCGTGAAGCGACGGCACGAGGAGCTTGCGAAGAAGGTCAGCCTGATCCCGACCAGCGCTCGCGTGCTCGACGAGCCGGGACCTCAGCCTTGGTATGAGGGTCCCCAGCCCGACGATCGCCACTGGCCGCGCCTTAAGGAACTCCTTTCGGAGGGCGGGTGGCCAGACACTGCGATTGATGACCTAGATCGGACGACCACGAAGATCGTTCAGTACCTCGGCGATCCGCATGGAGCCGAAGCGTTCTGCCGAAAGGGACTTGTTCTGGGGTATGTCCAGAGCGGCAAGACAACGAACTTCACGGCAACCATGGCGAAGGCAGCCGATGCCGGCTACCGGTTGTTCATCGTTCTGTCGGGAATACACAACGGCCTTCGCCGCCAGACGCAGGAGCGCTTGGACCGCCAGATAGTCGAGGTCGACAAGGAACACTGGGCCCGCGTCACGGATGCGGAAAGCGACTTCCGCGGGGACCGGAACGTCAACTTCATGCTGAGTCCGCAACGCGGCACTGCTCGCGTCCTGGGGGTCGTAAAGAAGAACGCCTCGCGTCTTCGAAGGCTCCTTGACTGGCTGCGCGATGCGAACGAGAACGTCCTCGAGAACTGTCCGGTCCTCATCATCGACGACGAGGCCGACCAGGCGAGCGTAAACACCGCGCGGCCGGAGAACGATCCGTCGACGATCAACGGCTTGCTCCTCCAGATCTTGGAGCACCTACCGAAGGTGTCCTACGTTGGCTACACCGCGACGCCGTTCGCGAACCTCCTGATCGACCCCAACGTTCCCGTGCAGCTCTACCCGCGGGATTTCATAATCGACCTGCCGCGACCGGACGGCTACTTCGGCACGGAGTCGCTCTTCGGGCGTGAGCCGCTCGCGCAGGACGGCGACAACGCCTCGCGCTCCGATGGTCTGGACATGATCCGGATCGTGCCGGATCAGGAAGCAGCCCGCCTCACGCCCAGCGGCGGCAGGCGGGGCGCCGTTGAGGAGTTCAAGCCGGAAGTGCCACCGAGCCTGCGAGACGCTCTTTGGTACTTCTGGATGTCGACAGCCGCGAGGCGCATCCGGGGAAAGGGCAACCGCCACGCAACCATGCTGGTTCACACGTCGAACCGGATCTTTGCCCACTTCGCCCTCCGCGATGCGATCTCCCGGGAGGTGGAAGATGCGCGTGCGATGGTGCACCGCGCCGAGTCAGGGGACATGCAGCGGCTGCGGGAGCTCTGGGAGCGGGAGATCGACCGTGTGCCGGCGGAGGAGTTTGGTCACGAGCCGATCCCGTTCCCCCAGATCGCTGAGCGCTTGCCAGCGGTCTTGGACGCGACGGAGGTGATCGTCGACAACGGCGCGAGCACCGACCGCTTGGCGTATGACGACGCCGAGCCAGCGACGGTGATTGCGGTGGGCGGAAACACCCTCTCCCGAGGCCTCACACTTGAAGGCCTCTGCGTGTCGTACTTCGTGCGTAGTGCAAGCGCGTACGACGCGCTGCTCCAGATGGGCCGCTGGTTCGGCTACCGGCACGGTTACGAGGATCTCCCCCGCGTGTGGATGACGGCGGAACTGCGTGCGTGGTTCCATGACCTGGCCACCGTCGAGCAGGAGATCCGATACGACATCGAGCGCTACGAGATCGAGGGTGCTACTCCCCTCGAGCTTGGCGTGAGGATCCGCACCCATCCGTCACTCGCCATCACGGCTGCGGCCAAGATGCAGGCCGCTGTACCGGCGAAGGTGTCATACAGCGGGCGCCGGGTGCAAACGATCCTGTTCAACCACCGCGACCCGGATTGGCTTGGGCGCAACATCGCTGCGAGTCGAGAGCTGATCAATGCGCTTTCGGCCCATGGGGCGTTCGAAGACGTCGGTGGCAGGTACGTCATGCGCGGCGTACCCCAGGACCCGATCCTGAACTTCCTGGGCCGCTACTCGTTCCATGAGAACGCGCGCGAGCTCAACGCCGAGTTGATCCAGCGGTACATCCGGTCTCAGAACGAGCACGACGAGTTGACCCGCTGGAGCGTCGCGATCATGGGCCGGCCGAATGTTGATGAAGCGCTCGGGACCATCGATCTCGGTCTCCCCACCGAGGTGGCACTCATCAACCGATCCCAGGTTCCGCACCCGCCCGGTCAGTCCTACGCGAACATCAAGAGCCTCATGAGCAAGGAGGATCGAGCGGTCGACCTGGGACTTGCGGCAAGGGACATACCGTCGGAGAACGGCAAGCTCGAGAAGCTCCGCGATTCCGAGGAGCGAGGGGGCATGGGTGACGATTCGGGCCTTCTGCTGATCTATCCCATTTCGAAGGACTCCCGTCCCCGGGACAAGGAGAACAGGGACCCGCTCGAGGCCGTGGATCACGTCATCGGCGTGGGCCTGGTATTTCCGACGGCGCGAACCGAAGAGGCGGCCTTCGAGTACATGACCGTCGACCTCAGTGCGCAGCGCATCGAGGAACCCACGGCCGAGGACGAGCCGGAGGATCCGGACGAAGAGGCCGAGAATGGCGCCGGCTAAACCCGTCGAGCCGGCCACCAGCTTGCTCGTCCTCCAAGAGGGATGGAACGTGCTCCATTCCGGCGCTGGTGAGCCCACCCAGTTCGCAACGCTCCCACTTTCGGACTCGGTTGAGGCCGGCCCGCTGCTCCAAGCGATCGATGGTGACGGGGTCCGCCAGATCCTCATACCTGTCCAAGCGGACTTTCCCGAGGACTCCCTTAGTGCGGGCGTGACTATCAAGCGCGTCGAGGTTCCGAGCGAAGCAGGAGGAAAGGTCTACGCGGCTGTCCGGTGTGAACTGCCCCGCCTCAGCGACCTCTTTGACGACGTGGTGCTGGACATGATCCACGCTGCGGTGAACCATCCGGACGAGCCGGTCCACGCGTGCATCACAGTGCTCGACGAGTGGCGCGCGCTCCTTCGGCCCGTCCGCATCAAGCCGCCAAGCGCCACGGCGGTGGGAGCTTTGGTCGCTGAGCTCTATTACGTCGCCGAGGTCGTCTCCCGCGATGACGCACGCCGCCTGGATTTCTGGACGGGAAGGGAGGGGCAGAGGCACGACCTCCGCCGAGGCTCGACGGCCCTTGAGGTCAAGGCGACCCTTTCCCGGGAGGGGCGTCGATGCGCGATCCACGGCCTCGAGCAGCTCGATCCACCGGAGGGTGGTGCTCTCTATCTCGCTTGGGTGCGCTTGGAACAAGTACCGGACGGGCCACTGAGCATTCAGGCCCTGATTGACCGGTTGCGGAACCTTGGTGTGCCAGCCCAGCAGGTGTACGCTGGACTTGACGAGCGCGGCTTGCCGCCGGGATCCGCTGCGCCAGAGCTGGCATTCGAGCTTCGCGAGACCCGCGTCATCCAGGTGACGGACTCGTTTCCCCGCCTGAGTCGGACCAGCATCAGGAATGACGTCCCATTGAACGGCATAACGAACGTTCGGTACGACGTTGACCTGGATGCTGTCGGAGTAACACCCTTGGGCGACTCGGAAGTGGATAGCCTGCTTCACGAATTGGCCGGCACATCCTCACACTGACCATGGCATTGGAACGCTTTTCCGAGCAGTACTCCCCGACCGGCAGCGTCGCTGCTGCGGGTGTGCTCAACACGCTCGGAAGGCCTGCGCTCCATCCACTGGAGTTGTTGGCCCGAGAAGCGCTTCAAAACTGTTGGGACGCAGCGGCCGATCCGGGCATTCGGCCAGTTGACGTAACCATCACCTGCGACGACCTAGAGCCGGGCGCGGTTGAACTGATTAGTCGCGAGGTATTCAGCGGCGCCCCAGACGACGTACCAGTGGAGAGCGCGCTTGTGGCATCGCCGCGGCTGCTGACCATCAGCGACCGGCAGACCAAGGGCTTGGCGGGGCCCCTGCGAGCGGACGCGGTTGTCGACGGTCCCACCGACTTCATTGATTTCGTCCGCAACATTGGGCAGCCCCCAGACACTGCGCACGGGGCCGGATCCTTCGGATACGGCAAAGGTGCGTTCTTCCGAGTAAGCCGTGCCCGTGCGATCATCGTCTACACGCGCACTCGGGACGAATCGGGATCCGAGCAGAGTCGCCTCATGGCAACTGCTCTTGGGCGGGATTCCGTCGAGCACCGAGGCGGCACGTCGCGCAGGCTCACGGGGCGACACTGGTGGGGCAGGATCGTCGATGGGATAGTCGATCCCGTTCTCGACGACGATGCCGACGATCTGGCGGCGGCGATCGGCCTGCCAGTCATGGCCAAGGGCGAGTTCGGAACCACCGTGGCCGTCGTAGCGCCGAGGTTGACAATCGATATCGAGGATCACGAATCCGACGAGCCCGATGCTGGAGGCGACGATTCTGATGCCGCAATGGAGGTCATGGCTCGGGCTGTCGCATGGCATTTCTGGCCGAAGCTGTACGCGCCGACGCCCTCGATGCAAGTGGTCATCAGCCGAAACGGCGCAGCAGTTCCCATTCCAGGGCCCGAGTCGGATACGCGACTGCGTGCGTTCGTGAACGCAAAAAGGCGGCTCGACGGCCTAGATCCCATCGAGCCGGCCGTGGACGGGGTGGTCGAGGAGATTCGGAGTCAGCGCCCGAAAAGGCTTCTCGGACACTTGGCGATCGAATTGCATCCCTTGGAGGAGGTCCCCCCGAAGGAGGTCGCCTTGGCGGCGCCGGAAGCGGGCGGGCCGCCCCGCCACGCGGCGCTCATGCGCCAAGCCGAGCTCGTAGTGGCCTATCTCAGTGGCCCTGACCTCGCGCTACCGAACTTCGGATACGTCGGTGTGTTCCGGTGCGCGGAGAATCTGGATCAGGTGTTTCGCGACGCCGAGCCGCCTAGCCATGACGACTGGGTTCCCGATGGGCTCTCGCACCCGCACCACCGCAGCTACATCCGAATTGCCAAGCGCGAAATCAAGGCGAAGCTCAGGGCCTTCGCGGATCGGACCATGCCGGCCGCCGGCACTGACGCGGAGGAGGTGCCCCTGGGTGCATTTGCGAAGGAACTAGCAAGCCTGATCGCGACCGTCCAGGGCCCGGGCGCATCCCGGAAGCCGGCATCGGGCGGTGGCGGGCCGCGGCCGAGGGCACCCGTGAAGATCGTCCAGCCGGCTGTGCCTCATGAAACCGAGGACGGAGAGGTCGTCCTCAGGGCCAAGGTTCGCGCGACGCGCCCAGTCGCGGCCCGAGCGATACCGATGGTCGTCGTCCTTGATGGCGGGAGCGTTGAAACCGAGGCGCCGGTTGGCGCGAAAACCCCGCAGGTCCGGCGTTGGATGGGTCCCGACGGCACCCAAATAGCCGGCGACGAAGCTCGCTTGGCTCCGAACGAAGACTGGATCGTGGAGGTTGACGCGATCCCGGATGCCGTCGTCCGCATTGATTTCGAGGTCGACGCATGAGGGTTCGCGCCGGCCAGAGCCCCCCCTTCCTCACCATTCCCGAGGAGGCGGTACGCGCCACGGCGTGGATGACGGACAGGGGGCCGTTGCCGCAGCTACACCATGACTGGGACCCCGCAACGCCCCTGCAGCTTTCGCGCACGTTGCATCTCGACTGCGACTTGGTCGCCCGATCCCTTCATCTCGAGCGCACGTCCCAGCTCGGGGTCGGCTGTACGTGGCAGTCGTCCTCAACGCGCCTCCGAGGTACCTCGCGACTCATCACTAAGGACCTCAGCGAGCTCGAGCAGGTCACTGTTGATCTCGCCGTCCCGCGCTTCCGTGTTGGCGGGACCCTCCAGATCAAGACCGTGGTGATAGTGGTCCGAGGCGAGCCCGCGTCCAAGTTGGCACCCACGGCTAATGGGGCCATCGTTTGGGAGGCTCGCGACAGGGTGATACTCGAAGGTGACGCCGCACGGTTCCCCGTCGCGGTGGTCGATTTCAGCGAGCTGCCAGGCGTCCCAAGCGATGCATCTTGGTACCTGTCGTGGCCAACCCGTGACTATTCTGAGCCTTGGGGCGCATCCATTCGTCTCCTAGTGAACTCCAAGAACCGCGAAGTCCGACAGGCCGTAACCGGGGAGGATGATGAGGGCGCCGCAATCATTCGGCGCCAAGTCAAGTTCGATACTGCACGTACGCTCATAACCAACGCGCTCCGTGAAGAAGAGTTCCTTGGGCAGTACACCTCCTTCGAGGATGACTCTGTGGGTGGCGTCATCCGGACGATGATCGAGCTCAACTGGGGCGCACAAGCTGATCCCCGTGCGCTTGCGGCATCTCTGGCGGATGATCCGAGCCGCTTCGAAGCAAAGCTGCAGTCACTGTTCCTAAAGGCGCGATGACTCGCATCTACCCACGCATCCCAGACGAGGCAGCGATGGCGACCGTGGAGGAGTTGCAGTCGGGCGGGCTAGCCCACGCGGAATCGCTTGTGCAGTATCACCATCCCCGGCAAGTGTTCCCGCCCGTGGGGGGCAGGGAAGTCACTGAAGCCGAGCTGCAGGCGCTCCGGACAGCGGTCGTCGATCTGGCCGAGCTCTACGGATTTCCAGGGCGACGGCCCCGGCGAACTGCCTTGTTCGAACGCGAGCTGGCGGGTTTGCTCCATTCCCAGATGGACATCACTCCCCATGAAGCGGCGTCCCGCGAGATGTGGTCGTTCATCACCTGTTGTCTTCTGCCGGATGTTGCCGTCTGGCGGTTTCCGAAGGTAACTCCCAACCGTTTCCTCGGCCACGTCAATCGAAACGCCTTTCGCAGGCTGTGGTGGCGTGTCGAAATTCTGGGTGAGCCGCCGGAGCGAGACGTGCCAGATCCGCTGTGGGATCTGGAGGATCCGCTGGTTCAGCTCATGGAACGTCCCGGTCTCTCCGGGCATCCAGAAGTGGCGCGGGCGATCGCGGATGCGTTTAGGAAGGTTGCTGCTCGAGTGCCGGGAAACCGGCATCAGGATTTGATGCGCGATTTCCAGCTCCGCATCATGAGGCGTACGCCGTTCCTGAGCTTGGACTTGATCGACCAGGCGGGCCGCGAGCGACTTCTTGCCGGGCTAGCTGAAGAGGCCGCCGACGCGCTTGGTGTCGCAGGTGTCAGCCAACGGGAGACCAAAGCCCAAGGTCTAGGAGAGGCGTCAAGCAGTTCAGCCGAGGCTGCCTCCTCCACGGCTGCCGTGGACATCGATGACGTCCCGTTGGATGACCTTCCACGCGTGATCCTCGAAACGGTTGAGGAGGAGCAACCGGTAGCCGACGACGATCTGCCCGATCTGATCGCCGCCCGGGGCTTCCAAGTCCCCCGCTCTCGTGAACGCCTGCTTTTCAGCTTCGTCAGGTACCTGGCTGCTAAACAGGCGCTCCAGAGGACGGATGACGGTGTTTGGCGCATCCACCGTTCCGTGAGCCTCCCGTCGGTTTGCCCCCTGTCGATTAACGGGATCGCGACGGAGGCGTTGTCCCAGGCGCACAATGGTCAACGGCATCAACTGTTTGAGCAGATCGCTGACGAGGTATTGACCTTTTCCGGCAAGGTGCCCAGGCCTTACGCTCGGGCCATCCGTGCCGCGCTTCGCAAGGTGGACTTGGGATAGCTCCGGCGCTCGGTCGCGTTCAGCGGCGCGCTTGGACCAGGGCCTCGATTCTGTCGGCAGCCTTTTCGGGCGATGCGGTCACTTCGTGTTCCCACAGCCTCACTACCGTCCAGCCGGCTGCTTCCAATCGACTGGTCTGCGCTGCGTCGCGCTTCCTGTTGACTCGGAGCTTCTCGTCCCAGAAGGCAACGCTGGATTTGGGCCGGATGTAATGGTCTGGGCAGCCGTGCCAGAAGCAACCGTCGACGAAGACGGCCAGTCGCTTCGAGGGGAACACAATGTCTGGCCGGCATCCCTCGACACGTAGGGCGACGCGGTAGCGGAGGCCGCGGCGATGGAGCTCTCGGCGCAGAATCCACTCGGGCTTCGTGTCCCGGCTTCGGATGCGCGCCATCTGCTCGCTTCGCGTAAGTCCCATCCCGAACCGAAAGATTAGGCCTGCGAGGGGAAGGCGCGCGCACGGAAGGGATGGTTTGCACGCCCGTTCGCGAACTGCGATCGGTTGCCCGCGGAAGGCGCCTTTGCAGGGTGTGCGCTCAGCCCAAGCCCGCCATGAGAACTGACTCACCAACCAGCCGTTCCGGCTTGAGCATGACCTCCGCGCCCGCCCTCCAGTGCACGAAAACGACTTGGCTCACCGCGACGCGCTCCAGCTGGTCAGCCAGCATTTCGGTCCCCCTGGGCATCTACTCGACGCTATCCGGGCGCCTCGGGCGCAACGACGATGCAACTGCTTGGGCGCCCGCGACATCCCACGTGGAACCGCGAGTCGCGGGTAG
>CALGSZ010000018.1 GCA_937901745.1 uncultured Chloroflexota bacterium | reverse complement strand
ACACCGGCGGCGAGACAGCGCTCGACTTCGTTGCGCCAGGAGAAGGTTTCTCGCGGATCGATCGTGCCGACGGGACGCAGCCAGGGATGCTGCTGGCAGAGCGCCAGCACCTGGTCGTTCGCGGCGCTGGCATCGGTGGCTCCCTGATTGCAGGAGACGAAGGCTATGCTGCACCCGATGCGCTGAAGCTGCTCCAGCATCGTCGCCAGCGGGAAGCGCTGGACCGATTCTCGCCCGCCAAAGGCGGCATTGACGTCGATCAGCATCGTCCTACGCTCGAGCTTCGGCTGATCGCCGAGACATTGCGGCCGTGAATACCTTGCGGATGGCGTGCGCGATGTCGTCGGCATCCGCGTCTGTCCACTGCTCGTCGACGGGGAGAAGCAGCAGCTGCTCGCGCGCTCGCTCGAAGACTGGGCAGAGTCCCGACCCGTACTCGATTGATCGGCTCGCGTACGGCGAAGTGAATGGGAAGCCGGAGTGGCCATAGGTGCGGCGCTCGCGGAGGACCGGCCAGGTGTAGAGGGGTGTGATATAGCGGGCGCTGAAGGGGATGCCTTCTGCCCGTAGCCACTCCGCGAGCTCGGCGGCATCCAAGCCCGGCTCGGCGAAGAGATGGAAGATCCAATAGCTCGAGCGTGTGCCCCGCCTCTCGCTCGGCAAGCGGACGCCGGGGACGTCGCGGATTTGCTCCCGGATGCGAGCAACGACGCGCCGCCGGGCGGCGACGTTCTCCGGCAACCGTCGCAGCCCGACGAGGGCGACCGCTGCCTGCAGCTCGCTCAGGCGGTAGTTCTGGGCTAGGAAGAGGCTGTAGCGGTCGGGTTCGTCGCGCGGCCAGGCTTTGTCATGGAAGAGCCGGGCGCGGCGGGCGAGCGCGTCATCGTTGGTGATGACCATGCCCCCTTCGCCCGCGTTGAGGTGCTTCGTCGAGTTCAAGCTGAAGCAGCCGAGCGTTCCGATCGTTCCGGCAAGCCGCCCGTTTGTCTCGCTGAGCTGTGCCTGGGCGCAGTCTTCGATTAGCGGGATGCCGTGGCGGTCGGCGACTGCCTTGAGCCCGTCGATATCCGCCAGCCCGCCGAAGAGATGGACGACGACGATCGCTCGTGTGCGCGGCGTGATCTGCGCCTCGACCGACGCGGGATCGAGCGTGAGTGTCTCCGGGTCGAGATCGGCGAAGACGGGGATCGCGTTTTGCCAGAGGATGCCGAGGACCGTGCCGAAGTCGGTGCAGGGGGTGGTGATGATTTCGTCGCCGGGCTCCGGGTCGAGCGCCGCGATTGCCGTGTGGACCGCGGCAGAGCCTGACGAAACGGCGATCGCGTGCCGCACGCCGTAGAGCTCCGCGAAGGCGCGCTCCAGCTCGCGGACGGCTGTTCCGCCGTGCCTGCCGAGCTGACCGGAGCGGATCACGGCGGTCAGCGCCTCGATCTCTTCTTCGCCCATCGCGCGACGCTCGACGCCCGGCAGCGGCGCTGTCCGCACCGGTGGGCCGCCGTCGATCGCGAGATGACCCGTCGAGAGGTCGTCAGTCCGCGCATCCGTGGCCATGAGGGCGGCTCCTTGTCACCGAACGGCGACGCGCGCGTTGCCCTGCGCTTGGGATTCCAGGATGCCCATGATGATGGCGACGGTCTTGCGCGCTTCTTCCGGGGGAGATTGCGTTGGCTGGCCCGTCTCCAGCGCGAGGATGAGATCGGCGAGCGCCGCTTGCATCCCGGCGCGGGTCGCGCGCGGCACGATCGGGTGGATGCTCGGGCCGCCGTCGCCGGGCACGGTGCGGTAGGCGCCGGTGTCGTCGACGTGGATGTGGCCGTTGGCGCCGATCAGCTCGATGCGAACTTGGGGGATGCCGCGCTTCATGCCGCTGAGGAAGGCGCGGACGCCGTTCTGGAACCCGATGTAGGCGTTGACGCCCGGTTCTAGGGAGGGATCACGTCCGCCGTCGCCGCGATAGGCGGTGCCGTAGTCCTCGAAGCCCGTCTCCAGCTCGCCGATGACCCATTCGGGCTCGGCGTCCGCGAAGTAGCAGATCATATCGATGACGTGCGTGTGATTGCGGAAGAGCATCGCTCGCTCGCCGCCGAGGTGCGCCATGATGGTGACGAGCGGGCCGATCTCCCCGGCGCGGAGGGCTTCCCGCGCGGCGATGTACTGTGGCATCCAGCGGCGGGTGTGATTGACGGTCATCGCGACGCCCCTTTCGCGGACGGCGGCGATGATGCGGTCGGCGTCTTCGAGACTCGTCGCGAGCGGCTTCTCGGCGAAGATGGCGCGGACGCCTGCCTCGACGGCGGCGAGGATGACTTCGGCGTGGAGGTGGTCGGGGGTGACGACACTGAGGAAATCGATCTGCTCTTGCTGGAGCATCTCCCGATAGTCGGCGTAGAGGTGCATGCCGGGCCAGCGATAGTTCCAGCGCTCGCGGAATGTCTCGGAAGCGGCCTGATCGATGTCGCAGGCGGCGACGACTTCGATGCCCGGCGTGGCCGCGTAGGCAGAGGCATGGCTGAACGGTATGGCTGTCCCGAGCACCGGGTGGGTGGCCGGCCCCGCGGGGTCAGCAGAGATCCAGCTCAGCCCGACGATTCCTGCTCGATACGTTCCCACGCTTACTCTCCCTCCCCTCGCGCCGCCGTGGCAGGCTCCATCGGCCGCTCGTCGCACGGCGCGCCGCTGCCTGATGCCGAAGTGATTTCGCCGAAGAGCTCCGGATGCGTCGCGACGTAGGTGCGGATCGCGGCGGGGTACAGTTCGCACTCGGCCGCGAAGACCCGCGCGGCGAGTGTTTCCACCGTGTCGTCCGGCAGGACTGGCACCCGCGCCTGCATCACGATCGGTCCTGAATCGTATTCATCATTGACGACATGTACTGTCGCGCCGGAGACGGTCGCGCCGCTCGTCAGCACAGCGGCATGCACGCGGTCGCCGTACAGCCCGGGGCCAGCGGGCGCGTCCGGCAAGAGCGAAGGGTGGATGTTCAGGATGCGCCCTTCCCAGCCGGGGCGGACGACGAGCCGGCGGAGGAAGCCGGCCATGACGATCAGATCCGGTTGGTAGGGACCGATCGCCGCGTAGATGGCGTCGGAGTAGGACTCGTCGTCTGGGAAATCGCGACGACGCAGGGTCAGGTGTGGGATGCCCGCTTCCTCGGCTATGCTCAGCCCGCGGACGCCGGGCTTCGAGCTGACGACGACGGCGACCCGGGCGTTCAGCTCCCCCCGGTCGATGACGCGCAAGAGGTTCTCCAGAGTGCGGCCGCTGCCTGAAAGTAGCACAGCCAGCACAAGGGGACGGATCGGCCCCCCGATCGTCTTGGGCACGACTCGCTTCCGTGGTATCACGGTGACAGACGCTCCATCGCGGCTTGCCGGCTCGGTGGCCGGGAGGGTCATTCTACCCGGCGCGGCGCGCGGTCATCAGGAGGAGCGATGGAATGCGGCGAGATAACAGGGTGAGTCGTTCGGGACACACGCGAGCGCCGCGATGGCTCGGCGTCACACTCGGCATTCTGCTCGCGCTGGCGACGACGCAGGCGGTCAACGTGGCGCGTCAGGCAGACTGCGGCATTGCCGCGGGCACTCCGCGGGCGGACGCGCGGCGCGACGATCCCCCGAAGCTGATCCTGCTCCAGCGCCGCACGACCGATGTTCACACCACCCGTCTGCCCTACCTGCTGGAGGAACGGGAACACATCGACACGATCCCGTTCGACGGCTTCGTGGTCAACATCCCGGCGTCCTGGATGGTCATGAATGGCCTGCCCATGGCCAAGGCCGAGATCGATTCCTGGCTCCAGCCGTTGAAGGGCGCATACCAGCACGTCAATCACAACTTCGTCGAGATCATGATTGATGATCCAGGCGATGTCTTCGATGACCGCGCTTGGCGGATCACGGTCGAGAACTGGCGACGCATGGCGGCCGCCGCGCGCGATGCCGGGTTCGTCGGGATCTTCTTCGACAATGAGGAATACAAGGAGACGTGGCTGGACTATCCCGAGGACTACCCGGGAACCAAGCGCACGCTCGAGGAGTACCGCGCGCAGACGCAGCTTCGTGGCCGGCAAATCATGGAGGCGATCGTCAGTGAGTTCCCGGAGATCGTGCTCGTGGTCTACCACGGTCCGTATATCTCCGAGCCCAAGACGCCACTGGAGGTGATCGCGCGCCAGGCCCCGGAGCCGGACGGAACGGATCTCAGCGGCGCGCTCTTCGTCGGGTTCCTGGAAGGGCTCGGGCCCAAAGCGACGCTGGTTGATGGCGGCGAGGTTTATGCCTATCGCACCCTTGAGGACTTCCAGCGTTCCTACGATTGGCGGAAGTACGGAATGCCGTCGGAGGAGACGGATAGCGAGCTCATCCCGCCGAGCCTGCGCGCGGTGTGGCCCGAGCGCGTGAGCATTGGCTTTGGCCTCCACAACCTGCCGTTTCCACGGGACATGACGATGTCGCCGCGGATCTTGCGCTCGGCGCTCGAAAACGCGCTCCTCACCGCTGACGACTACGTCTGGCTGTTCACTGACCGCGACAACTGGCTCATTCCCGGCGGGATGCCGCGCTGTTGGTTCGAGGCGGTCACCGAAGCGCGGAAAGCCGCCGGTCTGCCGGAGCAGGGGCGCTGGGTGCCCGTTGCTACGCCGGTTGCCACGCCCGCTGCGAGTCCGCGCGTGGGCGAGCGCCGATAGCGCGAGGCGTTGGCTGGCCGGCGCCATTCACACCGCGTCGAAAGCGGCGTTGACATGATGTAGGGACGAAGAAGGCCGCCGAGCGCTGGCATTGGCTCGCGCGGCCGGGGGAGGGCTTGTCATGTCCGACGCGGGTGGGATGCTGGAGTTTCCGCTGGTTGGGCCGGGAGGGGAGCCAGTCGATCTCTGGCGGACGCTGCAATCGCACGGGGTAGCTGAGCTGCCGCCGGCGCGGGTGGATGCGGCGACGCGGACGATGACGATCACGCTGGCGCTTCCCGGTGGGCCGCGCGTCGTCACTATCGGAGAGGGACGGCCTGGTTTCGGCCGCGTAATCGTCGCCGGACCGGCGCCTTCGGAGCGGGAGGCGGACGCGATTCTGGCGAGCGTGCGGCATATCCTCCGGCTGGATGAGGACCTTTCCCCGTTCTACGCGATGATCGCGGACGATCCCGACCTTACCTGGGCGATGCGCGGCGCGGGGCGGATGACGCGCTGCCAGAGTGTCTTCGAGGAGATCGTCAAGACGATCTGCACGACGAATTGCGCGTGGTCGGCGACGGTGCGGATGGTCAA
>CALGSZ010000017.1 GCA_937901745.1 uncultured Chloroflexota bacterium | reverse complement strand
CGATTTCGCTGACACGATGCCTTGGCGCATCTTAGCGAAAGGGGGCTCGCTTCGCCTGCTGTCCTGGCCTCCTTTAGATACCCGGACAGGACAAACTGAAATCAAATCAAACAGGAGCTTCAAGAACTGCTTGGACCCAGCAAATCCCTGAGTTAACCGGATCAGCAAAGCGCCAGGCGTGAGTGGTGAGTGAGGGTGTCCTAAGCAACAAGGCCGCGAAAAGTGTATGCGGGCGGAACGACTGCGAGCGGTGAAGTAATCCTCCGATACGTGATAACGCTGGGGTGGTGGGGACCACGTGAAACTCATTCAGAAGTCCCCGCTTCATGAGCCATGACTCGAGGGAGGCATGGAAAATAGGATGCTCCAAGATGGCGATTACGCCACCGGGTTGAATTCCGCGCATGAGCTCAACGATCGCCCGATCCTTTTCTGGTTTGTCACCTGCAAGCAAGATTACGTCAGAGATGACATTTGAAAAGATGATCAGATTGGGAGCAAATGGCAGCGCGGGCGCAGGCCACCGCCGCAGGTCGTGGTGAATCGGCGTTTGGCAAGACTGGAGCCAGGATCGGAACTTCGGCTCTAATGGAGCTTCAGTTACATTCTCGATCTCATCAGAATAGTGTGTGAGTAGTTGGTTGGCGTATCTCAGCACATTTGAACTGCGATCCAATGCTGCGATCTGCACGTCATGAATTGGAAAGGGTTCCCCAACGGACCGACATGCTCGGTCGAGTTGTCGCAAGAATTCGTAGAGGGCGATTGCCGTCGTTGCTGGTCCCACTCCCACATCGAGAGCCCGTATGTGGGATGGAAGTCGGTGACACCGGAGCAGATCAGTAAGCAGGAATTGCACCGCAAGCAAATAGCGTGAGGCGTAGTAGATCAAGTAGCCGTCGAGGAAGTGCGGCCAGGAGGCATGATCGTCATATGGAAAGAGTCTGAACGGTCTTCCTGATCGCTGGAACTTGTCCATGGTAGCCGTAATGGCTCTGAACTTCGCATCGGCCTGTGCATTGTTGGGCAAATGGCCGTTGCAGTGTCGGCACTCCTCGACGCTGAGCTCGTTCGAGAAGACCTGTCTGAACTGGGCAATTTCCGCCTCGTGTGACACCTGCGCGGCAGACTGCGGAAGCAGCAACCGCCAAAGCTCAGTGACTACCTCCCTTGAAACGCTTGCGCGGGATTCAAGTGTGGCGGGGGGCATCTCACAAATGCTCCTTCTCTTGTCCTCCTAGGTTCGAACGCTTTGTTTCGCGCCGGAAGCGGCGATGATTGGGATTCGCGTAGCAGTAGAGACAGGCGTAACCGCATTCCTGGAGCTCGTAGTCGCCGATATCCGTGTGTCGAGTGCAGCCACAGGTCTCTCGTCCCTTCATCCGCTGATCGCTGGCCTTAGAAGTTGAGGCGCCGAGAACGTGCCCGTCGATGCATGATGCCCGGCGGAACACCGGATACCGCTCGAGAAGCGGCTCCGAGCAGGCTTCTAGGGCGATGCCGTGGTGGCCAGCGATGTCCGTCATCGCGCCGACGAGGTCGTCCAGCTCTCCAGGTGACGGATCCCGAAGCTGGATATCAGGGAAGAGCAGGCGGACGCGGTGCTCAAATTTCCGGTAGCGGTCAACGATGCTCGTAATGCAGGTGGGAACGCCTACAGCCGCGAGCTCTTCGCACATTCGCTGGAAGAAGTCCGGGTCCCAGCTCGAACAGTCAGCTTGGCCATCGCGCCAAAAGACGATTGGGTCGTACCGCCAGCGAATTGAATCCGAGCCGCGGCGGGCGGCGAGTTCTCTCACTTGTCGGAGAGCTTCGTCCAGATTAGGTACATCCGGTTCGAGCCAGGCGTACTTGGATCCCCGTGGATTGATCGTGAACTGAAACCTCTGCTGCTCATAGATCTCGAAAGTTCGATAGAAAGTGGGCCGGAGATACACGGCATAGTTCTTTGACCACCAGACGATCGCCGCTACGTCTTCAGGGCGCAGGGAGACTCGAATGGAGAAGCGTTCCGCGTTTTCCGCTCGGTAGAAGAGCGGATTGCGCACCTTAACCCACCCTTCCCGGACGCGTTCCGCGAACCACGGGAGATGAAAGGCAGGGATGTCCGTTCGCTTGCTGGCCGAGATCACCCGTCGCCGGGCCGACGGCTTGCCCGTGGGGACAACCCAATCTTGGCCTAGCGTTGTCTGGACTGGAATCTCGCGATCTTTCGCCTCTGACAACGGATTCTCGCTAATCATTTGATCTGCGTGGCGGTTGAAATCAGAGTCACCATGGTTCATTGATAAACCCCTCCACTCATCTGAGCTATCACACACTCGTCCTCCGCAGGGAGAGACGCACGTCCCTAGCATTCATACCAGAACGTCAGTTCGATCCACGCTGCCGTTTGGTGAAATGGACAGGTGGTTGATCCTCGTGAATCATGTTGCTTGATTGTGTGGATTTCTTGCCGGTGACCTTGTTGCGTGGCCTCGTTCTGGCACGATTGGCCTCAATGACTAACGTCGGCTTCAGGGCGTAAGCGAGGCGGGAACCTTTGGCATATCGTTGACGTTTGATTGGTGCGCCGCGGTCGCAATTGG
>CALGSZ010000016.1 GCA_937901745.1 uncultured Chloroflexota bacterium | reverse complement strand
CTCGCATCTTGATGGTCTCGTCGACTTCCTTCTCCGGGCACCGGTGGCGCATCACCCCCATCTAGTCGATCCATCGAGTACGGACGATGGCTCCGACTTCGTGAAGGTGCTGTGGGTCGCGGCACCAACTCGATGGAGCTGCTACCCGACCATGGGCGGATTCACCGTTGTTTGAGCCTATGGCAGAGACAGGAGTGGTTCGGTCGTCAATTGGCCGGTTCTAGCTGACTCATAGATGCCAGACGGGTCGATGACGTCTGCGAGTTGTTGCCACGGAATCTCGATCTCTTGGGCTCCTCGGTAGCCCGGAGCGATTTCGTATTCGTCGAATACCGCAATCATCCCATCGACGCTGGGGATCCAGGCGATCGATGTCGAGTCGATATCACTCCCAGATGCGTTGTAGTCCGGATGCCCTAGGACCTCTCTCGTCACTAGCTCGAGCAGCCTTTTCCCCCCGTCGGTGAACCCATCTAGCGGATCGATGGTCAGGCCCTCCCGCGTAGGCACGTACGCTTCGATGAATTGAGTCGGGCTGGCACCTCCAGCTACGTAAGCGCTGCCGGTCACGCGGAAGGAGGCGATGTCCTCGTTGATCACCATGGGTTCGATCCGAAACCTCAACTCGCTGCGATATCCCTCGAACGGGTTGGCGTCGAGTTCGGGGAGGTGCCGTTCCAAGAACGTCTCGATGAACACCTCGATGGCGGAATCGAGCACTTCGTCGTCGACCATCGGATAGAGACCGATGATGTCCGTGTTGTGAGTGGCGTCGGTGAGTGTCACCCAGCTCTGAGATCGCTCAGCCGCCTCAGCCTCTGTCGTTGTCGATGTGGTCAGTGTCGTTGTGGCGGATGAAGCTGGTGTCGTAGTCGACGACGAAGATGTCGTGTCAGTCGTGTCGGTAGTCAGGGTGGTCGTTGTCGATTGAAACGTGGTCCGACACCCGTACTTTCGGAGATCCATTTCGTTGACGGGCGTTCGGTCGATCTCTTGGATGACCTCTCGGAATGCCCCTATCGAGCATCCGTCTCGATACAGAGATTCTGCCAACTGGAAGCATGCGGAGACTCGGCCGGCGCTCCCTTCAAGGGCTCGACAGGTGGCATCGACTTCGTTGTCGATATGCCATTGCGGCGGAACCGTGGACGAGACCGCCGATTCGCTACTCGGCGGACCTGTGCAGGCAACAGCCGCGAGGAAAAGCACCGAAGAAAGGACGAGGATCTTCGCGCTCTGGCCGTGTCTCACGATCAGCCCTCTATTGAGCCTGGACATCCTGTTCTAGCAACGTCTCCAGCTCGGGTAGAGAAAGGCGTTGCGATTGATCTGCCCTGTTGTCGGCATCGAACCGTATGCCTCGAGACCGAAGTACCTCGATCGGGCTTCTCGTCTCGTCTCGATCCAACCAACTGAAGTTGGTCGCAGGAACTCCCTCTGATGTGAGGACGTGAACAGCATTCACACAGTGCGGGCAGCTTGCGAGGTGACTGCCAAGAGGCTGGGGTGCCGTGCCCACCACCCGTGACAGATCGCCGTATGTCGTCCAACGGTCTTTTGGGAGTTTCGACAAAATGCGATGGAGTCCACTCCAGTCGAACTTGACGGCACGTATGTCGTGGAACTGCTCAGCGAGTTCCGCGAGGCTGGTTCCGTCGTCCAACCTCCACCATCGAGGTCCGTGCAATTGACGCACGACACCAGTCGCCTCTCTCAGAGCATGGCTCGCGATCGTGGTTGGCTTCCCAGTTGAGTCCGTGTATCCCCAACGGATGGGTTCGTCGACGTCGTTCGACCAAGTCCCTTGGGCTCGACTCGGGTCCTCATCGAGCCAGGCCGAGAGCTGCGTTCGGAGCTCTTCGTTGACCTCAGTAGGTTGCAGAGTGAGAGGGGTTCCCGCGGGTAGAACATCGTTTCGGACGAGCACCTTGACTACGTCGTCCCGTCTTCGCGCCTGCGTCCTGGCACGTGCCTGTTTCACTTCTTCTCGACGGGGCTCGAGCAGGAAATCATCTGTATCGGGCACGGGATAGATCTGACTGACGACCAGTAACGGATCGCCGCTGCTCGCGTACATCTGATAGCGAAGGAGCTTCAGGTCGAGCCCGGCCTCCGACAGCCACACCACTGTGTTGGTCACTGTCTCGGGAAAGGAGTTGGCCAGCAGGACGATGGAGGGCTGTGACCAGAGCTCAGGATCGAGCGACCCACCGACGTGGCTCTCGAGGTTCTCTCTCGCCTCGTTCTCGCCTACAGACTCCCTGCGCCTAGAGGAGAGGAATCGGCGGTGAGCGTCAACCAGGGTTTCGTCAGTGAATCGAGAGACTAGAGCCGCGTACTTGATTGCCTGCAAGTCGACATCATTGGATGCGGTATCTCGTTTCAACTCCACGACTACTAGTTGTCCGCCAGAATCGATGCCCAGTACGTCGAGACGATCCTTCTTCGGGTCGCCGGCGGAGGTCACCCAGCGGTCGAACTCACTGGTCACGATCAGGACGTCTTCACCCAGCATCTCCGGGCGCTCGATCACCCACTCTTGGAGATGCTGTCGTTCCCAGAAGCCGCTGGCGGCCATTTCCGTGGGCTGTAAAGGCGTCGCCTTCGAGTCCGTGACCGAGAAAACGTGTTCGTACTTCATCACTCTCCTATGGCTCGGGAGGGAGATTGGACGGTGACAGATCGATTCTCAACCTCATCGGCTAGTCGGGACCTGATCTCCAGAGGCAAGTCCCTCAGGAGCGTTAGAAGTTGGTTCTGCGCGTTGAAGTGGGTGGACCC
>CALGSZ010000015.1 GCA_937901745.1 uncultured Chloroflexota bacterium | reverse complement strand
CACCGTCAACCCGGTAGTCCCACAATAGCTGGACCAATCATCGGGGGCAGCTCATACGGCCTGCGGGACTTTCCCATCGTGGACTCCTTTCTCCCAAGGGATCGCGTGTCCACGAAACCGGGTCAACTCCAGTCCGTACCAACAATGGCGTGCGGCTGATCTCCTACGACCCCGACTGGCCGCGGCAGTTCGCGACTGAGATGACGGGCGACAGACACCTGCTGGCCGCGGGCATCCCGTCCAATCGGCAACTGGTCGTGGTAACCGATCGGACGATCTACATTGGCTGGCGGTTGTTGTTCTTCACCGTCTGCGAAAAATACCTGCACGAACCAGTCAGCCGCTATCAACTGAAGGGGCTATTCACCACGAAGCTCCGCCTCCGCATCGATCGCTGGACGATGGTCGACATGCCAACGATGCTAACGGAGATCGCATGTCCGGTCTACAGCACGATCGTCCACGTCTAGCACACCTCGTTACCTCGAGCCCGTCCTGCGCACGATCATCACACCGCACGTGGAGACACTCGGCCGCAAGCGGAACCGAGCGGACGGGTGGCTCGCGCGGCGATCCGGGACAGGCTCCAGGCCTTGATCTCGGCCGGCGGTGCCCGGCGCTACCCGATCGACACGCCGCACCACCACCGGATCAGCTCCTCCAGCGCGTCCACGACGATCGCCGCATCGGCGTCGGAAAATGCTTCTTTGTCCGAAGTCGTATTCAACGTGGGCATTCGAACGAACCGGTAGCTCCTGGATTCTACGGCCACAAGCGGGGGCGTCGCTCGGGCAAGGAAGACTTCGCGGTCGCCCTTGAGAACATTGGTGAAGGCGATCTCGCCGATCCGCTCCCTGATGCGGTAACGGAGTTCCATTCCGACCGTGCAAGTGGGGTGAGTCAGAAAGACCCAGTCGGTGGCGTTGTTCGTGACACGGAGCGCGCCGCCTTCGGTAATGGGCTGTACCGGACCCGCGAGGACGGCTGCGTCCAGCTCACGCCCATGCTGCCACGCGGCCTCGACCACCTCCTCCAACGGAAGCCAAACGTCGACCTCGCGGGCTTCTGGATTTGCCGCCCGAAGGTACTGCCGCGGGGCGAGGAGGACGGCGCGGACGGTCACGATGCGGGCTTTGGTGATCTGTTGCGCACGCTCGACGTAACGATGGCCTTGATTCGGTTAGAAGACCACTTTCAGCTTAGTCTCGGCCAGCACGACTACGTCGCCGTCGGCACCGCGCCACTCGGCGACGACATCGGACTCGCCGTTCGCATGGTGCACAGAACGGCGGGCGCCGTGGTAAGCGACGTCCGGCGCAGGCGTCCCGTCGCCTGTGACCACGCGCTCTAGAAACCAGGTTCGGAAGGAACTCGACGATTCGAGGAGCGCGACGAGCGTGGTGCGTTTCCGATACGCACCGGCACCGGTACCAGGATTCGCGGGCGGGTCGACGCACCGGCCATCCGACCCTCTCACCGCCGCGACGATTGCGCCCCCGAGCGCGTCCGTCCGCTCTGCCGTCACCAACCCTACGCTACCTTCGGTTCGCCAGGGTTAGGCTGACGCAACGCCCGGGTATTGCGTTCGATCGAAAGCACCGCCAAGCCTAGCCCGAGCACGATCAGCGCGGTGAATCCGATGCCGAGCCCCGCGAGTGCAGCGGTGAGGCGTTCCCGGCGGTTGATGAGCGCCTCCTCGTGTCGTGTGCGGGCCGCGGCCGCCTCGGCGGCGACACGCTCGGCTTCCTGTCGGATGCGCTCGATGCGTTCTCGATCGTATTGCTCGCGCAGCTCGAGCCATGCGGTGGCCAGGGTCTGCGGCTCGCGCGCGGATTCGGCCGCGAGCAGCGTGCGAAGCTCCTCGAGCAGCGCGGTCTTCGTCTCCACGTTGGATGGATTGACCGTGTACGTCGCCTGCTCGGCCTCGATTCGCACCGTTTCGGTCGTATCAGCCGTGTCGTGGAGCGAGAGGACGGCCAGGATGCGATCGCCGAGACCTTGCGTGACGACGCGGCGCCTCGTGTTGATGCAGGTGCCGAAGATGCGTTCGACACATTCCGTACGATACCGGGACTCCCAAGCGATGCCCTTCTCCTCCAGCGCTACTCGCGTCCGATGGATCTCGTTGGCCAGTGCGAGCGCACTGGCGCTAGGCTCCCATGTACCGATACTGCTCCGTGGCGCCGGCGCCGCTTTCGCCGTGCTCTCTCGGGCCCGCTCTATTTCGCTGAGATAGCGTTCGACGTCTTCGACGCCGAGCGCCACGACCGGCGGCGCTTCGGCCGGGGCCGGATCGGCGGGCCGGCGCGGCGGCACGAGCGAGACGACCAGAACCACGGCGGCGATCACGAGCATTGCCATCGCCAGCCCCGCGAGCAGGAGGGGCGCGGTCCGGGCAATGCGTAGGACGACGTCCTTCTCGAAGCGATCCAGAACTACACGCCAGGTTGCCACTTCACACCTCCCTTCAATCGTCAACGGGTTTCACAAATCGAGACCGTGACCGGTCTAGGGCGCTTACGACGTGGAGGTCGGGACGCACGGGAGCCGGCGCAGCGAGGCCACGAGTCCATCCAGGCGGAAGCGGTAGGTGACCGCGTTGTAGCGGTAGTCCCAGAGGCGGACTACCACCTCGCGCGCCGGGATCGCACCGGCGGTGAACATTTCGATGTCATCCGGAGGCGCGAACGCGCCGGTCCCGTTGGTGCTCGGATTCCACAGCCGCCTGTCCGAGGGCGGCTGGGAATCGAAGCGCCACTGCACGATCACGTCATCGTCATCCAGGTATTCGGCGGCTTTGACGAACAGCTCGAGTTGGTCGCCATCGCAGCGCCACACCAGAATCGCCGTCTCGAGATAACCCGCGTCCACAGCGGTCGTGTAGGCATAGGTCCGGTTCCGGTCCGTGACCGGGTCTCTCTGCTGGACGAGCACAAAGCTGCCAATGCGCTCCTGTGCCACCGAGGCTCGCGGTATCCCTGCTAGCGCGAAGGCGATTGCGATGAGTGCGGTGCGTCGCATGACTTCTCCCCTTGAAATGGGATCGATCAAGCTCTGTGTTCGAGGCACAAGGTAAGGGCGGGGGCTGACAGCGAGGACGCGTCGGTGCGCTCGCGCTCTGCCGGGCGACGGCGCGTGGTTCACGCAGCCGATGGAGCAGGTCGTCGCGACGGACCGACGCGACGCCCCTCCCCGCGTACGGATCACCGTCCTCGAGGCCGACGGCGACACCGCGTGGACGCGGTCAATCGCGGATGTCCCCGACCCGATCCCCGCGGCGGAGGTCGATTCCGTCTGGGGCGAGCGGATGCCGTCATTCCAGCGTTTCGTCCAGCTCGAAGGTCGACTGTCCGCGGACGACGCCCGCCAGGCGTTCCGGGCGTCGGTGCCGGTTCCGCCGCACCGGCCGCCGGTGGAGTCGGTGGCGATAAGTTCCGACGGGCGATTGTTGCTCGTCTGGAGTGCCGCGCCCGGCCGGCCGCGGCAGGCGTGGGTCATCGCGCCCGGCGGCGAGCTCGTTGCGTCGGTCGAGGTCTCCGCGGGGCAGACAGTAGTGGCGTTCGAGACCGATCGCGTGTGGGCGGTCGAGTACGACGGGATGGGGGTGCCGGTGGTGGTGGGCTATGGGGTGAGGGGCCGGGTATTGATCGCCGCGGGCCACAACTCCTGTATAGCATCCGGTTTCCTGGACACAAGGGCAGCTTAATTATGCTGCCATGAGA
>CALGSZ010000014.1 GCA_937901745.1 uncultured Chloroflexota bacterium | reverse complement strand
GCGGAAGGAGGCCGCCTGATCACCCTCGATCCACAACATTTGACAATAGCTCCGCTATTTCAGGGACGTGGCCTATACGAACAGAGTATACCGGCAACTTGAAAAAAAACGTGAGTGCCCTCGCCTCCAGCATCGTCCTCGTCTGCCGCCCCCGGCCCAAGGACGCACCGATCGCCACGCGGCAGGAGTTCCTGCGGCAACTCAAGGCCGAGCTCCCGGTGGCGCTCCGTCACCTCCAGCGCGGGAACATCGCACCGGTCGACCTGGCGCAGGCCGCGATCGGGCCGGGGATGGCGGTCTACACCCGGTACTCGAAGGTCATCGATGCGGCGGGTGAGCCGCTCACGGTCCGCGAGGCGCTGGCGCTGATCAACCAGACGCTCGACGAGGTCCTGGCCGAACAGGAGGGGGACTTCGACGCGGACACGCGGTGGGCCCTCGCCTGGTTCGAGCAGTACGGCTTCGAAGAGGGGGAGTTCGGCCAGGCGGACGTCCTCGCCCGGGCGAAGAACACGAGCGTCTCGGGGATGGTCGAGGCGGGGATCGTCGACTCACGGGCGGGGAAGGTCCGGCTCCTCGAGCCCACGGAGCTGGAGGCGGAGTGGGATCCCTCGACGGACTCGCGCCTCACCGTCTGGGAGATGACGCACCAACTCGTGCGTGCGCTCGAGGCCTCGGGCGAGGCGGGTGCGGCGGAGCTGGTGGCGAAGCTCGGCGCGCGGGCGGAGGTCGCCCGCGAACTCGCGTACCGGCTCTACACCGTCTGTGAGCGGAAGCGGTGGGCGCAGGAGGCGCTGGCGTACAACGGGCTCGTGCAGAGCTGGCCGGAGGTGGTGCGGTTGGCGGGGGAGGTGGGGGTGCAGAGTCGCGGCGCGACGGAACAGACCGCGTTGTTTTGACGAACCCTAAATGGTGCTGTGGCCATGAGCGCTGGATCGAGCATCGGCGAGGTGGACAGAGACGCTGCCCGTAACCGGGTCCAGCAGATCTTCCGGTATCTCAAGGAGCTCCACGAGCACCGGAGCCCTGTTCCGCGGCAGATCGACCAGTATCCGTTCGTATTGCGGCTCAACGAATTGCCGCAGCATGAGGCGGTCGAGTTCGCCCGTATCCAGGGCGACTCTGCCCGCGGTGAGAGCGAGCCTGTCGATGCCGGGTTTATCCTGAAGGTACGCCGTCCTGATCTCACGCCCGCGCCGGTTCCCCCCGAACCGCTCCGGGACTGGATCACGCGTTGGGACGATCCTGAGCGAGAGCCTGGTGTGAAGGCCGTCCTCGAGACGACGGCGTCTACTGGCGAGCTCCAGCGCATCGGATTCGAAGAGGACGAACTCCGTGCCCAGCTCTGGGAAGAGTACCGCGGCCAATGGGATCTCTGGGCGGTACAGGAACGCCCGGCGCGTCGAGCCAATCGAGTCTTCGAGTGGTTCTTCCGGCTCCACTCCACCCTCCAACGTGAGGGCGAACAGCTCGAACTCGTTCTCGGCGATGGCATCCTCGGGTGGCATCTCGATCCTGCCCCGATCCATCACCCGCTCCTGCTGCTACGGCTCCAGCTGGAATACGACCCGAGCGTTCCGGGGTTCACCCTCGTAGAGACGGAGAAACCGACGGAGTTCTACGCTACGCTCTTCCGTTCAGTCGACACCATCTCCCCGAAATGGCTCAATGACCTGAACAAAGAGATCGAATCTCAGGGGTACCACCCACTGGACGGCCCAACGACGTCCGGGTTCCTGAGGCGAGTCGCTGGCGGGCTGTCGGCTCAGGGCCGATTCGACCCCGAGAGTACAGCGGTGCGCCCCGGGGACGATCCCGTCATCATCCGTGCGCCCGTCTTGTTCGCGCGCCCCCGTTCCGAAGGATTTTCCGCCTTCATAGAACGTGCCCTCGAGCAACTCCGCGAGGGAGGGGGCGTCCCGCCCCTTTTCGGCAACATCGTGGGGATTCCCGTTGAAGAAGAGGTCGAGCCGGAAGATTTCGAGCACACCCCTCGGGGGGAGGAGCCGGAGCAGATCCTCTTCAGCAAGCACGCCAACCCTGAACAGGTGCGGATCGCGGAGTACCTGGAATACTCTCGGGGTGTGCTCGTCCAGGGGCCGCCGGGGACCGGTAAGACCCACACGATCGCCAATCTCCTCGGTCATCTCCTTGCCCAGGGGAAGAGCGTCCTCGTGACGAGCCATACATCCAAGGCGCTCAGGGTCTTGCGGGACCACGTCGTAGAACCGCTCCGCCCCCTCTGTGTCAGCGTTTTGGACAGTCATAAGCGTAGCCAACGTGAACTCGAGGAGGCGGTCCAGACCATTGTCAACCGGTTGGGCACGACGGACAAGCACCGACTCGAGACGGAGGCGGGAGAGTACGCGAAGGAGAGAGCCGAACTCCTGGACCGGATCCGGAAGGGCCGGAAGGATCTGATCCGCGCCCGTGGAACGGAATACGATGATCTTGTACTCGACGGCCAACGGACCTCGCCGGCGGATGCGGCCCGTGAGGTCGCGACGGGTGTGGGGACACACGATTGGATACCGTCTCCGGTGGCTGAGTTCCAGCCTCTTCCCCTCTCTGTGGACGAGATCGGTGAGCTCTACGAGACGAACGTCGAGATCCCGTCGGAGTACGAGCCCGAACTTCGCGATGATCTCCCGGAACTCGACGCTCTCCCGACACCCGCGGATTTCGGTCGGCTCCTCGACACACTCGAGGATTCATCGAAGTCGGCAGCGCACGATCGCGCCGAGCTGTGGCAAGGACCACCGAGTGCCGGGAACGCAGGCCGCCTGACGGCGCTCGCCGAGTCCATCGAGAAGGTCATCGGGAAGCTCACCGATGACGTCGAATGGACATTGGCCGTCGTCGCGGCTGGGATGCGTGGCGAGACGGAGACAAAGCCTTGGGAGGATCTACGTGACACCATCGACGCGGTCCTTCGCAGGGCACGCTCGGTCCAGCCAAAGCTCTTCGAGTACGGCCCCGAACTCTCTGATGAGATCGCCATCGAGGAACAGGTCGACACCCTTGCCGAGATCTCCAGCTACCTGGAAGACAAGGGCAAGCTTAGCAAACTCACCCTCCTTACGCGTCCTCGTTGGAAGAGGCTCCTGCAGGAGTGCCGTGTCGATGATCGCGAGCCGCGGACGAAGGAGCACATCGACGCACTCCTCGGTTTGGCGCTCCTCCAGCGCGATCGCGCCGCCCTCCGCCGGCGGTGGGATCGTCAGATGGCGTCGCTGGGCGCTCCGTCGGCTGACACATTGGGCAATGAACCCGAGAGGGTCGCTGAGCAGTACGCCGGGAGGATCGTCGAGCTCCTCCACTGGGAGAGGGAGGCGTGGCGCCCAATCGAACAGGAATTGGACGAGGTCGGGTTACGTTGGAACGACCTCATTCGGGAGCAGCCGCCGAGGGTGGAGGCGTACGGAGATCTCCTCCGCATCCGGGAGGCATGCCGATCCGTCGTACCTCTCCTCCACGCTCGTGCGGCGGCATGCCGCTCCCTGGAGATCGAGGGGCGTATCCTCGAGTTCGCCAACCGACTCGCCCCGTATGGCGAGGTCCCTGTAGTCGATCGGCTCCGTAGGGCCATCCACACCCGGGATCCAGAGAGCTACGAGACAGCGTACCGCCATCTTACGGAGCTCTGGCGCCACAAGACGGCTTGGGAGAGGCGTCGGCTCCTCCTCTCACGCCTCCGTGCGGCCGCGCCGGAGTGGGCCCGTAGGATCGAGGAGCGAACGGCCCCACACAATCACAGTCAGCCACCGGGCGATCCGGTCGCGGCCTGGCGCTGGCGCCAGTTCAATGACGAGCTCAACCGCAGAGCGGAAGCCGATCCGGACAAGATCACTGCAGAACTAGAGCGGCTACAGAAGGCGCTCCACGAGGTCACGGCCAAGCTGATCGAGTCGCGCACCTGGGCGAGGCAACATGCGCGTACCGGGCTGGCCGAGCGGCAAGCGCTGATGGGCTATCGCGATGCAGTCAAACGGATCGGCCGCGGTACGGGGAGGCGCGCCGCCATCTTCCGCGCGGAGGCCCAACGCCTGATGAACGAGTGCCGGACCGCGGTCCCCGTCTGGATCATGCCGCTCAGTCGAGCCGTCGAGACATTCGATCCACGGACAACCCGCTTCGATGTGGTGATCATTGACGAGGCATCGCAGTGCGACGTCATGGGCCTCCTCGCCTTCTTCATCGCGGACAAGGTCCTCGTCGTCGGTGACGATGAACAGGTGAGCCCGTCGGCGGTCGGTCAGAAGGTGGATGTGATCCACCAACTCATCGAGCAACACCTCGACGGGATCCCCAATCGGAAGCTGTACGACGGCCAGATGTCCGTCTACGATCTCGCCCAGTCGTCCTTTACTCGCAACTTGCGACTGGTGGAGCACTTCCGCTGCGTACCGGACATCATCGAGTTCAGCAACCAGCTGTCTTATCAGGGCGAGATCAAACCGCTCCGAGACGCGAGCAGCGTCGAATTGACGCCGCACGTCATCGAGCACGTCGTCGCCTCGGGGTACGAGGAACGCAAGAAGAATCGTCCGGAGGCGTACGAGATCGCATCGCTCCTGGCGGCTGCGATCGAACAACCGGAGTATGCCGGAAAGACATTTGGGGTCATCTCCCTCCTTGGGGATGACCAGGCCCTCTTGATAGAGAAGATCATCCACGAGCGTCTGTCACCTCAGGTGGTCGAAGACCGCGAGATCCTCTGCGGCAATGCTGCGCAATTCCAGGGGGACGAACGGGATGTCATCTTCCTCTCTATGGTGAAGTCCCGACCCCTGAACGGTGGGCCACTCTCGATGCTCTCCGAGGGTTATTTGAGCAGCAACAAGAAGCGGTTCAACGTTGCCGCGAGCCGCGCGCGGGACCAGATGTGGGTGGTCCACTCGCTGAACCCGTCGACCGATCTCCAACCTGGCGATCTCCGGCTCCGCCTCATCCAGCACGCGCAGAATCCGAACGGAGTCATTGAAGCAACGCGCCGCGCACAAGCCCGGGCTGAGTCAGAGTTCGAGCGGCGGGTCATCGAGCACCTCATCCGGGAGGGCTACCGTGTCACGCCTCAGTGGTGGGTCGGGTACTACCGCATCGACCTCGTCGTTGAAGGTCCGGATGGCGCCAAGGTCGCCATCGAATGCGATGGGGACCGTTACCACCCGAGAGAGAAGCTTGTTGAAGACCTAGCGAGACAAGCGGTCCTCGAGCGGCTGGGGTGGCGCTTCATCCGAATCCGGGGGAGCGAATTCTTCCGTGACCCGGAATCGACGATGCAACGCGTATATACTCGCCTGGCTTCACTCGGCATCGAACCGGCGGGTCAGACGGTGACTGAACCTCCTACCTCCACCGACCTCATCGAGCGGGTGCGGCGCCGGGCCGCTGAGATCCGACGGGAGTGGGGCGTCGAAAGTGGATTCGAGCCGAATGAGGAGGCCGAGAGCGATTCGGAGGCCCCGGTCGGACCATCGAGCCTCGGCGCCTCGGACGCCGTAGCGCCCCCTACGGGGCAGATTACACTCGAACTCGAAGAAGACGACGACGCCGGAGCCCCGGGACCGGTAACGTCGCAGTGTCCAGTCTGTTTGCAATCGGACAAGAAGTTCCTCCTCTTCCGGGGCAAGGACATCTGTGAAGAGTGCGTGGATCTGCTCCTCCGGGATGACCCGACCGTGCCCGCGACCACGCGGGACTGGAACTGAAATCGGCGTGGAGCGGTGCTGACGACGCCTTCGACCGTCGCATGGCACGGACTCCACCTCAACGAACCCAATGACCTGGATTACGATCAACCATGGCCCTAACCAACCGTGAACGCGTCGGCCGCGCCCTCGACCTCCTCCGGGACGGTCTGGCGCCCTTCGTCGAGCGTGAGTTCACGAACGTCTACAAGGACCGCGCGGCAGTGGAGGCCAGGCGCTTCGTCCAGGACGACCGGCTGAACCTCGACCGGCCCTTCGCCGATTGGGACGTCGCGCCCCTCCTAAGATTGATGTGGGAGGCGTGGAACGACGTCTTTCGCCGCACTCTCGGCCACACCGAGCGCTCGCTCGTCAGCGAACTACGCGACATCCGCAACCGGTGGGCGCATCAGAACGCCTTCTCGACCGACGATGCGTACCGTACCCTCGACTCGGTGACCCGCCTCCTCACGGCGGTCTCCGCGCCGCAGGTCGAGGATCTCGAGAAGTCGAAGATGGAGCTCCTCCGGGTGCGCTTCGAGGAGCAGGCGAGGAACGAACGGCGCCGGCAGTCGGGCGGCACCGTCGAGAGCCAGGCCATCGGGTCGCTCAAGCCGTGGCGCGAGGTCGTGCAGCCGCATCGGGACGTGGCGAGCGGCCGGTACCAGCAGGCCGAGTTCGCCGCGGACCTCTGGCAGGTGCACCTGGGCCAGGGCTCGGCGGAGTACCGTGACCCGGCGGAGTTCTACCGTCGCACCTTCCTGACCGAGAGTCTTAGGCAGCTCCTCGTCGGCGCGGTCAGGAGATTGACGGGGACGGGCGGCGACCCGGTCGTCCAGCTCCAGACCAACTTCGGCGGCGGGAAGACGCACTCGATGCTCGCCCTCTACCACCTCTTCTCCGGCGTCCCACCCACCGAACTCCTCGGGATCGACGGAGTGCTCCAGGAGGCGGGGGCGACGGAGCTTCCCTCGGTGCGGCGTGTCGTCCTCGTCGGGAACAAGATCTCGCCCGGCAACCCCGTCACCAAACCCGATGGGACCGTGGTCCGGACCCTCTGGGGCGAATTGGCCTGGCAACTCGGCGGGGCGGAGGCGTACGAGCGGATCCGCGCGGATGACGAGCGGGCGACGAACCCCGGGGATGCGCTCCGCGAACTCTTCGACCAGTATGGCCCCTGCGTCATTCTAATCGACGAGTGGGTCGCCTACGCCCGGCAGCTCCACGACGAGAGCGACCTTCCGGGGGGGAGCTTCGAGACGCAGTTCAGCTTCGCGCAGGCGCTGACCGAGTCGGCCAAACTCTCGAAGCACTGCCTCCTCGTCATTAGCCTACCCGCCTCCGATGCCGCCTCCGGACCGTCGCAGGCGCCGGTCGACGATGTCGAGGTCGGTGGTCAGCGGGGTCGCGAGGCACTCAAGCGGCTCCAGAACGTGATCGGGCGCGTCGAGTCGTCGTGGCGCCCGGCCACCGCCGAGGAGGGCTTCGAGATCGTCCGGCGCCGACTCTTCGAGCCGATGGTCGACTCCAAGCAGTTCGTCGCCCGCGACAACGTCGCCCGCGCCTTCTACGACCTCTATCGGACGCAGAGCCAGGAGTTCCCGCCCGAATGCCGCGAGGCGGACTACGAAAAGCGGATCAAGGCGGCCTACCCGATCCACCCGGAGGTCTTCGACCGGCTCTACAACGACTGGGGCACCCTCGTCACGTTCCAGCGCACCCGCGGCGTGCTGCGGCTCATGGCCGCGGTCATCCACTCGCTCTGGGAGAAGGGTGACCGCAACCCGCTGATCCTCCCCTCGACGCTCCCGATCGACGATGAGCGCGTCCGCTTCGAGCTGACACGCTACCTCTCGGACAACTGGACGCCGATCATCGAACAGGATGTCGACGGCCCGAGTTCGCTCCCGCTCCGGCTGGACAACGAGGTCCCGAACCTCGGCAAGCTCTCGGCGGCCCGGCGAGTCGCACGGACCGTCTACCTCGGCTCAGCACCGACGACCGGCGCGGCGAACCGCGGGCTCGAGGACCGGCGAATCAAGCTCGGCTGCGTCATGCCCGGCGAGTCGCCCGCCGTCTTCGGCGATGCGCTCCGACGCCTTGCCGCCGCGGCGACCTACCTCTACCACGACGGCGCGCGCTACTGGTACTCGACCCAGCCGACCGTCACGAAGATGGCAGAGGACCGGGCCGAACAGCTCCGGCGAGATCCGGACGCGATCGCGCGCGAGATAGAACGCCGCCTCAGGCAAGACCTCCAGAAGCAGGGCGACTTCCGTCGAGTGCACCCCCTCCCCGCATCGGGACAGGATGTGGCTGACGACCTCGAGGCGCGCCTCGTCGTCCTCGGCCCCGACCACCCGCACAGCCGCGACCGCGAGACCCCGGCGCTCGCCGCGGCGAAGGCGATCCTCGAGTCCCGAGGGACCCAGCCCCGGCAGTTCCGCAACACCCTCGTCTTCCTCGCCGCGGACCAGACCCGCTACCAGGACCTGGACGAGGCCGTGCGCCGCTACCTCGCCTGGGCATCGATCCTCGAGGAGAAGGAGCCGCTCGACCTCTCGCCCCACCAGGTCCGGCAAGCCGAAACCCAGAAGCAGGCCGCCGACGGCGCGGTGACCGCACGGATCCCCGAGACGTACCTCTGGCTCCTCGTCCCCATCCAGCCGACGCCGCGCGACCCGATCGAGTGGCAGTCGATCCGCCTCACCGGCCAAGACGCCCTCGCCGTACGCGCGAGCAAGAAGGTCCGCCAGGACGAGCTCCTCGTCACGGCCTTGGGGCCTTCACGGCTCAGGATGGAGCTCGACCGCGTCCCGCTTTGGCGAGGGGAGCACGTGTCCATCCGGCAGCTCGTGGAGGACTTCGCCAGCTACCCCTATCTCCCGCGCCTCCAGAGCCCGGAGGTCCTAACGAAGGCGATCCAGGACGGCCTCGCCCTGCTGACGTGGGAGCAGGACGCGTTCGCGTACGCCGAGAGCTACGATGAGGAGGCGAAGCGATACCGCGGGTTGCGGACAAACCAGCAGGTCGCGGTCGGGCCGGACGACCCGGGGCTGCTTGTGCGCCCTGCCGTGGCCCGCGCCCAGATCGAGGCTGAAAGTCAATCGGGGAACAGCGGTCTGGGCGGAGGCGAAAAGGGCACGATCGGCGGTTCAGGCGGTGCGACAGGGGGCGAGGGCGTGCCCGGACCTACGGGCGGCGGAACGCCAGCTGGTCCGGTCGGCCCCGAGCCCAAACCACAGCCCAAGCGCTACCACGCGACGGTTGCGCTCGACCCCATGCGAGTCGGCCGCGATGCTGCCCGCGTCGCGGACGAGGTCATTGTTCACCTCACCGCCCTCGGCGGAGCCCGGGTCCGGGTCACCCTCGAAATCGAGGCCGAGGTCCCGGACGGTGTCCCGGAGCACGTGGTGCGCATCGTCACCGAGAACGGGCGGGCGTTGAAGTTCGAGAGTCAGGGGTTCGAGGAGGTATGAGCTCGATGCTCGACGACGAGCATCGGTCCAATCGTGGCGTGGCACGGCAAGAATGGGGGTGGGGTAATGGACCGCCACCCCCTAGCAACGGTCAAGGATCCTGGAAACAACCTCTGCAAGCAAGCGCTTCTCGCTCACGTTCGTGAGGACGCCGATTTCGGCCCCCGTATAGCTAGACGCGCTGGCATCAAGCCACGCCCCCTCCCGATCGCGTGGCATTGTTTGACAAGAGGTCCCAAGGCGTAATAATTCGGAGGACCGAATCTGTACGTCGTCCGTTCTGCGTCACCAGGACTGCAAAGAGCCGCACCCCTGAGCGGTTGAGAGCGTCATCGAACGCCTCATGGACGTCGTAGATCGTGGCGTCCCGACGAAGCGTCCGGAAGATGCCTTCAGGCTCGTACTGCATAACCTCTCCAATCGGGACACCCGCCAAATCGAGGATCCCCTCGTCCATACTGTGCTCGATCCAACGAGTGATTCCCTCAGAAGTCAGCAAGGAGTGGCCACATTCCTCCGAGTAAACGACGACCTGCGAAAAGTCATGTTCCCGCATTTGCGTGAGCGCAACGGAGAGTCGGTCATCAAGATCGAACACACGGTGTGGCTCCGATCCCAACGAATCGGCGCGGGGTGGATTCAAGATCCGCTGTACCAGGCTCTCGAATCTTTTCAAAGCCTTCTCGTTCGGCTCCGCGATCGGCTCGGGCCCGAAGCGAGTTTCATGATGAGCTGCCCCCGATGATTGGTCCAGCTATTGTGGGACTACCGGGTTGACGGTG
>CALGSZ010000013.1 GCA_937901745.1 uncultured Chloroflexota bacterium | reverse complement strand
CGAGGACTCCGGAGTGCAGGCGCCCGTCGCACCGCCCGTCTACCGGCTCAACAACCGCTACACGATCGTGCGCGGCGAGGGCGCCTACGCGAATGCGAGCGGCTTCATCCAGGTGCACGGCACGCTGGTCTTCGACTTCAAGGGCCAGCACCCCGATCACGGCAAGATCGACGCGCGCTACCACGGCAGCGTCTGCACTTGAGCGGTGCTGCGGCGGACGGCCGGTCGGGGCGTGTGAGCTAGCCGGCCGCTCCCGGCGCTCACCGCCCCTGTAGCTTTGCCGCCGTCGGCTCCCGGACTACGATCTGCGGCGTGCCACGGTACGTGGTCAGCCTACCGGTGACGCAGATGCGGCGGTGTCGGTACACCCGCTCGGGCGGTTCGGGGAAGCGATTCCGGTCGTCGCCCCAGATCACGACCGTGAAGACCTGATTCGGGTATGCCTTCGCCAGGTTGAGGAACGTGGGCTGGCCGCGGCTGCGCGAGGCGAACGTCGCGCTCGCCACCGAGTCGCACACGGTGACCGTGGAGCCGACGTAGTTTCGCGCCTCCTCGGCCGAGACGACGCGCAGCGCGTCCTGCGCAGCACCGGAAACGGGCGAGAGCAAGAGAAGAGCGAGGGCTGCCAGCCGATGGCGCTCGTGGCTGGTGCGGATTCGGGCGAGCCCTGGCCCACAGGTCGGATTCGAGCGAGAGCTGAGCGTGTGTCGGGTTCTCATGGCGTTCTCCCTTGCGGTGATCTCGTAGGCGAGAGGGACCACGTCGGCGGGCCCTCCGCGATCGTGCCCCCTCACACGGCTCGCGACGCGGAAGCGCCGAACCGCCGGCGCCGCCAGCACGTCGGCCAGGATCCGGAGCGCACGGCGCATGGCGGCCGTCGGCTCCCTTTCCGCGCCGGCACTCGTCTCGCGGCCAGCTACCGCCGCTAGCAGGGGGGCGTGCTCGCTCTCGAAGACGCGCACGGCATTCTCCAGCACAGCCGCCACGCCGTCTTCATCCAGATCCTCCAGCCGGAGATCCGCGAGCTGTGGCGACAGATCTCCGATCAGCCGCTCGAGCTCGGACAGGACGTCCCGCGTCGCGGCTTCCTGCAGCGCCCTACCGTCCACTACGCTCTCGATGAGCGCGGTCTTCACCATCAGCAGCTCGCGCACGAAGTCGTCTACCGTTCCGGCCGCGCCGACGTACGTCACGTACACGGTGTTCGTCTGTCCGATGCGGTACGCCCGGTCCTCCGCCTGCCAGTGGTTCGCGGGAACCCAGTCCAGGTCGTTGAAAATCACCTGCCGCGCCGCCGTGAGATTGAGCCCGACGCCGCCGGCATGGATGTTCGCGACGAAGACACGCACGCCTTCGTCGTCCTGGAACCGGTCGACGAGCTCCTGGCGTCGCGAGGCGGGCGTCGCGCCCGTCAGCAGGACCGAACGGTCGGCGAAATGGCGGTGGATGCGCTTCAGCGGCTCATCGAAGCAGGAGAAGACGATGACCTTCTCCCCCTGCTCGACCGCGCTCTCGATCAGATCGATCGTGTGGTCGACCTTGGCAACCGCGAGCTCGCGGCGCACCGTGGTGAGGTGCGCGATGAGACGGCCGCGCGCCTCGTTGCCTTGTGTTACCCTGTCGGCGCGGTTCGTCACGCGGAGCAGTATGCGGACCACCTCGCGCATACCGGCAGCGCCGGTGCCTCGCGGAACATCCACCTCGAGCCATGTCCGCAGTTTGGGCGGAAGCTCGAGCACGTCCGTCTTCGCGCGGCGCAGCATCACTCCCTGGAGCTGCGCGGCCAGCTCCTCGAGGTTCGACGCGCCATCCGTCACCCAGCCGTAGCCGTTGTGGTGCGCCGCGCAGTAACGCTTGGCGAAGCTGAGGAAGCTACGGCCCATCGGGTGGCCCACGAGCTGGAGCAGCGGGAACAGGTCGCGCGGCCTGTTCATCAGCGGCGTGCCGGTGAGTGCGTAGACGACGGGGCTACCGGGCCGGCGCTCGGCGGCGGCCTCGACCAGCCGGCGCGCGTGCCGGCTCCGCTGGCTCCGGTGGTTCTTGATGTACTGGGCCTCGTCGAAGATGAGGCCTGACCAGGGCACGTGCATCAGCGTATCTACAAGGCGGCCGAGAATGTCGTAGTTGACGACGACCCAGGCGTGGCGCGGCAGCGGGCCGCGAGCTTGGGCGGCGCCACCCCACAGGTCGAGCTGAACACTGCCCGGCGAATGGGGTCGGCCGGCTCCGCGGCCGTCGACGGCGGCTGCACCGGACACGCCATCGTCCTCGACAGCGATTGGCGGCGAGTCGCCGTCCAGAATGCGGACGGGTGCGCCTGGCAGCACCGCCTCGATCTCGCGGGCCCAGTTCCGTTTCACCGACGCGGGACACACCACGAGGTACGGGCCGACCGGCGCTGCGTGGCGCATCGCGATGATCGCCTGCCGCGTCTTGCCGAGGCCCATGTCATCCGCGAGGATCGCGCGCCGCCGTCGCAGCAGGAACGCAACACCCTCGACCTGGTGGGGGAACAGTCCACGCGCGATGGACTCCGCGCGGGACAGGTCGTCGTTCCGGGGAGCGGATCGATTCGCAAAGTAGACCATCGTCGCCTCCTATCTTTCCCCTCGCGGGGCCGGATTTGGCACCTTGGCCGAGGACGGCCAGGCTGCCGGGCGGTCACAGGGCCGGTCCCTACCGCCGCTCTCGATAGGCGAGTGTCAGGACGCGAGACGCGCTTTGCGCGGGTCAGCGCCGTCGGAGAAACTCCGCTTCGCCGGCGCGAATCAGGCTGGCGAAGGTGTCTTCAATACATTGACGGTGACGCGCTGTCTGCTCCTCCAGCCCGATGCGCGCGAAGGCGCGCGCCCAGGCGATGTACTTGGCGTGCGTCATGGCTGCATGCAGTCCGTAGACGCGCTCATTGAGATTCCACGCTACGCGGGCGAGCGCGCTGGTCCTTCCCTCCGCATCCGGCCAATCGAGGGCGAGCAGATAGGCGTGGAACAGGGCCGCCGCATCCATCTCCCGCATCGCCGCCTCGAAGGCGCCAAGGTCTCCGACGGCCGCTGCCCTTTGCATACGTCGAATCGCGGGTGCCCGCATGGTCGGCTCGGCAACGGTGGGCCGGGTGATTCCCCGCCGGATCGCCTCGAGCTCGAGCGCCGCGATCACGGGCTCGAGGAGCGCCGCCCTCTCACGTGGAAGTGCTGCGGCACGCTCGTGCAGGTCGTCCAGCAACGCTGTGAGCAGCGCATCCGAGAGCGCCGCCACACGGTCCTCCGGCAACGTGACGATCTCCTCGTCCGGAATCTCGTAGTACTCGATGGGTTCGCGTCCTTCGGCGTACACGACGACCTCCGATGGTTGACGTGAGGCCGCTCTCGGGGACGGTGGACCGGGGAGCTGCAGGGGAGGGACGAAAAACCCCGCAGCCGCGACTCAGGGATCGAGTGCGATCTGCGGGTTCCGTGCAGCCGAACCTGCGGGATCGGCACCGCCCTTTAGGTCCTGTTCGCTGCCCTTCAGGGCAGCCGGGCCGGGCCAAGCAAGCGGCATCAAAGTCCGCCCGTCGGTATCTAGTCTAACCAGGCACGTACGGTCTCGCAAGTGATCGAGCACGTGATCCGGGCCGATGGTCTGCGAGCCGGCCCTAGTTGGTTGCGGGAAGCCTACGCAACGCCAGGCATGTCACCAACCCCGCCACTGCCGGATCATTCGCTGGATGTCCACGCGTCGCGGGTGCGCGGGGTCCCTGGCCAGGACCTCCTCCATCCAGCGCGCCGCATCGCGGTAGTAACCCTGGCGAGCGAGACAGAGGGCCGCGTTGTACGGCGCGGCGGTCTCTGACGGCGCCAGCTCGGCGGCCTTCCGGAACGCACGCTCGCAGCGGCTCCAATCGCCGAGCTCGAAGTAGGCGGAGCCGGCGGCGAAGTGCATGCTGGCGTAACGGCCATCACTGAGACGGATGGCTTCTTCGGCAACACGCGCCGCTTCGGAGTAGCGCTCGAGCCCGAGCAGTGCCTTCGCCAGCGCGAGTGCGGCCCATTCATCGTTCGGGTTCAGGGTGAGCGCCTGCCGGGCATGGGACTCGGCAGAGGCGTAAACGCCGCGCGACTCTAAGATCGAGGCGATGGCGCGGTGCGCATAGGCGAGGCTGGCGGTGTCCACATCCTGCGCCAACGCGTAGCCCTCGACGCACGCACGGAACGCCTTCAGCGCCTCGTCCTGCATGTCGCCTTTCCAGAACGCGGCGCCAGCGTTACATACGTCGTCCGGGTCACGGCCATCACTGAGTCTGTGAGCTTCTAGATATGCCCGTGCTGCCTCCGCCCATTGCTCGCGCCGGTCTAGGTGCGTGGCGTGACTCCTCCAATCCCATGCCCGCGCGTGTCCTGACCGGACCATGCCTTCGAATGCGTCATCGTCATCCCCATCCGTCCCGACCTCCGAGGCCAGCAAGTGCAGGGTTGACCACGCGTATCCGGTTTCCTCGTCGTCCTTTCCTGCCAACTCTACAGCGCGCCGAGCCGCCTCAAGCGCCTCTCGAGCCCGGCCCGGGAGCTGTGCCAGGACGTGTGCCCGGAAGATGTGGCTGCGCACCCGTGCCGGCTTGTTCGCGATGAGGGTGTCCACGACGGCGAGGTAACGCATGAGGACATCACGAGTCTGAGAGGAATCGGGAAGCAGTACGAAAATGAGCCAGGCGTCGACCATCAGGATTCGCGCCGAGTCCGGGTCTGCCACGCCGGACCGCAGCGCAGCCTGCGCAAAGCGAATCGATCGCTCGAATTCGAGAGCCTTCTTCGCCACGCTCGCTAGCGCGAGGTAGTCGGCGCCATTGGATGCGAGAGTCTCTGCCTGGTCGAGCGCCTGTCGAATCGCCTCCCTTTGCCGATTCCAGGCTAGTGTATCGGTATAGTGCGGAGGGGCTTCCGTGAGGCTGCGTGCGCGCGCGAGCGCGGTGGCGAAATCAGTCCGCTCGGCGCTTCTTAGAAGCCTGCGTAGTTCCGAAACCGGTATGGCAAAGTTCAGACTCTGGCCCTCCGTGAAGGAACCCACCGTGATCCCGACGACCCGGCCCGCCGCATCCACCACGGGACCGCCGGACGATCCGGGCGAGATCGGCGCGGTCATCTGCAGGAGCTCACGGCCGGAAAGCCGGCGCCGCCCGCTCAGGATACCCTCGCTGATCGTACGCTCGAGGCCGTGGGGATTGCCGAGCACGAATACTTTGGTCCCGATCTCCGGCTCAGCAACGGCGAGCTGGAGCGGTGGCGCCTCGATCGGTGCATCGGAGCGGAGGACCGCGAGGTCTACCGCATGATCGATGCGCTCGACCGAGAGAGGCAGGGCGACCACGCCTGTTCGAAGGTGGGGGCGCCCGGGCTCGACGACGTGGGCGTTCGTGACGATGCGCCCGCCCTCGATCAGGAAACCTGAGCCAATGCCGACCGGTTCACCAGCCGTGTTCCGAACCTCGATGAGGAACACCGCCGGTGCAGTCGAGCCATACACGCGGCTCGCATCTCCGCCCGGCGGCGCCTGTGCAACGACGGCGGCGGGCGACCGTAAACCAACCAAGCTAACGACGGCTAGAAGGAACGCGGCGCGAACTGGCTGGTCTGTTGCGCTCCCACCCCGCATCCGGAAGGCAAGGCGAGGCCGCGCGGGTGGCCGGTCGCTGTCTCTGTGCCGGCACGGATGCCGCGCCTGCAATAGATGCCTGGTCGATTCGAGCCTACCGCGGTGACACATACCCACGACACCGGAACTACACGGAGGAAGACCGCCCGAGGGCGCGGACATAGACGCAGACTGGCGGTTGGCACTGACAGCCAGCCGATCGGAGGAGACCCCGCCGGCGCGAGATGCGTGCGAACAGGGCGGGGCTCAGGGCTGGCACGCGCGCGCCTCGTGCACCATCGCAAGACGCGCGCACCTGGCGCCAACGGACGGCACGGCTGGGCAACCAGCTTGCAGGAAACGGGCTTAGGCCATTCGAGCGCGGCGTCGTCGGCCAGACAGAGGCAGGAGCGCGGCTGGCGGAGACCGGCTAATTTGTTCCTACATCTGGGGCATGCGTGCCCCAGGCGGCTTGCGCTCGGTGCCCCCCTACTCGGAGAACCCGACGGTTGTTTAGCCGGCATGGCTGCCGCGTGAGAGATGAGTCGACGCCCGTGCTCGAGCAGCGTAGAGCTTTCCCCGAGTCGCACGCACTGTACGCCGGGTATCTCATTGCGGAATCCGAATGATTCAACCTTTAGCCAACAGGGTGTTGACGGGCTTGAATCCGGGCCGCCCGCACACCGCGGAGCTCGCGACCCAATGATCCGAACGCTGTGGAGCCAACCTGTAGTCGCCCGAGCCACGCCCTAGCAGGACCCCGGATCCGTTCCGGATGTCAGGATCAGTACCCAGAATGAGGAGCGATAGGCCCGAGAAAGCTCAGCCACCCACCTCCCTCCA
>CALGSZ010000012.1 GCA_937901745.1 uncultured Chloroflexota bacterium | reverse complement strand
TCTGGAGACCGGCGAGCTGCGCCCGGGGCTCGTCAGCCGTCCGGAACGGATCAAGGCGGCCGTCGAGGGCATGCTGAAGCGCCTGCGGACCGATCGCATCGATCTCCTGTACCAGCACCGGGTCGATCCGCAGGTGCCGATCGAGGATGTCGCCGGGGCGGTCAAGGATCTGATGGCGCAAGGCAAGGTCCTGCACTGGGGCCTGTCCGAGATGGGGCTGAACACGCTGCGCCGGGCTCATGCTGCGCTTCCCGTCACCGCCGTTCAGAACGAGTATTCGATGCTCTGGCGCGGGCCGGAGGATACGGTCATCCCGCTCTGCGAGGAGCTCGGCATCGGCTTCGTGCCGTGGAGCCCACTCGGGGTGGGATTCCTGACCGGTGCCATCGACGCCAGAACGCGGTTTGCTCAAGGCGACATCCGCGGGATCGAATCCCGCTTCTCCCCAGAAAACCTTCCCCACAACCTCGCGCTCGTTGCGCTGCTGAGGAGCTGGGCCGAGCGCAAGCAGGCCACTCCGGCGCAGATCGCGCTGGCTTGGCTGATGGCGCAGAAGCCCTGGATCGTTCCCATCCCGGGCACGACGCAGATGCCGCACATGCTCGAGAACATCGGCGCGTCCGCGGTGCAGTTCACGGCGTCTGAAGTGGCCGAACTGAACCGCGCCGTTTCGGCGATCCAGGTCCGGGGCGCACGCCTTCCGGACGCGGTGTTGGTCTTCTCGGGCGTGGAGGCGCCACCGAAGACCTGATCCATCCCTGACGATGAAGAGATCATGAGGGGGCGTACCGAGGACGCCCCTTCCAACCTGTCTTGATGCCAACCGATGCGAGGTCCTTTGTGAAGTCCCCGAGAGTACGCCTTCCGTTGATTGCCCTGGCCTCTGCGGCCGCCATACTGGTCGGCTGGCAGGCCATTGCCGAGAGCAATCGCGTGACGTTTCCGAGCCTTGAGAAGCTGGTCCACTACACCACCGTCCGACGCGGCAACGTGACGGAGCATATCATGACCACGCCGGAGGCCATCGAGGCGGTCAAGAATGGGCAGCCGATTCCGGCAGGGACGCATTTCGTGCTCGTCGACTACCGCGAGGGCGATGTCTTCCGGTACTTCGTCATGCAGAAGGGCGACGGATGGGGCGGGGATTACGACGAACGCCGCCGCACGGGCGATTGGCAGTTCCAGTGGTTCAAGCCCGACCGGACCATCAACATGAGCGAAAACACCGCCCGCTGCCAGTCCTGCCACCAGAGCCAGGCGGGAAGTGAATACCTTTACACCGGGTACCGCATTCCCCGGTTCAACGGCACGCCGATCGAATGATCCCGGGAGGCAGATCTTGAGCTCCATGTTCCTGACGCGGCTGGCGTTCGACCTGGTCGCCGCCGGCCTGCTGCTGCTCGGCCTTGCCTACTGGTGGCTGGGCAACACGGTCCACGAGCTGGCCGGCACGGGGATGTTCCTGCTCCTCATCGTGCACAACGTCTTCAACCGCCGCTGGTACGGCAGGATCCCCAAGGAGAAGCGTCACGGGCGCGGGCTGTTCAACATCGGGATCACGTTTGCCCTGGGCCTTGTGATGCTGGTGTTACTCGTGACCAGCGTCCTGATCTCCAACGCGCTGTCGGGCTTCCTGTCGGCCTACGGCGGCTTCACCGTGCGGCAGATCCATACGCTCGCCGCCTACTGGGTCCTCGTCATCGTCTCCATTCACCTGGGCCTGCGCTGGCCGATGATCATGGGCCTAGTACGCAACCTGTTCGGGATCTCGAAGGCAAGCGCCGTGCGGACCGCCGCACTTCGAGCGGCCGCCATCGTCATCGCGATCCATGGCGTCTGGAGTTCCTTCGAGCTGGGCCTCGGCACCAAGCTCGTCATGCAGGTCACCCTAGATTGGTGGAACTTCGAGGAGTCGGTCCTAGGCTTCTTCGTCCACTGCATCGCGATCGCCGGGCTCTACATGGCCCTGACCTACTACGGGATGAAATGGCTCCAGCACCGGAGGACTATGACCTCATCGATCGGGCGCAGGACCGAAATCGCGCGAGGGCTGAAGACGGCCACGCATTCCGACCGTTCGACGGCGGCTAACGATCAACAGACTATCGGGTAAATCGCAAATGGGCATCCTCGCATTGCCGTCCGCCACCATGGCGCTCTCCCTGTTCCTGTTGTCGACCTGCGCGGCGGGGAAAGCGACCGAGGCGGCCTTGGCACATGACAGGCCCGGTGAGAGCAGAGAGCAGGCGGCGGGAGGAGCCAAGGCGGTTCCCCTGTCCGCCACCAGCAGCATCCGGGACATCCTGAACCATCCGGCGTTCTCGGGGTTCGGTCGGCGGATACTGCCCTGGGACGACCGCCCCTATGACGAGAACATGCCGCTGGCCGAGATCGGCTCGCTCCTGCCGTACCACACGCAGGTTCGTCCCGAGACCGTGGTGGGATCGTTGAACCGCATGATCGACGACGTCAGCAAGGGTAGGACCGTCTTCTACGACATTTACACCGAAGCGCAGAAGCGGGCTGATCCGACGAAGGAGCATACCGGATTGTTCTTCTTTCGAGGAAAGCCCGGAGCACCCTTCGCGGTGATTTCGCCCGGGGGCGGGTTCGCCTATGTCGGCTCCGTCCACGAAGGCTTTCCATATGCGACCGATATTAGCAACAAGGGCTACAATGCCTTCGTCCTGAAATACCGGGCCGGACAAGGTGGCGCGATTGCCACCCAGGATCTGGCTGCGGCCATCACGTACATCTTCGAGAATGCCGAAGCTCTCGGGGTCAGTACTCAGGGCTATTCCCTGTGGGGCAGCTCCGCCGGAGCGAGAATGGCAGCATCGATCGGCTCGCACGGCGTCGCCCGTTTCGGCGGCAAGGACCTGCCGAAGCCATCGGCTGTCGTGATGGCCTACACGGCCCACTCGGACTTCTCGACCGACGAACCTCCGACCTTCGTGGCCGTTGGTGAGCAGGATGGGATTGCACCTCCCTCCGCGATGGAACGGCGAGTTGCGGCACTTCGCAAGGCCGACACGGAGGTGGAATACCGGAAGTACAAGAGCCTTGGTCACGGCTTCGGGCTCGGTACTGGCACCAGTGCCGAAGGGTGGGTCGCCGACGCTATCCGGTTCTGGGAACGACAATTGGGGATCGACGTCTCACAGTCGTCTCCAGGGTGGCAGAGGCCATCCAGAGTCAGCTCCGGGTCAGGCAGTGAAGTTCGTTCACTGGCAGGAACGTCCGATGTTCCTGTCCAAAGCAGAAGTTCGGCCCTGTCCGGAATGTACCATAGCCGCCATTCCGCTGGGTGGCTTTGTCATCGTCAATTCAGCCTGCGGTGGCCGGAGCAAACGCCTGCTCCGAACTCGTCGGCGCATGAGCGGGCGGACCATCCCGCGGTGACGCGCGTCGCAAGGTGATCCGCGTCAGTTCGGACGAGCGCCCGAGCCGTAGCGCGAAGCCGGGCCAAAGGGCCGTGCCGTTGTTGACGTAGAGCGTCATGCCGCCGACTTGGTATCGGCCTGAGACGAAGCCGTTGTTGGCACGCGCGACCAGCCGGTCCAATCCTGGGATCATGCCACCATGGGTATGCCCGGACAGTTGCAGCGCCACACCGCGTGCAGCCGCCTGCGGGGCATTCCTCGGCTGGTGGTCGAGCAGGATGATCGGCGTTCCGGACGGCGCGCCCTCAAGCGCGGCCGACAGGTCCGGTGCCGGATGGGAGGACCGAGGTGCCGACAGGTCGGTGACGCCGGCCAGCACGAGCGATCCGCCATCACGGGTCAGGATCGTATGATCGTTGGCGAGCGCCTGCATGCCCAGGCTGGCGTACTGCCGCATCCACTCGTCGTAGCCGAAGAAGTACTCGTGGTTGCCGGGGATGACCCAGACCCCGTCCTTCGCACGCAGGTCGCGCAGCGGCTCCACGTCGACACGCCGCGCGCCGAATGAGCCGTCGATCAGATCGCCGGTGACCACGATCAGGTCGACCCCGAGCGCATTGGAGCGCTCCACCACCGCTTGGGTCCACTCCTTAGGGAACAGGCGACTGATGTGCAGGTCGGTCAGGTGCAGGAGCCTGTAGCCATCGAACTGAGGTGGCAGGCCCGGGATGGCGATCTCGACGTCCTTGAGGGGCGGCACACGGGTCGCCTGGTACACGCCGACAGCCGAGAGCAACATGGCCGCCGTCGCGGCCGCGTATCGCACACTGCCCGGTATGACTCCGCTGCCTCGGACCAGTCGCGCGATCAACGCGGTCACATCGACTGCGATCTGCATCACCGCCAGCAGCGCGATCGCGCCGAACGCCCAATTGAACAGGAACACCAGGGCGCGTGGGAACTCGGGCGCGCTCGTCGGCCCAGGGCGCATGCCTGCATCGCGCTCAGCACGGCGCACCCA
>CALGSZ010000011.1 GCA_937901745.1 uncultured Chloroflexota bacterium | reverse complement strand
AAGGCGCGGTCGGGATCCTGGGCTCCCAGGGTAGCTTCATCGCCGCCGCGGCCGCCGACACGCTCGAAGAACTCGAAACGCCGTGGATCGGGCTGTCTACGGGCGCCAAGACGATCATCGACAATGGCCAGGATCCGAACTGGATGTTCCGCGTGTCCAGCAACGACCCGTGGGTGGCCGAGTTCCTCGTTCGCTGGGCGACGGAGAAGCTGGGCAAGGAAAACATTGGCATCCTCAACGAGGATACCGGCTGGGGCGTTCCGGCCATTGATGACCTGCGGGCGGCGCTCTCGCAGAAGGGTCTGGAGCCAACCTCGGTCGATAAGGTGAAAGTCGGCGACACGGACTTTACCGCGCAAATGCTGCGCGCCAAGGAAGCGGGCAGCGAGGTGCTCGCGACCTTCATCAACTCGGTCGAGATGGCCAACGCCCTGAAAGCGGGCCAGAAGATCGGCTATCTGCCGCAGATCGTCAGCGCCTGGGGCCTCGGCAACCCGAACTACATCACGCTCGCGCCCGATCTAGGTCAGGGCACGCTCGTTATGCAGACCTTTACGTGGGTCAATGCCGAAAGCCCGAAGGCCATCAATCTCTTCGAGCGGTACAAGGCCAAGTGGGGCGTCGAAGATCCGGCCGCGATCCCGAACCCGAGCTACACGGCCGACGCCTACGACGCCACTCATCTCTTTGCGCTCGCCATCGAAACAGCGGGCGAAGCCAACGGCAGCGCTATCCGCGATGCCCTGGAGAACCTACCGACCTACGAAGGCTTGATCAAGACCTACGAGCCGGCCTTCACCCCCGACCGCCACGACGCCCTCCTCCCGGAGGACTACCTGATGTGCCAGTGGGTTGAAGACAAGCTGGTGTCTGTGGGCACGCTCAAGGATTAGCGGCGACCTCGACGAGATTGCACAATCTGCCGTGACTGGGGTGGTGCTGGACCTTCGATGCGGCGCCGCTCCAGTCACGGTCTACGTGAAGGATCAAAAGCCGTGGCGCAACTCATCGTGAGCGGACTCGCGGTGGGCAGCCTCTATGCCCTCATCGCATTTGGGTACAACGTGACGTGGGCGACGTCGCGCACGCTCAATTTCGCGCAGGGCACAGCGGTGATGCTCGGCGCGGTGATCACCTTTCTCTTGGTGATCGAGCACAGTTGGCCATGGCTCTTGGCGGTGCCTGCGGCACTCATCATGTTGGCGATCTACGGATTGCTGCTCGAGCGATTGGCAATCCGTCCGTTCGCCGGTGGCCTTTCCATCACCTGGGTCCTGTCGACGCTCGCCGTCGGGATCATCATCGAGAACGTGGTGCAACTCATCTTCGGGCGCGATCCTCGCGGCTTCCCGACTCGCCTGACTGAGGAGCAAATCTTCATCGGCTCGATCGGCATCTTTCCACTCGAGCTGATCTTCCCCGTCGTGACGCTGCTGCTGATGCTCGGCGTTGAGCTTTTCTATCGCCACACGATGTTCGGTCGTGCCGTTCGGGCGACGGCCTTCGACCATGAGGCGGCACGCGCGATGGGCATCAACGTGCATCGCACGATTGGATTCTCCTTCGCGCTCAGCAGTGTCCTCGCCGCGATCGCAGGCGTCCTCCTTGGCCCCCTAACCGGCGTCTGGGCCTCGATGGGCTTTCTCGTCGGACTGAAGGCATTCGCTGTCGCGATCATCGGCGGCCTCACCAGTCCGCTCGGTATCGTGCTTGCCGGACTCTTCTACGGCGCCTTCGAAAATCTCGTCGGCGGCTATCTCGGATCGTCCTACCGAGAAATCTTTGGGTTCGGCGTCGTCATCCTCATCTTGTGCGTCCGTCCTGCCGGACTCCTCGGTCGGCAAGCCTTGCGGCGGGTGTAGCTAATGTCGTGGTTGACCCTCTTGCGGTGGTTTGGCGCGCTGCTGGCCCTCGCTGTTGCCGCGGCCGTGCCATTCGTCATTGACGGCACGTACTACCTGCTCATCCTGTCCTTGGCCGGGATCTACGCCATCGTCGGCATCGGCCTCAACGTCCTCGCCGGATTCACCGGGCAAGTCTCCTTGGGGCACGCCGGCCTGTACGCGGTCGGGGCCTATGTCGGCGCCTGGTTCTCGAAGGAGACGGGCCTGACGTTCTGGACGAGCCTGCCGATAGTCCTGGTCGCCTCGACACTCGTTGGCGCGCTCTTAGCGCTGCCGAGTCTCCGCGTTGAGGGCCCATACTTGGCTATGGTCAGCATTGCCTTCGTCCTCATCGTCAACAGCATCTTGGTCGAGTGGTCAAGCGTGACGGGCGGGACACAGGGGATCTTGCGTATCCCTCGCATTACCCTAGGCGACCATCGCTTCTTTACGCGTGAGATCTATTGGCTCGTGATCGTGCTGGTCTTCGTCAGCGCACTCCTTTCGCGCAACCTGCGTGACTCCGCGAAAGGTCGCAAGTTCTTGGCTGTCAAATCCAACGAACTCGGCGCGGAGTCCATCGGCGTCAGCGCCTACCGCATCAAGACGGCCTCCTTCATGATCAGCGCGGCGCTCGCGGGCCTAGCCGGCACCCTCTTCGCCCATCTGCAGCGCTCGATCAGCCCCGAGGCGTTCGATCTCGACACTTCGTTCTTCTTCATCACAACGGTGATCCTCGGTGGGCCCGGCACGATCGTCGGACCGATCCTGGGCGCGCTGATCCTGACCTACCTGCCAGAGTGGCTCCAGCGATTCGACGACTATCGCCTGATCATCTATGGGAGTCTGATCGTCTTCTCCCTCTACTTCATGCCGTACGGCCTGGTTGGCTTCATTGACCAGTGGGGGACGGCCGCGCTCCGACGAGCCGGTATCGGTCCTCGCCCAAAGGCGAGACCCAAGCCGGAGTCCGAGGGTGGCGACGCGCCGAGCGCCGAAAATCTCGCCCTCGCGACGAATCCGTCACCGAAGTCTGCGTCGAGGCCACTCCTCGAACTGCAATCAGTGGGGCGCAGCTTCGGTGGACTCGTCGCCGTGCGCGACGTGGATCTTAGGGTCGAGCCTGGAACGATCCATGCCCTGATCGGTCCGAATGGGGCAGGCAAGACCGTCTTGCTCAATTCGATCTGCGGCTATTACCCGCCGACATCCGGAGTCATCCTCTTCGAGGGGCAACGCATCAACGGCCTAACGCCTCATGCGATCGCCCGGCTCGGGATCGCGCGGACCTTTCAGACGACGCAACTCTTCCCGACGATGTCGGTTCTCGACAATGTGATGTGCGGCGCGGACTCCGCCACGACTAGCGGCTATCTCGATGCGCTCATCCGGTCGCCGCGCCTTCGCCGCGAGCAGCGCCAAAGCTACGAGCACGCCCTCCAGTTTCTCGACTTTGTAGGCTTTACCGAGGACCCGTACGCGCCGGCTGGAAGCTTGCCGTTCGGCATGCAGCGACTCGTCGAGATTGCTCGGGCTCTCGCCCTGCGGCCACGGCTCTTGATCATGGACGAGCCCGCGGCTGGCCTCAATCCAGCGGAAGTCGCTCGCCTGACCGAGCTTGTGGCCAAGATCCGCGCTTCAGGCATCAGCGTGCTCCTCGTTGAGCACCACATGGATCTCGTCATGGGCATCTCTGACACGATCACCGTGCTCGACTACGGCGAGAAGATCGCGGAGGGCACGCCCGCCGAGGTGCAGCGCTCGCCACGGGTCGTTGAGGCGTATCTGGGTTCACTGGAGCTCACCCATGCTTGAGGTTGACGGACTCCGCGTCCGATACGGGACCATCGACGCGCTCCGCGGGGTCTCGTTTCGGGTCGAACCTGGCGAGATCGTTGCCGTCATAGGGAGCAACGGCGCCGGCAAGAGCACCCTCCTCAAGACACTAGCCGGTCTCAAGACGCCGTGGCAGGGCACCGTTCGGTTTCAAGGGCGAGACATTGCCGGCCGGCCCGCGCATCAGGTCGTGCCGCTCGGTATCTCGCTCGTCCCCGAGGGGCGCAAGATCTTTGCGGATCAAACCGTTTGGGACAACCTGCTACTGGGCGGCTTTGCCCGCCGGAAGCAAGACCTTCGCGGGGATGCCGAGGCGCAGCTCGATCGCTTTCCGATTCTCCGCGAGCGGCGCGACCAACCCGCCGGGTCACTCAGCGGCGGGCAGCAGCAGATGCTGGCGATCGCGCGAGGACTGATGGCGCGGCCCAAGCTGCTGCTTCTCGATGAGCCATCAATCGGCCTTGCTCCCCGCCTCGTCCAGGAGGTCTTCACGATCATCGCCGGCCTCCGCGAGGAGGGGATGACGATTCTCCTCGTGGAGCAGATGGCTGGCATGGCCCTGGCCTTGGCGGACCGGGCCTATGTCTTGGAGCAGGGTCAGATCGTGCTCGAAGGCACGGGCGTTGAGCTCCTCGAGTCTCCGGAAGTCCGGTCCGCGTACCTCGGTTCTGTGCGCCAGCCGGCCTGACAGGTAAGGAAGAAAGAAGACGCATGACCGATATCCCGGTTCTCCGACGCGCGGGCAATCTGGTTTACACGCACAGCGCCGCTCATCCACCGAAGCTGCGGGTGCGTCCGGGCGAGCGATTCCAAGTCGAGACGGAGCTCAATACCGGCGCGTGGCTGCAATCGCTGGCAGATTCGCCCGTCGGGAACGCTGATGAGTTTCCGTACGTCAACGCGGCGACCGGCCCGATTTACATCGAAGGTGCCAAGCCAGGCGACGCGATCCGGGTCAGGATCGAGGCGATCGACCTCGCAGACATCGGCTATACACATCTCATCCCCGGCAAGAACCCGTTTCCGAACTGGATCCGCGGCACCGAGTGGGACGATGCCTATCGCGTCGTTCGCATTGCCGATGGTCTGGTGCATTGGAGCGATCGCTTGACGATCCCGACCGCCCCGATGATCGGCGTCATCGGAGTGGCGCCAGAAATCGAGGCAATCTCGAACACCGACAACGGCGTGCACGGCGGCAACCTGGACATCCAAGAGATCGGACCGGGAGCCACGGTCACCCTGCCCGTCTTCGTTTACGGCGCGCTGCTCCACGTCGGCGATGTCCACGCTGTTCAGGGAGACGGGGAGCTCTGTTGCGCCGGCGGGATCGAGACCCGCTCGACGGTCACACTCTCGGTCGATGTCGTCCCCAAGCCCGCGGGGATGACCTGGCCCCGGATCGAGACGGAGTCCCACCTTGTCGCCGTCGGCTGCGCGCGCCCGCTCGACGATGCGTTTCGCCTGGCAGTTCAGGAGCTCGTGTACTGGTTGGCGGCGGATTATGGTTTCACTCACCAGGAGG
>CALGSZ010000010.1 GCA_937901745.1 uncultured Chloroflexota bacterium | reverse complement strand
AGCCATTAAGCGCTGACGCTAGGCCGCCGTGCGCCGCCCGGCAAGCCGTCCGGGCAGTGAGCGGGCTGCGAACACGGCTCTCATCGGCGTCACGGCTCGGCGCTCCTCACCGCCCGCGTGGTTGTCACACCGTGTCGAGATGATCTCGGGCCATGACGAGTCCACGACGACGCGGTCGGACGGTCCGCCCATCGCCGGGCCCCACGTCGCCAACGACTACCGTCATCGATTGTGGGCAGTCCACGAAGTGCCCGCACTCGGGCGGAAGTCAGCGGAAGAAGACCACCCCCCCTGGACCCGGCGGTGTCGGCACGAATGTCCCGACAGCGTCGCCGGGACACAGAACCCGAGCTTGCCCTCAGGCGAGAGTTGCACGCGCGCGGTCTCCGCTACCGACTCGCCTATCCGGTTCCCGGCGTCTCAAGGTGCACCATCGACATCGCCTGGCCGAGCCGAAAGATCGCGGTCTTCGTCGACGGGTGCTTCTGGCATCGGTGTCCGCTACATGCGTCGATGCCGCACGCCAACGGCTCCTGGTGGGCGAAGAAGCTCGAAGGGAACGTGGCGCGAGATCAAAAGGTGAATGCGGCATTGGAGGAGCGGGGCTGGACGGTGGTCCGCGTTTGGGAGCACGAGGATCCGGCCGAGGCGGCTGAGCGGATCGCTGCACTCGTGCAGATGCGCCCGGCCCGTCGTCAGTAGGTAGGAATGTGAGGTCTCGAGTGCACTACACCTCCGAGCAGCCGACATACGCCCTCCTGGATCTGTTCGCCGGCTGCGGCGGGCTGACAGCCGGTTTCGTCTCGGTCCGGGACCTGCCAGCCCGCTTCTCACCTGAAGCAGCAGTTGAGCTCGATCCGGATGCCGCTGCCACGTATGCAGCGAACTTCGGACCGCACGTGCACCACTGCGCCATCGAGGACTGGCTCGGTACCGACATTCCCCAAGTCGATGTCGTCATCGGCGGTCCCCCGTGCCAGGGCTTCTCGTGGCTCGGCAAGCGGCAACCAGCCGACCCCCGCAACAAGCTTTGGCGCTACTACGCCGAAGTGGTCGCCGCGGCACGGCCGACCTACTTCGTCATCGAGAACGTCATTCCGTTTCTCAGATCGGACCAGTTCCACGACCTGGTCCACGCGACTCGACCAGGTGGACCCCTCGAGGGGTATGTCATCGATGAGTCGTCCGGAGTCGCAAGGGCAATCGATTTCGGAGCGGCCCAGGATCGCCGGCGGGCGGTCGTAATCGGTCGACGACATGACGCCCCCCCGGTTGATCTCGAACCCTGGCAATCTCCGTCCAGGACGGTGCGAGACGCGATCGGACATTTGCCCTCCGACGTCTCCACGATCGAACTTCCTCGCAGGACAGCGGCAATCGAAGTGGCCAACGGGTCGATCGTCGCACCCGGCGTCTACACCACCCGCGAGCTCCATGTCAGCCGTAGGTACGAGGCGATCTCCCTCGCCCGCATCGCCGCGATCCCGCCGGGCGGTGACCGTGACGCCATCCCGGAGCATCTCCTGCCGCGGTGCTGGAAGCGGCACACAGGAGGTCACCGTGACGTCATGGGCCGGCTGTGGTGGGACAAGCCATCCGTGACAATTCGAACAGAGTTCTGGAAACCCGAAAAGGGCCGCTATCTCCACCCCACGGCGAACAGGGCGCTCACTCACGCCGAAGCCGCTCTCCTCCAGGGTTTCCCCGAGGACTACCGCTGGTGTGGCTCCAAGATCTCGATCGGACGACAGATCGGCAACGCCGTACCAGTGCCTCTCGCACAGGCCATCGCCCGAGCGATCCTCACTGCGCTCGTGGATGGCGATATCGAGCCGAGGAGAACGCAATGACTGACGACGACCCGATCTGGACGACGTTCGTCCATCTGGCCCACGCCTACGGCGTCGACAAGGCACACTCGCTGACCACTGAGACCCATGGGGCAGAGCGGGCAAACCAATACCACAGCCGCTTCATTAACGAGGCGCGCAAGATCCAAACCGGATATCCTCCCAACATCGTCGCAGGGCCAGTAGGTCAAGGTTGGTACGCTGGTCCTCTTGGTGGTCGGTACTGGCCAAAGCTCTTCGAGCATCTCCGGACAACTGGCCATCTCTCTGACGAAGCCCTGGAAAAGCTTGACTCGACCACATCGAAAATCATTGCCTACACGCCGGACCCGTCGAAGCGCTCGTGGCGTTCCCTCGGACTGGTGGTTGGCTACGTTCAGAGCGGGAAAACGACCAACTTCACCGGCGTGATCGCGAAGGCCGTCGATGTCGGCTACAACCTCGTGATCGTGCTGACCGGCATCCACGAGGGCCTGCGGAAGCAGACGCAGGGCAGATTGGAGGCCCAGCTCTGCGATCTGGACCGTGAAGGCTGGAAGCCAGTTACGACGGTTGAAAGTGACTTTCGCAGACCACCGATGCCACTGGAGTCCCTCCTCCCGACGGCCGGTATCGGTGCCGCGCTCATGGTGGTCAAGAAGAACGCCGCCGTCCTCCGCAAGGTCCATCGTTGGATCGCAGATGCCGAGAGGAAGGGTGGCCTGGTCAAAGTCAAGGCTCTTATCATCGATGATGAAGCCGACCAGGCAAGTATTCAGACAAAGAGAATAAATCCGCTCATCTACAAACTCATTGAACGCTTCCCACGCGTAACGTATATCGGCTACACCGCCACACCTTTTGCTAACGTACTAGACGACCTCGATAGCGATACGTCGCTCTACCCTCGGTCGTTCATTCTGAACTTGCCGAGACCAGACGGCTACTTCGGAGCAGAGTCGATCTTCGGCCGCGACGAGCTACCCGAGGACGGCGAGGAGGGCCCGATCGACGGGTACGACATGGTCCGCACGGTGCCGAGCGACGATGCGACTGCACTCGTCCCGCGTCGCGGCCAACCCTTCGATCCCCAAATGACAGACTCCCTGGCGAGCGCCATCCGTTGGTTCGTGCTCGCCACCGCGACACGGCGGGTTCGTGGCGACACTGGCCACTCGACGATGCTTGTGCATACGTCGATGCGAACCGATGCCCATATGGCTCTTCAGGATCCCGTCAGGAGCCAACTCGCATGGTTGAAGGGCCGGATAGAGGCAGGCGACGAGGTTGTGATCGAGGAGCTGCGGCGACTGTGGGACAAGGAGACCTCTGCAGTCCCAGCATCTGAGTGGGGGCTGCTGAAGCCGTCGTTCAACGATGTAATGGCCGAGGTGCCCTCAGTACTGTCGGACACACGGATCATCCTTGACAACTGCCGTAGCGCCGATCGACTCGACTACAGCAGCGGCCCGGTGACCGCTATCGCAATTGGCGGGAACACCCTTTCCCGCGGCCTCACATTGGAAGGCTTAGTCGTCTCCTACTTCGTTCGGGCCGCGAAAGCCTACGACACACTGCTCCAGATGGGACGGTGGTTCGGGTTCCGGCACGGCTATGAAGACCTCCCTCGCATCTACATGACCGACGACCTGAAGGATTGGTTCCGACACCTGTCGACCGTCGAGCACGAGGTTCGGAAGGACATCGAGTTTCTCGAGACACAGAGCCTCACGCCCACAGACTTCGCAGTCCGTGTTCGCACCCATCCAGCCCTGCTCGTCACGGCCAAGCTTGGTAACAACGTACGTCAAGCCTACGTATCCTATGGTGGCAGGCGCGTCCAGGTCCGCTACTTCAAACATCTCGACGCGGACTGGCTCGCCGCCAATCTCAACGCCGCATCTGCGCTTGTCGCAGCCGTTGACAGTGAAAGCGGGGTTCAGGTTGAGGAACGCTCTGACGGCTCGGTCGTCTGGCGCGACGTACCAGTTGGCCATGTTGTCAGTTTCCTCGACGCCTATCAGGTCCATGAGGATAGCCCCGATCTCGACCGCGCACTTCTCCGCAAGTACATCGAGAAGGAAGTCGCGAACGGATCCCTCACGCGATGGAGCGTTGCTGTCCTAGGCCTCAAGTCGCCCGAACGAGGAACTGTCCAGTTGGGCAATAGAACGTTCGGCCGTATCATCCGGTCCAGGTTGGCGGACAACAATCCTGAGCGCGCTGACATCAAGACGCTCGGATCAAAGGAAGATCGGGTTACTGACATGCTGCCGCTTCCCGGAGTGTCGCGACGGACCTCCGAGGCCAGGCTCGCACAGCTCCGCCAGGAACACCCGGTGTATCGGACGCGAGGGTTGCTGATCCTGTATCCAATCGATCCCGAAAGTCCGCCGAAGCCGTCCGAGCGGGGCGAGCGGGAGACGCGCGCACCACTCGGCGCCGTGACGGATGTCATCGGTCTTGCGCTCGTGTTCCCTGGCAATGCCGCCCGGTCCGTGCAGCAGTCCTACATCGCAGCCGATCTCTCGACGGCGGAACCGATCGAGGAACCAGAGGACGTTGAGGACGTGGTCGAAGGAGACGACGGCGATACGGGCGCCGATCGTTGACGGGCTGGCTGACACATCGCTGTCGGAGGCTTTAGGGTGGCGGGCGACTGGCTAGCAGAGGTGCGACACGGTTGGAGTGTGGTGAGCGGCGTCCGACGCCGGCCCGGAGCTTTTACCACATACTCCCTGCCCGTTGGGCCCAGCGGAGAGGTCCGTCTCTATCTGTCCAACGATGGGATGCGCCACCTTCTCGTCCGCTATCCGGCACCCGCGGAACTGCCTTTCCATAGCGGCCCAGCGTTGGAGTGTTCGATCCGAACGCTTCAGTTCGACGGTTCGCCTGAACGCCTCCTAGATCTCGCGTGCACGAAGCCGTCCCTCTTCGACGTCTTCGACGAGCTGATCGTGTCGATTGTCGCCGCAGCGTCACAAACCGGCGAAGCAGCGTCGGCGGCGCGGGAAACGCTCTCACGCTGGCGAGAGCTGCTGCGGTCGCGGGCCGAGCGGTTGCCACACCGACGGGAGATGGCGCTTCTTGCCGAACTGCTCGTCCTCGAGGCCGTGCACCCGCCGAATACACACGTTGATCCGAGCTGGTGGCGGGGTCCGCTTCGGGAGCCCAAGGACCTGATCGTCGGCCGAGCCGGCTGGATCGAAATCAAGGCGGCTGGCGAAACGTCCGAAACCGTGACGATCAACGGGCTCGAGCAGCTCGAAGAGCTTCCCGGGTGCCTCGGGTACCTGACGGTGCTTGTCCTCGCCGAGGACCTGGACGGAGAGTCGGTGGCAAAGGTCGCGCGTCGACTGCGTCACCGCATGAACCCCGCTGACAGGGATCTCTTCGACGACAGGCTGTTGGAAGCTGGCTGGGTGCCTCGCCACGAGGAGCGCTCGTGGCGGCCCGTCGAGTGGATCGTCGTCCCATCAACCAGCTGTCCCAGGCTGACAACTGCGGTCGTGGTCGGGGGTGTCCCAGCAGGCATCACCAGCGTAAGGTACGACCTGAGCCTCGATGCGCTCCGCCCGCGATCGACTCGGACACCGAAGGCCGACCTCCGTGCATTCGGGGAGGCGACGTGAATCCTCGCTGGTGGAGCCAACCGTTTCACCCCGACGGAAGCGTCACATCCGACGGGATGGTGAAGCAGCTCGGTATGCCCGAGCTCGATCCGCTCACCGTGATGCTTCGCGAGACCGCCCAGAACTCGTGGGACGCACGTCGCGACGAAGACGAACCGATCAGGATTCGATACAGCATCGGTACACTCGGCAATCGCGCTGCCTCCTGGCGGCAGCTTCTCCTACCGTTCGACACTGTCGACCCCCACGTCACCACGCTCTCTCACCACCTGCGGCCCGAGTCCCACTACCTGCTGGTGTCGGATCGCGGCACCGTCGGCCTGGGCGGCCCGGTCCGTAGCGATGTCGACGGCCAGCCCCGTGACTTCGTGGACTTCGTGCGCAATTCCGGCCAACGCCGAGATCACGAGCTCGGTGGCGGCACGTACGGATTCGGCAAGGGGTCGCTGTTCCGGATCTCCCGACCTGGCGTCATCCTCATCGACACCGTTTGCATCGATGGTGGGCGGCCACAACGCCGACTCATCGGTTCGGCACTCGGGCTCAGCCACGAGCGAGACGGCCGGCGGTACACAGGTCGACACTGGTGGGGCAACATCCGAGACGACGTGCCTGACCCGTTGCTCGAGGACGAAGCGGATGTTGCCGCCGAGCTCCTCGGTCTCGAGCTGAGGAACGACGGGCCAGGAACCGACATCTGGATCCTGGGAGTGAATCTCGGCGAGAACGACGACGGGACGCCGAGGACGGCGCTCCAAGCTGCCGAAGTGCTCGCCGCGTCGGCCGCGTGGTACCTCTGGCCGAAGCTGATCGACCGCCCTGCGCGGGGCCCGGTGATCGACATCGAGGTGGACGTCGAGGGCGTCCCCGTGGCGGTGCCCAATCCAGCAAGTGAACCGCGTCTGCTTCCGTTCGTCGAGGCGCTCCGCAAGATC
>CALGSZ010000009.1 GCA_937901745.1 uncultured Chloroflexota bacterium | reverse complement strand
TACCGATCGGTAACGCATCCGAGCGGTCATCATTCCTGGCACCGATCGGTAACAACCCTCCCCGATGGACCACCCGCGATACCGCGCGTCCGTGACGCAGGAAGGCCCATCCTTGGTGCTACCGATCAGTATCATCTTGCGCCCGGGCCTGCTAGAGCTACCGATCGGTAACAATGTACGTTCACGACTCCACCGACCTCGGCAGGGCACTACGTGAGCGTCTGGTGGCGTTTGCGCTTGCTCGCACCAGGCCTAGCTCCCGGGGCAGGATTCGAACCTGCGATGCCCTTGCGGGCGCGCGGTTAACAGCCGCGTGCATTGCCACTCTGCCACCCGGGACTGCGTTCTGGATGTGACGTAAGAGCGGGCGACGGGGATCGAACCCGCGACCTCCAGCTTGGAAGGCTGGCGCTCTACCAGCTGAGCTACACCCGCAAAGCATCACCCTGTCCTAGCGCGGGATAGGGTGGGGAGTGGAGCCTACCGGGGTCGAACCGGTGACCTCCTGCGTGCAAAGCAGGCGCTCTCCCGACTGAGCTAAGGCCCCAGGATGGCGGGCGCCCATCGGACGCCCGCCCTGTTCTCGTGGTTGGCGTAGTGGGCGATGCTGGGCTCGAACCAGCGACCTCTCACGTGTGAAGCGAGCGCTCTCCCAACTGAGCTAATCGCCCCTGATGTTTGCAGCCCGTCATGTGGGGTGTCGATACAACAACCATCTCACGTGCCCCCGCCGTCCGAGACCACTCATGACATTCCGGCCGTAAGGCGCGTCGTCTTTCATGACGCGCTCATGTTCCCGCGACGACACGATCCGTGTGATGCGGCGCGCTGATGAGCCGGCTTGCCCCGTGCTCTCGCGCCCGATGCGCGCGCTCTCTCACCCGGACCGACCCGTGGTGCTCGTGTTGCTGGTTGCCGCTGGGCTTCTTGTCGGTACGCTGCCCGGCTGTTGTGCCTATGCACTCTGCACGGATCGTGATGCTGGCCGTGGCCGCGGCCAGCGTGCTTGTGGCGGCGGGATGCGCCGAGGAGGAGACGGCCACCCGAACGGTGACGGTCGTCGAGCGAGTCTCCGAACCGAACGACGGCGGTAGCGCTTCGGCGTCCGCCGAGGATGCGAACCGGTCCGAGCCTGAGCGGGCGGAGCGGAAGACGTCATCCGGAGGCGGCAGGGACTGCATCACGGTGCCGGACGTTGTGGGTGAGGATCACCAGTACGCCCAGGACACAATGCAGGCGCACGGCCTGTACAACCTGTCGGAGGAGGACGCAACCGGGCAGGGCCGCATGCTGATCTGGGACCGCAACTGGACGGTGGTGGAGCAGGAGCCGGCGGCGGGTGAGTGCGTGTCGGAGGACACGACAATCATTCTGCGCTCCAAGAAGGACGACGAGTAGCCACACCGGGTTCGGCCAGAGCGACTCGGGACCGATTCGAAAGCCGGCGCGGCAAGGCCCGCGCCTGGGCTGGAGAGGGTCGGTACCGGGTTGTTGATGGGCCGTGCTGGGATCGAACCAGCGACCTTTCGCTTGTAAGGCGAACGCTCTCCCTCGCTGAGCTAACGGCCCTGTCCGATGATGGGCGATGAGGGGCTCGACCCCCCGGCCTCTCGCACGTCAAGCGAGCGCTCTCCCAGCTGAGCTAATCGCCCGTGAGGGGGCTGCGGCGGGTGGTTGCCGCAGCCTCATGACGGCAACAGCCCGAAAGGGCAAGATCCCGAAAGGGAGCGCAGCGCGCGGGTCGGGGAGCGCGCTCCATCCCGACCATTACCTCCTGGACCCCGCGGTCGATCCTGAGTTTGTGCGCCTCCACAAGGAGACGACCCGCTCGGCCAAGACACCGGCGGTCGTGCGCTGCTGCGCCTCCACAGCCCGCTGTGCGGCGGGTGGAGGGGCAGTCGGGGCGGCCGGATTTGAACCGGCGACCTCACCGTCCCGAACGGTGCGCGCTACCAGGCTGCGCCACGCCCCGAAGCAAGCTTCCGGAAGCCGACGAGGGGACTCGAACCCCTGACCCCTTCATTACGAGTGAAGTGCTCTGCCAGCTGAGCTACGTCGGCAGAGTGCGAGTCGGGATGGCCGGGCTCGAACCGGCGACCTCACCGCCCCAAACGGTGCGCGCTGCCATCTGCGCCACATCCCGGTGACTGGCGTTGTGCCGGTTCGGAGCCGGCAGGGGAGTCGGGATGGCCGGATTCGAACCGGCGACCTCCAGTCCCCCAGACTGGTGCGCTAACCAGGCTGCGCCACATCCCGAAACGTGGAGAGCCGACGGCGGGACTCGAACCCGCGACCTCTTCCTTACCACGGAAGTGCTCTGCCAGACTGAGCTACGTCGGCCAGGCGGGCTTATTGAAGTGCGCCCGGTGGGAGTCGAACCCACACGCCCCGAAGGACACCAGCTCCTGAGGCTGGCGTGTCTACCGTTCCGCCACGGACGCGTGTTGGCACACCCCCTCCGCGCGCGGCTCCCGTCACTTGACGGCGCCTCGCACATAGCGGGGGATGGAGCCGGCGGGGTTCGAACCCGCGACCTCCTGGGTGCGATCCAGGTGCTCTCCCGACTGAGCTACGGCCCCGTGGTTCTCGCTGCGGCCACTCCTGGCCTGTAGCCGGGATTCTGTCCCGCCCCTGCCCTCGTGATGGGTTAGGGCGGTGCTGACCATCTATCTCACGCGCTGACGGTGGCGCGCGGCCCATGCGGGCTGCCCTCGACCTGGCCGCCCCGCCCTACCGGAGGGGTCGGGCGGCGCGCTTGAGGTTGCATCCTCCGCCTGTCGTAGAGGTACGTGCGGCACACAGGCCGCCGGCCTCGTCGATGAAGAGATAGTCGAGCGTGCCATCGAGCTCTTCGCGGGCGAACAGCCAGGCCGTCCCCGCGACGAGCCGACAGTCGGGATCGGTGAAGTCGTCGATGCGGTCGCAGTTCTCGATGAGCGACGCCTCGCGTGGGGAGCGATAGCGGCTCTCGAGCGTTCCGCTGTGCTTCTTGCGACCATGCCAACCGGGGTCCTCGCCGGCGAAGCGCTCGACTTCGGCGAGCAGGTTGTGGATGGCGGCGTGGCTGCTCGACGCGATCCCCACGCGGGCCCGGTCTTCCGGGCTCTCCGGCACGCCGGCGACGAGCGCGCCGCGGAGCGCGTCGAGCTCAGCGGCGTCCTCGGGATCGGGCTGCCACGGCTCGGGCGCCGGCCGCCACGGGATGTCACACCCGAAGCGCTCCTTCGCCTCGGCGCGGCGCTCGAGCAGCCAGTCGCGGAGCAGCCATGTCGACCGGCAGTCGTCGTCGTTGTAGCGCTCGATCGCCTCGAGCAGCGAGCGGTCTCCGGTCTCCAGGAACTCCTCGAACGCGATGATCGAATCGCCGCCCTCGGCAACCTCGGTGTCACGCTGCTCCATGTAGAACGCCTCGACCTTCTTGATCGAGTAGCTCGGCTGAGAGATCCGCAGCGCTTGTCGTACGACGGCGTACAGGTCGACGAGGATCTCGTTGCGCAGCAGATGGTCAATCTCGTCCTCGCGCGTCGCGTGGAGCCTCATCAGCCGCTTGAGCGCCGTCGGTTCGTACGGCGCGTAGTGGTAGACGTGCAGGTCGGGGTAGCGCTCCAGGCGTTCCATCACGAAGTCGACGAAGCCCTCGAACGCTTGCTTCTCCTCCGCGCGGTTCGTCGCCCAGAACGCCCGGAAGCGCGGCTCACCGTCCTCGATCCAGGTGACACCGAACAAGTACTCCAGTCCCTCGTCGAAGAACGGGTCGCCCTCCATGTCGAAGAAGAGGTCGCCCTCTGACGGCGCCGGGAGCCGGGCGAACCCGCGTCCCTCCTCGGGCACCAGCAGCTCGTAGTGCGCCGCGCCCGTGATCCGCTGCTCGACCTGTAGCCGCGCCTGCTCGCGCAACGCCTCGAAGGTCTGTTCGCCGATCCGCGCCGGTCGTGCCGCGCTCGTCGCGCTCGCAAGCTGAGCAACCGTGGTGATTCCCGTTTCGGCCAGTCGCAGGGTCTGCGAGCGGCGCATGTTCGCGACAAGCGAGAGGTGATCGTCGGTCTCGCGGCGCGCGTCGCACACCGCCTCCCACCGACACAGCCCACAGTGCTCGACCGGCTCGGGGTACGTCCCGTTGGCACCCGCCGCGAGCACCTGCTCGAAGCGCTGTTTCACCTGCCGGTAGTAGGCGGCAAACTCGCCGACACGGAAGCTCTCGCGCATCCGGGTGCCGAGCACGACGTGCATCCACTCCGGCGCCGCGCCCTGTGCGGAGGCCAGGAGCTCGGAGTAGAAGCACAGCTGCAAGAGGAAGTACGGCTTCACGCGGCGCGCAAGCTTGGTGTCGGCGACCTCGTAGCTCCAGCCGCCGAGCCTTGAGGGTGTCTCGACGCGCTCGAGGAAGTCCGTGTAGCCGCGCCAGCGCACGCCGTCGAACAGCACGCCCTGGTAGATCACCTCGGCCCCGGCGCGCATCGCCTCCAGCGTCCGCTGCGCACCCCGGCGCAGCCCGTCCAGGTCCGGCTCGCTGGTGATCTCGACAACCTCACGCCCGGCGGCCCGCACCGACTCGACGTACGCGAGCTCGTGTTCGTCGCCCTTGCGCGCCACCAAGTCGGCGGCGTCCGTGCGGGTCTCCTCAAGCGTCAGCGCTCCTGTCGCGACGCCAAGATCCAGGTGCGTGAGGTGCGCGCACTCCAAGTGGTTGATCAAGTCGGACGCCGACAGGATCAACTGGTCATCGACCAGTTGCACGCCGTTCCCCGTCCTCGCTCGTCAGTATGGTCACCGAGTCGCTGCCTTCCGCGCATTCTTGACAAAGCGCACGGACGACCGCGCGCGTCAGGTTCGCGCCGCGTGTCGCGACCATGACTCACCGCGTCGACCGAACAGATAGGACAATGCCGGCCGATCGACGGCTGGCGATAGCAGAAGGACAAGAAACGGCGTGGCAAGAGCAAAGTGGTGTGGGCCTGAGATCTACGACGCGGTCGTCGCGTTCAAGGAGCGCTGCCTCGTCGCCGACGACTCGCTGTTCGCGCCCGGCTCGGCTGTTTGGACACCAGCGAACGTTCGCGCCGTCGCCGAGCGGGTCGGCGTCGAGGACTTGGGGTCGGGCTCGTTCATCGAGAAGCTCGAGTCCCAGCTCGACGGGCTCCAGCCCAATCAGGTTCAGCTCGGGGCCGAGCTGCTCTACGTGCTGCTGCTGCCCGAAGCCGACACCTCTGGCGCCAAGAAGCGTGAGCACGTCTCCCGGATCCTGGGGATGCTGCCGGAGCCGGTCGGCCTTCCCTCGGAGTTGGACGCTGCGTTGGACGCCGGCGGCGTCGCCAACTTCGCCGCTGCCAAGGCGTACCGAGACGCCGGTCTGCGGTTCCTAGCGAAGCTGTTCACGCGCCTGAAGGATCTGCCGCAGCCCGACCGTCGATCCATCCTGGACGCACCGTGGGACTTGCGGACGCTCGTGGGCGAGGTGAGGACGTCGACGGACGCGATGCAGGCCAACGCCTTTCTGCATCTGCTGTTCCCCGAGCACTTCGAGTACATGGTCTCCGAGGGCCACCGCCAGAAGCTGATCCACGCGTTTCAAGCGGCGCCCGGAGTCGCTGAGGCGGACAATCCGGACCGAAAGATCGCGCGAATCCGTGAGCTCGCGTCGATCGGCGGCGAAGACCTGGACCTCTACGAGGATCCGTTCCTGCGCATCTGGAAAGAGGAGGCACCGCCGCGGTGGGTCGAGGCCGTCGAGTGGTGTCGCCGTCTCTACGTCCGCGACGACTTCGACGAGACAGAGCGCGACTACAAGCTCGAAGTCGCCGCAAAGCTAGTAGCCGCGCGACGGGCCCTCCTCTCGGGGGAGCCGTCGTGGCTCGACGGCCTACGCGCGGCGTTCACGGACAGCCGCAACAACCTCACCGACTGGAGGGCCCACGACCCCTTCCTCCAGTGGTGCGAAGGCCATGAGGCCGACGCCTCGCGCCTCCTGCAGGTTCTGTGGGGCGGCGAGGAGGACACGAGCTCAAACCTCCACGCCTTCCTCGACCAGCTTCCACGCGAAGCGGTGGCCGGTCCAGGCACTCGCGTATCGATTGCCTCGTTTCTGCTGCTCGGCATCGACGCGACGCGATATCCGTTCTTCAAGCCGACCGTCTACTCCGACTTCAAGAAGCTGCTCGGCGTCGCCGCAGCGGAGGCGATCGAGATAGACCCCGAGAGCGTGTATCGACCCGAGGAGCTCGCCGCCCGCCTCGGCCTGGATGGGCGTCGAGTCCGCGAGTTCCTCCGCACGACTTACCCGCGCTACGCGAGAGAGCACGGCAGCGCGTGGTACCTGTCGCCGGAACAGGCCCAGCGCGTCATCGACGAGTTCGCCGATGAGATCGACGTCACCCGCGGCGACGCCACGTACGCCGATTGGACCGCGCTGCTAGACGAGCTGCGCCTGCGCATGCTCGCCGCCGGCACGCCGCTGAGAGACCTGCTCGATGCGCAGGGCCTCGCTTGGTGGTTGGTTCGCAGGCCTCCGCCGGAAGACTGGGACCAAGCCGACCGCGCGGCGTTCGAAGCGTTCCGGAAGGGAGGCACCGCGCCGACGGTCACTCCCACCATCGAGGAGTCGTCCGTGCAGGCCGGCTCCGCCGACGTCGCTCTGCCGGCGGTAACGCCTGATCTGGCGGCACGGCTGCACCTGCCCGAGTCATGGCTTCAGCGGCTGCTCGATCTCCTTGCCGAGAAGAAGCAGCTCATCCTGTACGGGCCTCCCGGGACGGGGAAGACGTTCGTCGCCCAGCACATCGGTCACCACATCAGCGCACACGGCGGCTCCTCCCGGCTCGTCCAGTTCCACCCTTCCTACACCTACGAAGACTTCTTCGAGGGCTACCGCCCGCGGCATCACGCCGGCGGGGCGCTGAGCTTCGATCTCGTTCCAGGCGCCCTGCGCGAGATCGCCAGCGACGCAGAGAACAACCCAGGCGTCCCGCACCTGCTGATCATCGACGAGATCAACCGCGGCAACATCGCCAAGATCTTCGGCGAGCTCTACTTCCTGCTCGAGTACCGCGACGAATCCATTCGGCTGCAGTACTCGCGCGACGAAGAGTTCCGGCTGCCGCAGAACCTGTTCTTCATCGGGACGATGAACACGGCCGATCGATCGATCGCGCTCGTCGACAGCGCTCTGCGCCGCCGGTTCTACTTCATGGGCCTCATCCCGACCCGCGACCCCATCCAGCGGGTGCTGGCCGACTGGCTTGCCGCACACGACCTCCCGCCCGAACCCGCCACGCTGCTCGCGGAGCTGAACCGGACGATCGACGACGAGGACTTCTCCATCGGCCCCTCCTACTTCATGACCAAGGACGGAACCGCCCCAGACCTGGAACGCATTTGGGCTCACTCGGTCATGCCACTCCTCGAGGAGCACTACTACGGCACCGGGCGCGACCTCGAAGCGGAGTTCGGGCTCGCGGCCATCCGCAGGCGGGTCGCTGCCGCTGCCGACGCCCTCGATCCGGAGCCCGATGGCGATGCAGCTTGACGCCTGGTCCGACCAAGTCTTCTCGCTCACGGCGGAGCAAGCGGCTGCCATCGCCGACGTCGGGCTCGTCCGCGTCCTCATCGACGAGCCGCCGAACCGTTGGAGCTTGAGCGCCGACTCCCGCATCGGCGTCGTCTCCGGCGAAGGCTGGGAGCTGCGCGTCAACCCAAAGCTCGCCATCCCGCAGCTGATGTTCCTTCTCAGCTACGCGGCTGATCCCCGTGGTTGGCGTGACCTGGGTCCGACGTTCGCCGCCGAGGAAGACCTCTTCACCGCTGTCGCCTCTGCGTTCGCGGTACACGCCGAACGCGCGCTCTCCCCTGCGCCTATTCGCGGCTACGTGAGCCTCGAGGACCGCTCGACCACCTTGCGAGGAAGGCTGCGCATGGCTGACCAGCTGGCGCGATGGCCGGCGCAACCGATACCGCTCGAGATCGCGCACGACGACTTCACGGCGGACATCGCGGAGAATCAGGTCCTCCGTGGAGCCGCCGAGCTGCTGCTCCGCATGCCGCTGCTTCCGTTCCGGGTCCGGCGACGGCTCCTGCGGATACGGGCGACGCTCGAGGACGTAACGCCCGCGGCGCCGTCGCCAATCGTCGAGACTCCGGCGGTGACTCGACTCAACGGCCGCTATCGCGGAGCGCTGCACCTCGCGACGCTGATCCTTCGCGGATGCTCGATCTCAACCCACGCCGGTAGGGCCAGCGGCGTCTCCTTCATGTTCGACATGAACACCGTGTTCGAGGACTTCCTGTCGGTGACGCTGAAGACCGCGCTCGAGCGCCACGGCGGGCGAGTCGACGCTCAGCATCGCCGAGCGCACCTCGACGTGGAGAAACGCATCCGGCTGATCCCGGATCTGACGTGGTGGAAGGGCCGCACCTGCCAGGCCGTACTCGACGCCAAGTACAAGCCGCTGACCGACCAGCGGTTCCCCAATGCCGACGTCTACCAGATGCTCGCGTACTGCACCGCGCTCGACCTCGACCGCGGCTACCTCGTCTACGCCAAGGACGCCGGCGAGGCCGATCGCAACCACACGATCAAGAACGCCGGGAAGGTCATTCATGTCCGCGCGATCGATGTCGAGCGGCCGCCGGCTGACGTGCTGACGCAGGTAGAGCGGCTTGCTTGCGCCATCGCAGAGACGACTCGGGGCGCCGCGTCGGCCGCGGCGTAGAACGGGTCCATGGCCTCGCGCGCCGACATCCCCGGGCGCCGCTTTCTCTCGGCGATCACAAGACACGTAGGCTTGCAGCGACGATGACCCTGAAGCGCGGTCAACGAGTCCTCACCCCGCATCCGACGATGATGGGCCCGTCTGCCGGCGGCCCCGAGCAGACCGGCGCCCGGCTGGCGGCGCCGCCCCGTTGCCGTTGGCCCTCTCATCCGCGGCCATCGCCATCTGGGCTCGGCCGTCCGCCTCGAAAGTCGACACGCTGGTGGTGTCGGCCCACCGCTCAAGGCGCTACAACCGCGAAGCGATTATCTCGGCCGTTGGTTGAGCACCCGCGGCCCGTCGCCGTCGGCGAGCGTGCGCAGCTCGGCGGCGACCTGCGCACCGACGTCGTCGAGCAGCGAGAGCGCAGACCGGTCCGCGAGCCGGTACCACACCTGCCGGCCCTCATGACGGCGTTCGACGATGCGGTCGTCGTAGAGCAGCGCGAGGTGGCGCGAGACGTTCTGCTGGGTGGCGCCGAGGGCGTCGGCGAGTGCTTGGACGCACATCTCGCCTTCGAGATCGAGCTGCTCGACGACCCGGATGCGCTTCGCGGAGTCATGCGGCGTCTTCGGGACGCGCCACTCCGGGTCCCATCGCAACTGGCCCTCCGACCATCCCAGCTCCAAGAGCCGAGCGATGACCAGCATTCGGACCTGGGTGTGCTCGGGCAGATAACAAGGCTCAGATCCTGCTCGCCGCAGTCGGGGTCATCATCGGTGTCCTGTTGGGCGGGGTGATCGCTGGCGATTGGCAACCGTCAACCCTGAGTTGTATGGGCGAACCAATGGATCACCAAAACCGCCGTCATCCCCCAGCTCCTGACCGCCGCCGACACCGCAGACCAAAGCGCCGCGATCCTCGCCCGCTCCGCCCTCCCCGGCAGACCACCCACAGGCTCAATCGAAACCTGGAGCCAGACCACCCGCACCTGGACCCCGCTAACGCTCCCCCCACCGGCTCCCCGAACCCCTGAACTGGGCCTTCATCGAACAGACCGTGACCACACGCCACCAAGGAACGCAGGGGGTGTGTGGTTCGGGGAGCCAAAACCGCCTGCCCCACAGGCAGCGCAACAGGCAACCCCAGCAGGCACCACTCGGAGGCGGACTGTCCAGTCCCATCGCGTCAGCGACGCGCGCAGCGCGCCCCGAAGGGGTGGGACTTGACCGGCCGCCGCAGCGGAGCTACCTGGCGTCGCGCTCGCAGATACCCAGCGACTTCGCTCCGCCTTCGGAGCCGAAACCGGCGACCTGCACGATGCGACGTTTCAGTACGCCGGGAGCCGACTCGTTGAGGACATCGCAGATCAGGAACCGCGCGCCTTCGGCTTTGTCGGAGCCCTCGACACGGTTGGTGCTAACGATCAGCGCCTCACCGTCAACAGCGACCAAGTTGGTCAGGACGGGCGAGGACCTGGCCGTCCTTGCCCTGCTTCCCGTCGGCCCCGACG
>CALGSZ010000008.1 GCA_937901745.1 uncultured Chloroflexota bacterium | reverse complement strand
GATAGGCCACGGTGGCCCCGCAACCCATCCCTACACCATCGCCTCATCAGCAGAGGATGCTGAGGTAGCTGAAGGTAGCGGTCTCGGAGGTTGCCGCTTCCAGCGACTGCATGTTGAGAACGAACGCCATCGTGTTACCCCCTTCCCCTTGGCAGGTTCTCCAGCGCCTTGTCAGCTCTCATCAGCTGCGCGATGGCGACCGACATATTTCGTCAACGGACCGACCGCAGCAGTCCATGCATAGACAAGATTGAGTAGAGTCTGTCATGAGAGCAACAGCGTGTCAGGCCTTATTACTCGGTAGTCAAAATCAGCAAACTCATCCCCTATCACTCGCGGCTGGATGCCCGGGAAGCCAGCTAGGCACACTCGCGCGGAGATAGGTCCGCAAAAAAAAGAAATCGCGGATGAGCCACGACATCGTCGCGCTCATCCGCGACATGGATCAGTCTCAGCAGTGGTTGCTCACCGTGCTGAGCAAAAGCGCGGACTCCGCGGCGGGCACCTCCAGCGCCTGCAGCTCGAGAACGAAGGCCATCCCCAGTCACCTCCTTTCACTGGCACGCTCTCCTGCGTCATCTCCCGTAAGTCGGTTAACGACGACCAACGAGAGAAGCCTGTCGTCCCTCAGTGATGGGCGTCAGTGATGGGCGATGACCTACAGACAGTGGTTGCTGACCGTGCTGAAGACGAGAGCACGCTCCTCTGACGCCACCTCGAGACCCTGCAGCTCGAGAACGAACGCCATGTGTCACCCCCTCTCCCGCGCTCGTCACCGCAGCTGCGCAACGATGACTGACGATCAGGGACGCTCCCTGCGCAGGAACACCGGCTGTCCCATGCATAGGTGAGCTTGATTGAAGTCTTCACCGCCACAACTCATCTGTCAAGAGACATTACTCAATGTCAAGCTGAGTCAATTCTTCGGCGCGCTCTGATGTCATCCGGGCAGGAGGCTTTGCCGAGAACGATCACATCTGACTGACCACGCGAGTCCCGACGACCGCCGGATACGCCGCACTCGCGCCATGTTGGACGAACGATGCGAGGACGACGAATGCCGACCCGCGGACGCCGCAGCTGGGCTACCAATAATCGCAGGATTGGTGGTTAGCGGCTCTTAGTTGCCACCCTGTTCCACCGACTTCGCCTCAGATGTGGATTGAGCGAGCGGTGAATCAGCTGGCTTGAGCTTCGGGGCCCACCAGGTGTAGGAGAACGACCAGAAGAAGTCAATAATGAGAATTGACGTCCATCCGCGCAGAATCCACCCGAGACGCTCTTGAGCCTGTTCGGGATCGTCACCAAACACGCGCAGGTCAACCGCATCCACTGGGGTGAACCGTAGGAGGAACTGCACCACGCCTTGCACAACCAGATAGAGCACGAGGTGCGCGTACCACCCCTGACGCTCCCGGCGCGCGTGCTCGAGGTCGGGCACCAGTCGCCCCTCGGCCCTTGCCTTCTCCTCTTCCTTGGCGGCCTCGGCCATCCGGCGCGGGAGCTCGACCCCTGCGAGGAACAGGGCTTTGACGAATCCCACCTGACGGTTGACAGCGATGTCGCGGACCCGATCGACCAAGCGCTGGGCCACCCCGTCCAGGTGCCGAAACCACAGTCCGGCCGCGAAGATCAAGATGAGGGGCTCGATGACGACGAGGAACTGGATCAGGCCGGCCTGGCTATTCCCGACGATCTGATGCAGCGCGATCGGCACCAGCCATAGCTCGTTGACGACGATGGCGGCCAGCAACCACCAGCTCAGACGCCGCTTGCGGTACCAGTAACGAGCGCTCGCAAAGGCCACCACGAGCGCCCAACCGAGCGCCTCGTTCAATCCGAGCAGGATCCAAAACGTCATCCTCGCCCTCGCGTACTCCGTCGATCTGGTGCCGCGACCGTCCCGCGCGTTAGTCGGCGCCGGTCGCGCTGCCCACGCCCGCGGCGAGCGCGTGTTTCGGCGTGATCGCAAGAGTCGGGAACACGTCACGCGTGGCCCGGCTAAAGATCGTCCGCGGACCGATGACGTAGACCCGCGTCGTACCCGCGCGCCGCAGGCCCTCGATCATGGTGCTCCACCTCACGGGATACACCCATCCGTCGAGCAAATCCTGCATGATGGACTCGGGATCATCAATCAAACGGCCATCCACATCGGATAGGATCGGCACCCGCGGCGACCGCCACGTGAACCGAGAGTAGACCTCCCGGTAAAGCCGCTCCCGCAGATCGGCGACCCCCGCGCAGTGCTCCGCCCGGTTCATCGTGTAGAAGGAGAATCCGCCCAGCTCCCGAGTCCGCGCCTTGAACTTTTCAATCGTGCGCATCTGGGCGGAGACGGCGAAGATGTCAGAGTCCATCTCCACCGAAATCTCTATCCACTCACCGGCGTCGCGGAACTCGTCTACGAGGCGGATGACCTTCTCACGGGGAATGTTCGTGAAAAAGTAGCACCCCACCGGCTCGGCTAGCGACTCGAAGTAGTCTTGCTCGACCTGCGAGCTGGCCCTGACTAGGCGCAGGGCGTCGGCATACGACAGAGAGCCACAGTAGACGGCGCTAACGATTCCGCCAAAGCTCTGTCCACCACACACCGCCGGAGACATGCCCTCGTGGCATTCGGCCCAATCCGCCAGCGCCAGCGTCAAGGCTAGGAAGGCGGACTGAAACACCTCCCAATCGTGAATGGAGGCGTCACGGTAGGCGTCGGCGAGTGAGTACCCGAGGACCTCGTCCGCCTCGGCGAAACGGCGCCGTGCGTACTCCGACTCGGTGACAAACCGCGCGACGGGGCCAAAGCCCGTCGGCACTAATCCGGGGAAGAAGACCGCGTCGCTCACCTGTGTTTCCCGCTGGAATCGACGATCCATGCCCGTAAACCGTTAACCGACGGTGATGGGGTACGACTCGAAGCCTCGCAACGTCAGCCGGTTGCGCCGACGCGGTCGTTCCGCGGGAGCGATCTTTGGGAAGCGCGTGAGCAGCATGGGGAACGCCAGCCTGGCCTCCATCCGGGCGAGTGGCGCGCCGAAGCAGAAGTGAGGGCCGGCGCCGAAGCTCAACGACCCGTTGTTCGGACGGTCGGGATCGAATTCGTCGGGATTGACAAATCGGGCGGCGTCGCGGTTCGCTGACCCGATCAACACGATCACTGGGTCGTACCGGTTGAGCCGAATCCCACAGATCTCCGTCTCTTCCCCCGCCCAGCGCAGGGTGAGCTGGACGGGCGCGTCGAACCGCAGCATCTCCTCGACGTACGCGGGAGCGCGGTCGGGATTGGCACGCAATCGTTGCAGGTGATCCGGCCGCTCCAGCAGGGCCGCGAGGCCGTTGGTGAGCAAGTCGTTGGTGGTGGCGAAGCCGTTGACCAGGACCAGTGCGATGTTGGCCAGCAACTCGTCCTCGGTCAACCGGTCGCCATCCGGCCCGATGCCCTTCGTCGCCTCGATGAGCCCGCTGACGAGGTCGTCGCCGGGATCGCGACGCCGCGACGCGACCAACTCAGCGATGTACTGCAATAGCTCCCGCGCCGCGCGATCGGCGCGCTCGAGCTCGTGCGGCGACTGATGCAGTTCCAACGTAGCGTCGAGGTCGTAGGCCAGCGGCGCGAACCACGGGCGATCGACCTCAGGAATGCCGAGGATGTCACCGACCACATTGACTGGTACGCGGTAGGCAAACTCAGCGACGAAGTCCACCGGTTGCCCACCGCTGCCGAGTTCGGCGATCCGATCCACGAGCTCGGCGATGCGGCGCCGCACGGACTCGTGCATCGCCGCTACCCGTCGCGGTGTGAACGCCCAGCTGACCAGGCGCCGCATGCGCTCGTGACGGGGTGGGTTCGTCGCGATCATGGAGTCCACGATGATTTGCGTGGATGGCCGCTCCAATCGATCAGGAAAGAACTGCGAAATCCACAGCCTGTCCTCCACCCGGAATACCGGATCCCGCAGGATCCGGTCACACGCGTCGAACGTAGCGATCATGGCGACGCCGGTGTCCGGGTCCTTGACGGGACCGTGCTCGCGCAACACGGCGTAGTACGGATAGGGATTGGCTCGCGCCGCTCGGGACATCAGCGCGCGCTGCGCGGCGAGTGCAAGGTCCTTGTCCGGCTGGGCGCCCCGGTGGCTGGCCGGACCAGCCTCCATCGTGGCCTGGCTTGTGGTCATGATGCAGTCACCGCCATATTCGGAAAGTCACCGGCGAGCTGGGCAAGGCCAGGTGGCACGTCGTCGAGGTCGACATGCACCGTCACCACGGACGGGTGGCCCGCCGCACACGCTGCCCAGGCCCGCCGCAGGGCCGGAACGAGCTCGTCACGGGTGGACACGTGGATTGCCGTCGGGTCCGCGGCTATGGTGCGGTCGCTGGTGAAGCGGAACCGGGTCTGGCCATCAGTCCGCTGCCGGAGCTGGTACTGCAACCAGCCGTAGCCGCCGTTGTCGAGCACCACGTACAGCACCGGGGCGCCCGCCTCGACCGCCGTGGAGAAGTCGGACCGGAACAGGTTGAAGGCGCCGTCCCCGACCAAGGCGACGACCGGACGGCCTCCGCTGGCCAGCGCGACCCCGACCGCGGCGGCCGCGCCGAAGCCGAGGCTGGTCTGTTCACTGGGCACGACTGATCCGCCAGTGGAGCCACACGACCAGTAGGGATAGAAGTACGACCACATGTCCTGCAGGCCGTTTTCCTGCACGAGAATGCAGTCGGGCGGCACCACGTCGGCCAGCGCGGCGAGCACCTCAGCCACGTGCACCCCGGGCCTACTGGCCATCTCCTCGCGCCGCTGGCGTGCCGCCTGCATCGTCGCATCCCGGGCACGGCGCACCTCGGCTGCCCACTCCGGATGGTTCGGCCACCCCGCCCTAGACTGGCCGGGATGAACCGCCTCAAAAACATCCT
>CALGSZ010000007.1 GCA_937901745.1 uncultured Chloroflexota bacterium | reverse complement strand
CACAGGGCCAACATCATGCTTAGCGACCTAGAGAAGACCGCTCCTGCGCCCTGAGCTAAGCGCTCTTCAGGCGGTGCTCCCGTTGGCTTCTCCCGAGTTCATGAACTATCGCGATCAGTTGTTTGGTTCGCTCAACAAAGCTCCGAGCGCGAGTAAGGAGGTAGATCTACAATGAGTAGAACTGGTCGGTTTCGGTTGCTCGGCGCCGGCCTCATTTGCGCCACCCTGACCCTACCCCTCGTTGGGCTCGCACGAACCGCAAGCGACCCCGGTGGATCATTTAGCGACGATGATGGAAGCATTCACGAAGCGGACATCGAGGCGATTGCGGCCGAAGGCATCACGCGGGGCTGCAATCCACCCCAGAATGACCGGTACTGTCCGCAGGATTCCGTTACACGAGGGCAGATGGCTGCGTTCCTAAAGCGCGCCTTGTCCCTACCCAGCTCATCGGAGGATCGTTTCATCGACGACGATTCGTCCGTCTTTGAGCGTGACATTCAATCACTTGCAGCCGCAAAGATAACCCTGGGTTGTAATCCGCCTGCGAACACCCGCTATTGCCCCGATGACCCAGTGACACGCGGACAGATGGCTGCGTTCCTCAGTAGGGCCCTTTCGCTCCCCGCTTACCAGGGGTCAGACCGCTTCGTGGACGACGATGAGTCGGTCTTCGAAGCTGACATCGAAGCGCTCGCCCAAGCTGGAATCACCGTCGGTTGCAACCCACCAGCCAATGATCGCTTCTGTCCTTCACAGCCCGTGACGCGGGCTCAGATGGCGAGCTTCCTAACACGGGCCCTGGGATTGACACCGATCCAGCCCCCTCCGGCCACCAGCTCAACCGCCACTACATCGACAACCTCAACCACCACAGCGACGCCGCCTGGAGGAGGCGGCCAGTATCTCTGCTACAAGGAACTCAGCACCTGGACTTGCTCGGGTGATGTGAATGAGGAACCGGGCACTGAATCGTGGGACTGCTCGGTGTTGAGCAACAACGTAGAGTGCTCGGGAAACGTGGACACCATTGATTCCCTCAAGGAGTCCTGGAGTTGCACCAACTCTGACATCACCGTCACCTGTTCGGGAGACATCGACTTGATCGGCGATGGTGACGAAAAGTGGCAATGTATCTTCATCGTGGGGGCCTGGGAGTGCGATGGCGACATTAATCGCATTGACCTCGCCGCCGAGCATTGGACCTGCTCGGATGCTGGCCAGGCGATCTACTGCACCGGCGACATCGAGCCGCTAAGTGCTGGATACGAAAGCTGGAGTTGCTACACGGATGGACTCGTATGGTTCTGTGAGGGAGACCACTGGCAGATTCCCGTCACTTCTCCGATCCCCGTACTTTTGGAGTTTGCGCAGGAGTAGTCGATCATCGGCAAAGGAAGTCAACGTTTGTCGCCTCGAGCGCGCGTAGCCGAATCAGGTCGGGATCCGTCCCTACTCGGTGTCGCAAGACTCCCGAGGGAGCGAAGTACCAGCCGTTCTCGAAGGAGGCTCAGTTCCACGAGAAGCCAACCGCCAAGGGACACCAGATGGGAACCCTCTGACCCATTCCGAAACCAACCAACTTTGAGGCTGCCTGTGAGAGGTGCGGCATGCGGGCGAACTGGTGGAATTTGGAGGCAACTGGTTGAATTTGAGACAACGGGTTGAATTTGACTAGTCATCACTGTTGAGGCCTAGCGATAAACAGATCTTGTGGCGAGTCAGAATGATTTGTGCATGACGGATTCGTTTGGATTGAATGTGCCCATCAGCCCCGCGCCAAACGTCCTTCGAATCAGATGGGCCTCCAGAACCGCCGATTGTGCTCAACGGTGATCTGGCGGCAACTCGGGATAGCTGAAGAACTAGTCACAGAACGCCTTGCGGAGTCTCTCGCCGGCGAGGTTCTTCACGTTCTGGCGCAACTAGATCCTGCGGAGGCCGACCGGCGAGTGGGACAGTACGTCGCAGAGGCTGTTGTCAGGGCAGTTCAAGCGCTGCCATTTGACCAACGGGCTGTCCGATCAGCCGAGATAGCCAATCGAGTCATCAATCTTCTGTCATCCGAGGTCGAGAAGGCCGGAATAGGGGCCGGCGACCGACTACGGATTCCGCCCGAAGTACTGCTGGCGTCATACAAGAGAGGTCTTGGGAACACTGAACCGGTCCGACCGGCAACGCCTCTCCGGGACACGGTCCTTTTTACTAACGCGGCGTCTGAACCCAACCTGGCGTCGGAGATCGGGCGAGAGATGGCTTCGGCCGATCGTGTTGACGCACTGATCGCCTTCGTGAAGTGGAGCGGACTCCGGCTGTTGGCGGATCGAATCTCTGAGTTCCTGTCCGAGGGGAAGGCGCTTCGCGTCATCACGACTACTTACACCGGAGTTACGGAGCGCCGTGCTCTCGACTGGCTTGCCGAACAGGGAGCTGAGGTGCGCGTGGCTTACGACAGCCGTTCAACCCGCCTGCATGCCAAGGCTTGGCTGTTCCAACGCAACACCGGATTCGACACCGCCTGGATCGGGTCGTCGAATCTTTCCCATTCCGCGCTCGTGGACGGACTCGAGTGGAACGTTCGTGCTTCGAGAGTCACCAGCCCTGACATCCTCGACAAGTTCGCCGCCACTTTCGATTCCTATTGGGCGGATGGTCACTTTGAGCCGTATCAGCCGGAGCGAGACGGCGATCGGTTCGACAGAGCGGTGGGTGCCGCCCGCAGCGCGGGGCAAGTGATTGACCTCTCGTTCCTCGACATTCAGCCGTACTCGTTTCAACGCCAAATGCTCGACGACCTTGCCGTTGAACGGCACCGGCATGGTCGATGGCGAAACCTGGTGGTGGCCGCGACGGGTACCGGCAAGACCGTCGTCGCCGCCCTCGATTACCGAAGACTCAGATCTGAGCTGGATCGGTCAAGGCTCCTGTTCGTAGCGCACCGCAAAGAAATCCTCGAGCAGTCACTGGCCACCTTCCGGGCTGTGCTCCGGGATCACTCGTTCGGTGAGCTCTACGTCGATGGCAGTCGCCCCGAACAGTGGGATCATGTCTTCGCCTCGATCCAAGGGCTTGCCGCATACGACCCGCGACAGATTCCCCCAGACCATTTCGACGTCGTCATTGTCGACGAGTTCCATCACGCTGCCGCGGCCACCTACCGAGCTCTGCTCGACCATGTCCATCCTCGGGTCCTGCTAGGCCTAACCGCCACTCCCGAACGGGCCGACGGCCAAAGTGTGTTGGAATGGTTCGACGGTCGAATCGCCGTTGAGCTGCGCCTCTGGGAGGCGATCGACTCGGGTCATTTGGTGCCATTCCACTACTTCGGCATTCACGACGGCACCGACCTGTCGGCACTGGAATGGACGAGAGGTTGCTACCAGACGTCGGACCTCGAAAAGCTCTACACCGGCCACGACGCTCGCGTGGCGCTTGTCCTCGAGGCGCTGAACGACACAGTCGACCCTCAATCGATGAAATCCCTGGGCTTCTGTGTCTCCATAGCTCACGCCGAATACATGGCCGCCAAGTTCAATCAGGCTGGAATTCCCTCAGTAGCCGTCTCTGCCCAAACTTCGTCAGAGGAAAGGGCTGAGGCGCTACGGCGGTTGCGGGACGGAAACGTACGGGTCCTATTCGCAGTCGACCTGTTCAACGAAGGGGTTGACGTGCCAGATGTCGACACCGTCCTCTTCCTGCGGCCCACTGAGTCGCTCACCGTGTTCCTCCAGCAGCTGGGCCGGGGACTCCGCCGAGCCGACGGCAAGTCAGTGCTGACGGTGCTCGACTTCGTCGGCAACCAGCATCGCAAGTTTCGCTTCGATCAGCGGTTCCGAGCACTGACAGGTGACACCCGACAAGGGGTGATCCGCCAACTCGAGGCTGGGTTTCCATATCTGCCGTCCGGATGCCACATACAACTTGACCGAGTTGCAAGGGACATCGTTCTGAAGCACATCAAGTCGTCCCTGCCGGTGCGATGGAAGGATCGAGTGGCGGAGCTCCGACAGATGGGCCCGGTCGGCTTGCATGAGTACCTCACCGAGACGGGTCTGGACCTGACCGATGTCTATTCAGGGGGAAGATCCTGGACCTCCCATCGACGTGAAGCTGGTCAACTTGCCGGCCCGCCAGGACCGTTCGAAACGCATTTGTCCCGAGCTCTGGGTCGAATGCTGCATGTTGATGATGAGTCAAGGATCTCGCTGTACAGGCAGTTCGTCGGTGACGACTCGCCACCCCAGCTCGAACGAATGAGCGCTCTAGAGCGACGGTTGTGGTTCATGCTTCACACCTCACTGTGGGACAGAGAGAAGCTGACCCTCGAAGAAGGGATGGCACGGCTATGGCGCGAGGAGCCGATCCGAGCTGAGCTGCACGAGCTTCTCGCCGTCCTGGATGAACAGGCCGACCATCTGTCGGTTCCACTGGACGATGACCTGCCTCTACGTGTGCATGCCCGCTACACACTCGGCGAGATCATGGCGGGAATGGGGATCAGCACTCCAGAGAGACAGCTCCGACCTCAGGCGGGAGTGTTCTGGGATGCCAAGTCACAAACCGATCTCTTCTTCGTGACGTTGGAAAAGAGCGAACGAGACTTCTCACCCACGACCCGGTACCGGGATTACGCCATCTCGCCTACGCTCTTCCACTGGGAGTCCCAATCCGTAACCCGCGAGCAGTCAGAGACCGGGCAAAGGTACATCAACCATAAGGCGAGGGGCAGCCGGGTTTTCATCTTTGCTCGCGAGCGCAAACAACAGGACGGCCGCACGCTGCCGTATCTCTTTCTCGGTCCCGCGACATATGTCAATCACCAGAGGGAACGTCCGATGCAGATCGTTTGGCAGCTTGAGTATGAGATGCCGGCCGACTTCTTCCATTCCGCCGCAGTAGTAGCCGGATGAGCTGCGGAGGCGATTGGTGAGGAGGATCGAAAGTAAGAAACACAAGAATCCTGCTACCCCATGGACCCTCAGCGAGCTGTGGGATGCGCTCGCGGCATTCGAGGAAGAGCTGAAGCAGGCCGGCCCTGCGGACAACACAGCGGAGACCTAGGTCGGTCGGTCGGCCACGTTGTCTGCGGTGGTTGGCGGGCGAGTATCGGCCACAGGGTCCACGCGGTTAGCTGTCGTTCCCGGGACACGCTCGGCCTTTCGGCCCATAGCCAGGACGATCTCATCGGATACTGTCGGGTCCCGGGAAAACACATGCCGGATGGACGATGAGCTTGATCGACGAGACGCTGGCGGCACTCGCTGAACGATCCCTGGATG
>CALGSZ010000006.1 GCA_937901745.1 uncultured Chloroflexota bacterium | reverse complement strand
CCGGAACCGGTGCCACTCAAGTAAGCAGGTCTCCGACGAACCCGGTGCGGTTCAGAACGATCTCATGGGCGTAACCGCATCGAAGCTGCCGGCTTCATGGTCCAAAGTGCCGCCTAGCTCCTCGACACGCCCACGAACGCTCTGGATCCGGTGGCGAAAGACGCCCAAATCGTTCTCTGGACCCGGAGCGTCGGCGATGCGTTCCGACTTGGTCTCGGAGGGTCCTCCCGAGGGGGAGTACACGACTATTCGATCGTACTGGTAGGCCCCGCAGGCGAAACGGGCGGGTACGGGGTTCGGGCTCGCAATGGTAATAGGAGTCATCGAGGCGCATTGCGATGAGCTCGGGGGCGAGAGCGCGGTGGGCCAAGGCAACACGTTCTGGTCAATGCTGCGTGGCACAGTTCGCCCATTACTACATGTGGCGTGCGCCCCAGTTCGGCGCCGAGTACAGGCAACGGGTTCCAGTCGAAGAACTCCGCCGTTCAGAAGCCAAGATCCTCTCCCAGTTCCGATTCGAAGTCCTCCCGACGTGCGTCACGGCGGTATCCGTCTGCGATTCGCCTGAGGAGCCGCGCGGTGCGCGGATGCGAGGTACTCACAGCCGCTGCCAGGCCGTCGTACTTTTCAGCCAGCGCCCGCTCCTGTGCGCCCCCGGCCGCCGGGTCCTTCGTCACCACCCCGCGGCTGTTGTAGACCCCGATCCTGATTCCTTCCTCGAGGTCGGGACTGGCCAGATTCTCAATGATGTCTCGGACCGGCGTGCATGGCCATGTGCCATCAGGATCTGCCGGACTCCCGCTCAGAACCTGGCCTATGACGTGAAGCCCGATCGTGTAACGTCCGACTTCCTGCAAACGCTCCCGAGCTGTAGCGAGCCACTCTCGGAGGCGATGCGAATCCACGCTCCCGCCGTCCTTCTGACCAGGTATCTCTCGCCACTCCTGCAGAAGGGAGTAACCGACGCGGGCACGGTACTGGTCCTCCTGGCTCAGCTCAGTCTGCTCCTCACCTTCCGCTCGGTACACGAGGGACAGCACTTCGACAAAGAAATCAGGGCTCTCCGCCAGCAACCGATGTAGAATCTTGGGCCGGCGGTTGTGCCGATCCAGGACGGGCAGGAGAGCCCACTCCAGACGGGCGAGCCTCGTCTCATCGAACGACGCGCCGTGAAGTACATCCAGCAATTCTCCCACTGAGTACGCGAAAAGACTGCTGGGTCGGTCATGCTCTATCTCGGCTGAGACCGCGGCCTCGAGAACATCCGCGACGAGTTCAGGTGAGACAGGAGCGTCCCGGCGCTGAGAGAGTCCCAGCAGGTCGACCGCAGCGAAGGGCCGACCAGCCTCGATGAGGGCGGAGGTCGCTTCGGCCAAGTTTTCCCGGGAAACGTCGTAGATGTTGATCCCCCGCCAGTACGCGAGCCACACGGCCTCACCACGCTCGCGCGCGAGGCGCCACGTATCGGGCGTGGCAGGAAGCACGTGCAGCAGGGCGGCCTGCTGGTCCGGCTCGAACTCCGTTTCAGTCCGTTGAAGCTGTTCTACCACCCACTCGTCCCCGTACGCCTGTCTCCGGGCTACTGCAAAGCCAGCCGCAAGGTGAGCAAGCGGCGGGGCCGGATTGGCGAGGAGCGAGAGCAGGTCGTCAGCATGGGGGAGGGACGCATCCGTTGAGCCGGCTGCGTGGCCGACCGCAAACGGGTTGTCGACCTGCTCGGCAAGTGTGATGAGGACTTTGAGCCCACCCTCGCGCAACATCGCTTCCACAGCCTTGACTCTCTCCGAGCGTACCGCCTCCCTCCTTGCTTCCCACGAACTCTCGAAGACATCCCCATCGGGCAGGTGCGGGTCGTGCCCGAACAGCCAACCATAGAGCGCGATGGGGTCGGAAGGAGCAAATCGCCCACGGAGCTGATCCAGCCTCTGGACGTACTCCTCAGGCATTGCCCACTCTGCGCTCCGAAACGCGCGATGCTGACTGACGAGCTCCCTCAACCCCGACCAGATCGCAGCTCGGTCGGCTTCCCCCAGAGCGTCGAGGTCAAGAGTTTCGAGGTCATTCACCACAGCTTCACGCTCCTCGGTTGGGAGCATGGGGAGCCGTTGCACGAGGTCAGCCCAGCGAGCTCCGCTCGTCCCGGCATCCTCTCGAAGTCGGCCGACCACCTCTCTCGTGGTCCTGGCGATCTCACCATAGGTCGCCGGCTGCCGGGCATCGAGGGCCCAGTCACGAAACGCTGGCTTCGCGCTCGGAAAAGCGGCCGCATGATGTTCCGGTAGCATCGATAGCATCACGACCCAGGCAACGTCGCTCTGAGAAGTGCGAAGTCTGTCCAGCGCTCGGAGTCTTTCCTCGAGCCTGGCAGCTGTCTCCGGCAACCAGCTTCTGAGAATCGCCTTGAGGCTCGCGAGCGGTCGGTTCGCGAGTCGCCCCGTCCTGTCGTCTTCGTCCCGGAGCTCTGATCCTGGGTCAATCCGGTCCAGGCGCGCCAGCAAGTTGACAACGCGCCCAAGGTGCGGAACGGACCAGCCCAGCACCTCCAAGGCCCAGAGAAGGCCGGTGTGTGGAGATGAGCCGAACAACACGTGCTCCTCGTCAGTGAACATCTGACGAAGCACGGGGTCCGGTCCTGAAAGACCATCTTCCACGCCGTCGAGAAAGGCATCGGGAGCTGCCTCTGCAAGGAGCCGGAGGTACGGGGAAAGTGATGCCCACAGCCTCCAGTCCTCGTTAGCCGCTTCGAGCAACCGCTGGACTATCCTTTCCGCCACATCTCTGGCGGAGTAGCCGGCGGAAGGTACGCCTTCCCCGAGCGCTCCCATCACCGCCAACGTCTCGGCCAAGCCTCGGGAAAGGAGACCCGAATGTTCCGCGGAGTACCCCAGCGCGCCGGCCATCCAGCGCTGGTCGACCGGAAGATTGAACTGGGGGTGCGGAGCACCCAAGACGGTCATGACGGCCTGCTCGAATCGCTCGAGGTCGTCGGAGGTGATGTACCTCGCCAGAAGGCGCCACGCATCTTCCCTCGACACCAGATACCATGCGTCCCCACGTCGTCTGATGGCCGGATCCGTGCCGATCGCCCACGGGATCAATTCATCTTGGACTTCCTCGTACGGTCGACGACCGAGCGCGGCGATGATCTCGCGATCCCGCGGCATCGCTCCGTTCCACGAACCCGCGAGGAGGGCCGGCAGCAGGGAGCGTCCGACAGCCGGCTTCGCCCACTCAGGTTGACGGAGACCGGGGCTGGCGGCGATGGCGCGTCGGAATGCCGTTAAGCTCCGCCGAGCCAGACCAGCCATCTGGTAGGCCCGGTCGCGATCGACACCGAGCTCGTGGAGCGCGTCGGCGGCCGCCCGCCGGGACACGGGAGGAATCTGAACGGCCGTGTCTGACTCAGGATCGGCGGCACCCAGAGGTACGATGACCGTGTGGCCCGCACGCGTCGCAGCAGAAGTGAGCTCGTCCGCGTCGAAGGTCGGCACCAGGAGCAGCGGAGACGTGGATCCGGTCAGATGTCGGAGAGCCTCCGCCGACTCGACGACCACGGCGCGGGCGAGGACGGCCTCGGCCTCCTCGGCCGGAAGTTCGCTGATCACCGCGAAGAGCACCGCAATCGATTCAGACCTGGATTCCGCGCGGATGGCGAACGGCTGACCCAAACCCCTCAGATGCTCCCGGATCTGGGCGGCGGCCTCCTCACGGCCTGAGAGAAGAAAGGCGGGAGAGAGAGCCGGCCGTGTGGCTCCCGACCACGTCTCCCAGTACGACTCGAGATCGATCACGCCCGGAGGCGTCTTGCCGATCAGGGTCGAGAGCCACGTGTGGACGCCGGGAGCGGTTTCCAACCAGGAGGCCAAGTCGTCGGCATCGAGCACCCGCACCTGGCGCCAGGGCCCCTCGTCAGTTTTCTGCTTCGCCCAATCGTCCTTGTTCTCCCAGCGGCGCAGGGTGACAAACATGAAGGTCGTGTCCGCCGGGCGGAGCGGTCCGCTCTCCTTCGTTCGCTTCGCCAGATCACCTTCAGCCTTGTTCTTGGGCTGAGCCCCGGTGCCCATCTCCCATCCGGAAGCACCCGCCGGCACGAAGGGCGCGGGACCATCGGCGCGGACGATCCCGTCCCACCCTGAGAGCTGTACGCCCTCATCGGCGCGGAAATGCGCCTCCGTCACGGCGTTACCGGTGACGAGCACGAGCCGCCGTACCACTTTGGGCAGCAGGGCCTGGGCTTCTCGTCGGTCCGCCCACGCGACGAGGTCGCTCGCATCGCAGAGTGCCGACCCCGTCGGCCGCGGACGTTCGCTCCGGCTCTTGTGCTCCGGACCTACGCCTGCCGGGCGAGGCTGGATGGGTCGCTCCGACACTTGGCCGAGCGCAGCTGCAATGAGCTCGGCCGTACGGGGCGACACCTCGTCACGATTGAGGGCTCGCGAGATCGTCTGGCGGCTCACGCCAGTTCTCTCAGCGAGTTCGGTTTGGTTCCAGCCGACCCGCTCGAGTTGCCGCCGAACACTCGCCCCGTACCCGGGGATCACCTGAATGCCGTTGTTTGCCATGGCGCCTCCTTGACGTGTAAAATAGGTGTCGCACTTTACACGTCAAGCTTGCATCAATCCGGCACCGAGCCCTGTCAGCTTTCGCCGCCATTAGATCGCGGCTCTCCCGCAGCCGTGGCGAACTGCAGCCTACTTGGGTCGCGGTCCGCGACCCACGAGCGGAAGACATTCCCGTCCGAATCCTGCAGCTCGCGGCGGAACTTTTGGGCGAGGAACCGTGTGAGCAAGAGGTCGGTCGAGCGCACCCGTCCGTTCACGCGGCCGCCCGGTCGAGGTTCGTGCGGCTCCGGCCGACCTCGCCCTCCACCATTCCCAGGATCGACTCGACCACACCCGGCTCCCCACTCAGCCGCGCCGCCTCGACCAGCGTGCGGCGCTCGTACGTACCCCCGGCGTAGATCACATGGATCAGAGTGCGGTGCAGCAGAGCGTCCCGGACCTCGCGCACGGCTCGGGCACGCTCTTCGCTCCCATCAGCACCCCGTCCACGTATCAGTGAGAGCACGGGCTGCAACCGTTCGATCACGTCTGCCAGCGGAAAAGGCCGGCCGGGCACGAGATGGACCGGAGCGACATCGAAACGGTTGTGGAGGGTGCGGAGGGCCCGTTCCGCGAGCGTCGGGCGGCGCCGGCGTCGACCGCCTTTGCCGGGCATGCCCGGCGCCCGTTCGATCAACTCGGCGAGCTCACTTGCATTCACCGCTTCGCCGAGCTTCTGGCCGGCCAGCATCCAGGCCAGACGGAACGCCCAGGCGCGTGGGCTCCAGCGATCGGCAGGCGGCAGGGGGCAGTCTCCCAAGCGATCGTCCGCCAGCAGACTCATCGCTTTCCTCAGCGCCGCGTGCTCGCGCATGGCCGTCCACTTTCGCTCAGCGATCGCGCGGGCGGCGCGAATCCGCGGCGTTCGCCGGCGCACGCGGAGGTCGCTCACGATCGCCGGACCGAGCCCGGAGAGCCGCTCGGCGACCTGGAACAGCACCTCCTCGTAATGGGCGGGGCCAACCGTAGCAGGGGCCGCTCCCGCGTATTCCCGGCATAGCTCCTCGTCCATGGCCTCGTGGGCCCGGACCCAGAGGTCGCGCGTGTAGGGGCCGAGAGCCGGGCCGAAGAGGCGGCGGAAACGCTGCCACAGCTCGAGCTCCTCGTCGACCCACGGGCCGTATCCATAGTCGGGCACCGGGTGCGTCGCCCGAAGCAGGCGTGCGTCCAGGTCCGGTATGCGCAGCGGCCCCGGGAGCGGGATCCGTCGCCGGAGCCGGTAGGACTCGAGGCGTAGGCGCCATTCGCTCCACAGACTGGCTCCGGTCACGCCCCTGGCGACCAGCGCCTCCAGGATCCGCCACCAGTGCGCCAGAACCGCCTCTCCGTATGGCAGGAGCGTGTCGTAGAGGTATTCGAGTTCGCGCCTGCGCTCATCCCGGATCGGCTGCGGCATGTCTGCGGTCAGGACCTGGATCGAGCGCTCGATCACGTCGGGGGGAGCCGGCCGGGGACGGATCCCTTCGGGGGTGACCTGGACGAGATCCGGCGGAACGTTCCGCTCGGCGAAAGCGACGACCGAGCGGCGGAGCCGGCGCCGCACCGCGCAGTCGTCGGCCAGCCGCGCATCGGCCTCGCGGAGCACGCGCTCGAGCGCCTCGCTCCGCTCCGGACCGAGTGCGTCCGCGAGCCGGCCGAGTCCGCGCGCCCGGAGTCCGCCCGCGGGGTCGAGGAGGAGCTCGAGGGCATGCCGGAATTTCTTGGACCGTTTGAGCTCCCGTTCCAATGCACCCAGCGTGGGTGGCATTCCGGCGCCGGCCTCGTAGCGGTCGTCTTGGAGACGGACGCGACCGGTCTGCACGAGAGTCTCGAGGACCTGATGGAGCCGGGTGGCGTTGCCCAGCCCGGGCAGGGCCCTCAGCTGGGCGCGTGAAAATCCCGCGGCGACGCCGAGCAGCGCGTGCCGCGCGGCCGACGGCAACGAGAGATCGATGTAGGCAAGCAGCTGATCCAATCGTTGGTTCCGCAGGTCCTGCATCAGAACGGCTCGGTGTCTGTGGTGCCTCGGGCCGATCGATCCACGGATCGGCCCCCTCCGGCCCACCGTACTCGATCCGCCCTCCGATCCGAGCACCGGTCTCCAATGCCGCCGTAACTCGTTTGCCTCAGCGCGATCTGGGCGGGCGCCCCCGCCCGTCGCGCGCACGGGCCTCGCTCGAGGGCGTAGCGCCGCTCGCGGTGCGGGCCGGCGCCAGCGGGCCCCGCGGTGGGGCCGCCGGACCCGCGCCCGGGCACGTGGCCGGCGCTCAGGAGGCTACCAACGAGGGAGGGGGCGCGGACGGCCAGCCGAGCTCGCGCTTGGAGGCCGTCGCGGCAGGGCCGCCTTCGCCCGTTTTGTAACGGGGCTGCGTGCTGGGGTGGTTATAGAGAGTGAATAGGGATAGTAGACCCTATAAAGCAAAGGCGTTACAAAATCCGCGCACTCCGCTCCCACCGTCCAGCCGGCGCGAGAGCCACGGACCGTCGCACATCCCCTGAGCTGCGGATGCTGACGCTCTCGAAATCCCGGCGGCGGGGATCCGTCGCGAGCGGACCTCCCCTGCCCTCCCCGTAGCACGGTCCCGCCGACGCGTGCTCCCGCCCCTCTCCGACGGGATTTCTGGCACGGATCCGAGCGAGTACCGGACGCGCATGACGCCGGCGAGCGTGTGCGTCACCGGCCTTTGCTGTCGTGACCGTCGCCCACCCCACTGCCACACGCCCTCCGCACGCGGTCGACCGGCGCCCGCGGGCCTTGTCCGGTATACAGACAGCCCACGGCCGCAAGCGCGGGTGCGGGAACAGCGGACCCAGTGCACTGCGCTACGGGAGAGCGCCGGGACCGCCTCGCCGGCAGTTAGGGGGACGGGTCCAAGGCGAGCCGGCGAGGCGGCAGTGCAAAGCTGCATCGCTTGCCGACGGGACCGGGTATGGTGGGGCAGGACGGCGCCGCGCCGTCCAGGAAACCCATCACTCTGGAGGCACACAGTGGAACGCGATGCTAGAGACTACAGGCGGCTGATCGGCCTCGTGACCGACGACAGCGAGGGCCTCTACTGGACGCCGGCCATCCGCATCCTCACGGCGGCCCGACCGGAGCTGCTGCGCGCGGACGGTCCGCCGAGTCCCCTGCTCCGCTACATCAACGTGCGCGAGCCTGCGGGCATTCGCTGGCACGACATGCTCCTCGATCTGGACTGGAGCGGGCCGCTCCGGGACATGGTCCTGATCGCGTGGTGCCTGTTCAACGGTGGCCCCGATGAAGAGACAAACGAAGCCCGGCTGTCCGTCCCGCGCGTCGATGCCGTCCTCTGCCGGCTCGACCACACCCGCTACGTCGCCGTGCTGGAGACCATGCAAGCGCGGCGCGGACCCTACGGTCTGGCGTGTCCGGAGTCGGGATCCGCCAGAGAGCCACGCGAGGCCGTGGGGCGTCGCCGCACATACGGGGGGCTCCACGGCGAGTCGGTCGATGATCTACACTCCCGCATCGAGCACGACCTCGCCGTAGAGCGGATCCGCACGCGCCTGGTCGGTAGTCTCAGTACCGTAGCGCGTGAATTGGAGGCGCGTACGGGACCCGGAGCCCGGTAGTGGAGCAGAGAGCCCCACCAACGATCGCTCTGGTCGAACAATAGAGACGCGCAAGAGGAATCGATGGAGGACTTCGCGGCACGTGAGCCTTACTGGAGGGGCACGACGCCGCTGAGTTCCTGATGGCTGCGTCCTTGACCCCCGGTCATGCCCTAGCTCCCCAGCGATTGGCAGCGGCCCGGCGGGGCCTCCACGGTGTGCGCAGGTGGCGACAGCGGCCGCGTCGTGCTGCGGTGCCCTCCCGTCGCCACCCCTGCCGTGCGCCGACTGTCCGGTATACAGACAGCGCCGGTCGACGGGGGCACAGCCATGTCAACCCAGGATGGAGAGGAAGGAGACCCGTCATGTCTGTCATCTCGATCATCGGAGCCAAAGGCGGGACGCTCAAAACGAGCTCCGCGCACGCGCTTGCGCACGCGATCACCGGCTCCGGCGTGGACGTCGTCCTCGTGGACGCGGATCCGCAGGCGAGTCTCACACGCCGATGCGGGTTGGAGCGCTTAGCCGACCCACTCGCGACGGATCCCGTGACCATCGACGCCGAAGAGACCTCGGGCGGACGCGGCCGGCTCGTGCTGCTGCCCGGCGGCCGCGCGCTCGAGGCGGCGGACGAGGCGCGCATCGCTGCCCATCTCCGCCGGGCCGCATCGCTGGGCGGAGCCGTCGTCATCGTCGACACCCCACCCGCACTCGGGCCGATCGTCAGCGCGGCCATGGCGATGTCGCATGCGATTCTGATCCCGTGCACTCCGGGTGCAGATAGCCTGGACGGGCTCACCGACATGGTCACGGCCGCGCGCGGGCTCAACCCCGGTGCGCTTGTGCGCGCGATCCTGGTCCTCGTCCATCGTCGCTCCCGCATCCTGCGTTGGACCCAGGCAGCCGCCGAGCGGGTGCTCCCCGGGACTGTCTACCCGGACCTCGTCGTGCCATACGAGGTCGCTGGCGCCGAAGCGGGGACGCTCTGCCTACCGGTCACCGCGTCGGCGCCCCGGAGCCGCACGGCCGCCGCGTATCGCTCGCTCGCACGGCGCCTCCTTACCGATCTGAGTCTGCCCGCCCCCATCCCCGAGCCCACGGAGGTCTAACATGCGACGCCTGCACCTCGATAGCGCATCCGCCTACCGCCCGGACGACAACGTGCGCGCCTACCGGCCGGAGGAGGACGGCCGGAACGCCAGCGGCGAGCGCGTCCAGTACGTCGCGCTCCGTCTCGTCCACCCATCGCGCCATCAGACGCGCGTGACGTCCGATCCGGAGGCTGACAGGATGCTAGCCGATGACATCGATGCCAACGGCCTCACGCACGTGCCGCTGCTCCGCCACCATTCGGAGCGGCTGGGCGAGTACGAGATCGTGGCCGGCCACCGTCGGATCGCCGCGCTCCGTCGCCTGGCGCGGGAGGGCCGCGGCGCGAAGGTTTTGCGCGGGGATGCGGATGAGCCCGAGGAGCGACGGATCCCCGCCGTCGTGCGCGAGCTGGACGACGTCACCGCGCAGATCATGACGGTTGGAGAGAATATTCTGCGCGAGGATCTGCGCCCCTGGGAGCAGGCGCTCGCCCTCGACGCCTTGCGTCGCTCACTTGAGACCCGAGGCGAGCCCGCATCCGTGCGCGGGCTTGCGGCCTACCTAGAAGTCCGTCATCAGACCATTGCACCCTACCTGCGGGTCGCCCGAGCATTGACTCCGGGTGTCCTTCGGGCAGCCGGTCTCGTCTCACGAAACGGTAACGACGAGCCAGTGGTGGACGTTCCCTCGCTCTGCATGCTAAGTCTTGCCGCGCTCGAGCGGGCCGCCCGACCTATGGATCCAGAGGAACGGGCTTCAGCGCTCCGTGCGGAAATCGTGAAGGCTCGGGGCCGATCGGCGGCACCTCGGGAGCAACGATGCAGAGCGACGGAACCCGCAGGCGAGCCGGCGGCCTCAGCTCTCCTCGAACGGGGCTTCCAGATCAACATCCGCCGCCCTCTACGTTCGCTCGATCCCGATCAAGCTCGCCTCCACTTGAAGCGGCTGGCCGCCGCGGTCGGATTACTGCTCGATGTTGCGTGCGCGGAGGAAAAGGTGCTGGCCGTGCCTCTGGACCATAGTCGGACTCTCTTGCTCCGCATCGAAGAGGTTGACTAGGGGGACTGACGGAGACGTCGATCATGTGCTCCAACGTCCGGACGCTCTGGGCACCACCAAAGACCTCGTGACTATCCGCATACCGGATACTGAGGATCCGTCGCATCGGGCGCGGTGTGCGACAGCACCGATACGCCGCAGTCTCGCACGAAGCGTTCTTTCGGGTCGAAAACGTTCGTCCGGGGAGGTGGTCCGGGAGAGGGCTACTGAAATAGCTGTGCCAACCGAGGTTCCGGCGACACGTTGCGCTACGTATTGCCGGCTCCCTGCCCATTGCCAAGTAGTGCGCGTAACCGCTCGGGCAACATCTCCTCGCCTTGGCTCACGGGTCGAGGGGGCGCACCCGGCCGATCAAAAAGGCGTCTGGCCAGATCTTTCTTTACGGCCACCTTTTCATCGTCAGGAAGCAAGGCAAGATAGGGATCAATGGCAGCAAGTTGGAGCTGCATGGACCGATGAGGTGACCCCCGGAGCCTGATCCAGCTATTATGGGAGTCCGAACCGCCCGA
>CALGSZ010000005.1 GCA_937901745.1 uncultured Chloroflexota bacterium | reverse complement strand
TCGCGATGGCCGTGCCGCCACCAGCTCTGGCATGATTCCGCCGGACGGCTTCCCTATGCTCCGGACGCCCAGTCCCGTCTGTCTGCTTCACCATCGCCGAGAGTGAGCTTCGCGTGGGAGACTTGCACACCGCGCCATACCGCGCCGCGCTGCGTGCCATCTGGGAGCGGTCCGATTACGACCGCGGCTTCGTCAGCAACCCCTTCGCTGGGGATGAGTCCGCCGACCTCGGTCTACGCCGCACCGCCGCCCTCCTCGATCGCCTCGGCCGTCCTCATGAGCGATACGGCATCGTCCACGTCACCGGCAGCAAAGGCAAAGGCTCGACCTGTGCCTTCATCACCACCATCCTCAGCGCGGCCGGCTACCGCGCCGGGCTCTACGTCTCGCCCCACCTGCACACCTACCGCGAGCGGATCTCGGTCAACGGCGAGCCGATCTCCGAAACCGCCTTCGCCGCCCTGACCGAGCGAGCGTTCGCCGCCGTTGCCGCGCTCGAGCGCGAGCGCCCCGATCTCGGCCGGCTAACCGCCTTCGAGATCACCACGGCCATGGCGCTCGACCACTTCGCCACTGCCGGCTGCGACCTCGCCGTGGTCGAAGTCGGGATGGGCGGTCTGCTGGACGCCACGAACGTCGTCACCCCGCTCGTCTCCGTCATCACCGCCCTGGATTTGGAGCACACGCGCGTCCTCGGCGCGACGCTCCCAGAAATCGCGTGGCAGAAAGCCGGAATCATCAAGCCCGGCCGACCCGCCGCGATCTCACCCCAGACACCGGAGGTTCTGGCAGTTTTCCAGAAGGTTGCCGAAGCGCGTGGCAGCCGCCTCCTCGTCGGTGGCCGCGACTGGCGTTGGGAGGGAAGCTGGCGATCCTTCACCGTCGCCGGCCCCTGGGGCACACTCGCGGATCTCCGCTCCGGCCTGATCGGCGCGCACCAGGTCGAAAACGCCGCGACCGCCATTGCCGCCATCTCGCTCCTGCCCGAGTCCGGCTACCCGGTCCCGCCCGCCGCGATCCGAGAAGGTCTGGCAACAACACGCTGGCCCGGCCGATTCGAAGTCTTGGAGAGCGCCCCGCGCATCATCCTCGACGGCGCCCACACCGCCGGCGCATCCACGGCCCTCGCCACCGCGCTGCGCGATGAGCAGATTCCATCCGTGATCCTCGTCATCGCCGTCATGCAGGACAAGAATCCCGCCGCCGTCGCGACGCCCCTACTCCCTTATGTCACCCACATCGTCGCCACGGAAACGCGCAGCCCTCGCGCCATGCCCGCCGAGCACATCGCCGAAGCCCTCGCCCCCCTCGGCCGCCCCATCTCAATCGCCCCCAACGTCCCAACCGCCCTCACCCTCGCCACCAACACGGCCGGTCCCTCCGGCACCATCCTCATCGCCGGCTCCCTCACCACCGTCGCCGAAGCCCGCGAATCCCTCTCCCTCGCCACCCCCCACCCCCCCCCCTAGTTCCCGCCACTCACCCCTAACTCCTCGCCCCCGCCCCTTATCCCCTAACTCCACACCCCTCGCCCCTAATGTAGACTGGGTGCAGCGGGCCCACAGGACGGCTGTGCGATCACGACTGCCCGCGTACTAGGACTCACGGGTGAGAGGATGGATACATCCCACATCGCTGCCTCCGTCGTATACGTAACGGAACGCGGTCGTCGTGCTCATCGCCCGGTCGTAGTCCCTGGGTGAAGGAGCGCGCATGTCCGCCGACGTTGACGCCGAGCGTGGCGTCGACCAGACCGCGGCGAGCGATGCCGAGTTGATTGCTCGTGCGTCCGAGGGGGATGCGCGCGCTCTCGAGACGCTCTACGACCGGTACGCGCGCGTGGTCTACTCGTTCGCGTTGCGGATCGTCGGTGACCCCCAGGTCGCCGAAGAGCTAATGCAGGAGGTGTTCTTCCGGGCCTGGCAACAAGGACGAGCGTTCCGGTCCTCGCGCGGCTCGTTCATCACATGGCTACTCAGCATCACCCACAACCTTTCGATCGACGAGCTGCGCAAGCGTCGCCGCCGGCCACAACGGGCCGAGAATAATCACGAAGAGGACCAGCCGCTTCTGTCCGACATGCCGGACGAATCGCAGAACATCGAGGAAGAGGTGTGGCTCACCACCCTCCGCGAGCGGATCGCTAAGGCACTCGAGACCCTGCCGCCCGCTCAACGAGAAGCCATCGAGCTCGCCTACTTCCAGGGCCTGACCCAGCGCGAGGTTGCGGAACGTCTCGGAGAACCGCTCGGCACGATCAAGACGCGAATGCGTCTCGGAATGCAAAAGCTACGCGAGCAATTGGGTGACGAGCTCGGCGAGCTGGTCGAGCGGGCAGAAGACGAGGTGGACGAACGTGAGTGAGACTGCAGATGCTCGGCAGACTGTCCGTCACGCCACTGACGACCCGTCAACCGACGACGACAGCATCGAATGCCGATTCGTGCAAGATCTGGCAGCGCCATTCGCGTTAGCCGCCGTCGAAACACACGAGCGTCTACTCATCGAACAGCACATCCTCTTCTGCGCCAGTTGCGCGCGCGTCGTCCGGCAATTCCGGTCCTCGGCGGCGCTCCTGGGACTCACCAACCCGGTCGCCACGCCATCACCCAAGGCGAAGGCCGCGCTCTTTGCTCGCATCAACGAGGCATCGCGCACCCAGAGTCAGCTTCGCCCTGCCACCGCTTACAGCGATTTCACCGAGTCCATGCGGACGCTGACGCTCCCAGCGTCGCGGCCAAACCCGTCACCGGCGCCATCACCCGCCCAACCTGCCACCCGGCGCTTCTCACCTAGCTGGCTGCGCCTACCGCGACCTGCCTGGGAGATCGGGACATTCGCGGCGCCACTCGCCACGGTCCCGCTGCTTCTCGCCTTGGGCATCGTCGGTCTCTGGGCAATCAACACGCGCGTCGAGCTGAACGACCGCATCGCTGAGGTACAGCAGCTCTCTGCCCAGGTAGATTCGCTCAATTCGCAAGTCGCTGCCCTCAACGAAAGCCTGGAAAGCATGGATCGCTTCGTCGCCGCGGCCGATGCCAAGACATACGTCATGACGCCTAGCGCCGCGGCCGGCTCATCCGGCGCCTACGGGCAAGTCATCGCCAATCCCAACACGGACCAGGCCATGCTGATGGTCTGGCGGCTCAGTGGCAGTAACCCCCGGTACGACGTCGTGCTTGAAACGCATCAGGGTACAATCGAGCCCGCCGGTGAGCTTGTCGTCAATGCCGAGGGCAAAGGCGTCACGGTGCTCGACCTGGACCGGCCGTTCGCCATGTACCGGTCCGTGCACGTCAAGCCTCAACTACAGGACAGCACGGCCGGCACGTCCGACACAATCTCCCGTGCCGACGCCCTCTTCGCCGTTATCGACCCCAACCTCGGCTCAACGGACGATACCGACGGAATCCTGATGCAAAGCCCGTAGACGGGTTAGGCGTCGCGTTCTCGAGCTTTGGCTCGCTCCTGCTCGGCGTGCCAAAGCTCGTCCACACTTTGACGAAGCACGAACATGCGGCAGAGCCGCTTCCAGCCCAGATCGGTGTAGTACCGCTTGAACACCGCGCGCACTTCCTCGGCCGTCCGCGCGGCATCGAAGTCCGCGTCGGCGCGCTCGAGCAGTTCCCGCGTGATCTCCTGAGGCACGGCCTTCCCTCCACCGCTCAGACCAGATCAGTCCGCCGCGTTTGCGCCGTTCCGGGGCACGGGGCTATAGTCCACTCCGCCCGCGCGCCAGCGCGAGGCGAGCCACACCGGCAAGGGTAGGTGATGAGGAGCCTCAGTGGAAAGTAGCATGGGGACCGCGACCCATCAGTCGGCGGCGCTCACGGGCACGAGCGGCCCAATCGCAGCGCCAAAGGAGCGCGCCGAAGAGCACACGCTCGCCCGCTCCGACGGGCGGGTCTCCGGCGCCGATGCCTCCCGCATCACATCGCTCAGCATTGTCATCCCGGTCATGAACGAGGAGGGGAACCTCCGGGAGCTCCATCGCCGGCTCACCGCGGTGCTGGAGCGAATCAATCTCCCCTACGAGATCATCTTCATTGATGACGGCTCGAAGGACGGCACCTGGCCACTGATCTGCGAGCTTCGCGCTGAGGATCAGCGCGTCATCGGCCTGCGCCACCGTCGGAACTTCGGTAAGGCGCAAGCCCTAGCAAATGGATTCGCCGTCGCCCGGGGCAACGTCGTCGTGACGATGGACGGTGATCTCCAGGACGATCCCGACGAGCTTCCGCGCTTCCTCGCGAAGCTCGATGAGGGATACGACCTCGTCTCCGGCTGGAAGAAGCGTCGGCAAGACCCGCTCGGCAAGACGGCCCCGAGCAAGCTCTTCAACTGGACCGTTCGCAACGTCTCGGGTGTGCCGCTCCACGACTTCAATTGCGGCTTCAAGGCGTACCGGCGCGAGGTGACGCAGGCCATCCGCCTCTACGGCGAGCTCCATCGCTTCACTCCCGTCCTCGCCGACGCCGAAGGCTTCCGCGTGGCCGAGCTTCCCGTCAAGCACCACCCGCGCCGCTGGGGTTCGTCGAAGTACGGGTACAAGCGCCTGGTCAAGGGCTTCCTTGACCTGATGACCGTTGTCTTCCTGACCCATTACCGCCAGCGCCCCATGCATCTCTTCGGCATTCCGGGATTGCTTGCGCTGGCGGTCGGTGTCATTCTCGGGCTCTACCTCACCTTCGAGCGCCTCGTCCTCGACGAGCGCATCGGCACGCGCCCGCTCCTGATGCTGAGCGTGCTGCTGGTCGTGATCGGCGCGCAGTTCTTCGGGCTCGGTCTCCTCGGGGAGTTCCTTGCCCACGGCTCGCAGTCGCAGCGGAACGAGACGTGCCACGGCCTGCGCGAAACGATCGGGCTCGCGCCGGACGGGACGCGTCTCAGCGAATCGGTGTGAACCCATCGGTGCCTGAACCTGGCGACGGCGCGGACGAGCGCCCGCGAACGTCAAGCAAGCGCTCGCCCCTCGGCATGCTGCGACGCGTGCCCACGCCGATCGTTTTCGCCGTTGCGATCGCGATCGCCATCGGTGTCCTCTGGCATCGCGGCGCTATTGATGATGTCCGCACCGCCATCAGCGAGGCCGATCGCACGACCCTGCTGACCGGGCTCATCCTCTACCCGGCCGCCCTGGCGCTCCTGTGTTTCCGTTGGCACGTCCTGGTCCGCATGATCCACGGCGCCTCTCACGCGCCCCGCGCATCCGAGGCCTTCCTGACCTCCGTCGCGCTCAACTACACCGCTCCCGTCAGCGTAGCCTCGGCCAGCCGCGCGCTCCTTACCAAGCGCGCCCTCGGCCTGAGCGCCACCGAAACGAGCGCCGTCGCCCTCTGGGAGGTCGCGGCGGATGTTGGCGTCCTCGGGCTCGGTGGCGCGGCCTGGCTCGTCTTCAGCGGTGAGGGCGCGGACGTCCTAGCGGCGCTCCCCGGCAACGCGTTCATCGCCGCCGGCGTGCTCGTCGCGGTGCTGCTGCTCGGCGCGCTCGTCGCTGTCGCGTTCATCCGCCGCCGCCCGCGTCTGCAAGAACGCCTGCAATTCGCCGCATTGACCATCCTCACCTCACCGAGCAAACGGCCCGCCCTGGCGTTCGCCGCCGTCGCGATTAGCGTGCTCTACTGGTTCATGCAGGGCGTCGTGCTCTGGACTCTGCTCCGCGCCGTCACCGGCGAGAGCGATCCGATGCTCGCGCTCGGCTTCGTCACCCTCCCGGTCGTCCTCGGCATGTTGAGCGGCTTGCCCGGCGGCGCCGGCATCCGCGAGGCGTTGATGGTCGCCGTCGCCGACGCCTATGGCGCGAACCCCTCGGAAGCACTCGTCGCCGCCGTCACCTATCGCATCGCTCTCTTCGCGGCGATCCCGATACTCTACGGCGCGGTCCGGATCTGGCTGATGGCCGACCCCGGCCCCCAATCTCATGGCACAATGCTCACCGCGCCGGGAGACCCGGAATAGATGAAGGCTGTTGCGCTCGAACTGACGGAGAGACGCGTGACCGAGATCACGGATATTCAGATTCCAGCGATTGAGACGAGCAATTTCCGGAAGCATACACACCCGAATCCGATCCAGCGCCGCCTCATTGATCGGTTCCACCATGTCATCGCGGCGCGGGTCGCGGAGCTCAATCCGCGCACCTTCCTCGATGCCGGCTGCGGCGAAGGGTTCGTCGCGGGCGTCTTGCTGCGCCAATTCCCGGGCATGCAGATCACCGGATTCGACTTCAACCCGGCTTCGGTCGCCGTCGCCCAGCGCCAGGTACCCGGAGCCACCTTCCTCACGGCCAGTATCTTCGACATCCCTTTCCCAGACGACAGCTTCGACGTTGTCGGCTGCTTCGAAGTTCTGGAGCACCAGACCGATCCGTCCCCGGCCCTGCGCGAGCTTGCCCGCGTCGCGCGTGAGGCGGTCGTCCTCAGCGTCCCGCACGAGCCCTATTTCTGCTTGGCGAACATGGCACGCGGGAAGAACCTGGACGTCCGGCCGCGCGGATCGGATCCGGACCACAAGCAATTCTGGACGCGGCGCGCCTTCGCCGAGTTCGTCACCCAATCGGGTATGCTTGACATTGAGTGGCTCGGCGGCTCCTTCCCGTGGACGATCTGCGTAGCCCGCAAGCGAAGGTGAGTCTGCCGCGTCCCGCCCGCAATCCCCGCGAGAATCGAGTACACTGATCAGGACAATTGCCGAACACTCGTTCGATTGCCGCGCGGAGCCTTGCGCTTGATTGGCGCGGCCGACGCCGAAAGCGCCGCCGATGAGACCGGTCCGGATCGCCCATCTTTCCGATACGCATCTCGGCTATCGCGCCTTCTACAAGGCCGATCCGCAAACTGGTCGCAATCAGCGATCGGTCGACGTCGAGCGAGCTTACGAGACCGTCATCTCCGACATCCTGACCCGCAACGTGGATCTGGTCATCCACTCCGGCGACGTCTTTCACCACACGCGGCCGACCTACGCGGCGATGCGCGCCTTCGTGCGCCAAACGCGGCGCCTGGAAGAAGCCGGGCTTCCCGTCCTCGTCATTGCCGGCAATCACGACACGCCCCGGCTGCGCGCCAGCGGCTCGGTCTTTTCAGTCTTGGAGCTGGCGCTGCCGAAGGTGCGCTTCGTGACCGGCTACGATCAGGAAACGATTCCATATGAATCGCTGAACCTCGTCGTCTGCGCCGTGCCCCACGGTCGCCTTGCCGAGCCCGTGCCGCCCACGGTTTTCCCGGAGCCGGGCGCCATCAACGTGCTCGTCACCCACGGCCTCGTCCCCAATTTGGAGATACGGGGACGCCAGCGCGAGCTTGGCGAGGAAGAGCTGACAGAGGTGATGCTCGATCCCGAGTTCGATTACATCGCGCTCGGGCATTACCACGAAGCAATGAAGCCCCGCCAGAACGCCTGGTACGCGGGCTCCACGGAGCGGATGGGCTGGGGCGACGAGCGCGTCCAACCGGGATACTGGCTCGTCGAGCTTTCCGGTCCCGGCCAGCCGCCCGAGGTCACGCGGGTTCCCATCGAGACCCGGCCGATGCGGACACTGCCATCGGTCAACGGCGAGGGATACGATGCTCGCGATATCGCCGATCGCGTCCTGAAAATGCTTGAAGATCTCGGGCAGCCAGACGCCATCGCGCGCGTCGAGCTACGCCACACGCCCCGCCCGATCCGCCTCGAAGCCGAGCGCATCCTCCGGAACGAGGCGCAGAAGTTCGTCTGGTGGCTTCAGGTTTACTCGCCCGCGGACATCCTCGCTCCCTTTAGCCGAGGAGGTGAGCCGATCTCAGCCGATATCGGCGAGATGTTCGACGCCTTCGTGACCGAGCGCGAGAAGGAGTATGACCCGGCCTTCGCGGCCGCCTTCCGCCAGCGTGGCCGCCGCGCGCTCGAAGAGGCGATGCGGGAAGCCGATGCCGCCGGAGCCACGGAGGATGCCGTCGCGTGATCCTGGCCGAGCTCTATCTCCGCGACTATAAGCAGTTCCACGGCGAGCACCGCTTCGTTCCGCCGCCCGAGGGCATCGTCGCCATCATCGGACCGAACGGCGCCGGCAAGACCACCCTCTTCGAGGCGATCGAGTGGTGCCTCTACAACCCGCGCGAGATCGTCTCCGAGGAGATTCCGACGCGTGGCCGCGCCTCTCAGCCCGTCGTCCGCGTCGTGCTGCATGACCCGCGCGAAGACGTCCGCTACGTCGTCGAGCGGCAGCTCAAGCGCAGCGGCGCCGCTTCCGCAATGGTCTACCGCGAGGACCAGCCTGAGACACCGATCGCGCAAGGCTCGCGGCAGGTCACGGAGTACATTTCTCGACATCTGATCGGCCTGGACCATCGTGCCTTCGTCTCCACCTTCTTCACGCGGCAGAAGGAGCTGACCTTCTTCGGCAACCTGAAGGAGACCGATCGCCGGCGGGAAGTCGGACGGCTCCTCGGAATGGAGACGATCCGCCGCGCCCAACAGCTCATCGCCGAGGAGCGCACCGCCGCCCGCAACCAAGCTCAGGCGCTCCAGATCCAACATCAAGAGCAAGCGGCCGACCGCGATTTCGCGGCCGAGCGGGAAGCGGCCGAGGCGATGGTCGCCGCGCGGGAAGCCGAAGTCGTCGCCGCCGAGGCCAACCTCGCCGCCGTCTCGCAGGCCTTGATCGAGGCGCGCGATCGCCTGACGCGCCTCCAAGAGCTGGAGCGCCAGGACAAAGACCTCCGCTTGGAGGCGGAGACGATCGCGGGACACGAGCGCGCCGCCGCTGCCAGGCACGATGCCGCGCGCGAGGCGCTCGCCCGGCTCACGAAGGCCGAAGCTGACCGTGCCGCGCTGCTCGTCGTGGCCGAGCGCGTACCGGCCCTCACCGAGCGGGTCACCGCCTTCGCCCTCGAACGCGAGCGCCATCTGCGGGCCGAGCAACTCCGCCAAGACCTGAGCCGCGCCGATCGCCAGCTCGCCGAAGTGGTCGCGCACATGGAAAGCGCCGTCACCAAGGCGAACGCGTCCGAGATCGAGGGCTGGACCTGGCGCCAAGAGGACACGGCCGATCCGATCGCCGCCGCCACGCGCCGAATCTCGGTCGCCGCCGCCCTCGACACGCAAGGCGCGGCCGATCGCGCGGCCCAACTCGACTGCTGTCTCCGGCTTGCGCACAGGCGCAACGAGGAGCGAGCCAAGCTCGCGTGGTACGAGCAGAAATTCCAGGAGCTGGAGCGCCAACACGCGGAAATCATCGCCGCCGGCGATCCGGCGGAAGTGCTCGCGAGCGCGCGTCAGGAGCGCGAAGAGGCGCTCGCGGCCGCCCAGTCAGCGAAGTCAAACGCGCAGCACGCCCGCCAGAAGCGCTCCGAGTATCAGTCGATCGTCACCAACCTCCAGGGTCGCCGGTTCGAGGATCGCTGCCCGACATGCGCCCGCCCCTTCACGCCACACGAGCTGGAGCTGACCGTCGCTGCCCTAAGCGACCGGATCGAAGCGCTCGATCAAGAGATCCAGCGTTTCGAAGCCGCCCAGCGCCGTGAGGAGCGCCGCGCCCAGGAATGCGAGCAGCGCGAGCGCGCGGCGCAACAGCGCCAGCAGGAGCTCTCCCGGCTCATGGGCCGGCTCCAAGAGGGCCGCCGAGTCATCGCCGAGCAGCAGCGGCAATTGGAAGCTACAGAGCAAGAATGTGCCGAAGAGCTCCGACGCGCCGGCCTGGACCAAGAACCGGACGCGGCCACCGTTGAGGCCGCGCGCTCCCAGGCCGAGCTCTACGCGCGCGTCGCCAGAACCATCCCCGTCCTGGAGCAGCTGCGCGAGCGCGCGGCAACGTCCATCGCCGAGCGCGAGGAAGCCGCGCGGGCGCTCGCTGAGCTCGGCCCAATCTCCTACGACGCCGCCGCCCATCAGCAGGCACTCGACGAGCTCACCAAAGCGCGCGAGGCCGCGGCCCGCATTGAGCAGATAGACCAAGAGCTCGCGCAGCGCCCCGACCACGAGGCCGCCCTCGCCGCGGCACTCGCCGAGCTCGAGCGCTGCGCCGCCGAGCGCGCCCGTATCGAGTCAGCGCGAGCCGCTCTCGGCTTCGACCCACGAGCACTGGAGGCGGCACAGGCGGCGGAGCGGACCGCGAAAGACGCCGAGCGCGCCGCCCTCGAGGCTCGCGGCGCGGCAATTCGTCGCCGTGACCTCGCCGTCACCGAACGCGAGCGCCTGATCGAGGAGCACAACCGGATCAACAGCCTGGCGGAGCGCGCCAATGCCTGCGCCCGCGAAGCCGACCTCCTCGATCAGATGTACCGAGAGTTCACCCGCTTCGAGCAGTACGCCGCCGCTCGCCTAGCGCCCGAGCTTGCCGACCGCACCAGCGAGCTCCTCCGCGCCGTCACCGAGGGCAAATACGACCAGGTCGAGTTCAACGAGAACTACGGTATCGAGGTCTACGACGGCGCGGACGAGAAGTTCCCGATGGAAGAATTCTCCGGCGGCGAGCGCGACGTCATCGCCCTTTGCGCTCGGTTAGCGCTCTCCCGCCTGATCGGCGCCCGCGCTCATCGGCCGCCCGGCTTCCTCGTCCTCGACGAAGTCTTCGGCGCGCTCGACCGTGACCGCCGCACTGCCGTGCTCGAGACGCTCGGCTCGCTCGCCGGCACCGCCGACGTCTTTCATCAGCTCTTCATCATCTCCCACGTGGACGACGTCCGCGCCGCACCGATCTTCTCCGAGATCTGGCGCGTGACCGAGACCGCCGACGGCGTCAGCCGCCTCGAAAACCTCACCGCGTCCGGCGGCATGGAGGACATCTAGCCCCGAAAAAGAGCCCCGGCGCCGCGCCGCCAGCGCACAACGCCGGGGGACACGAGACACTTGTGCCGCGAGGACTAGGCGTACCCGCGCTCCTTGGCGATCTCCCGAATCGCGCGCGACGCAACCTCGACCGCCGTATCGAGCTCCTCGCGCGTCACGATCAGCGGCGGCGCCATCTCGAACGCCGTCCCGATCGGGCTCGCGATCACCCCGTACTGCGCCATCCGCCGCACGATCGCCCGCACCACGTCGTCAGGGAGCGGCGCCTTCGTCGCCTTGTCGGACGTGAAGTCGACCGCGTGCCACATCCCGATGCCGCGCACCTGCCCGACGATCGGCAGCGGCTCCAGCTCCTGCTTCAGCGCGTTCACGAAGTACTCGCCGTTTTCCTTCGCGCGCTGAATCAGCCCGTCGCGCTCCTTGATCGCGATCACCGTGTTCGCCGCCGCCGCCGCCCCGGCATGTCCACTGAACGTGTGCACGTGCCGGAAGATCGGCAGCGCGTCGGCGATCTCCGGCTTGGTGATCACCGCGCCCATCGGCATGTACCCGGCGGTCAGCGCCTTCGCCATCGTCATGATGTCCGGCTCCAGCCCAAAGTGCTGGATCGCGAACCAGGCGCCCGTCCGTCCGAAGCCCGTGATCACCTCATCGTTGATCCAGAGCACGTCGTACTTCGTGCAGATCTCCCGCACGCGCTCCAGGTACCGCTTCGGCGGAATCTGCACGCCGTTCGCCTGCATGATCGGCTCGGCGATGAAGGCCGCGACATACTCCGGCCCCTCGTGCTCGATCTGCCGCTCCAGGTACGTCGCGCAGAAATCCGCGTACTCGTCATCCGGCATCCCGAATGGGTTCCGGTAGCAGCTCGGCCCCGGAATCAGCGAGTAGCCCGGCACGCCCGGCTCGGAGATGTGCCGCGTCCCGAGCCAGTCCGTCGCCGCCTGCGCCCCCATCGTCGCGCCGTGGTAGGCGAACCAGCGGGAGATGATCTTGTACGCGCGCGGCTTTCGCCCAGTGGCAATGTGATACTGCTTCGCCAGCTTGATCGCCGTCTCGACCGCCTCCGACCCACCGCTGACGAACATCACCTTCGACAGCCGCCCCGGCGCCAACTCGGCCAGCTTCGTCGCGAGGCGAATCGTCGGCTCGCTCAGGTTCCCGACCGTCCCGATGTAGTGCAGCCCGCGCAGCTGCTCGTAGACCGCCCGCGCGATCTCCTCGTTGCCGTAGCCGAGAGAATTCGCCCGCGTATGCGAGCCCATCATGTCCAGATACGTCTTGCCGTTGACGTCGGTCAGCCGGATCCCTTCGCCCTTCACGTACACGCTCGGGCCGAAGTCGCGGATATCCGCCTGGTGAATCAAGGGGAAGATGCAGTGCTCGTGCGCCAGCCGGATCAGATCCGACGCCTCCGGCGCCTGCGGAATCGTACCCGCCGCCATTGTTCTCGCCCTCCTCTCGACTACGCCCTCAGACCGGAACGGTCAATCCCGACGCGGCATTCTCACACACGCCACGCGCAAATCACCCGCCGTCGCGGCCCATTCATCGCGAGCGTCGCCTGTACCCGCAACCCAAATCGCGCGCGGAACCCGCGCCCAATATCGGTTCCGCCGGCCCCGCGCCCGCCAACCCATCGTCGGGATGGGACCCGTGAAAATGACGGCGGGCGTCGCGCCCTAACCGACCGCCCGCCATCCCGAACCTCGGCGTCTACATCAACCCCCGGTACGCGCCGCCATCCACCAACAACGTGACGCCCGTCACGTACGACGCCGCCGGCGACGCGATGAACGTCACCACGTTCGCGAACTCCTGCGGGTCACCGATCCGGCCCATCGGGATCGCCGCCGAATCCTCCGCGATGATCTCCTCGGCCGTCTTCCCCGCCTCCTCCGCCCGCTTCGCCGCTAGCGACCGGATCCGGTCCGTCAGAATCGAGCCCGGGCAAACGTTGTTCACCCGGATCTGTCGCGGCGCCAGCTCCGTCGCCAGCGTCTTCGCGAACCCGATCACCGCCGTCCGCGCCGTGTTCGACAACGCCAGCGTCGGAATCGGCTGCTTCACCGCGATCGAGACGATGTTCGTGATGCTCCCCCCGCCGCGCGCCTCAAGGTGCGGCACCGCTGCCATCGAGAGCCGCACCGCGCTCATCAGATTCAGCTCGATCGCGTCCAGCCACGCCTTGTCATCCGGGAAATCCAACACCCGGCCCGCCGGCGGCCCGCCCGCGTTACAGACCACCACATCCAGACCGCCCCGGCGCTCGACCGTCTCCTCGACCAGCCGCCGCACATCGTCCGGGTTCCGCATATCCCCGACGATCGCCAGCGGCTCCTGCCCCGACTCTTGCGCGATCGCCCGCGCCGTCTCGGCGACCGTCTCCTCATGCCGCCCGTTGATCGTCACCAGCGCGCCCTCGCGCGCCAGCGTCATCGCCACCGCGCGCCCGAGCCCCTTGCTCGACGCCGCGACGACCGCCACCTTCCCCTTCAGTCCCAGATCCACCGTTCCAACCTCCTCGGCCCGCGCGGGCCGCTCGATCGCCAGTCATCGTCACGCCGGCATTCTACGGGAGCCGCCGCCACCCGCCCGCCCCAAACCGGCAATCTTTGTCAGCACCCCGCGCCACCGCCTATCCTTGCGCGCATGGCCATGCGATCGCGCGGCGCCGACCAGGAAACCATCCCATTGCGGACCTCCGACGCCCCGTATCCACGTCGGGCGACGCTGGAGCGGCCGCTCGTCACATCGGCAATCGCCTTCCCGCTCTTCGTCGCCGCTGTCCACTTCATCATCGTCCAGGTGGCTGCGAGTCTCGCCTATCGCTACGGCACCTCCACCTCGCCCTCCGGCCCACAGCGGTACGTCCCGAACCAGCTTGACGGCCTCGCCGACCTCCTCGTCGGGCCGATGCGCCGGTGGGACGGACTCTGGTACACGATGATCGCCGAGCAAGGCTACGGCGAATGGTCCCCCAAGGCCGCCTTCTGGCCCCTCTTCCCGTGGACCATGCGCGGCCTGAGCAGGATCACCGGCCTGCAACCGGAAGTCGCCGGCTACATCATCGCCAACGTCTGCTTTGTGCTTGCGCTGATGTTCCTGTACCGGCTCGTCGCGCTCGACTTCGACGAGCGGATCGCGCGGCGCACGCTTTGGGCGATCGCCCTCTTCCCGACGTCCCTCTTCTTCTCCGCCGTCTACACCGAGGCGCCCTTCCTCATGCTCTCCGTCGGCGCGCTCCTCGCTGCCCGGCTGCGCTACTGGTGGATCGCCGGCATCCTCGGCGCACTCGCCGCGCTGACTCGCTCCTACGGCGTCTTCCTCGGCTTACCCTTCGCCGTCCTCTTCCTGCAGCAGCACGGCTTCTACCTGCGCCACCTCGTCCCGCGCGGCCTCGCCGTCGCCATGCCCGCGCTCGGCCCGGCCCTCTTCTCGCTGCACCTCGACCGCATCTGGGGCAATCCGTGGCTGTGGCGCGACGTCCAGGAGCAATGGAACCGCCACTCCGCCAAGCCCTGGGAAACCCTCCGCTGGGCCTTCTCCAACAGCCCGCAAGCGGAGGCGATCGGCGTCCCGGCCGGCGCCGACTGGAGCTGGCTGGAGCAGCTCGTCCGCAACCCGAGCTGGTCGCTCCTCACCGACACCACCTGGCGCCGCGGCATCGCCGATAGCGACACCCTCGAGCTCGTCTGCACGCTGCTCTTTCTCGGACTCGCCGTCGTCGGCCTGAAAGCCCTGCCGCTGTATCAGAGCGCCTGGCTCATCCCCGGCCTGCTCATCCCCCTCTTCCAGCCCTCGTCGGTCCACATCCTGATGAGCATGCCGCGCTTCGGCCTCACCCTCTTCCCGTTGTTCGTCGTGATCGCCTGGCTCCTCCGCGCGCGCGTCATCGCCGTCCCCGCCGCCCTCGTCTCGACCGCCCTCCTCATCCTGCTGACCATCCAGTTCGCCAACTGGTACTGGGTCTCCTGACCGCCCGCCTGGCGTACCGTATCGTCGGAACCCACTGTCTGGGGCGAAACCGACGCCAGCCTCGAATCTGTGCGCGTTGACTCCAACCTTCGTAGGGGCGTAACCCGTGTCCGCCCAGCGGCCGCAGGCCGAGAGATCACCTGCGTCCCGCGAACAGCGGCCCCGTCCCAGGCTCGCTGACCACCACCCGGCACCCCTTGCAGCCGCACACGAGTCACCGCCCACGCTCAATCCCCACCCTGCCCTAAAGCAGAGTGCAACACCCTCGAGACGGTGACGCTGAGCGAGGCTGAGTGGTTTCAATCCCCACCCTGCCCTAAAGCAGAGTGCAACGGCAGCCAGGAGATCCGGCGGGCTGAGGTCGCGATCACCGCGTTTCAATCCCCACCCTGCCCTAAAGCAGAGTGCAACGCGCGGCGCGGGGAACGAGCTCGAGCGCGGCGCGGGGTTTCAATCCCCACCCTGCCCTAAAGCAGAGTGCAACCTGAGCGCTGACGAGATCCTGGCGAAGGCAGAGGCGATGTTTCAATCCCCACCCTGCCCTAAAGCAGAGTGCAACACGCTCGGCCAAACGCTCCTGACGCTGCGGATGGCGTTAGTTTCAATCCCCACCCTGCCCTAAAGCAGAGTGCAACGGCGACCGCGGTCACTGCGTCGCGGCGCTCGCCGACGTTTCAATCCCCACCCTGCCCTAAAGCAGAGTGCAACCTGGTCTGCGGCGCGTGGAACGAGGAACCCACGGCCGCCTGTTTCAATCCCCACCCTGCCCTAAAGCAGAGTGCAACGGAGGACGAGGAGTACGTCCTTGGCGAGCTCCCCGATGGCGTTTCAATCCCCACCCTGCCCTAAAGCAGAGTGCAACGTCTCGCCGCCTACCAGCCGGCTGGCGGGATCGGGCTGGTTTCAATCCCCACCCTGCCCTAAAGCAGAGTGCAACTTGGTACCCGGGCCACGTCTATCCCGGCCCGTGGACGTTTCAATCCCCACCC
>CALGSZ010000004.1 GCA_937901745.1 uncultured Chloroflexota bacterium | reverse complement strand
CGCCGGGGATGGCGCCTTGCTCGACCTCGTCCGCTTCCCGCACGTCCACCGCGATCGCGTCGCCCCGCTGCAGTCGCTCCCACGCCTGCTGGGCGTCGACCTCGGAAATCTGTGCCTTGGTTCGTTCGAGGAGATCTCGATAGGTAGAAGTCATGACGCTCGCTCCCATGCGACCCGGCAGGCCAATCGCCGTCTAGCCGAGCCATCGTATTATTGAGTTATTTCTCAAGAATAGAGGAACGCGAGCGTCTTGACAAGCAGAGCCGGAGGCTGCCATGGCAGCCTCCGGCAATTGCCTCGTACGTGTCTTGGCCCTCCAGCCAGCTCGCTGGCTCAGTGCGCCGGCGTTTGCTCTGCCGGACCCACCGTGGCCGGCGTCGTTGCTCCGGAACGCCGCCGAGACGAGCGTGGGCCGCGCGGCGAATCCTTCGAAGCGTGGTACTCCGTGTAGTAGTACCCGTTCCGATCGCGCCCCGCCTGCTGATTGACGATCACGCCCACGAGCCGGATCGCGCCACGCTGGAGCGTCTCCGCGGCGCGGCGCAGGGCATCCGTCCGCGTCTTGCCGGAGCGAGACACGAGGACCATGCCGTCGACGTGCGCGGCAACGATCAGCGGATCGCTGACCGCGAGAATCGGTGGCATATCGATCACGATGACGTCGAACGCTTCCCGCAGCTCCGCCAGGAGCTCGCGCATCCGCTCCAGGCTGAGCAGGTCGGCTGGATTCGGCGGCAACGGTCCGGCGGGGATCAGCGTCAGGTTCGGCACCATCGTCGCCTGAGCCGCCCAGCTCCAGGGCCGCTCGGGAGAGGACAACAGCGTGCTCAAGCCGCGCTCCGTGCCCCCGCCGAAGATGCGATGCTGGGCCGGCCGCCGCAGATCGGCATCCACCAGGGCGGTCACGAATCCTGCCTGCGCGAGCGTGACGGCGAGGTTGGCCGCGATCGTGCTCTTGCCCTCGCCGGGATTGGCGCTGCTTACGCCCAGAATCGCGATCTCTCGCGTCGCGGAAGCGAACTCGATGTTCGTCCGCAGCAAGCGAATCGCTTCCGCCGCTCCACCCTTCGGCGACTCGAGGACGAAGAGCTGTGAACGACCCGGCGCCAGCTTCGAGATACGCGCCACGGTCGAAAGGAGCGGCGCCTCGACGAGCCGCTGGAAGTCGAGGCTGGGCTTGACCGTGTTGTCGAGGTAGGTCAGGAGCAGAATCACGCCGCCGGCGATGATCCCGCCCGCGATGATCCCGAAAAGGACATTGACCGCGGTCTTCGGCGCGTAGGGAGCGGACGGCGGAACGGCGGCAACTGCGACCGTGACGCGATCCGCCGCGACCGCCGTGTTCGTGCGCAGCTCAGCCGCGAGCGCCAGCAGCTTGCCGTACGTCCCTTGGAGATTGTTGAGTCGCTCCATCAAGGAGGCGATCTCCGCCTGCACCGCGGGTGTATCGGCATCGGAGCGCTGCTGGAGCGCCTCGATCTGCGCCTCGGTCTCCTCGATTTGCGTCTCGAGGTCGCGGATCGTCTGATCGACCGTTTGCTGCGTCTCGGCCGACGTCTGGGACGTTTGATCGCGGAGATACAGCTGGAACTGCTCGGCGATCGCGTTCGCGAGACTCGCCGCCTGTTCGGGGTTGGTATCGGAGACGCGGATGGTCAGCAGCTGCGTCTCCCCGTCCGCGCTGGCCCGCACCTGCTTGGAGAGATCGTCAGCGTCGGTCGGTAGCTGGAGCGAGGCAACGACCGCTTCAAGCACCGTGCGGCTCGTTGCCAGCTTCTGATATGTCTTGGCGAGGCGCTCCGCGGTCAGGACCGAGTTGTAGTCCAGCGTCCCGCTGCTCGCCGACGGGTTGATCAGCAGCGTCGCCTCGGCCGCGTAACGCGGTTCCTGTCGAGCAGAGTAGACATACGCCAGGCAGCCGAACAACAGCGGCCCGGCGACGGCCACCCACCACCAGCGACGCAGACTCCGTAATACTTGGCGGAGATCGACCTCCATTGTGTCCCTCGCCTTCCCTACTCCGCTCATCGGCGCGCGCCGACGGCTCTCGCCCCGGCCTCCGCCACCTCCGAACCCGCCCGTCCGGAGAGGCCGAGCGATTCGCCTAAGTCATGGCCTCTCGAAGCATCAGCCACGGCGACTCGGCTCATCGAGGACGCCGCGACCTCCGCGTATAGCGCGACCGTCGCCTCGTACATGCGATCGAATGTGAACCGTTCCTCATAGAGACAACGTCCGGCCTCGCCCATCCGCGCCCGCAAGTCAGGATCGGTCGCCAGCCGCCGCACGCACTCCCGCAGTGCGGCCGGATCACCGGGCGGGACGACGAATCCCGTCTTCTCCGGCATAACCGCCTCCGGAGCCCCACCGACGGCGGATACGATCACCGGCAAGCCGGCCCGCATCGCTTCCAGCGTTGAGATCGGGAAGCCCTCGGAGCGCGACGACAGCACGAAGACATGCGACTGCGCCAGCAGAGCGGGGACATCATCCCGCTGCCCAATGAAGCGGACACGGTCCTCGACGCCGAGCTCAGCCGCCACCTGCCGCGCCTCCGGCAGCAGCGGACCGTCCCCGATGAAATCCACGTGCACCCCGTCGAGCCCCGCCAGCGCGCGAACGATGGTCAGCGGATCCTTGGGCGGCGCGAGCCTGGCGACGGCGGCGACGCGAAGCGGCCCCGGCATCCCGGGAGTCGCGCGCAAATCCGGACTGATGTCGGGGATGCCGTTGTGGATCGTCACCATTCGCCCGCTCGGCAGACCGGCCCGGATGCCCCGCTGCCGGCTGTCCTCCGAGACGCAGATGATGCGGGCGCTCAGCGGCGCGCAACCTCGCTCGATCGCGCGGTAGATCTGGCGCTTCGGCCACGGCTCGCTCGGGTTGAATGCCCAGCCGTGGACGGTAAAGACGCATGGCACGCCCGCGCGCCGCGCGGCCAGGCGCGCGACGATCCCCGCCTTGCTCGAATGCGCGGAAACAAGCCACGGCTGCTCGCTCCGGATCAGATCGGTCAGGCGGCGCACCGCTTGCCAATCGGAGCGTGGCTGAATTTCCCGGACCAGCTCGGGCAGGTGGACCCACGCGACGCCCTTGGCGGCCAAGCTATCGGTCAGCGCCCCCTCGGAGCCGACAACGACCAGCACATCATGACCGTCCCGGACCAGCCGGATTGCCAAGTCGCGGACGTAGGCCTGCGCCCCGCCGAGCTCGTCGCCCCGCGTGATCACGAGCATCAGGCGTAGCGGCTGACCGGGGCGTGCCGTCGCCGCGCCAGCCGCCCGATTCGGCAGCATGCTCAGGCGGCCCATCGCGCGCCTCCTTCGGCGATCTGCTCCCACAGGCGCACGTAGCGGTCAGCGATTGCCGGCAACGCGTAGTGCTCGGCAATCCGCCGCCGCGCCGCCGCGCCGAGCGCCGACCGCTCGATGGGGCTCATGTCCAGTAATTCTCGGCACGCCGCCGCCAGCGCCTCGGGATCACGCGTTGGCACGACGTGCCCCGTGTCACCGACGAGGAGCGCCGCGTCGCCGACGTCGGTCACAACGCACGGCACCTCACTCGCCATCGCCTCGCCGATCGTCAGAGGTAGCGCTTCGCCCCCCTGCGACGATAGGCACGCGACATCCAGACTTGCCTGCAGCCGGCTGACGTCGCTTCTATTGCCGAGCAGGTGGCAGCGGTCTCGAATACCCGCCTCCTCAATCCAGCCCACCAATTCGGAGTTGTCCCAGGTGATATCGCCGCCAGCGAGGAGGTAATGGACATCATCACGCCAGGCGCGCAGCCGTCCCGCCGCCTGGACGAACGTTCGATGGTCCTTTTGCGGATGGAACCGGGCCAAAATGCCAACCAGCGGAGTATCGGGAGCAATGCCCAGCTCCTCCCGCACGGAGAGGCGCGCGGCTGGATCGGGGCGGAATGCATCGACGTCGAACCCGTTGGGGATGACGACCATCCGCGATGCGTCGTAGCCAAACTCAGCGTGCAGCCTGCGAGTCGCCTCAGCGCAGCAGACGATCGCGTCAGGCACCCGGCGCGATAGTCTGGCGCAGGCACGGGCGATCAGCACGGTGCCTCGCTTGTTGTAGGCCGGCGAGAGCGTGCTGTGATGTAGTCCCCAGGCGATGGGCACCCCAGCCATCTGAGCCGCCAAGCCGCCCAACAGATCGGCGTGGTACATCCACGTTTGCACCGCGTCGGGCTCGATCCGGCGGAGAATTTGCGCGAGCCGAAGGACGACAGCCGGATTCGGCGCCGCTCGGCGCATGTTGAGCCGCTCGACGGGGATGCCAAGCTGCTCGATTTGGTCCGCGAGGGTGCCCCCATTGCGTAGGCAAACGACGTGAGCCTGGTGTCCCTGGCCGTCCAAGGCCTCGACCAGCCGATAGAGCATCATTTCGGCGCCGCCGATTTCAAGATTGGTAATGACGTGAACGATCTTCATGCGGTCACCATCGCTTCTGCAGGGATCCGCGCGGCCTGTTTCTCGGGAGCCTCCGCGCGGGCGTGGCGGGCGCTTGCCACCATCGAGGCAACGAGCGCGACTGCGAGCAGGATGTAGCGCTCCTCGAGGACGTTGTGGCTGAACATTCCCCACACGGCGAGGAAGAGGCCAAAGGGCCAGGCGACTTCCGCCGTCGCCCTGCCCGCGCCCCAGAGCGTCGCCACCAGCAGGCCTGCCATGATCGCCAGGCCGAGAATGCCGTGATCAACTAAGAGGTAGACGTAAATGTTGTGCGTCGAGACATCGAACCCTGGAAGGTCGCGCGCCGCCCCCGTCCCGTTGCCGATGAATGGATGGTTCGTGAAGAGCTCCCACCCCTTGACGAGGACGCTATAGCGCTCGTTCGCCGAATCGTCGGATGCGCGGCCGGTCGTGAAGAACGCCAGCCGCTGTATGAGGTCCAAATTCAGCGCCCCGCGCTGCTCGAGTTTCTGCTCGAGTTGACGCCACCACGGTGAGAATATGAAGCCGACGATCAACACGCCGGCGGCTGCGACCGCCCGCAGGCGCTGGATGGACAATCCGCTCCGAAACGCCAGATTGCCACTGACGAGAACCCACCCGAGCATCGCCGAACGAGAGAACGTCGTCACGATACCGACGCCAGTCGCCAGCACGAATGGCAGGCGGAGACGGGATGGCACGACGCCGTAACTCAGGATCAAGCCGAGAACCAGCGCCGCGCCGCACGGGTTCGAGTTCTCAAAGAGCCCGGAGGAACGACCGGGGATCTTGCTGAAGGTCAGTGGATTGAACAGCTCGTAGATATTGAGTCCGATCGCGACCAGCTGCACGAGCGCGATCGTCTGGCGAGCGAGCCGCTGCTCCGCGGGGCCGGCGAACAGGAAGAGCATGAGCGCGAGGAAGATCACGGAGAGAACCCGCGTCTGCACTTCCTGATAGGCGATATCGTCCTGGCGAGACGGGAAGTACCAGGCAATCGACATCAAGAGGTACCCCGCTCCCCACAAGAGCAGCGGTCGCACCTGCAGGCGCGACTCGGTTGCGGCGACCAGAAGGAGCGGCGCGGTCAGCATGCCGATGAAGGCCACCCAGTAGAGCGGGATCAGCCCCCACCGCTCCGCATAGTTGGCGAAGTTCGAGAAGAAGATGGCGACCGCGGCGACGACACAGACCTGCCGGTAACGATGGAGACTCATGCTGGCCTCCATTCCCGCACCAATGGGGCAAGCGCCGCTTCCGTCCGCGCGATCAAGCCTTCCAGCGAATACTCGGCGACGATGCGCCGGCGGATTGCCGCGCGGTCCACGCTTCCAGCCTCGATCGCATCGAGCTGAGCCAGGATTGCTTGCGCCAGAGCGTCCGCGTCACCGGCCGGAACCACCCGCCTCGGATCGCCGACGACCCGCGCGGAGTCACCAACGTCCGTCACGACGGAGGGGATGCCGCAGGCCATCGCCTCAGCGACCACGTTCGGCGTCCCCTCCCCGAAGATGGACGAGGAAACCAGGAGATCGAGCGCGTTGTAAACGGCCGGCATGTCCCCGCGTGGCCCGGCCCAAATCACCCGCTCGGCGATTCCCAGGGAGTGCGCCAGCTGGCGCAGGCTCTCCTCGAGCGCGGAATCGCCGCTCCCGACACAGACGAAGCGCGTCGCCGGCCGCGCCGCCAGCACCTTCGCCGCCGCGCGCAGGAACGTCGGGTAGTCCTTCTGCGGATCAATGCGGCCAACACGGCCGATCAGCCGCTCGTCCGGACCGATCCCCCACGCTTGACGAACCGGCAAGCCGAGGTCGGGTTGCGGCGCGAACCGGTCCGTATCGATCCCGTTTGGAATGACGATCAGCCGGGCCTCAGGGTAGCCCTCGCGCAGTGCGTGCTCCGCGCCGGCGTGCGAGTTGGCGATGATCAGGTCAGGGAAAACAGCGAGCCCGCGCTGAAGCCAGCTGTCCAGGCGGTGGGTCCATTCGTAGCGTGTTTCGTCGCGCTCCGAGGCGCGCAGGCCCCACACGACGCGCGCGCGATGCACCGGCTTGAGCAGGACGGCGAGCGCATTGGGCATCGCGAGATACCCATGAATGACGTCCGGCCGCTCCCGGGCCAGCAGCGATGCGAGGCGCAGCAGGAATTTGGCAATGTCCCATCGTCCGCCCTTGTCCAGGACCGTTACCGGGACGCCAGCCTCTCGCAGGTCGGCCTCCAGTGGCCCGCCGGCATAGAAGACGGCGACCCGGACTTGGTGTCCACGCGCGTGCAGCCCGCGGGCGAGCGCCACAAGCTGTCGCTCGGCGCCGCCGAATGTCAGCGCCCGGATCAAGAAAAGCACCCGCATCGACCGCCTCTAGTCTCGTTTCCTGCATTTCCCAAGGCGGGACACGCCGCGCGCGCCCACACTTGCATCCTAGCCCCTCCGACCCGCCTCACTGGCCGGTCGGTCTGGCACTAAAGTCCCGGATTGCCGTGTGTCAGCCCGCTCGCGCAGCACGTCAGCCAGCAACTGCTCCCACTGCGCCAGCACCCGCTCCGTCCCGAACCGTTGGAGCACCTCCGGCGCGCGCGCGGCCATCCGGCGCCGCGCGGCGTCGTCCGCCATCAGCCCGCTCAGCGCGGCCGCGAGCCCTTCGACATCGCCAGCCGGAACGAGCACCCCGTCAATCCCAGGGCGGATGATCTGGCGCGGGCCACTTCGGCAGTCGAAGCTGACCGCCGGCAGCCCACAAGCCATCGCTTCCCCGAGCGCCATCGGGAACCCTTCCCGGCGGGACGACATCACGAAGAGATCCGAGCGCCGCAGCTCTCGGAAGAGCGACGTCGTCTGTCCCGGTAGGAACACGCGCCCAGTGAGGCCAAGCTGATCGCGCTGCGCCTCCAGCTCCGCGCGCAGCGGCCCCTCGCCCCAGATGACGAGCCGCCAGTTCGGGTGCTCGGCCGCGATCCGGGCGAACGCTTCCAGCAAGAGATCGAATCCCTTCTCCGGCACGAGCCTCCCGACGGCGACGAGCGTCCGCTGGCCATCGTCGCTTTCGCGCTCGTCCTCCGATTCCGGCTCGATGGCGATGGGATTCGGGAGGATGGTCGTCTTTGCGCGGATCGCCGGCGGGAAGTAGTCCCGCGAGGTCTCACCGAGGACCACGACGCGGTCGGCGCGCGCGTAGGTCCAGCGCCGCAACGTCTCCCAGATCGGGCCGAGCTGCTTCTGCCCGGGATCGGTGTGCTCCATGACGATCGTCGGCACGCCCGTTCCGAGCAGCGCGAGGAGCACCCGGACATTGACCATGTCCAGAAAGGAGATGACGACGTCCGGCCGGGACGCGAGCACGGCCCGCCTGATCGCGAGAAGCCGCTTGACGTTGTTGCCCGCCGCTTCAATTGGGCTGGATGAGTCGCTGGCGATTCCGAGCGGCTGTTGGTTGATGCGCGGATCGAGAGAATAGAAGGACGGCGCGTCGCTGCCCTCGAACGTGATCACGGTCATCGTCCAGCCTTTGGCGGCCCAGGCGTTGGCCATCGTCGCCGTCACGCGCTCGGCGCCACCGCTCCCCATGCCGTGAATGACGAGGGTCACGCGCATTGTGCTTCACCTCCCAAGGCGGCTTGATAGGCCGCGGCACAATCGGCTGCCTCGCACATCGTCAGCGAGCGCATGCCCCACTCGTCGCGGCACCGACGATACGCCGTCAGGATTCGCCGCAATCCCGCTAGGTTTTCCTCCTGGCAGCGACCGAAGTTGTGCGGATGCCACCACAGGTGATAAACCCCGCCTACCCGCGCCGCTCGCTCGATGCCGGCGATGATCTGGTCGATGCGGCGCGATTCCAAGAGACGCAGCCGGGGGGAATGCGGCCGCAAGAAGCGGCTCTCCGGCAACAGGCAGAGATCTCCGACGAACGAAATTGACTCCCACGGCACGATGGGATCGCCGGCCACACCGATATAGGCATCAACCAGGCGCGCGATCCGCACGTCGGGCCGAAAATACCGGGAGCCCGCCCCCTCGCGATAGAGCCAGCCGGGCGCATTGACGCGGCAGACGCGAATCCCGGCCTCGACGATCGCTTCGGCGTAGGCCGGATTGAACTGGTTGCGGGGAAAGACGAGCGAATGGAGCGTGATGCCACGCGCCTCCGCGATCGCGACAGCGCTTGCCAAGTCGGCGCGGAACGAGGCGAGATCGTGACCGGGCTCGAGGCAGTAGTAATGGCCGTAGGTGTGCGAGCCGATCTCCTGCCGTGGGCGGCTCCGGATCTGCTCGATCAGGCTCGGAGCGTAGCGCAGTGGATCGTCCTCTTCGCACTCGCCCGGCGCGTCGAAATACGGTGACAGCCGGTGATCCGCGTATTGGGGCAGCACGCACGGGCGATAGTGCTCGAGTTCCTCCCGCGAGCGGGCGAAGAGAAAGCCGACGGTGGCCCAGGTAGCAGCGATCTCGAACTCTTCGAAGAGGTCGAGCATCCGCGGGATGACCTCCCGCGCTCCGAGGAGATTCTCCCGGTAAGCGCCGCCATCCGACGGAAGCTGATCGCGGACGCCCCAGATCAGCTCGAAATCGAGGGAGATGACGAGCGCGCCACCCGGCGATGGAGCGACTTCAGGCATGGCCAACCACCTCCTGGCCAGTCGTCGCCAACTCAGCCGCCAGCCGCGCCCGGCGCTCATGCCAGCCGCGCCAGAGCATCAGCGGCAGGTCGGCCACCACCGGCAGCGGGTCGTCTAATGCAAAGATTGCGCGTTCCAGGGGCGGACGATAGGAGAGCAGCAGATCGAGCGGCCCCATCATTCCGACGCGCATGGCGCTCGCGAAGGCGAGCAAATCGGTGAGCATCCGCGTCCAGCGCACGCCGTTGGCGAGCGTCGCCGGGGCGACGGCTTCGCCGCGAGCTGAGAGCCACTGGAGGTACGGGAAGTCGGCTCCGGCTCGCCGGCCCAGGGTGTGCCAGGCCCAATACCGCCCATTGATGTCGAGCAGCTTGTCGACGCCGTCGCGTGGGTCGCGCTTGTACTCGATCTCAACGACACCGTCGTAGTTCATCGCGGCCAGTAAGCGGCGCGACGGCTCGACGACCGGCGGATGGTCCACCGTCTCGACGAAGGTGCTGTACTTGCCGAAATCGAGAGGAAGCTGGCGGGCGCGCCGCGCCGTGCCCCAGACGATTGGCTCTCCGGCTTCGCAGAGCGCGACGAAGGAGTACTGCTCCTGGCCACCGCCCGGAATCAGCTCCTGCACCATGATCGTCGTGGGGTCCACGAGGCCGCAGGCTTCGTCGTAGGCTCGGAGCAGGCTCTCCATGTCATCCACGCGCCAAGCCTTGGCGGCGGTCAGCCGGTTCGACTTCGGCTTGATGGCCGGTTTGATGATCACAGGGAATTGCCAATCGTCGGCGAGCAGGTCGTCGCGCGATTGCGGCGTGCGCGTCCGCGGGTGCGCGACACCGAGGCGCGCCGCGAGCTCATAGGTGAGGCGCTTATCGTAGGCCCAGCGGAACGACTCCCACGGCTGGGTCGTCAGGACGAAGCGCTCAGCCAGCGTCTCATGGTGACGCGCGATGAGCGCGGCCGATTCGTCGGTAACGGGGAAGATCGCCCAGCCGTCGAGGCGATACCGCTTCTGAAGCTTCAGGAGAAAGGCGACCTGCTCCTCCTCCGAGCGACTTGCTGGCCAGTGGAATCTTCGTCGCACATAGCGCGAGACTGACGCGTTCGAGACCGCGTCGGAGAGGAGCCAGACGGGGATCCCGTGCCGCCCCAGCCCCCGGATGACGCCTAACGCTCCGTAGTCGTGACCGATAACGAGTGCACCCGGTCCGCCGCCTGATTCTTCCTCACCCATCGCATCAGCCCTCCGGGACATGTCAATCTGCAGTGGTCTCGCTGACCGTTAGCCAATGCTCGACCGTCGCTCCCGCACCGCGAACCCGGCGCGTCAAGGCGCGCGCGGCGTATCCCGTGCCGGCAACGAAGCGCATGAGCGGTCCGTAGCTCGCCGCGCTGGCCGCTCCTAGGAAATGCAGGCCGCGCACCGAGCTCTCGAGGCCCGGACCGAGGACGGGAGAGCCGTCGCGGTGCGCGATCGCCTGCGCCAGGGATGGTTCAAAGAACGGATATTTCGCGACATCGATGCGATAGCCAGTTGCGAGGAGAGCGTGATCGACCCAGCGCGTGGTGCCGTCGCTCAGCTCCAGTCGTAGCCGCTCGCCCTCCGGCACGGCCGACTGGACGGCGCGGCCCACCGTGATCGTCACGCCTGCTACGCGCGGCCGGAGCCATCCAGACCCGGCCGGTCGCAGTGCCCGCTCCGTCACACGCGCTTGCAATCGCCTGGGAAGCGCCCGATAGAGCCCTGGCAGTTGGACAATCCAGTTGATACCTGGCGGGCCGACCGCGCCGGGGGGATAGAGCACGCGCGCTATGCGCCCGGACTCCCGGCTTAGCTCACCAGGCTGGCCGACCCAATGCACGACCGGCCGGCGCACCAACACTTCGACGTCCGCGCCGCCCTCGTGGAGCAGCGCCGCCGATTCCAGTGCCGACTGGCCCGCCCCAATCACCGCGACGCGCTTGCCCGCAAAGCACGAGAGATCGCGTTGCTCACTGGTATGGGACGCGAGCGCGCGCGGCAGGTTCGCGAACGCCGCTGGGCGGACGGCAAAGCCGGCGAGCCCGGTCGCGATCGCCACCCGGCGGGCCGAAACCACTTCGCCGTCGTCCATTAGCAGCCGGAACCCGTCACCGGTCGGTTCAATGCGCCGCAGATAGCGAGCATCGACATCGGGCACTGCCTCCCGCTGGTACCAGCGACCATAGGAGATGTAGTCAGGCAGTGGGATACGCGCCGGCAGCTGCCGCTGAATCACGCGCTCGTAATCGTCGAGCGTCAACCGGCGCTCCGGATCGGCGAAGTGGGAGCCATCCCGCTCCGACCGCAGCAACATGCCAATCGGCATGTGCCGCTCCCAGAAGCCCATCACCTCGCCAAAGACACGCGCCTCGATTCCAGCCGCCGCCAAATGCGCTGCCGCCGTGAGGCCATAGGGACCAGCGCCGATAATTGCCACATCGATTGGACGCATCGCGCACTCCCTATTTCGCCGTCAAAGCGGTTGGCAGGTCCGGTCACCAAGACACCACGGCCCCGCCAGCGACCGCTTCGGCGCCGGAACGACCGACCGAGACCATCTAGCTAGGACGAACTTACCACCCGAATTTGACTGGCGTGATCAGCCGTGAGTCCCATCAATATCGGGACAATTGTCCCGACTACGCCGCGGCTCGAGCTCAACTCGCCGTGAGTTTCTTGCGCCACACCGAGCGGATTGCCAGCGTGAGGAACGCGGCCTGGACGATGTAATTCACAACCGAGGCAAGCGCGATCCCTTCGACGCCAATCCACCCCTTGAGGACGTAGTCGCCGACGAGGTTGAGGAAGAAGACGAAGGTCGAGGCGTACATCAGCAGACGGCCGGCGCCGGCGGAGATCAGGATGCGGGAATACAGCGCGCCCACGGTTGCGAACGGGATCATCAGCGCGAGCATCGCCTGGACACGCGCCACATCGGTCGTGTCGCGCGCCGTGAACTCGCCGCGCTCGAACAAGATGCGGACGATCGGCTCGGAGGCGAGCGCGAGCAAGATCACCCCCGGCACTGCGACGCCGAAGATGAGCGCAGTGTAGGTGCGCATCGTCTTGCGCAGCCCATGCCAATCGTCTTCGGCGACCAGGCGCGTGAGATACGGGAAGGCGGCCGTGCTCAGGGCAAGGCTGCTGACCGCTAGCAGCGGCAACACGATCTTGCTGCCGTAGGTCAGGATGCCGACGCTGCGGTCGCCAAGCGTCGCCGCCATCGCCTGGTCGACGACGGGTAGCGCGTTGAAGACGACGTTGTTGGCAGCCAGCGGCAGGAACTGGCGCAGCGCCACACGCGTCTCCGGCAGCAGCCCATGCCAGGCCGGCCGCAATCGGATGCCCTGCCGACGCACGCCCCAACCGATGATCGCCGTCTGCAGGAGGGTTCCGACGACGAAGCCGACCGACAGCGAGTAGGCATGCCAGTGCGGCGCGATGAGGAGCGCGCCCCCACCCGCGATCGGGACCATCAGGGGCGCGATCGCCGCGAGGCCGAACCGGTCGTTGGAGTTGAGCATCCCCGACCAGAGCGTGCCCGCCCCGACCAGGAGGAGCACCGGCAGGCTGATCATCCAGAGTTGGACGGTCAGGTCTATCTTCTCCTGGTCGAACCCGGAGGCCAGCAGCGGCAGGAGCAACCGTGGCGTCGCCGCCAGGATCGCCGTCGCCACGATCATCATGCCGACGGCGACGACCATCATCTCGGCGAAGACCGCTTGGGCGGCTTCCTCACCGCGCTTCGCTCGCGCCTGCGCAATCTGGGGCAGAAGCGCCCCGGCCGCCGCATCGCCAGCGATCGTCGCAACGAACGTTGGGATCGCCAGAGCGACGACGTAGGCCTCGAACGCGCCACCCGTCCCGAGCTCCGCCGCCACGTACATGTCTCGCAGCAGGCCGGCAATGCGGACGCCGAATGTCAGAGTTCCGACCAGCAGGGCGGCTTTAATGACTCGCCGGTGCTCCGCGGCGAGCGGCACTCTCGCCGCCACCCCTTGTGCCCGCCCTACCGCGCGGGCGACCGCTCCCCCCATGTCACATCACCAGAGCCCACTAATCAGCCGAAGGTCGGCCCGTCGTGGCCCTATTCTGGCAGGTAGGACAGGCTATTCACCCCTCCTGTCATAGACCGATGGTCACCCGCTGGTCGGGACTTTCGGTGCGAAGGTACCGAGCGGATGAGACCGGTGTGCTAGGGATTTTGGCGAGGGCAGCCGGGATAATCGGGATATGTGACGCGAGGCCTACATCGCGGTGGGCACCTGCCCGGACGATGCGAACATGAGGTGCGCAACGATGCTGAATCGGTCAAAGGGGCCGAAGTTCATACCGATTCCCTGGTCCGAGGTCGATTGGGACAAGCTGGATCGGTTTGCGGATCGGCACGTCTTCCAAACCAAGGCTTGGGTTGAATTTCTGGCCGAGGTCCAAGACGCGCAACCCGTTATCGCGGCCCTGCAGGATGGTCGGGAGACGCTCGGCTATTTCACCGGGCTAACCACGCGCCGCTGCGGTCTCAGTTTCCTCGGTAGCCCGCTCCCCGGTTGGACGACGCCGTATATGGGCTTCAATCTGAAGCCGGGCGTGTCCCGGCGCGTCGCGGTGGCCGCCCTGACCGAATTCGCCATCAAGGAGCTTCGCTGCGCCCACTTCGAACTGCGCGACCGGCATTTGACGGAGCGCGACGTGGCCGGGCTCGGCTTCGGGCGGCGATCCGACGTCGGCTTCGACGAGCGTACATTCGAAATTGATCTCTCGCTCTCGGAGGATGAGCTGTTCAGCCGGATGACCAGCGCCTGCCGACGGTGCATCCGCAAAGCCGACAAGACCGGCGTCGTGATCGAGGAAGCAACCGATCTCGAATTCGCGGACGAGTTTTACGATCAGCTCCGCGAGGTCTTCCTGCGTCAAGGCTTGGTCCCGACCTACAGCATCGAACGCGTGCGGGCGCTCATCCGCCATCTCCTGCCAACCGGCATGCTGCTCCTGCTCCGGGCGCGAGACCCGGAAGGCCGCTGCATCGCCACCGGCATTTATCCGGCGTTTGGCGAGATCGCCCTTTTCTGGGGAGGCGCGAGCTACCGCGAATATCAGCATTACCGTCCGAACGAGGCGCTGCACTGGTACGCGATGCGCTATTGGAAGGCGCGCGGGATCGCGCGCTACGACCTCGGCGGCTACATGGATTACAAGCGCAAGTACGGCGGCGAGGAGATCTCCATCCCGGCGTTCCGGCAGTCGCGCCACGCCTGGGTGTCGATCGCGCGCACATTGGCGCCGGCCGGCATGCGCCTGAAGCAGACGATCATCGGCCAGGCTACCCGCAACTTCGGCCCCACGAGCCGCCGCCTCGCCGGCGCGGCAATCCTCCTGGACTACGTCCATGTCTGAGCCAGCGCAGACTCTGCCAAGCACGCCCACCCTCTCGGTGGTCCGGAGCGCGGGCCCGGCCATCACGACGCTGTCCGGCGTCGAGTGGGACCGCGAGCTGGAGCGACTCGGGGGCAATCTGCTGCAGTCCTGGCGCTGGGGCGAGTTCAAGCAGCGTCAAGGCTGGCATGTGGAGCGAATCGCCGGCCGCGGGCAGGACGGCGCCTGGATGGCGCAAGTCCTCCTGAAGCGATTTGGGCCGATCAGCATCGCGTATGTCCCGTGCGGCCCGACGCTAGAGGGGGATCACCAGGCGATCTTTCCAGATCTCCTCGCCGCCCTGGATGAGGTCTGCCGGGCCAATGGCGCGGTGACGCTAGTGATGGAGCCGAACCAGCGCTTCGCGCTGCCGGGCACCTACAAGCAGCATGGCCTCGTCAAGTGGATGCGGCCGATCCAGCCACGCCAGACGTTGCAGATTCCCACGCTCGACGACGACGCACTGCTCGCCGGCATGCACCACAAGAAGCGCTATCACGTTCGGCTCGCGATCCGGCAAGGCATTACCGTGAAAGCGGTGCCCGCTGACAGCGAGGCGATCTCTACGTTCTATGACATGTACGTCCAGACCACGCGCCGTCAAGGCATCGCCTGCCTCCATCACGCCTTCTTCACCGATCTGGCGGCGACGTTCGGTCAGGACGCGACGGTCTTTTTCGCCATGGCGGATGGCGCGCCCGCGGCCGCCGCGTTCTGTCTCCGCTTCGGTCCGGAGGCAACCTACCTCTCCGCCGCCTCGGCGCCGGAGCGGCGCGGCCAGGCAGCCGGCGCGTATTTGATCTACGAAATCGTTCGGTACTACCGGGATCGCGGCTGCGCGCAAGTCGATCTGGGCAACGTTCAGCCGGAAGGCTTGCGCAACTTCAAGACGGGCTTTGGCGGCAACATCTCGATCTTTCCCGCGCCGATGGAGCGCCGCTACCGGCCCGTCGCGTCGTGGCTCGTCCGGCGTGTCGTCGCCTCCCGCATCCCGGCGTAGCGAGCGGCGGCGGTCGGAAACAGGGAGCAAACAGGTGCTAGCCAACGCCGTGCGCCAGACGCGCGAGCAGATCGTGGAACCCGCGGCGACTGGGACAATCGCCATCTCGCTAACGACCGACATCCATGAGGCGCGAGTCGTCTGGAAGCGGCTCGAGTCGCTGACGGTGCCCAGCTTGACGACTTCCTGGGACTGGATCGCGACCTGGCTGAATCATTACGGCTCGATCGTTCCCCACCAGTTCGCGATCGGGCACGGCCCGAACGGCCCGTGTGGCATCGCCCTCGTCACCCAGGGCGTCGGCCAGCGGCGCGGCCCGATTCCGGTTCGCACGATGCACATCGGGACGGCCGGGGAGCCGCCGGGACAAAGCGTCTGCGTCGAGTTCAACCGGCTGCTCGCCCTCCCGGAAGCACGGGACTCGTTCGCGGCCGCGCTCCTCACCGCGCTGAGCAACGCGTCGTCCCGCTGGGACGTGCTGGAGCTGAACGGCTTCGCCCCAGAGCACGCCGAGCCGCTCCTGCGCGCCGAGCCTCGCTTTATCGTCACCCGCCAACCGGCGTATGGCGTCGATCTGCGCGCGATCCGGGACGCGGGCCAGCCAGTCATGGCGGCACTGCCTAAGTCCACCTCGGCGAAGATTCGCAAGAACTTGCGCCGCTTCGAAGAGCGCTTCGGCCCGATTACGACGCACTGGGCCGAAACCGTTGAGGAAGGCCACGCCGCCCTCCGCGAGCTCATCCCACTCCACCAGGAGCGGTGGCAGCGCGCCGGTCAGCCGGGCGCGTTCGCGAGCAAGCGCTTCACCGCGTTTCACATGGACTTGATCGCTCGCCTCCTGCCAAGAGGCGACATCGTCCTGTTCCGCGCGTACGCCGGCGACCAACTCCTTGGCATTTTCTACGGGCTGGTTGATGGCCGCGTCATTCTCCATTACCAATGGGGCCTCCCGCATTTCGAGGAGAAATCGCTCGCTCCGGGATTCGTCGTTGGCGTCCTGTGCATGGAGGAGGCGCTGCGACGCGGCTACGACGAGGTCAACTGGCTGCAGGGCGAGGTCCGCTACAAGCGCGAGCTTTCGACAGTCCGGCGCGAGCTCGTTTGGGCGGAGCTGAAGCGAGGCCCGCGCATGGTCGCGATCGACGCACTGAAGCAAGTGCGTGCCTGGCAGCGCGCGTTGAGTCGCCGCGCCTCATCCGCCGAATCGGAGTCCCAATGAGCGCGACCGCTATCTCCCTCGCCGCCACGGCGCTCGAGCGCAGCCGGAGTGGCCGCCTGGTACGACGCCTGCCGACCTGGCACGGCGTCCTCGTCCTCAACTACCACCGCATCGGCGATGCGTTGACCACGCCGTACTTCCCGGATGTCTTCAGCGCGACCGCCGAAGGACTCGACCAGCAGCTCGCGTTCCTGGCTCGGAACGCCGACGTCATCAGCGGCGATGACCTGCCGCTCGTGCTCTCCGGCCGGCGCGGCCGCCATATCTTGCTCACCTTCGATGACGGTTACCGCGACAACTACGAGTTGGCGTTCCCGCTCCTCCGGCGGCACGGGCTGCGCGCGGTCTTCTTCCTCTGCACCGGCTTCCTCGATACCGGCGGCGCGGCGTGGTGGGACGAGATTGCCTGGATGATCCGGTCCAGCGAGCGATCGGTCATACCGGCGGACGATTGGCTGCCGGAGCCCATCTATCTCGATCGCGGCGACCGTTCGGCGGCAATCGCGGCGGCCATTGCCGTCTACCGGCGCCTGCCGGGAGAGCGCGCCTCCGCGTTCCTCGACCATCTTGCCGAGGTGACCGGCTCCGGCCGCCTGGATTCGGCCGCGGCCAAGGATCTCTGGATGACCTGGGACATGGCCCGCGAGATGCACGCCGCGGGTATGACGTTCGGCGGCCACACGGTGACGCACCCGATCCTCGCCCGCCTCCCCGCCGATCGCCAGCTCTACGAGGTGGCAACCTGCCGCGACCGCATCGCCGCCGAGCTTGGCGCGCCGCCACGGCTCTTCGCCTACCCGGTCGGCAAGCCGGATACCTTCAATGCCGAGACACGCGCGGCCCTAGCTGCCGCCGGTTACGCCTACGCCTTCAGCTTCTACGGCGGACATCAGCCGTTTGCCCCGCTCGACCGGTTCGACTTCCGCCGTACCTTCGTTGATTGGCGCACCGACTTCACGGAGTTTCAGGCGAAGGTGACGCTTCCGCCCCTCTTCGCCCGCTGGTAGCGCGCCCGCTCCCCGGATGAGCCGAACAGTGGGCGCGCAATTGACAGCGATCTTTCGCGTGGTGCGCGGGAACGCGCGCTACGGAAGCTCGAGTCCGCTCAGCAAGTCCTCGCGCGCGGCGGCCTGGCTGTTGTAGCCACGCGGCGTCGTCCACTGGCGAAGCTCGATCTGCGCTCGGCCTCCATCAATGGAGATGCAGCGCACGTAGAGGACGTTGTCAAGCGAGGCGCCGGTTTCCTCGTCAATGAAGGTGTAGCTCCAGGCGCCGTAGGCGTCGAGGCGGTTCCCACCCCGGACCGGCTTACCGTCGTCCCCAATCCAGGGCTCGACATTGGTATAGCCTTCCCAGAGGGAGATGTTCTCGTCGTACCACTGGACGCAAGCCATCGAGTTGGCCGGGGTATCTTCTGTCCAGCCACCCTGGGTCGCAATGCTGATGAAGCTGATCCCATTGCTAATGTTGAACCAGTCAATGGGACCATATTCGGAATCCTCTACTTCGTCCCGCCGGACCTCCCAGACGAGCGGGTCGTACCGCAGCGACCAGCCATAGCTCGGACTGGTGTACGTCACATAGCCGTCGGATTCCTCCGGCTCTGCCGTTGGCGAAGGCGTCCGCACCGGCCGTGGGCTCTCAGTCGGCTCGGCCGTCGCCGTTGGCGTCGGTTCCTCCGGCGGGGGTGGGGACTCTTCCTCATCAGGCGGCAGCGACGACTCATCGCTCCCCTCCCCGACCTCGGTCAGGAAGATCGAGACTTGCGTCCGATCATCGCGCTCATGCAGCCAGGCAACGCCGCCGAGCCCGGATGCGTTCTGCGCCGGGAGGGCGATGAAGGCGTCGCTCCCTGAGAACGGCGGAACCTCCCCGCAGGCGACCAAATCACCGAAGTTGTCGCTTACACTGATCGCGAAACCACCCATCGAGAAGTCGTCGATCGGAATGTTGACGGTGGAAAAGCTCGTCAGGACGCCACCGTCCTGCTCACTCAAGTCCCGCAGGTTGACGACGACAGCGCCAAGGTCGTCACAGCTGTCGTCCTACACCGCTGCGGTGAGGGGCCCGCCGTCTTGCGCTAGGGTGACCGAGCGCCCCAGCGCAAGGGAGAAGGTGGTCCCGGCGAGTATCAGGACCATGATCGCCGACAGTGGTCTCACGAGGCTCCGCATTGCGCTCTCTTCTCCTCCTGCCTCGAAACTCACCAACTCCAAAAAGCATTCAGGTAGACGGCAACGGAGTGCGAACGGTTCCCGAACCGGGGCTTCGTTGGCAAGGCCGCTCGCGGCATCAGTGCCAGTCGAGCGAACACTGCGTTCGAAGCCAACACGACCAGGACCCGGCGGCCCTCGCGTAGCGCGAGATTCAGCGAATGAAGCGACGCGGCCGATGGGTCAGAAATGCTCATTCGTACTGAGTTCTGCCCAGGACTCCGCGCAATATTCACACGGCGATTTCGGTCCGTCAATCTGGATGTTGTCCACGTCGCCGGTCTCGCCGTATGCTGGCCGCACTGTCGGCCGCTTCCTCTCGAGGAGGGTCCACTTATGGCAAGTGCCGCTCCAACGATGCTCATCCGCGGAGCCTGCCCGCACGATTGCCCGGATACCTGCGCGACCCTGACCGAGGTGCGCGACGGGCGCGCTGTCCGCTTCATCGCCGATCCGGATCACCCGATTACGCAGGGCTGGTTGTGCGCCAAAGTCCGCCCCTATCTCGATCGGGTCTACCACCCGGATCGCCTCCTCCACCCGCTGCGCCGGACCGGACCGAAGGGGAGCGGGCAATGGGAGCGGATCACCTGGGATGAGGCCATCGCGGAGATTGCCCGGCGGTGGAAAGAGACCATCGCCGAGTATGGCGCGGCGGCAATCCTTCCCTACTCCTACAGCGGCACGCTCGGCCTCGTCGAGATGACCGTCGCGAGCGCCCGCCTCTGGAACCGGATGGGCGCGAGCGGCTTGGCGCGCGCGATCTGCGACGCTGCCGCAGCGGTCGCGGTGACCGCAACGATCGGCGGGAAGCTGTCGCCGGATCCCCGCGACGTGCTGCACAGTCGCCTCGTGTTGATCTGGGGGCATAACCCCGCCAGCACCAACCCGCACTTCATGCCGCTCCTGCGGCAGGCACAGCGGAGCGGCGCCGAAGTCGTAGTCATCGATCCCCGGCGCACGCTTACCGCCCGCTCGGCCGATCTTCATATTCAGCCCCGGCCCGCGACCGACGCCGCGCTGGCGCTCGGCCTGATCCACGTCCTCTTCGCCGAGGGCCTGCATGACGAGGCCTGGCTGCGGGCGCACACCATTGGCTGGGAAGACCTGCGCGACCGCGCCGCGCTCTACCCGCCGGACCGCGTCGCGGCGATCACGGGCGTGCCCGAGACGACGATCGTCGAATTGGCCCGACGTTACGGCACGGTCAAGCCGGCGCTTCTCAAATTCGCGGACGGCCTGCAGCGGCACGGCAACGGCGGGCAAACCATCCGAGCGCTCTGCTGCCTGCCGGCCGTCGTCGGCCAATACGGTGTGCGCGGCGGCGGGCTCTTCTACTCGCAGAGCAGCCACATCGTCTGGGACGCGGAGGCGGTTGGCCACGCTTCCGAGTGTCCGCCGGTGCCACGCGTAGTCAACATGAATCGGCTTGGCGCGGCCCTGACCGGCGAGATCGACAACCCGCCGATCAAGGCCCTCTACGTCTTCGGCGCGAACCCCGTCACCTCCAGCCCGAACGCCGGTCTCATCGTCCGCGGACTGATGCGAGACGACCTCTTCACAGTCGTCCACGAGCAGTTCCTAACCGACACCGCGCGCTACGCCGATATCGTCCTGCCAGCGACGACGCAGCTGGAACAGACCGATCTCCACAAGCCCTACGGTCATCGCCATCTGCAATACAACCAGCAGGCGATCCCGCCGCGCGGCGAGGCAAAGAGCAACTGGACGGTGATGCGGCTGCTCGCCGAAGCGATGGGCTACGACGAGCCGTGGCTGCGGCAAACGCCAGAGGAAATCATCGCCGAGGTGCTCGACGCGACGCGCGCCAAGAATCCGCTCCTGGCCGGCATCACACTCGAGCGGCTGCAGCGGGAAGGGACAGTGCCCTACGCCCTTGATGACGGCGAACCCATCGTGCCTTTCGCCGACGGCCACTTCCCGACGCCCTCCGGTAAGGTCGAGCTACGCTGCGAGGTGATGACCGAGTATGGGGTCGATCCATTGCCCGACTACGTTCCGCCCGCCGAGTTCGCCACCGAGTCCGATGGCGCCGTCGGACGCGATCCGCTGAGCGCGCCGCTGACGCTCCTCTCCGGCGCCGCTCATCACTTCGTCTCCTCGTCCTTCGCCAACCAGGAGAAGCACGCGCACAAGGAAGGCGAGCCGTTCATCGAGATCAATCCGGCGGACGCCGCGGCGCGGGGTATCCACCACGGCGCTGAAGTCGTTGTCGAGAACCGGCGTGGCTGCATTCACCTGCGCGCGATCGTCACCGACGATGTGCCGCCTGGCGTCGCCGTCGCTCCGAAGGGCTATTGGGGCAGCCGCTCGCCGGATGGACGCAACGTCAACTGGCTGACATCCGACGCGCTGGCCGACCTGGGCGGGCAGTCCACCTTCCACAGCAACCGGGTCACTGTCCGCCCGGCCTGATCCGCCGGGCATCGCCGCCGGAGTAGCATTAGCGGCACCGTCTGCCTGAAGTGCCGGTCGCCAAGCGTGACTCCGCGGCTCGGTCGGTCCTGTATAGTGACGGTATGACTGCACCGGCGCCGCTCCTCGCCGTCGAGGATCTGCATCTCCATTACGTCTCCGGCGGACGCGTCGTCCGCGCGGTGGACGGTGTCTCATTCACGATCGAGAGGCGTGGGGAGGCGGTCGGAATCGTCGGTGAGTCGGGCAGCGGCAAGACGAGCCTAGCCGTCGCGCTGATGCGTCTCCTCCCGAAGAATGTGGTCCGTTTCGACGGCTCGATCCGCTTGGAAGGTCAAGACATCCGCGCGCTTTCCGAGGACGAGTTCCGGCGAGAGATCCGCTGGCGCCGGATCGCGATGGTCTTCCAAGGGGCGATGAACGTCCTCAACCCGGTGCTCAAGATCGGCGACCAGATCGCGGAGCCGTTGCAGCTCGATGGCCGCCTCTCGAAGCAAGCGATCCGGTCGCGCGTGAACGAGCTACTCGTGCGGGTCGGGCTCTCGCCCGAGTTCGCTACACGCTATCCCCATGAGTTGAGCGGCGGGCAGAAGCAGCGCGTGGTGCTGGCGATGGCTCTCGTCCTCGATCCAGACGTGCTCATCCTCGACGAGCCGACCTCTGCCCTCGACGTCAGCGTTCAGGCGCAGATCATGAACCTGCTCAAGGATCTGAAGCAGGATCCGGGCATCTCGATGATCTTCATCACGCACGACATCGGTCTCGCCAGCGACCTCTGCGATCACATCGCCGTGGCGTACGCCGGCTGGCACGCTGAATACGGCCCGGCGGAGCGCGTGCTGCTCGAGCCGCGCCACCCTTACGCGCGGCTTCTCCTGGCGAGCTTGCCGCGCCTGCGCGCGACGACGCCTCCTCAGCCGATGCCGGGCGAGCCGCCGGACCTGACCAACCCGCCAGCGGGATGCCGATTCCATCCCCGGTGCCCGTACCGGTTCGCGCCGTGCGACACCGACGTCCCGCCGCCGATTCCGATCGGCGACGGCGGCCACGCTCGCTGCTGGCTCAACGACCCAGGTGTCGCCGGCGATCTCTACCTCGCTCATCTCAAGGAGCCGGCGGGAGTCAGCCATGACTGATTCCGTCCGGGCTACCCACGCGCCGGCTCAGGAGACAGCCGCCGCGACCGCGACCGCCACTGCCCCACTCATCTCCCTGGAGGGGATCGAGGTCGTCTACCAGATCCGCAAGGGATTCTTCCGCACCGGCCAGGTCCACGCGCTCAATGACGTCAGCCTGGAAGTCGCCAAGGGGGAGACAGTCGCGCTCGTCGGTGAGTCGGGCAGCGGCAAGTCAACGCTCGGCCGCGTCTCGCTTCGCTTGATCGCGCCAGCGCGTGGCCGGGTGGTCTTCGACGGGCAGGACATCACCGCCGCGCCGGAGGAGAGTCTCGGCTGGTTGCGGCGACGCGCCCAAATTGTCTTTCAAGACCCGTTTTCCAGCCTCAATCCCTACTTCCGGGTCTACGACCTCATCGAAGAGCCGCTGATCATTGATGGCGTGCCGGCGGAAGAGCGGCGGCAGCGCGTCTACCGCGCCCTGGAAGCCGTTGATCTCGTGCCCGCGCCCAGGTTCGCATCGAAGTACCCGACGATGATGTCGGGCGGCCAGCGACAGCGCGTCGGCATCGCCCGGGCACTCGTCCGCGATCCGGATTACATCGTCGCCGACGAGCCGGTCTCGATGATCGACGCCTCGAGCCGGGTGGAAATCCTCAACCTCCTGCGGACGATTCAAACCGAGCGGGGCGTCTCGTTCCTCTATATCACGCACGACATCGCCAGCGCGCGCACCTTCGCCGACCGCATTGCCGTCATGTACCTGGGGACCATCGTCGAGATCGGCTCGGCCGCTCAGGTGATCGATCGCCCGCTCCATCCCTACACGCGGGCGCTGATCAACGCGATCCCCGAACCCGACCCGCGGAACCGCTTCCGCCACCGCGAGGTCGTGCCGGGCGAACCGCCGACGAGTGGCGCGTTCCCTCGCGGCTGCCCGTTCTTCTCCCGCTGTCCAGACCGCATTCCCGGCCTCTGCGACATTGACCGGCCAATGCTGCAAGAGGTCGAGCCGGGACACTTCGTCGCCTGCCACCGCGTCACCGACAACGTGGCCAGTGGCTGATCGGACCGTCTCAACAACGTCAAACACATTGCGGGGGCGGGTTAGGTGCCCGCCCCCGCATCGCTAAGCCTCGAGCGTCGGACTAGACGCCCGCGTCTGGCGTGTCAGAGTTGACCGGCGCGATGAAGACCGAGACGCCGGTCGCCGATGGGTCGTTGGCATCGGGCGCGAGATAGGCAATACCGGTGTAGCCGGAGTCGTTCAGCTCAGAGAGGCCGATGACGAGAGCGCCATTGGCATCACGGACGCCGCCGAGGTTGCCGCAGGCGATGTAGTTGCCGATGTTCTCCGCGCTCTCGTGCACGTTGATGGCATGATCCTCCGCCAGAATGTCGTCCAGCGACATCGGGACGAGCGTGTAGGAATACTCGGCCGGGATCGCGTCCGCGTTGCCCTCGGCCGTGCCGGTGGCTGCCGTGAGGTCGGTCAGCGGCTGGACGACGTCGCCGAGCTCTTCACACGTGCCGTTATGGATATGCGCGGGCCGAGCCGCGCCGGCCTCAGGCGTGGCCTGCATGTCTTCCTGAGCGACCAATCCCGGCGCCCCGCCGAGCGCCACGATGCCGAGCACGAGCGCCGCACCAATTGGCGCTAGCAACCGCTTCCCGTAACGCATGACGTCCTCCTCTCGCACGTGGGCGCATGCCGTCCGCTCCACGCGGAGGCGGCAGCGGCCTAGCCGCAGCCGGTGACGATGTCCGGCTCCCTCGGCGCCGCAAGTTGCATGCCCGGTTTGTGACGGGACGACACGATCGGTCGCCTCGCGCACCTCGAGGCGCCGAGAAGCGATCGATGCGGAGAGGATGCAGGTTTGGTGGCTACATCTCCTCGCGGATGAGGACACGGCGGCGCTGTCGCTCGGCGCGAGCGGCTCGCCAAATGAGATCCTTGACGCGCTCTGGATCACGCACGTCGTGGAGCTCGAAGTGCGGCGCGGTGGCGTCGGCGGACGCGAACCCGACATCGCCCAGGTTCAGCATGCGCTCGATCAGGCCCTGCCGCATGTAGACATCCTCGATGCGGTAGAGATCGATCTGCTCGGTCCTCTTACGAATGAATCCATGCTCGTGGATGAATCGCTCGTTCGTCAGCTTGTAGCGGTTCATGATGACGCCGAGCCAGGAAAGCGGCCAGTTCGGCCGTCCTTCCCAAAGGACGCGCTCGCCGCCGGAGTCGCCGAGATCCTCATCGAAGTGCAATGACGGAGCGTTTCGGAGATTCGCGCCCGCCGTCCGGACCTGCTCGAACTGATTCGGAGTGTTCGGAGCATTGACGGGCTCGGCCTGAGCCGTTGCCTGCAGTTGCCGGCCGCAGTTGATGCAAAACCGCGCGTCGTCCGGATTCTCAGTCGAGCAGTCAGGGCAACGAATCATTCTGAAACTCCTCAGCTTCGATTCGGCCACGGAGCCGGAAATGACGGCACGGGCGCATCATTCGCATGATACCAGCCCATCGGGCGGGCGCTGCTACGCCGCGGCAGTCCCGCGGAAAATGGGACCAATGTCCACGATGACGAGTAGCTGCTAAGCCCCAACTCTCCCGCACATTCCAACCACGTGGTACAGTCAACGAGGAAGGGTCCTTCCAGACGCGGACAAGCAGTGGGAGCGTGACCGTGGCAGTGTGGAACGGGCTCACCGGGCAGGACGAAGGGCTCGAATACCGCCGGCGTTTTCGCGGGCTGATCGGGGTTCACAGCAAAGTCCCCATCCGCGACCGGGCGATCCTTTCCCTCATCTACACGCCGGGTGTCGCCGAGGCCTGCCTCGCCATTAGCCAAGATCCGCTCGCCTCCTACGACTTGACCTGCCGCGGGAACACCGTCGCGCTCCTCACCGATGGCTCCGACCTCTTTGGCCGAGAAGGCGGACCGCCAGAGTCCGCGATCCCGGTCGCCGAGGCGAAGAGCGTCATCTTCAAGACGTTCGCCGGCATCGATGCGTTCCCGATTTGTCTAGCGACGCGCGACCCACAAGAGATCGTTCAGGTCGGCACCGCGATCACGCCCACCTTCGGCGCGATCTGCCTTGACGATATCTCGACGCCGAGAGCGTTCACCGTCGCCGACCACCTCGAGAAAGCCGCCGACATCCCGATCTTCTCCAACCAGCACCACGGCACGGCGATTCTCGTCCTTGGCGCGTTGATCAACGCCCTGAAGATCGTCAAGAAGGAGATGAGCGAAGTCAGCGTCGTTATCAGCGGCGCTGGCATCGCCGGGATCGGGGTAGCGCGCCTGCTCGTTCGCGCCGGGGTCAAGAACCTCGTCGTCTGCGACCGCGCCGGGGCAATCTACAAATACCGGCCGGAGCGGATGAACTGGGCGAAAGCGTACGTCGCGAAGGAAACAAACCCGGAGGGGCGGCGCGGCTCGCTGGCGGCGATGCTGAAGGGGGCCGATGTCTTCATTGGGCTCTCAACCGGGAACATCGTGACGGACGACATGATCCGCTCGATGGCGCATGACCCGATCGTTTTCGCCCTCGCCATTCCCGAGCCAGAGATCGATCCGGCGGCGGCGCGAGCGGGCGGGGCGCGCGTCGTCGCGACAGGTCGCTCCGACTACGCGAACCAGATGGACGTCTCCCTCGTCTTCCCCGGCTTCTTCCGGGGCCTGCTGGACGCCCGCGCCCGTAACATCCGGCTCCGCATGCTGATCTACGCCGCTCAGGCCCTGGCGGACATGGTCAAGCCGGACGAGCTTCACCCCGACCACATCGTGCCGAGCATCTTCGACTTCCGCGTCGCGCCGGCGATCGCGGCGGCGGTCGTCCGGGCCGCGCTGGAGGCGGGCGAAGCGGGCCGGGAGACCTCTCCCCAAGCCGTGGCGGAGCGCACCCGACGTTATGTCTACGAGGGCCGCTTGCTGCCGCCGGCGCCCATCCCGCGCGGCGAGCAGAAGACGTTCCGCGAAGAAGCGATCGAGCTTCGACGACGGCATGGCGGAGTGCTGGAGATCCACTCCAAGCTGCCGATCCGCGACCAGCACATCCTGAACTTGATGTACGTCCCGCCGGCCGCGCTCCTGCCCGCCCACGTCATCCGCGACGATCCGTCGCAAGTCACGGAGCTGACGAGCAAGGGCAATCTGGTCGCGATCGTGACCGATGGCTCGTCCGTGCTTGGATTGGGTGACATCGGCCCACAGGCGGCGCTCCCGGTCATGGAGGGGAAGGCGGTCCTCTTCCGGTCGCTCGCCGGGGTCGAAGCGTTCCCGATTTGTCTGGCCGCGCGCGATCCCGAGGAGATCGTCCAGATCGTCGCCGCGATCTCGCCGAGCTTCGGCGGGATCAACCTGGAGGATATCTCCGCGCCGCGCTGCTTCGAGATCGAACGACGGCTGCGGGAAATCCTCGACATGCCGGTCTTCCACGACGATCAGCACGGAACCGCGATCATCGTCGGCGCGGCGCTGCTGAACGCGATGAAGCTGCGCGGCAGCCAGCTCACCGAGAGCCGGATCACCATCAACGGCGGCGGGGCAGCGGGAATCGCGGTCGCGAAGCTCCTACTGGCGCTCGGCGCCGGCGACATCGTCATCTGCGACACGGCGGGCGCTATCTATGAGGGCCGGTCAGAGCGGATGGACTTCTCCAAGCAGGAGATCGCCTGCCTGACGAACCGTGAGAAGCGCAAAGGCCCGCTGGCCGAGGTGATCAAGGGCTCGGACGTCTTCATTGGCCTATCGGTCGGCGGGGCGCTGACGCCGGAAATGATCCGGAGCATGGCGCCGCATCCGGTCGTCTTCGCGCTCGCCAATCCGGTGCCAGAAATCGCGCCGGAGCTCGCCAAGGAAGCCGGCGCGTTTGCGGTGGCCACCGGCCGCAGCGACTATCCGAATCAGGTGAACAACTCGCTCGCATTCCCGGGCGTTTTCCGTGGCGCGCTGGACGTCGAGGCGCGCGCGATCAGCGACGGTATGAAGATTGCCGCGGCCTATGCGATCGCCGAACTGGTGACGCCGGACGAGCTCAATCCGGATCACATCATCCCGGATGCGCTGGACCTGCGCGTGCCACCGCGCGTTGCCGCTGCCGTGGCGCGGGCCGCGCAGGAAGAGGGCCTCGCCAGACGCCCGCTCGATCCGCAGGAAGTCGAATGGCGGGCGCGCGACCTGGTCTACGAGGGCGCGATTAACCTCTAACCCGCGTCACTTCGCGCCGGCGCGAGCGAACCTGGATTGCCGGTCACGAACGCTCCTCGGCCGGCCCCTCGATCCACTTGCCTGATTCGTCCTTGTGGAACTTGCGTTCCACCGCGCCCCAGGCCACCCGGTGTGCGCGGCTCTCGTCTTGCCCGTACTGCTCCCACGCGCTGTTGAACGCCTCTTTGTAGATATCCTGCGCGTGCCGCGGCAGGTTCTCGCGGACGGACTCCGGCAATTCTGATCGTGTCTTGTACGGCATGACTACCTCCTTCTCCGATCGGCACGGGACGCGGATCTAACCGCTCCCCACCGACAGCAGAACGAAGAGGCATCCAGTGTGCCAACCACCCGTTGCCGCGCCTCCCTCACGCGGATGCCGTGTTGGCCGGGTTCGTGCGTCATAGGCGGTGATGGCCGGCTCGGGCGCGCCCTCTCTCGGACGTCCCGGGACGCAGCGAGACATCAACCGCTATTGATTGCAGAGCCACGCGACGGCGAGTGCGAGCAGATGAACAACAATCGCGTTCGGAAATCCCCCCGATCACTGGCAGCGCTCGATGAGTGCCACCAATCCCTCCGCTCCGTGACGGACCTTCTATCACTCGCCAAGACTCGTGGCGAAAATTCCCGGGAGCTCGCAGAGCGAGCGCAGAGCGACGTCGAAGCAGCCGTGCGGCACCACGAGGAGTTCGTCGAGCAGTTCGTCCACGAATCGCTCACCTCCCTCGCGATCATCAAGGGATGGACGCAGCTTCTCCAGCGCCGGCTGTGGCGGTCACGACTGCCTGACTCGGCGGCGCTCCAGGAGACCGCGGCGCACATTGACCAAGCCGCGACCCGTTTGGCCGAGGATCTACGTAGGCTCGAAGAGATTGAGGCTCAGGAAAGCGCTGACTGGCCATCCTCTCCACCGAGCGACTAAGCCATATCGGACCTGACTGGCGGGATACTGAAACCGAATAATAGATGTGCTCGTGGACCGAGCTATCATCGGCTCGCTACGTCAGCTGGGGCATTTGTGAGATAGGGAGCGCTCGCTCATGCAGTGGGGCAAGATAGAGCTTGCGATCGGCGACATCACGAAGCAGCAAGTCGACGCCATCGTCAATGCCGCGAACAACTCGCTCCTGGGCGGCGGCGGAGTTGACGGCGCGATTCACCGGGCAGCCGGGCCAGAGCTCCTGGAGGAATGCAAGAAGATCGGCGGCTGCCCGACGGGCGAGGCACGCATCACGCGGGGCTACCGGCTCCCGGCGCGGTGGGTGATCCATACCGTCGGGCCGATCTGGCGCGGCGGCAACCAGGGCGAGCCTGAGCTACTGGCGCGGTGCTACCGCAGCTCGCTCGCGCTGGCCACCGACCCGCGGTATGGCATCCGCACGATTGCCTTCCCGTCGATCAGCACCGGCGCCTACGGCTACCCGGTCGATGAGGCGGCGCTGATCGCCATTGATGAGGTTCACCGCGCACTGGCGGAAGGCGCGCCGCTCGATCGCGTGATCTTCGTTTGCTTCAATCAAGGGACGTACGACGCGTATCTCCACGCGGCCGAGGATTTGTTGGACTGAGGCCGCGCGGTGCTTGTCAGGATGCCTTCTCCACCACCAGGCGCCGTCCGCGCCGCTCGGTAATCGGCCGAACCACCTGTGACGGGAGGTAGATCGGCATCGGCGTCTCGATCACCGGCTGGCTGGCGCCTGGAACCGAAAGCGTGTCGGCATCGATGACGAGCACACGGTCCTTGCCTTCCATCTTCGCGTCGTACATGGCCGCGTCGGCGATCGCGACGAGCTGCGCCGCCGACCGATGACAGCGGTGGGTGACCGCGGCGCCGACCGAAATCGTCACCTGGATGCCGCCAAGGGAGAGCTCGTCGCTGAGCCGGCGAATCTCGCCCACGATCCGCTCGCAGACCTCGCCAGCGGCCGTCTCGTCCGTTCCAGGTAGAACGAGCAGGAACTCATCGCCCGCGTAGCGAGCCGCAACGTCCGTCCCCCGGCAGGCAGCGGACAGCACGCGCCCGACCGCCACCAGGACGCGGTCGCCAGCTTGATGACCCAGCGTGTCGTTGACCGTCTTGAAATTGTCCACATCGATGAGGACGACCGTGACCGGGTGCCGGCAGGCCCGCCCGTGAGCGATCTCCTGCTCGAGCCTGGACTCGACCGCGCGGCGATTGAGGAGCCCAGTCAACGGATCGCGGCCGACCTGTTCGATCAGGCCATCAATCTGCTCGTTGAGCTGGCCGATCCTCCCATGCAGCTGGCGCGCGTGCCGCAGCGAGAGTGTCTGTCGCATCATGACGAAAATGACGACCGCGATACACCCGCCCAGCGCCGTCTCCACGCCATACGGCTGCAAATTCCCCGCGACCTGCTGGCCGATCGTAAACGCCAGCAAGAGGAGCAAGCTGTAGTGCGGGAGCTGCTGGAGCCATTCGCTGGCGAGCAACGGGAGCGGCGGCTCTTCCGCATCTTCGGCGCGAAGCTCGGTGGAGCGCGAAAGCAGCGCGGCCGCGCCGATCGCCAGGAAGCCGGAGACGAAGGCCGGGCGCGCGATCAGGTTCGTATCGGCGCGGTCTGCCAACCAGGGTTGCAGCCAGAGGAGATCCGCGATCGCGAGTCCAGCCATCCCGGCGTACAGGAGCCGCGCGGGCACCGGGTCCACGAAGCGCGATGGCCGTAGCACGCTGGAGATCGCCGCGAGCATCAGGACAAGTGCCCCGCCGCCGTGCGCCACCACGGCCAGCAAGAGCGGCCACGAGGGCTCGTGGTCGAGACCAGCCGAGCCGATGACAGCGAGCCAGACGACGACCGTCAGAGCAATAGACGTCGGAACCAGGTCGAGGATGAGCGACCGCCGAGCCTCAGGATCGCGTAGCGGCTGCGCCAGGAGGATCGCGGCCGCCGCGAGACCAGCCACCAGCCCAACCCACCCGATGTGAACCAGCAGATAGCTCGACTCTTCGATCCGTCCTCGAGTCGCCGGCAAGCTGGCGATCCCCGCGCCCCAAGCCGCGCAGCCGCCCGCGACCGCCAGCCAGGCGCCTCGCAGTGGGTTCGGCCGTGACCTAGCGACATAGACGGCAATGAGCCCCACGGCGGTGGCAATCCCGGTCCCGATCCGCGACGCTGCAACGTTGGAAAACGTGGCGTCCGTGACCACGTGCCCGAGGAATGCAGCGATCGTGGAGGCGACGATCACCGCCACCGCCAAGCGACCTCGGCCGCTCGATCGCTTCGGAGGAGATTCGGTCACGATTCGACTCCCTCTGTGCGTCGCCCTCAGACGCCCACCGGCGGACCGTCCCGCCACTCTCTGGGCCCCACGGCAATTCACCGGTGGGTCAGAAGGCCAGCGAACCGATCTTGCGCATCAGAGCCAGCCGCCCGCTGTCCTCCGTGACCCGATCGTACTAGGCACGTTGGATCCAGCCTAGAACTAACAGTCACATTCAACGGGAGTACGCGAGTACCCGCGGCGCCGCGCGCCGAACGTTATCAGTGAGACGACTGAGGTTGGAGCGGACCAGTTCCAGCCGGGCGGAGCGGGCCGGTACCAGTCGAGCGGAGTGGTTGGCCCATTCGCCGGGGTATGCGCGCCGGTGTCTGCTCGCGTCCGTTTTCGCGCGGCGGCTGTGGAACGCGCTCCTCGGGCAAGTACGACGTACCCGACTCCACGCGCACGCCTTCGATCGCGGCGCGGAGACCTTCCAACAGCCTCCGGACGTCGTCCATCTCTTGCCGGAGCTCGGCAAGCATCTTTTCCGTCGCCTGGCGCTGCACGCGCTCTCGCTGCACGAGGGTCGCCGTGACCGCTGCCGTCTCCGCGCGCAACGACTGGAGCTGCTTCGCCGTCGCGAGGCCCGCGAGCGCATCCCGCATTTCGTCCAGCTCCGCTTGGAGCTGTGCCTGCTGCTCTCCGAGTTTCTGGACCGCTTCGCGCATGGGAGTCAGCGGGTGCGACTCACCGTCACTCAATGGAGCCAGCTCTTGCGACGTGATCACCGTCACCGGGAATCGCTGCTGCAGCGTCTGCTCGATTTCTTCGGCCGTGGCGCCGGCACGCGCCGCTTCGGCAATGGCGTGGATCATCTCAACGGCCTCCGGGGGATAGCGCAGATGGCGACCGATGCGAACCGTCGGGATATAGAGGATGAACCGATCGCGAAAGTACCGGACGGTCGCAACGGGCAGATTCAGGCGGTCGGCGATGTCGCCAATCTCGAGCAGCTCCATGCTTCAGATGGTACCCGCCAAATGGGCTAAGACAAGAGGTATATCGGGGCAAAGTACCTTTATCCCGAACCAACTATGACCCTTGGCACCTATTCGATTACCTCACTGGCCTAGACGATCTGGGTAGGAAGGAGTAGGACTAGGGTCATGCCGCCGCGCGCGGTATGGCGGACTCTTGGACACGGGCGAATGCTCGACGACGAGACCGCCACACTACGATCATTACCTTGGGAGCCGCCGAAGATGGACGTCTGCACGATTTGCGCCGCCGGGCTCGATCCTCGCACGGGTACCTGCCCTGAATGCGGACGATCAGCGACGTCGCCAGAGGAGAACATGACCTACGCGCTGTCCCTTGCCGCTGACGCCGACACTCAGCCCATTCCGCAACCCTTTCCGCGGCCCGACGCTGCGCGGAAAAGTCGGCGTGGGCGCCGCGCCGTCATGGTGGCGAGCCTGGCAATCGTGCTGTTCTCGCTGGCGGCTGGCGGCATCCTCGCGCTCAACATCCATCACACGTTCGAGACGCTCAACAGTGTCAGCACGCCCGCCACATCGCTCGGCGGCGCCGCTCTTGGCGGCAATCCGACCGTGACGGTCGAGACCGGTCCGGCGCAATCCGCGGTGGCCGCGGCGGCGACCGAGCCGACACCGACCGAGATCCCAACCAGCACGCCAACCGCGATCCCCACGGACACCGCCTCGCCCACACTTGTCGCCACTTCCACGGCGACCAAGGAGGAGCCGACCTCGGAGTCGCTCGCCGCGACGCCGCTGCCGTCGCCGCCTGCCGCGAAGGCTACGCCGTCCCCAACCGCGACGCCCGCCTTCCGTCTTTCGGAGATCGAGCGGATCGTCAACGGCGGCTTCGAGGCAGGTCTCGAAGGCTGGTACATCGAGGGCGCGATCACGACCGAAGGTGGGGACGTTCACTCCGGTGATTACGCTCTGGTCCTGCCGGCGGACGGCGGCTTCGTCGATCAGAGCGTCGAGTTCCTTGCCGGCACCACCTACCGGCTGACCGGCTGGGGGAAGGTTGATGCGCGCGGCGATACCGTCGAGTTCGGTGTCCACTACCGTGACGCGGACGGCAACCGTCTGACCGACCTCGAACCGTCGCCCCTCGAGTTCACTCGCACGAAGTACACCGAAAAGACCTTGGAATTCACCGTCCCGGAGGGCGTGGCACGCGTCAACATCTACCTCTGGCGACCTTCGGGAGAGGCGGACGCCCGCGTGGACGACATCTCGCTGCGCAGCTTGGTGCCGGCGGAGGATGAGTCCACGGTCGCGGCCGCGCGCGAGGCGCTGACGATTCTCCTGATGGGCGTGGATGCTCGCCCCGGCGAGGCGATCGATATCGGCGTCCGCCCGGACTCGCTCATGGTGCTGCGTCTCAATCCGGAGACCGGCTCCTGCCGGGTCCTTTCCATTCCGCGCGATACACGGACTGAGCTGCCCGGCTATGGCATGTCGAAGGTCAACCACGCGCTCGCTGTTGGCGGCATTCCGTACCAGCAGCAGGTCGTCGAGCTACTCCTCGGCATCCCGATCGACCACTACGTGCTCGTGGATTTTGCCGGGTTCGAGGCGCTGGTGGACGCCGTTGGCGGCATCACGATTGATGTGCCGGAGGGATTCGTCGCCGCCGATGGCACCGTCTTCAACGCCGGAACGCAGACGATGACCGGCAAGCAGGCGCTCGCCTATGCCCGGTATCGCGGCGGACCAGACGGCGACTTCGGGCGGATCGCGCGGCAGCAGGCGGTCTTGCGCGCCATGATTCAGCGCGCCTCCGGGCTCAACCTCGTGCGCTCGATCAACGACCTCCTGCCAGCCGTCCGCGAACACATCCGGACTGATCTCTCCGTCGCGGAGATGACCAAGCTCGCTCTGGCGTATCGCAGCACGTGCACCGCGGATCAGATCGACCTCTTCCGGTTGGAGGGCTACGACGCGACGCTCGATGATCCGTTGCTGAATGCGCCGCTCTGGTACCTCATCGTCGACGAGGCCGAGATCCGCAAGAAGGTTGAGATGCTCCTCGAGCCGTGAGCCGCTTCCCGGCTCGCTGGTCGCCTAGCTGACACGACCGGCGCGATCGGGGCAGCGCTGGCCCGCCTCCTGGGTACGGTACACTTGCCCACGCCAAATTCGGACACGACCGTAACTCGGGAGGTTGAGGATCGTGCGACTCCAACAGCGTCGGCATCGCTTCCCGATCTGGCTGCGTCTCGCTGCAGCCCTCGTCATGCTGGTTCCCGCGCCGATCCTGGTATCGTCCGGATCGGCCGCTCAAGACCGCAGCCAGATCACGTTCGCCTTCTGGGGCGACCCAGCGGAGCAGGCAGCTTACCAGCGCGTCATTGAAGAGTTCGAGGCCGCGCACCCAGACATTGACGTCCAGGACGTCTACACGCCGGGGCAGGGCGACTTCCAAACCAAGCTGGCGACGTCATTCGCCGGCGGCAACCCGCCGGACGTGTTTCTGATCAACTTCCGTCGCTACGGGCAGTACGCCGCTCGCGGGGCGCTCGAGCCGCTGGGTCCGTACCTGGAAGAGAGCGAAGTCCTCGATGAGTCGGACTTCTACCAGATCCCGATGGACGCCTTCCGCTATCGCGGCGGCGAGCTCTACTGCATCCCGCAGAACATCTCCAGCCTTGTCGTCTACTACAACGTTGACATGTTCAAGGCCAATGGCGTTCCGCTGCCCACGGATGGGTGGACATGGGACGAGTTTCTCGATGCCGCCAAGAAGCTGACGAAGGACGAAGACGGCGATGGGCGGGCCGAGGTCTATGGCCTGACCGTTGACCCGTCCATGATCCGCTACGTGCCGTTCGTCTGGGGCGCCGGCGGTGAGGTCGTCGACGACGTTGACAATCCAACAACGCTCACGCTCAACACACCCGAGGCCCTCACGGGCATCAAGTGGTTCATCTCCCTCGGCCAGACCGGGCACAAGGTGACCCCGACCGAGGCCGAGGTCCAGTCGGAGGATGACGAGAGCCGCTTCATGAACGGGCGCGCGGCGATGCTGATGCAGAGCCGGCGTGTCGTGCCGACGCTGCGCGAGATCGAGAGCTTCACTTGGGACGTCGCGCCGCTCCCGACCGGCCCGGCTGGACCGGCGAACATTCTCCACAGCGACGCGTTCTGCATGGCGGCGAACACCAAGGACAAGGACGCGGCTTGGGCCTTCATCGAGTTCGCGGTCAGCGAGCGCGGCCAGACGATCCTGGCCGAGACCGGCCGCACCGTCCCCTCGATGATCCGCGTCGCTGAGTCCGATGCGTTCCTCAAGGGCACGACCGCCGGCAAGGTGGTCGGCTCTGGCGAGCTCGGGCTACCGCCGGCCAGCAGCCACGTCTTCCTCGACAACATTGCCTCCATGCGTCGCGTGCCCTCGGTTTCGACGTGGCCAGAGGTGGAGGACGCCTTCAACACGGCGTTCAAGCGAGCTTTCTACATTGAGCTGGATGTCGAGGACGCGATCGACGTCGTGACGTTCACAGCGCGCGAAGCGTTCGAGCGCGCTCGCCAGGAGGAGGAGGCGCGTCAGGGCTGACGCCCTCCTCCCCTAACTCACGTTCCGCAAACGGGGATCAACGACCGATTCCATGCCGAGGGCGAGCAGCATAAATGCCATCGCGGTGATGATGATCATCATTCCGGGCGGGATCACCCACCACCAGTAACCGACGTAGAGGGCTCCCGTCCGGAACCCCGCCTCTAGCATCTGCCCCCAGGTCGGAATCGAGGGATCGCCCAGGCCGAGGAAGCTCAGCGACGCCTCGGCGAGGATCGCGCCCGGTGCGAAGAAGATCATCTGGGCGACGATGAACGGCGCCACCTGCGGGAAGACGTGCCGGAACATGATCCGCGTCTTGGACGCTCCGAGCGCGCGGGCGGCTTCGACAAGCTGCCCGGACCGGATCTGCAAGACCATGGAGCGGACCAGAATCGTCAGCCCAGGCCAGCTGAACGCGACCAGCACCAGCAAGATCAGATACAGGTGCGAGCCGAGGACGAAGACGAGGAAGATCAAGAGCGGCAGCACCGGCACATTCGAGACGATATCGGCGAGTCGTTGAATGACCGTGTCGGTGACGCCGCCCGCGTAGCCGCTAAGGATACCGAGACTGGCGCCGATGATCGTCGAGGCGAGCGAGGCGAGCGTCGCGATCAGCAGTGCGACCGGGAACCCGTAGAGCAGCCCTTGCCAGATGTCGCGCCCGAGCGAGTCGGTCCCCATCCAGCCGTAGACTGTTCCCCCGTAGACCACCGTCATCGGCGCGATCTCGTCTTCCGTATCGGCGACGAGCGCCTGCACCGAGATCGTGTACTCGCCGGTGAGCGGCTCGATGCGGCCAGAGCCGTCGGCCGCGGGGCGACCGAAGAGCGCATCCACGAGCGACTGATCGAGCGTGGCCGGCGGCGTCAGGTCGGGGTACTGCTGCTGGAAGAACTGCGCGAGGGCATCGGAAGCGGTGTCCTGCTGCGTGAGATTGATCCGCAGCGGTGAGTCGTAGTACCGGCGATACGGCTCCGACTCCCCCGCCCGCGGCCCCTGGACCGCGACGTTCGCCAGGCGCACCGGGGCATCCGGCTTGTCTGGGCGAATGAGCGAGATCACCACCACCGGCGCCCGGCTGTGGAACGTGATGCCGGAGAGCGTCACCGAGACGAATTCCGGCGGCTCACTCGTTGTGTGATCGATCGTCACGCGGAAGTCGCGCACCTCGGCGGCGCCGCGCTGCGTCACGCTCTCCGGCTCGGTCAGCGTGAACCGCTGGTGGCGGACCGCCTCTTTCCCGAGCCAGGTCGTCCAGACCGGCGGCGCCGCGCTCGGGTTGTCCGCCCAATACAGCGGCGAGCTCCAGCGGCTGCGCCCGAAGTCGCGCGGATAGGTGATGAGGACGTAGGCGGAGAGCGCGACCAGGATCAAGAAGAGCGTGAGGCCGGCGCGACCAGAGCCCGTCGCGACCAGCAGGCGCAGCGCCCCGCGCAGGGAGAACGCGCTCGCCGGCTCCTGTTCCTCGGCGGGCATCGTCGCCGTCGGCGCTGGCTGCTGCGGAATGGCGGCGGAGCTCTGTGCCATCAGTGGCTCACCGCGCTAATACCTGACCCGCGGATCGAGGATCACGTAGAGGACGTCCAGGATGAAGCGCGCCACGACATAGATGAGCGTAAAGAGGAACGTCAGCGCGACGATCACCCCCTCGTCCGGCTGGCCGGAGAAGGCGTCGAAGAAGAGGCGGCCCATCCCGCGCCAGTTGAAGACCGTCTCGGTCAGGATCGCCCCGGAGAGCGACCCCGCGAGCCCGAAGATGAGACCGGTGACGATCGGCGGCGCCGCGACGCGCAGGATGTGGCGGCGCGTCACCTTCCCTTCCGGCAAGCCTTTCGCGCGCGCCAAAAGGACATGATCCTCCTGGGCGACGGTCATCGTCATCGTCCGCACCGAATAGATGCTCGGCCCGATGCTGACGAGGACGAGCGTCAAGATCGGCAGCAGAGCGTGCTTGAGCAAATCGAGCTGCCGCTCGGGGAACCCTTCCGGCGGCGGATTGGAATACATGCCGCCAGCCGGGAGGATGTCGAGCCGGAACGCGAAGATGAGGATGAAGAGGATGCCGAGCCACCACGCCGGGACTGCGAACGAGACCGCGGCGAAGTACGCGACCGCGCGATCGAGCCGGGTGCCGACCTTCGTCGCCATCCGCACGCCGACCAGCAGGCCGATAGCCGCCGTGATGACCGTCGCGGTCGTCAGCAGGATGACGGTGTTCGGCAGCCGCTCCAGAACGATATCGGAAATCTTGTTGCTCCCGTCCGCTGTCCGCAGCGAGCGCGCCCGCCCAAGATCGAGCGTCATGACGCGCCAGAGCTGCGGCAGCATGCGCCGGTACCACGGCGTGTCCAGGCCGTAGAACTCTTCGAGCTCGACGCGGCGCTGGGCGACCGCCTGCTCGAGCTGGTTCGGGTCGCGGATCGTCTGCGACTGCGCGATGCGGAACGCCCGCAGCTCCTCGTTGACGTTCGCCTCGAGCAGCTTGTCCGAAACGCCGGTCACGCCGAGCGAGACGACGAGCAGGAGCAAGACGGCGAAGAGCACGCCGAGGAGCGTGATCGCGCGGATAGCGAGCGTGCGGACGATCGCGGTCATGACGCGCAGCCAGGAACCAAGCGCCGGTCGCCCGTCGCCGCCTGCCGGTCGCCGCGCGGCCGCGCCGAGGCAATCCCGGTCACGGCCGCAAACGATCCGGCACGGGTAGTGGCAGGGACACTCCGAACCATCGCCTCATACCAGCGCGTTCGTCTCCGCATCGCGCGCCCTTGACGATCAGCGGCCGGCGATCGGCTCGCCGCGCCAAGCTCACACCCCGATCTGCAGATCGACGCGCTGCTGCGCGACTGCCGCGATATCGCTGCTCGCCGCCAGCAGGAAGAGCTGATAGAGACCGGGGAAGAGACCGCTCGAAACGTTCGGATCGACATTGACGGTGAACGCGCCGCCTTCCCCGCCCTCGGCGAATCCCGTCGCCAGCACCTGCCCGGCGGCGGGGTCCACCAGGGTGTACTGAAGCGAGAGCGTTCCCGGCCCCGAAACGGTGACTGGGACCGAGATCGGATCGCCGAGATTGATCGTCGGCGGCGTCACCGGCTCGATGCTGATCCTCGGCGGCGTGCCCAGCCGGAAATCGGCGGCCGTGAAGGGATACCCCTCCGCCCGGAAGGCATCGAGCTGCGCGAACTGCGCCGGCGGGTCATACCGGGTTAGCTGGAACGGTCCGTTGCCGATGATGAGCAGGTTCGTGTTTCGGAACCACTCTTCGCAGGCGTCGTATCGCGCGACCGCCTCGTCCTCCGTGACGAGTGTCTGGCCGCCAATCTCGAAGACGCCGGCAGGAATCGTCCCCCGCCGCTTGAACTCGCGGAGCGAGCGCAAGACGAGGCGCGCGTCGGACTCCGTGACCAGGCTCAGCCAGGGCACGTTGAATCGGGCGGCCGCCGTGTCGCTATAGGCGCCCTGCCGCTTCTCGAAGACGACATCGTCCATCGCCGCCAGGATCTCCCACGGCGTGGAGACGCCCGATGGCGACGCGTAAGCCGCGATGTACCCCGGCTCGAAGTGCCAATAATCGACGTAGACCTCGATTTGCGTGTCGCTAATTAGGCGGAAGCCCTTGATCGTTTCCAGCACCGGCCGGGCCGTGATCCCGATGGCCGTCTCGATCTGCACCTTGTTCTCGTCGTAGGCGATCTCGAACCCTTGGGCGATCGGGTAGATGACGTCGGCCATCGTGATCTTCGGGCCGTGGTGCCAGGACGCTTGCAGGTACCGTGAGTAGTCGAAGGTGACCTTGCTCTTCGCCGTCGTGCCTGGCGTTACCGGTACCCAGCTATCGTTCGCCGCGTCCCACAACACGGCGTCTTCCGGGACCGGCATCCGGTCGTTCGGACCGGCGGTCTCCACCTCGAAGTCGGCGCGGAACGGTTGCGGGAGACCGGTGAACGGGTGGTAGACGAGCGGCGGGTCATTGAGATTGCGCTGGATATCGACGCTGTAAACGTCGCCGAACCCGCCAATTGGGTTCCAAGTCGTCCGCTCGGTCCAAACCCAGAGGTGACCAACCTTGATGTCCGACCGGCCAGGGATGCTTGCGCCACGAAGCGCCCAGAGATTCTTCGGCCCGCTGACCAAGTCCTCCGTCAGGTCCTGCACTTCGGTGCGGATGGGGAAGCTCTGGAGCGCGGTGACGAGCCAGACGCGGATGGACTCGTTGAGCCCGATCTGGACCATCTGCCGGTAGAGCTCGTCCCGCTCCTCCTGGCTTTGGAACTCGCCCCGGTACAGCCGCTTGCCCAGGTCGTCGAGCTCCTGGTTCTCGTACTGCCAGAAGCCGACCTCCTGCCAACCGGGCATCTGGCCAAGCCACGGCGCGTAGAACTGGTTGACACCAGCGTCGTCGTAGCGCGCGGGCGCGCCCCGGCCCCACCCCTCGGTGTAGATGTGCCAGCCGAAGGTGCGCGGATCGCTCGCGTAGACCGTCAGCGTGGCCGGGCCGAATTGCTGATAGAGCGGCTGAACTTGGAATCCGAGCTGCTCCAGGTTGGACCGCACCAAATCGCCGATGTCCCGCCGCTCATCTTCGACGCGAACGACGATCTTGAGCGTGATCGGGTTGCCGTTGTAGGTCCAGACGTTGTTCTGCCGCTGAGCTCCGGCGCGCTCCATCGCCTCAGTGATGAGCTGCGCCGCGTACTCCGGGTCATGCCGGATGTTCAGCCCGCTGACAACCGGAAAAACCGTCAATTGGTCGTAATCGAGCGGGCTGACGCTGGTCAGCATCGGCAGCGCCCGCCCCTGATAGATGTCGTTGGCGATGAACTCCCGGTCGACCAGGTATTGCATCGCCAGGCGGACTTCCGGCAGCGAGAAGGGATTGAGCTCGCCCTCGTTGGCCGGAGCCGGATTGAGGATGAGCGACAACGTCGACGCCGGTGCTTGAATCAGCCGCACCGTGTCCACGCCTTCGAGACTCTGGGCGCCGGCCGTCTTGAGACCGAACAGGTAGAGGTCGATATCGCCGTTCTGCACGTTGAGCGGCGCCTGATCGACGTTGTACGCGCCGAACGTCACGACATCGACGGCGGGACCGGGGCGAGCCGCCTCCTGCGCGAAGACCGCCTCCGGCTGTCGAGCGATCAAAGATGCGAGCGGAGCCGAGACGCCAAGCGCCGCCGCCCGCTGAAAGAACTCTCGCCGTGTGATGGCGCCGGCCGCGAGCGCGTCGAGCAATGCGGTGAGGTCAGCCATGTCGATCATCTCCTTGGACGATCAGCCGAATACCGCGACTCAGGTTGTGAGCCTCAGGATCGACTGCTCGTCACCCGAGCCGCCGGCGGGCGAACCAACCGGCAGACACGGCGAACGCAAGGAAAAGGCCACCAGCCCCAAGCAGCATTCCAAACGCCGGGGCGTCCATCCCCGCCGCCTCCAGTGCTGGCGCGCCGGACGTGACGGGCGTGACCGTCTCCTGCGGCTCAGGCTCCGGCGTCACGGTCGTGGCGCCGCCAGGCACCGGCGACGCCTGTGGCGTTCCGCTCGGTCGTGACCCCTGCTCGGGCAGGCCGAGTTGTTGATTGATCGCGGACAAGGACTCCCGCAGCGTGTCGAATCCGAACTCCGTGTAGAAGGAGGCGGTCGCCGAGTTACCCGTCTCATCAAAGGCGCTGACGCTCGTCGGGCCCTCGCCGGTCAGCGGCATGTAGATCGAGGTCGTGAAGCCGCCGTCGGAGTTCGTGCGCGGATTGGCGACGATGACGCCGCTAACCATGAGGATGATGTTGCTATCCGGCTGGAACCCGTGGCCCTGGATGTCAACGACGCGGCCCGCAGAGCCCGACGGCGGGTTCAGGAACAGCGAGGGTGATTGGATCGCCGTTTGGCGGGCGAAGCCGATCTGCTGAGCAAAGCCGCCAAACTCGCCGAGGCGGCTATCCGCCCAGACCATGTAGACGTCCAACTCATTCGCGACGATCGCGAAGTAGTCGCCGATGAACAGCCCTCCCGGGAAGGCGCGCAGCGAGTTCGACGGAAAGTCGCTCACGCGGGTGTCCGGCGCGGTGAAGCCTTGGTCAGGCAGCGTGAAGCCGAACGTCTCGCCCTGGTCTTCCGACCGGGTGTAATAGATGTGGTAGCGCACCTCTTGCGGGTCGTCGCGCATGTCGCCCCACATCAGGTGAACGACCCCATCTGGCCCGACATCAACAGACGGGAAGAACTGTACGCGAGTTGTCCGGTCCTGGTTGACGCGCACCGGCTCTTCCCAGGTAGCGCCACCGTCGAACGAGCGCATCAGATAGATGTCGCCGTCGTCGGTCGGCTTGTCAGGCGGCAAGAACGCGGCCGTGATGTAGATCTCATCGTTCGGCCCGACCGCCACCTGCGGGAAGGCGGCGCCCCAATAGCGGAAGGAGGCGCTGCGCGTCTGGAAATGGGGCTCGCGGAAGACGCCAGCCTGCACCGGCGGCTCGAAGGTTTGGCCGCCATCGCGGGAAATGGAGACCATGATGGTGCAGAGACCTTCCTGGATGCCGTCGTTGGTCGTGTCGAGATAGGCGACGACGACGGTCCCGTCGGACAACACCTCCGGCTGGGAACCTTGCACGGTCCGCTCGGCGGTAACGCCGCTTTCCTCTTCCTCTTGCTGGGCACTTGGCTGGACGCTGTCGTCCTGGGTCTGGACGCGTTGCTCGAATTGCATGCCCAGCGCGCTGCCAACCGGGCCGCCCTCACCTTCGCCGGGCTCGCTGGCCCCCTCGGCGGCAAGGACCGTCGGGCTGACGGCGACCGGCTCGCTCCAGGTTACCCCACCGTCCTCGGACCGTACGACCCGGATCGTCGTCTCGGTAATGGGCGTGGTGAGGAACGGCACCTCATCCGCGTAGATCAAGCTGTAGGTCGTGGCGAACTCGGTATAGCTCAGGTAGATGACGTCGCGCTCAGGGTCGGTCGGGCTCGGGCCGACATCGATCCACGGCTTGTCGAGGAACTGCATCGTGACGGTGCCGCGCTCGCGCCCATCGGGATCGATGTTGCTGATCGTTTGAATCGTGCTCCGGGCCGCCGACACCGCGTCGGTCCAGGTCAGTCCTCCGTCGTACGACTTCGAGACGACCATGCTCGAGATTTGCGCGGCGGAAACGATGCTGCCGATCCGAAACTCCTGGAAGCCGACCGAGATGGACGTGAGGTAGACGGTGCCGTCCCGGTCGAAGGCGACGACGGGGTCGCCGGCGGCGCCGAAGTCCTCCCGGAAATACCGCACCTGGTTCGGGCCATCCCACGTCTCGCCGCCGTCGAAGCTGGTATAGGTCGCGAGACCGGCCGTGTTGTAATCAATCACGCCGACGACGAGATGCTCTGGATCAATCGGGTTGACCGCGATGTGCGGCTCGGTGCTGATCGGCGTCAGGCCGACGGCGCGGGAGATGATCAAGTTCCGGCTGAATGCCGGGGCCGGATTGCGGAACGGCACCTGCTGGAAGCTCGTCGGGCCAGTGGATCGGCCGCCGCCAGCGCCAGCCAGCGCAAGCGCCTCCTCCCCAATCGGTTTCCCTTCGGGCAACTTTCCTGTGAACCGCGGATCCAGCCCAGATGCCATCAGCCACGCCGATCCGCCGAGCTGTTCCCGAATCGGCGACAGGAACTGCGTGGCCACAAGGGGAAAGACTTCTGACTCGCCCGGCTCCTCGGCTAGTGCCGCGCCTGGCATGGTCAGCACCATCGACAGGATTACGGCCAGCACGACGATCCGGCCTCTGCGCGGAATTCGGGTTGCCGCGAATGAAAGACTTCCGCTCGATGGACGCATCGCCAACTCCCACCCGACCAAACGACGATCCGGCCCGTCACGCGACGTCCGGCGGCGCGCCAGCTATGATTGGCAACGCCAAGGCAGCACGCCTGGCAACGGACCACCTGTGCATTCGCTCACCTCGTGAGCGCTCGGCGCCGGATGTTGCGATCTGCTGAGCGAGCCGACCTCTTCTCCTGCCGCCGATCTGATCCATGCTGCCCCATGCTAGACTTTCGTAACACCGGCGTTCAAGCGTACGGTATCACGAATGACAGAGCGTTCGCCCATCATCAATCCGCCCGCGGTCAGGGTAGTCTGGACTCCCGTCATTCGGTCCGCCAATGCCGCTACACTCACCAATACGTCGAGCGCATCTGTCTGCAATGTGACGCGGACTTTGGAATGCTTACGTCGGTCCGAATCGGAGCAGTCGCCCGACGACGGTGACACGACGCACTTCGGACCATCGGCCTCAGATCGGAGCGACGCGATATGGACCAACCGACGAACGTGACGCTTGGCGTCTGGAACCTGCTGCGCCGGTTCGCGGTCGCGCTCGTCTTGCTGATGGTGCTCGGGACGATCGCCTCGCCGCAGCGCCTTTCCGCGCAGACGGATGACGATTCCCTCTCCGGCGAATTCGCCGTGACCATCGGTCGCCTCGACGTGCCGTTCGATCTGCCGAACGGGCCGTCGCTCCTCGGCCGGTGGCGCATCTCCTTCTCGCCGGATGGCACCTACGAGATCGCCCGTCAGGACGTCGGTCCAGTCGTGACCGGATTCTTCGAGTTGGACGGGGAGCGGATCACACTCACGGACGAAAGTGGCTTGCTGGCCTGCACCGTCGGGCCAGACGGCGAGACCGACGTCTCCACCGGTACCTACCGCTGGGAGCTCATCGGTACCGAGCGACTGTCGCTCCTCCCCATTGAGGAGCAGTGCCAGTCGCGGCGGATACTCCTCTCGACGCGCGAGCTGACGGCATTCGTCGCCTGCCTGACCGGCGCGCAAGTCACCGACGGCGCCACCCCTACGCCGGAAGCTGAGCTGTCACTCGCGGCGCTGCTCGGCACGCCGGCCGCTGGGCCAAGCGAGAGCGATGTGGAAATCGCGGAGGAGATTGACTGGCTGCTGGCGCAGATGACTGCCTGTTGGACGACCGGCGATCCATCACTCTTCCTCCCGCTCCTTAGCTCCAGTTTCCTGCCGCAGTTCAAGGCGTCGCTCGGTGCGGACGATCTCACGGACGCCGAGTTCAACGCGCTCTTGCAGCAGGCGATGGCGGTCCCGTTCGTCTTCGAGCGGGCTGGCGACCTCAACATCCAAGACGCCACGCACGTCTCCGCCATCGTGCGAACGCAGATCGCGGGCAGCGAGGACTTCACTCGCTTCCGCTTCGTCCTTGAAGATGGTGCCTGGCGCTGGGATGGCGTCGAATAGCAAGCAGGAGCCAACTGAGCGCAATCCAGAGCCGGCGCCGGCTGAGGCGGAGACGACACCCCAGCAAGCGGCCGGCGCCGATCCAGACTCAACCGTCGGCACCGGCTCCTTCGTCGCACTGAGCTGCACGGTTCTGACGTTGCTAGCCACCGCTATCGCCGTCGCGATCTTGCTCATCGCGCGCGCAATCTCGTAGCGACGGCGCAAGCGGGAATCACCGAACGCGACGCGAGCAAGGCTGCCGGCAACGGTCGCCTCATCCGTCCCCGGCGCTCGTAGGGTTGCCCGCGTGAACGCCACGCCGACTGAAATCGCGGACGAACGTCAGGTCGCGCCGGATACCGGCCCGCGCGAGCGCGACGCCTTCGGCGCGATCACGACTCCCCGAGCCCGCCGCTTCCGCCTCTCCTACCGCGTCCAGCTCGGCCTCATGCTCGCGCCGTTCGTGCTGGGCATGGTCGTCTGGGATTTCCTGCCAGCCATCGCCGGGCTCGCGCTGGCGTTCTTCACCTTCAACGGCATCGAGCCGCCGCTCTATCGCGGTCTCGGCAACTTTCGGGAGATGCTCGATGACCCGATCTTTCACAAGGCCATCTTCAATTCCTTCGTCTTTGTCGGCATCGCGATTCCGCTGCGGCTCGTCGGCGCGCTCTGCCTCGCGCTGCTGCTGGCCCGCCGCGCGCGCGGCGTCGGTGCGTACCGGGCAATGGCCTACCTGCCAACCGTCGTTCCCGATGTCGCCTGGGCGGTAACGTGGCTCTGGGTGCTCAATCCGATTTACGGCCCGCTCAACCAATTCCTGGCGCTCTTTGGCATCACCGGTCCAGCCTGGACGGTCGAGGAATGGCCAGCCCGGTTCGGCATCATCTTGATGCTCTCCTGGCAGCTCGGGGAAGGCTTCGTCGTCTGCCTCGCCGCCCTCAGCGACGTTCCGCGAGAGCTGCGAGATCAGGCAGCGGTTGACGGCAGCACACCCTGGCAAGCGTTCTGGCGGATCGTCCTGCCGTTGATCTCGCCGGTTCTCCTGATCCTGCTCTTCCGCGACACGATCCTCAGTCTCCAGTCGAACTTCGTCCCGGCGCTGATCGTCGGGCGCGGCGGCGGACCGAACTACGCGACCACGTTTCTCCCGCTTCATATCTACCGAGAAGCGTTCGACTACCTGCGCTTCGGCTATGCCGCGGCGATGACCTGGGCCATGTTCCTGCTGACGGCACTGATGTTGCTGCTGCAATATCGGGTCGCCGTGCGCTGGCGACTGGGGTTCCGCGATGTCGAGTGAGCGCATCAGTGGACTGACGGTGCGCGGCGTGCCACGCTGGCGAACGATGGCGCGGGCGCTCGTTTGGCGTATCGTCGCGACTGCCATTTCGGTCGGACTCGTGTTGCCGCTGGTCTGGATGGTGACGCTCTCGCTGCGCCAGACGGGCAAGCCGCTGCCGCTACACCTCGAATGGTGGCCAAGACCGACCGCGTGGGAGAACTACAGCGAGGTCTTCCGCGTCATTCAGTTCGCTCAGTTCACGCTCAACTCGGTGCTCGTCGTCGCGATCGCCGTGCCCATCACCGTCGTCGTTGCCTCGCTGGCCGGCTTCGCCCTCTCGCAGGCCTCGCGCGAGTGGCGGCTCCGCGTGACAGCACTCGCCGTCGGCGCGATGATGATGCCGATGACGGCGCTCTGGCTGCCGCGCTTCATCATGGTCAAAGAGGCGGGCTTGATCGACACCCGCGCCTCGCTCATCTTCCCGGCGCTCTTCGGGACTTCGCCGTTTTTCGTCTTGCTCTATCTCTGGACGTTCCTGCGCATCCCGCCGGGCATCTACGAGGCAGCGCGACTCGACGGCGCCAGCGCGTTCCGTCTTTGGGCGGGCATCGCGCTCCCGCTCGCTCGGCCGACCGCCGTCGCCGTCGGCGTCCTCGCCTTCATCCGCTACTGGAGCAACTTCGTCGATCCGCTAATCTACATTCAATCAACGGCGAAGATGACGCTCCCGCTCGGCCTTCAGGCGCTGCTTCAGCTCGACCGGACGAACTGGCCGCTCCTGATGGCCGGCTCGGTGATGGTCACGGCGCCGGTGATCGCCGTCTTCTTGCTCGTCCAGCGCGCCTTCCTCCACGACGTCAGGGCGCTGGCCTGGGACGGCCGATAGGTCGCGCTAGACGCTGGGGAGGATCGCCGCCAGACCGTCGAGGAGCGCGTCCAGGTCACGGGCGTCGTTATATGCCTGGAACGATGCCCGCACGAGCGTCGCGCGATCCTTCCACCGCGACACCGGCACCTCGACGCGGAACTCGTCGTACAGCCGGTCCTTCAGCGTCTGCACGTCCGTCGCCGGGACCGGGCAGGAGACCATCTGGCTGAACCACTCGGGAGAGTCTGGCGAGATCGGGGGCAAGCCGGTCAGCGCCGCGATGCGCAGGCGCGCCTCCCGCGCCAGCTCATGGCAGCGTGCGCGGACCTCGTCCCAACCATGCTCGCGCTGGAAACGGATCGCCGCCGGAACGCTGAGGAACGCTGCGATGTCGCGCGTCCCTTGCCACTCGTTCCGCTGGACGAAGGTGGACTCGGCCAGCGTCCCCTCGCGGCCCCAGCCCCAGCTAATCACGAGCGATTCGACCCAATCCTGCTCCTCGGGCCGGACATAGAGGAAACCGGCTCCCTTCGGGGCGCAGAGCCACTTGTGGAGGTTGCCGGTGTAGACGTCGGCGCCGATGTCTTGCAGGTCGAGCGGAATCTGGCCGGGAGCGTGCGCGCCGTCCACGACCGAGAGAATCCCCTCCTCGCGCGCGCGGCGGCAAATCTCCTTTACCGGGAAGATCAGCGCAGTCGCCGAGGTGATGTGGCTCAGGTAGACGACCTTGGTTCGCGGCGTCACCGCGCTCCAGAAGCGCTCGACAATCTCCTCCTGGGAGGTCACGGGTATCGGAATCTCGCAGCGGACCAAGCGCGCGCCGATCTTCCCGAGCAAGTACTCCCAGGTCATCGTGCAGGCGCCATACTCGTGGTCCGTCGTCAGGACCTCATCGCCGGGCTCGAGGTCGATCGAGCGGGCGATTACGTTGACGCCCCACGTCGCATTGGTGACGAAGACGACGTGCTCCGGGTTGACGTTGAGGAAGGCCGCCAGCTCCTCGCGGGCATTCTGCATCAGGTTGTCGAACCGGCGTCCGAGGAACTCGACCGGCTGGCGCTCCAGCTCACGCTGCCAGCACTGGTACTCCTCGAAGACCGGCTTCGGACAAGCGCCGAATGAGCCGTGATTCAAGAAGTGAATCGAAGGGTCGAGAAGAAACAGGTCTCGCAGCGACCCGGTCACATGCACACCCCTTGCGGCCTTCGCACGCTCGCACCCTAGCCTTCTGTCCGCACTCCACTCTGCCTGATACGCCCAAGAAGGGCCGGGGACCGTTTACGCGGCCGGTCCCCGGCCCAAGCTCACTACCGCGGCGCCTCTTTGCCGACGTACAGCTCCTGCGGCACCGTGCTCATCGTCGTGTAGCCAGGCCAGTGCAGCGCCGAGATGCCGTTCTCATCCGGCTCCTTGAAGGCGCCGAGTAGCCACGGCTTGATCACCTGCGGATACGTTCCATGGAAGACGAAAACCGCGGGGACATCCTCGACGAGGATGCGCTCCGCCTCCTGGAACATCCGGATGCGCTCTTCCGGCGGCCCGAGGTACTCGGCGGCCTCCTTGACCTTGGCATCGTACTCCGGATTGGACCACGAATGGCGGCCGCCGGAAACCCAGACACTGAGCATGTTGTACGGATCGAAGAAGTCCATGCCGTAGCGGACCCAGCCGAGCTGAACCTGCGTCGGCTTCGCGGTCAGGGCAGACATGAACTCCTGCGCCGGCTTCTGCACGAGCTCGACATCGATGTTCAGATGCTCCTTGAGCATCGCCGCGCAGGCAGCCGGGACCGCCTGATCGAGCGGCGTCCGGTCGCGGATCCACATCTCGAGCTTGGGGAAGCCCTCGCCATTCGGATAGCCCGCCTCGGCGAGCAGCTGTCGCGCCAGCTCCGGATCGAAGCGCTGGATGTCCTTCAGCCCCTCGCGGTTCGATGCCGGGAAGCCAGGCGCCAGCCACGAATAGGCCGGCGTGCCGCTCGGCCCAAGGATGCTCTCCTTGATCGCCTCGCGGTCGATCGCGTGGCTCCAGGCCTGCCGGACGAGCTTGTTGTCGAACGGCGGCTGCGTGACATCGAAGAAGATGTAGTACGTCGGGAAGTCCGCGACGCCAGAGTAGACTTCGCCCGCCAGCTCCGGATCGGCCATCATCAACTCGATCGCGGCCGGCCCTGGATTCTCGACGTAGTCGAGCTCGTTGCTCTGATACAGCGTGAAATAGTTGTCCGGCGATGTGAGCTTGTAGATGACCTCGTTGACCGGCACGTTCATGGTGCCGTTGTAGGACTCGTTACGGCGCAGGACGATCTGCTGATCCGGAATCCACTCCGCCAAGATGAACGGCCCGGACGAGACCGCCGTCGCCGGGTTCGTGTTGTAAAGCGGCCCGTGCGTCTCGAGCGCTGCCTTCGAAAGCGGACACGAATAGAGCAGCATCGCCGGCAGGTACGGCGCCGGGTTCTCCGTCTCGATCACCAGCTCGTATTCATTGGCGCCGGTGCGAACACCCATTTGATCGAGCGGGATCTTCCCCTCGATCGCGTCGTTCCAGCCGGCGATGATGCCCTGGAAGTACCAGGTGAAGTCCCAGGCGTGCTCGGGGTCCGCCGCGTACCGGAGCGTCGCGACGTAGTCCTCCGCGGTGACGGGATTGCCGTCACTCCAGACCATCCCCTGCCGGATCGTGAACGTCCAGATCCGGCCGTCCTCGCTGCTCGACCAGGACTCCGCGCCGGCCGGTTGGATGGTGAAGTTTCGGTCAAGCCGGACCAGCGGCTCACTGAAGAGGTCGCCCGCGCTGCCGCGCTCGTAGACGCTCTCGTAGAAGTCAAGCGCCTTGACGTTGGCCGCGTCGGCCGGCCAGTAGATCACCTGCCGCTCCGGCGGCGCGGCATCCGCGGGAGCCTCCTGCCATCGTCCCGAGGTCCTCCGGCTTCGGATAATCATCGGAGCCGCGCGGAGCTGGCCGGCGCTCGCCAAGCCAGCTGCCACTCCGGCAGCGCCGCCAAGCACCGTCCGCCGGTTCACCCGGCGCTGCAGGAACCCCGATCCTGTCCCTCGCGCATTGCGCGCAGCGTCGTCAGTCACCGGACTGCTCCTTTCTCTAACGGTCCCGCCCGCTTGCCGGGCGTCGACCCCGGCCGATTGAGATGTGGAGGCGCCTAATTCTGGCGCGGATCGAGCGCATCGCGCAAGCCATCTCCGACGAACGCAAACCCAAGCACGGACAACGCTATCGCCACTGTCGGAAACACCGCCAAATGCCAATAGAGTTGGAACCACTGCCGGCTATCCGCGACCATCTTGCCCAGGCTCGGCGTCGGCTCGTTGATCGCCAGGCCGAGGAAGCTCAACCCGGCCTCGGCGAAGATCGCCGCCGGCATGAGCAGCGTCGCCGCCACGATCAGCGGAGGAATCGCGTTCGGCAGCAGGTGCCGGACCGCGATCTGAAACTCGGTCGCTCCGAGGCTGCGAGCAGCGGCAACGTACTCGTGCTCGCGCAGGGTAATCAGCTGAGCGCGGGTGAGCCGGCAGAGCCCGACCCAGCTCGTCACGCCGATCACAATGGCCACATTGAGCACGCTGTTGCCTAGCAGATTGCCGAGGATCCCGCTGTTGATCACCGACAGCAGGAAGATGGCAAACAGGATTGGCGGCACCGCGGTCCAGATCTCGACAAGGCGCAGGACGACGAAATCGGTGAACCCGCCCCGCAGCCCGGCGGCGAGCCCGAGCGGCACCCCGATCAAACAGGCGGTCAGCACCGCCAAGAAGCCGACCACGAACGAGGTGCGGATGCCATAGATGACGCGGCTGAGATAGTCACGGCCGATCGGGTCGGTGCCGAACGGATGGCGCCAGCTCGGGAACTCCCGCGCGGCCATGATGTCCGCCTCGTCGTAGCCCGTCGGCGCGACGACTGGCGCGAAGATCGAAACGAGCGCCAGTGCGACCACGATCACCAAGCCAGCGACCGCCAGCCGCTGACGAAGGAAGCGCCGCGTGGCCAGCTCGAGATTCGTCCGCTGGCGGCGCGGCCGGTCAAGTGCGGTCACGCGCGGTTGGTCGGCTACCGTCTCCATCGGCGCGCCTTCCACGGCTACCCACCAGCCCGTCGACCATAGAGGCGAATGCGCGGATCAAGCACGGTGTAGAGGATATCGGTGATCAGATAAGTCAGGCCCCAGAGTGTGGCAACCAGCAGCGTCAGCGCGAGAATGAGGGGATAGTCGCGCGCGAGCGAGCTGGTCGCGAAATAACTCCCAATGCCCGGGATGCGGAAGATCGACTCGATGAAGATCGAGCCGGTCAGGATGTTCGGGATCTCGGGGAGCAAGATGGTGATCCACGGAATCATCGCGTTGCGCGCCACGTGCCAGACCAGAATCCGGCGCTCGCTCAACCCCTTGGCGCGCGCCGTCCGCACGTAATCCGCGCGCAGCGTCTCCAGCATACAGACGCGGGTATAGCGCGCCACCAGGGCCATCGGCGCGAGCGAATACGCGACGACCGGCATGATGTAGTGCTTCCAGCCGTGCAGCTCCCCGGATGGCAGGAGATTGAACCTAATGCTGAAGATCAGGATCAGCCAGGTAGCGATGACCCAGTTTGGGATCGTCAGGCCGATCGTCCCGACCGTGGTGACGGCGTAATCAATCCAGCTATTCTGCTTGATGGCCGCGACGAAGCCGAGCGCCGTCCCGACGATGTAGGCGAGCAAGATCGTCGGGATGCCGATCTTGATCGTGGCCGGCCAGCGGCTCGCGATCAGGCCGAGGACAGTCTCGGTCGGGCGTTGAAAGGAGACGCCGAAGTCGCCGTGCACGGCGCGCCAAAGGTATTTGACGTACTGGACATAGATCGGCTGGTCGAGCCCGTACTTGCGAAGCTGCGCCTGGCGCGTCGCCTCCGGCAACCGCCGTTCGCTGACATCGAACGGTCCGCCAGGAATGGCGTGCATCAGCAGGAACGCGATCAGCGAGACCACGAGCAGAACGAAGACTAGGCTGATCAGCCGTCCCAGGATGTACCGAGTCATCTCGTCTCAGCAGCTCCCGGCCGACATCCGGCCCGTTGCTCGGCCCGTAGAACGAGAACCGACACTCTGTGAATCCAAGCTGCGACGAGCGCGGGGATTCTACCAAACTTTTCGAGCGTGAACCGTTCCCGCGCCTCGCGACCCGGCGCGGGGCTGAAAAATCGGTTGACCTTCTTCGATCGCACCAATCATCATGGAGCGCGTTGATGGCCCGATCGAGCACCGGGCCAAGTCTTTCCAGTGATCTCAGCATGAGGATTCGAGATAGGAGCGGGCGTGCGTGCCGCCTCTCGTATTGCTGTCGTGACCGGCGCCAGCCGGCGGCAAGGGATCGGCGCTGCCATTTGCCGGGCGCTGGCCGCCGACGGCGTGGACATCGCCTTCACCCACTGGCAAACCTACGACCGCGAGATGCCCTGGGGCGCGGATCCGAACGGCCCCACCGCGCTGGTGACAGAGCTACAGGCACAGGGCGTCCGCGCGGTGGCCATCGAGGCCGACTTGTCCCAGCCGGAGACGCCAGCTTGGCTGCTCGATGAGGTGACCACGCAACTCGGACCGCCCGCGATCCTGGTCAACTATGCGGCCTACTCGACGCGAGACGGCTACGCGCGGCTCGATGCCGCCACGCTCGACGCCCACTACGCGGTCAATCTCCGCGCCACCGCGCTGCTCTCCGTCGAGCTCGCGCGTCGCTGGCCCGGAGGGCCGGGCGGCCGGATTATCAACCTAACGTCCGGGCAATCCCTGGGACCGATGCCAGAGGAGCTCGCCTACGCCGCGACGAAAGGCGCCGTCGAAGCCCTGACCGTCTCGCTCGCCGCCGGAGTCGCCCCGCTCGGCATCACCGTCAATGCGGTCAATCCCGGCCCAGCGGATACCGGCTGGATGAGCGACGAACTCAAGGCGGCGCTCCTGCCCCGCTTCCCCTTCGGGCGGATTGGACAGCCAAGAGATGTCGCTCGCCTCGTCGCGTTCCTCGCCAGCGACGAGCCCGGCTGGATTACCGGTCAGGTCATCCACTCGGAAGGCGGCTTTCTCCGCGGCTAGGAGTCGTCGCGGCGGTCGTCCTTGGCGCCGCTCTGCATGCGCGATCGGCCAACGGCGAGCAGCGAGGCCACGGCCACGCCAGCGATCAGCCCGGCCCTGACGGGCATCGGTGTTGTTGTCGTACGCAACGTCATCGGCGCCAAGAGCGGTCGCATCCTATAGCCTAGCCGCAGCAACGAGCCGCTCCCCGGCACCGCGCGCTGCAGGTCCCGGTAGCTGTCCGGAAGCCCCCGCTCGATGCCCCGCCAGCCAACCGTTAGCGCCGGCCAGAGGTGGATGACTCGGTCGTAGCCGTCGCCGACCACGCCCCGGCAGTCCTGGCGAAAGAGCTGCTCGAGCGCGGCAGTCAGCGTCGGCGCGTGCGTCCACATGTTGTAGAACGCGATGCGGCCGTCCACGTCGATGAGATATGTCGCGTTAGGGAGCATGCCGTAGACCTGGTGCACCGTGCCGGCGAGATCGTCCGCGAGTACCGGCCAGGGGATACCCTCCTCCTGCTGGTACCGGCGGGCATCCTCCAGCTTCTGGTCGTCGCTCTGGTAGGCCGGTGCGCCGGGCCCCGGATGCGCCTGGCGAACGAGCACGTCAACGAACGCGACGCGGGCACCCCAACGGGCGTACAGCTTCTTCAACGGCTCCACCGTGCCGATGCTTGCCGGACATGTGTACGAGCCGAAGTGGAGCAAGACCGGCGTGCCGCGCAGATTGTCGAGGCGGAGCCAGCCACCGCTCGCTTGGGGCAGTGTGAAATCCCAGGTGTATTGACCGGGCGCGACTCCACGCCGCTCCATCGTCCGACGAATGTCGGCGATCAGGTGCCCCCTGCGGAAGTGGTCGTAGTTGTACTCCTCGACCGAAAGGCGATCGGGGAGCCCGGCGAACACCTCCGCCGCCTCCCCGATCTGATGGTCTCCGAGTCCGGGCGGAAGCTCCACCAGCTCCTCGGACTCATCCGCCGGATTGGTCGGCTCCTTCAGCACCGCTGCCTCCTCGCCGCTCTCCATCCGCGCTCCTCCTTTATCGAGTAGCCTTCTGTATCACGTCGAGTCGAGGGCGCAAGCAGCGTGCCGATCAGCCCGGCTCGTAACCTCACTTGGCGCTGCCAACTCAAGCGCCGGATTAGGCTTGCCGCGCGTCCAGCACCCGCTGGATGAAGGCGAAATCGTCCTGCTGCGGCATGCGCAAATCGCCCTCGAACGCGCCCTCGCGGTACTTCTCGCCGATCACCTGTAGGAGCCCAGGATCAGACTGATAGGCTCGCGTGGTGCGCTCTGTCAGCTCCTGCCACCGATCGGCCAGCGCCTGCGCCTCGCTGCTGCGCGGGTCGAGATGCTTGTTCGCCCGCACATCGGCAAGCAGCATCGTCCACTCGTTCTGAATCGCCTCGATCTCGGTTGCCGGGATGGTCTCCGCGACCTTCGCGAACCGCTCCATCTGCTCCGGCGAGTACCACTTCTCCATGATGACGTCTCCTTCCTCACCTTGTCGAACTGCCGTGGTGGCGCGGGTCACGCGCTGCCAGTCCCAGTGCCCGGTCTCCAGTCGGTACTGCAGGAGATCCGCGATCGCCTGCTGCGCTCGGGCCAACTCTTCCTGGCGCTGGCGAAGGACCTCTTGCTGGATCCGTAGCGAAGCGATCAGGTCGAAGTCCGGCCGGTCCAACAACTCGCTGATCGCTCGCAGCGACAACCCGAGGGTTCGCAGGGTCAGAATCTGCTGCAATCGGAGCAGACTCCCTTCACCGTAGAGCCGATGCCCGCCCTCGGTCTGCGCCTCTGGCCGCAGAAGGCCAAGCTCGTCGTAGTGGTGTAACGTCCGGATCGAGACACCGCACGACGCGGCTAGCTCACCGATCCGCAGCCAGCGGGCCATTCGCCACCTCCGCGCTAGACCCTACACCCTCACGTAACGTGAGGTTCAAGAGGTCTCGAGCGATTGATTTTCGTCGGGCGACGTAGCCTATATTGCACTCGCCGAACCTGGTCAAGTGCATCCGAAACGGTTCGCGCCGCGGTGCGGCCCAATAGCAACGGCGCATGAACCGCTGAGGTCCATGCGCCGTCACTCGCACGAAGTCGGCGTTGTTCGTGGTCAGCCAGACGCGGCCAACCTCACTCGCTTATTCCGACGCCGGCCACTTCAGCTTGGGTACCACGTGCTTGCCGTAGGCGGTGATGAACTCGTCCTGATTGCGACCGACGTTGTGGACGTAGATCTCGTGGAAGCCGAGGTCAATGAAGTGCTGGATGTGCGCAACGTGCTCGTCGAGATCCGGCGACATCAGCACGCGGTTCTTGAAGTGCTCAGGCCGGACCAGCTTCGCCATCGCCTCGAAATCCTCCGGGTTCCGGATGTCGCCCTTCGGGAAGGCCATGCCGCCGTTCGGCCACTCCCGCATCGCCTGCTCGACCGCCGCCTCCTCGGAGTCGGCGAAGGAAATCTTGATCTGCAGGATCTTCGCCAACTTCGAGGGGTCTTTGCCGGCCTCGCGGGCGCCCCGCTCGAACCGCTCGATCAGCATCTTCAGCTTCTCATCGCTCGCGCCGACGGTGATCAGACCGTCGGTCATCTTCCCGGTGCGGTAGGCCTGGATCGGCCCCGCGGTCGCGACGTAGATCGGCGGCGGCGACGGCGGCAGCGTGTAGAGCTTGGCGCTCTCGACGTTGAAGTGCTGCGAGCGGTACTTGACGACTTTGCCGGTGAAGAGCTGCTGGATGATCTCGATCGATTCGGCCAGGCGCTCCAGCCGGACCGGGGCCTCCGGCCAGTAGGCGCCGACGATGTGCTCATTGAGCGCCTCACCAGCGCCGAGCCCGAGGTAGAAGCGGCCGGGGAACATCGCTTCGAGCGTCGCCGCGGCCTGGGCGATGATCGCCGGATGGTAGCGATAGCCCGGTGGTGTGACGCCGGTGCCGAACCGGAGCGAGGTCTGGACACCGAGCGCGCCGAGCCAAGCCCAGACGAAGGCGGAATGCCCCTGCGACGGCACCCACGGATGGAAGTGGTCAGATGCCATCACCCCGCGGAAGCCGTTGTCCTCCGCCAGGCGCGCCCAGCGCAGCATGTCATTCGGGTGAAACTGCTCGAAGCTCGCCGCATAGCCGAGAAAACCCATCTGTGCTCCCTCTCCTGAGCCGCAATCCGCGAGCCGTTGAGGCGCTCCCTCTACCCCTCCCATGTGGCGAATGAGCGCCCACCTTATCGAAACAGATCCCGCGCGGGATCGAGCAGCAGATCCTTGCCGGTTCCAGGCGGGTCATCAGTCGGCGGGACGTAGCCCCGCACGAGGACGACCGGCCGCGCATCGAGCTTATTCATCACCAGCTCCGCCGCCGACGCCAGCTCGTCAGCGATCGCCAGCACCGAGACGTGCAGCTCGTACCCGCTCGGGTCATAGTGTCCCCGATAGTCAGCCAGCGGCGCGATGCCAGCAACGCCGAGCGCGACGTTGACGATCCCCACCCGCCACGGCCGGCCGAAGGAGTCCGAGATGATGACGCCGGGCGCGACACCGAACCGCGCGGCGAGCGCATCCCGCAGCGCTGCCGCCGAGGCGTCGGGATCGACCGGTAGCAGCGAGACCGTGTCCGGACCCACGTTCGAGGCATCGACGCCCGCGTTCGCGCAGATGAAGCCGTGCGAGGTCTCCGCGATGATGATGCCTCGGTCCATCCGGACGATGCGCTTCGCCTCGCGCAGGACGACTTCGACCTGCCGCGCATCCTTGCCGTACTGCTCGGCCAGCCGGCACGCCAGCGGCGAAGGCTCGACCTCCGCCAGGCGCACCAGGCGCCCCTCTGCCTTGCTGACGATCTTGTGTGTGACGACGAGGACATCGCCGGGCAGGAGTCCACATCTCGTCCGCTCGATCGCGTCGCCGATGACGGCGGAGAGATCGTCGCCCGGCTTGATCTCCGGGATCCCGTCCAGGCCGATCAGCCGAATCTCGGCCCCTCGCTCTTCTCCGGGGGAGGAGGCAGCGTACTCGCTCATTCGCCGGCTCCATCAGCCGTGAGATCCGCCGTCGCTCCTGCCGCCACGGCGATGCCGTCCGCCCCTTCGATGGTCAGCGCCTTGGCTGTCAGGAGACGATCGAGATCGTCGGGTGTATCGAGATCCACCGCGGTGCCGGCCGCGAACGAGACACTGACCTCCAGACCGTGCGCGTCAGCCTCCTCGAGATGCCGGGCATAGCTTTCGGGGCCGAAGTGGAAGGTGAACGGCGGTGAATCGGGGGGCAGCGCCGCGAGGCGGAGCATGAGCGCGTTCGTCCCCGTGCCGTGCCGATCCGGAGCGATGACGACCGGCGCGTCGCGGCGCACCAGGTTCCGCACGTCGTCCGCCGTCAGTAATGGAAGGTCGCTGAAGAGCGTCAGGACCGCCGCCGCTCCTTCCTCCCGCGCCAGATGCAGCCCCTGCGCAATGGCATGGTTCAAGCCTGGGGCATCCGGGTCTTGTTGCACCGGAACGACCGCCGGGTGCAGCGTCGCGGCATAGTCGAGCGCTTCCGGGTCAGGACTGATGACCAGCACCCGCGCCACGACATCAGAGCCGAGCGCGGCATCCACCACGCGCCGGAGCATTTGCCGGGTCAGCTCGGCCCTTGCGGGCGGCGGCAGCACCCCGGCGAGACGCGTCTTCCCTCCGCGCAGCGAGCGTACCGGGACGACGGCAAGCACCTCCGCGCTCATGCGACGCCCGCGCCTTTACGCGAGAGGGACCGCCCAAACGCCAGCACTTCCTCAGCGAGGCGACGGCGATCGGCCGCGTCTCCCATCAACGTCCGCGTGACGAGCACGCGCGGCCCGCGAGCTTCGATGCGCTCGGCCTGCTCCGCGTCCACCTGGTCGAGGACATAGCCGTCTAGGAGGTCGCCGTAGAGCGCCGCGACGCCGGCCGCCGAGGATTCATGCCCCAAGCTCGCGAGCATCCGATCAGCTGGACCCTTTACCGCTCTCCCGCCAATGATCGGGCTGACGGCAACGATCGGCGCCGTCGCGGCACGGAGCGCCTCGCGCATCCCGTTCAGCGCGAGGATCGGCCCGACGCTGACGAGCGGATTCGACGGGCAGATTACGATCACCTCCGCCGCCGCGATCGCTTCCAGAGCCTGCGGGTTGGGCCGCGCCTGCTCGATCCCCTGAAAGACGATCCCGCGCACCTCGTCTTGCTGGCGGCGACGCACGAAATACTCCTGGAACTCCAGCGGTCCGTCTGGCGTCTCGACCATCGTCGCGACCGGATCATTCGACATCGGCAGCAGCCGCGTCGCGACGCCGAGCGCGGCGGCAAACTCGGCCGTCACCTCGGTCAGTGTCGCCCCGGCTCGCAGGCGTTCCGTCCGCAGGATGTGCGTCGCCAAGTCCTGATCGCCGAGCACGAACCACGTGTCTCGTCCGAGCCGGGCCATGGCGCCGAGCGCGTGCTGCGTATCGCCGGCGATGCCCCAACCCGTGACGGGGTTGGCGAGGCCGGCCAGGGTGTAAAGGACGGTGTCCAGGTCGGGGCAAATGCGGAGACCGTAAAGATCGAAGTCGTCCGCGGTGTTGACGATGGCCGTCAGCTCACCAGGCGGCAACGCCATCGCCAGCCCTTGCGCGAGCTTTGCCCCGCCGACACCCCCAGCCAGTGCCACGATCATAGGCACGCCACCCGTTGCCCGTCGCGCTGGGAACGGCGCATCACTCGTCGAATCCAGACGCCACGACCCGATCGATGCTGAGCTGGATCGTGACCCGCTGCTGCTTCGAGAACTGCTCGCGCATCATCTCATCGGCGCGCTCTGGACCGTGGTAACGCACCGCCAGCGCGTGGATATCGGCCTTCGCCTGCGACTGGTCATCGATCAGCTGGACTCGGCCGCTGATCGTGACGAAACGGTAGCCATCTTCGACGCAGATCGAGGCGCGAGGATCGCGGGTCAGGTTGCGATCCTTGACGCGCCCCCGGGACGTGTTCATCATCACGCAGTCGCCGTCCAGCCGGTACCACATCACCGACTGCTGCGGCGAGCCATCCGGATTGATTGTCGCCAGGATCGCGAAGCGAGGTTCCTCTAAGAATGCCCGCACGGCGGGACTGAGCCGGGCGTTCGCCATTCCCTCCCTCTTCCGTCATGAACGACTATCGCCACGCGCAGCGGCGCCAGGTTAGCGCATAGCCGCCCCGCGGTTGGTATCATCGCCCGCACGTGCCACCGACGCCAGACCTGCGCCGGCAGGCCGCTTCGAGGCCAATACTTCCCAAATGATACCGGTGGTCCGGTGGCTCCGCCAGTCAGCGCCGCCGGACTCGCCGCGAGCCGGGGAGCGCTTGAACATGCCGACCGTGACGTGGCGTGAGGCAGAACCGCCGCTCGTGCTTGCGCTCGATGCCGGGACATCCAGCGTCCGCGCGCTGCTCTTCGACCGGCGGGGACGCGCGCTCGCCAACGCTGAAACGCAGCTTGGCTACGAATTGGTGACGACCCCCGACGGCGGCGCCGAGATGGACGCTGACCGTCTCGTCGAGCTCTTGGCAGAGTGCGTTGATGCAACCCTCGCCAACGCGGCCAGCCATGCCGACGAAATCGCCGCCGTCGCGATGTCCTGCTTCTGGCACAGTCTCCTCGGGCTCGACGCCAGCGGCAAGCCAGTCACACCTGTGCTGTATTGGGCGGATACGCGCTCCGCGAAACAGGTCGCGGCCCTCCGCGCCGAGCTCGATCGCCGCGAGGTCCACGCGCGCACCGGCTGCGTCATCCACTCCAGCTATTGGCCAGCCAAGCTCCGCTGGCTGTGCGAGACACGGCCCGAGCAGTTTCGTTCCGTCGCACGCTGGACCTCTTTCGCCGACTACATGATCACCCGCTTCCTCGGCGTGGATTGTATGTCGGTCTGCATGGCTTCCGGAACCGGCATGCTCGAGCAGCGGACCGCGGAGTGGGACGCCCAGATGGCGGCGGCGGTAGGGATCGATCCCACGACGCTGCCGCCGTTGGTCGACCGCGATCAACCCGCGCAAGGATTGCGGCCGGAGTTCGCCGCACGCTGGCCGGCGCTGGCGAACGTTCCGTGGTACCCGCCGCTCGGCGACGGCGCCTGCGCCAATCTCGGCTGTGGCGCGGTCTCGCCGGACCGGATCGCGCTGACCTTGGGCACGACCGGCGCGATGCGGATCATTGTCCCGGCGCCGATCGGCCAGCCCCTCACCATCCCGAGCGATCTCTGGGCCTACCGACTCGACCGGCAATGCGCCATTCTCGGCGCCGCGATCAGCAACGGCGGCCTGCTGTTAGCCTGGATGAGCGACCTGCTCGGCGCGCCGCTCGAAGGCGACGACATGGCCAAAGCGGCTGAACTGCCACCGGACAGCCACGGGTTGACGATTCTGCCGTTCATCGCTGGCGAGCGATCCCCGATCTGGAACGACCGTGCGACGGGCATCATCGCGGGGATGACGCTCCACACGCGGCGCGAGCACGTGCTGCGAGCGGCGATGGAAGCGGTCGCCTATCGCTTCGCGCGGCTCTACGACGCGATCCGCGCCGTCGCCGCTCCGGACCATGAGATTGCCGCCAACGGAGCGGCGATTCTCCGCTCGCCGCTGTGGCTCCAGATCACCGCGGATACGCTCGCTCATCCCCTCCTGACGCTGCCGCCGGAGGAGGAAGCCTCCGCGCGAGGCGCCGCCGTGGCGGCCCTCGATAGCCTCGGCGTCGCTGCCCTCGGCGAGACGGACGACCCGGCCGCCGGGGTGCCGGTCGTCCCGCCCGACCAGACGAAGGCGGCGGCCTACCGGGCGGGCCGGGAGCGACAGATGCTCCTGGAACGCCTCCTCTTCCCCGACGGCGGGAGTTGGGATGAGTCACTGGAAGGAGAGGTTATGTCATGACCGCGAACGATCCGGCCGGTCCGGTGCTGGCGGTCTTCGCTCACCCGGACGATGAGTCCTTTAGCTGCAGCGGGCTCTTCACTCGACTACGCGACAACGGCGTGCCCGTCACGCTCGTCTCCGCCACGCGCGGCGAAGCGGGCGAAATCCGCGGCGACATTGACGCGCCTCAAGGCGAGTTAGGCCGTGTCCGCGAAGCGGAGCTCCGCGCGGCGATGGCGCACCTGGGCGTCACCGACGTTCGTTTTCTCGGCTATCGCGACTCCGGGATGCGCGGCACGCCGGACAATCAACATCCGCAAGCGCTGATGCAGGCGCCGGTCGAGGAGGTCTCGGCGCACATTGTGGACTTGCTCAAGGAGCGGCGTCCCGCGGCCGTTGTGACGTTTGGCCAGGACGGCATCTACGGCCACCCTGACCACGTCGCGATCCACCGGGCGACACACGCGGCGGTGCTGCAAGCCGGCAACGATCCGGATGGATGGCGCGTCGCGGCGCTCTATTTCGCGACCGCTCCCCGCGAGCAAATCCTCGCCAGGGCGGCCAACGTGCCCAATAGCCCGCTCGCCTCGCTTTCTCCGGAGGAGTTGGCTCAGGTCGGCACGCCGGTGGCGGAGATCACGACGATTTTCAACCTGACGCCGGAGGAGCTACAGCGTAAGCTGGCGGCGCTGCTGGCACACCGCAGCCAGTTCGGTGACGCCGCGCCGTGGTCCGCGCTCCCGCCCGCGGAGATCGAGGCCTGGCTCGGCCACGAGCATTTCGTGCGGGCCTCCTTGCCTTGGGATGAATCCCTCTCACTGACGGACCCGATAGCCCGCCTCACCGGTTAGCGCCGCGCCTAGAACCTCCCAAATTGGGCCGGGAATCCAAGAATCTCTCGTGCCCCCTGTGCCGGCCGCACGCTGATTACCCGCACGCGCGCGGGTAAGCTCCGGGAGTGTCTCCAGGGTACGCGACCGTCTCCTCGAGACAGTCCTCCGGCTCCCGTGAGCAAGAGATCGGCGCGGCATATGGAGCAATGGGTCAAGTTCCAACCACAATCGCTGAGCGACGACGCGGCGGCCCTGTTCGCCTGGCGTGGCGGTGAGATCGCGCTCTTCGGCGAATACGCGGACGGGCGGTGGGTGCTCGCGCGGGGATGGCGCCGGCCGGACACCCTCTCCGATGTTCGGCGCTGGTCGTTCCCCACTCCCGAGCAATTCGTCGGTCAAGTACGGCGCCTGGCGCTCGAAGCAGTGGGTGATCGCGACGTGGCCGAGGAGGCCGCGGAAGCCGCTGCCGCCTGGACTGCTCGCATCGCCGCCTTGTAGCGCGCCGGGTTAGCTCCCGCGCTCCACTGAGTGCCTCCCCGTTTGTCCTTCCCAGACACAAAATGCCGGACGGCCGACGTCCGGTGTGACATCGACCGCCCGGCGAGCAAGAGGAGGCGTTAGCTCTGCAAGATCGCCTCGACCTCAGCGATGAGCTTGACCTCGTCGCCCACGAGGAAACCACCCGCCTCGAGCGCGACGTTCCAGTTCAGCCCGAAGTCACTTCGGTTAATCTTCCCCTCAGCCCTGAGACCAATGACTTCCTGTCCCCACGGCGACTTGGTGCGGCCCTGCAGCTCGATATCGAGCACCACCGGTCGCGTCACGCCGCGAATCGTCAGGTCGCCGGTGGCCTTGAAGCGGTTCTCGCCCACGGACTCGATCTTTGTCGACTTGAACGTGATCGTCGGGTAATGCTCGACATCCAGGAAATCGGCCGAGCGCAGGTGCTCGTCCCGCTTGGGATCGCGGGTGTCGATCGTGGCGGCGTCGATCGTCACCTCGGCGCTGGACTGCGTCAGATCAGCCTCATCGAGCGTGATGGTTCCCGTGACACCATGGAAGTGGCCCTTGGCGGTCGAGATCATCATGTGCCGGACGGCGAAGCCGATCTCGGTGTGGCTCGCATCGATCACCCACGTCGTCTTGGTCGACGCAGCAGCCGCGGTTGCAGTCGTCGCCTCAGTCATCAGAAGAAACCCTCCTCTTGCTCTCGCGTTGGGGCCGGGCGCGGTGCCCGGCCCCGCTTACCAATCGTAAGCGACTATACTCTTGTTATCTTACGCTTGTCAAGCCCCTTACGAAGTGTTAGCATCGTTACATGTGTGACGGATCGTCCATGCCTGCCTTTTGTCCACGTTTCCACCGGGCGATCGAGCTTATTGGTCGTCGCTGGACCGGCGTTATCCTCCGCGCGCTTCGCAGCGGCCGCTGTCGTTTTTCCGAGATCACGGAAGCCGTTCCCGGTCTGAGTGACCGGCTCCTCTCCGAGCGGCTGAAGGAACTCGAGGCAGAGGGAATCGTCGAGCGCTTGGTTCACCCAGAGTTCCCCGTCCGCGTCGAGTACCGCCTGACGGAGAAGGGCCGCGCCCTCGACCAAGTCATGGATGGGATAGCATCCTGGGCCGAGCGCTGGATCGATCCCGAGGATGCAGTTTCGACCGCAGACGCCGAGGCCGCGCCGGTCGCCACAGCGGTCAGCGGCGCCAATCCCCGGTAGCAACAACGGCCGATTGCCGCACACCCGCCACCACGCGGGTGCGTCGCTCAGCGCCTACAACTCGGTGACGACCGGCAAGATCATCGGGCGGCTCTTGGACCGCCGGTGAATCGAGCGGCCGACGATCTCCTTCATTCGCCCGACCAGATAGCCATACTGCGGCTCGCCGCGCGACCGCCGCTCCAGCGCGCGCCGTAGCTCGCGCTCGGCCTCCGAAAGCGCGGTCCCGTCCAGTTCGGGCCGCAACCCACGCGCCACCAGATCCGGCCCGGCGATGATCTCGCCCGACTCGCGATTGACGACGACCGTAACAACGACGACGCCGTCATCAGCGAGATGCTCGCGGTCGCGCAGGATGACCTGTCCGCCGCGATCACCAAGCCGGTCAACGAGGATCGTCCCAGCCGGTACGCGGCCCTTGCTCGTCGCGCTGTTGGCCGTGAATTCCAGCACGCCCCCGATCTCGGGGAGCAGCACGCGGTTCGCCGGGATGCCGGCCGAGGCGCACAGCTCGCGATAGAGGACCATGTGGCGATACTCGCCGTGGATCGGGACGACGAACTTCGGCCGCACCAGCTCGATCATCCGCCGCAGCTCGTCGCGGCCGGCGTGACCGGAGACGTGTACGCCCTTCTCGATCGCGCTGTAGACGACACGCGCGCCCCGCCGGAAGAGGTTGTCGATCGTACGCGCGACCGTCTCCTCGTTCCCCGGCACCGGCGTCGCCGAAATGATGACAGTATCCCCGCCGCCGACCCGGATCTTCGGATGGTCACCGACCGCGATCCGCGCCAATGCCGCCTCGGCCTCACCCTGGCTCCCGGTGACGACGAGGACGCGGCGCTCCTTGGGTAGCCGCATCGCCTCGTCCAGCGTGATGAGCGTCCCAGGCGAGGGATCGAGGTAGCCGAGCTGGATCGCGACGCGAGCATTCTGTTCCATGCTCCGACCGGCGACAGCCACTTTCCGGCCGTACTTCTCCGCGGCGAGCAACGCCATGTGCAAGCGGCTGATGTTCGACGCGAAGGTGGCAATTAGGACCTGTCCCCGCGCCCGCCGGATCACCGAATCAATCGTCTCCAGCACGACCCGCTCGGAAGGCGTGCTGCCCATCGTCTCGACGCGCACGGTGTCGGAGAAGAGCGCGAGGACTCCCTCATCGCCGAGGCGGCGCAAGCGGCGCTCGTCGGTCGGCTCGCCCATGACCGGCGTTGGATCGAACTTGAAGTCCGCCGTGTCGATGATCGTCCCGACCGGGCTGTGGACCGCCACCGCGTTGGTGTCCGGGATGGAGTGGGTGACGTGGATGAACTCGGCCGAGAGCTTGCCGATCGGGACTCGCTCGCGCCCGGCGACAGGCCGCAGATCGACTAGCTTCTCCAGGCGGTGCTCCCGCAGCCGGTGCTCGATGAAGCCGAGCGCGAGCGGAGAGCCATAGATCGGGATGGGCGTCCGCCCTTTCAATTGTGGAAGGATGTAGGGCAATCCGCCGATGTGATCCTCGTGGCCGTGGGTGACGAGGATGGCGCGCAGATTCGCCCGCCGCTCCCGGACGTAGGTGACGTCGGGGACGATCAAGTCAATGCCGCGCTGCTCTTCTTCCGGGAACTTGGCGCCGCAGTCGAGCAGGATGATCTCATCTTCATACTCGACGGCAGTCATGTTCTTCCCGATCTCGCCCACCCCGCCGAGTGGAATGACGCGGAGCCGACCGCGCGGCCCGCGCAGCACCGATGCGGACTCCGCCCGATCCGTCGTGCGGCGAGGTCGCCGGCCCCCACCTTGGCGTCGCTCGCCGCGCCCGCCTTGCTCCGCGCGTTTCGCCCCTGAGGCCTGCGCCGGCGCTTCTCCTCGCTGACCAGCGGGCGCGGACGACTGCCGGCCTTGGCGGCGCCCACCTTGTGATTCCTGACGCTTCTCCCCCGCGGACTCGGCGGAGTCCGGCCGCCGTCTGTGTCGGCGCCGGCCAGGCGACGCGGGGGTCCCGCCGCGCGCCCCCTCATCCGAGCGCGGGCGCTCGGACTCGCCTCTCATTGTGTCCCTATCTGACCCCAATCCCTCGTTTCGCAAGCTCTCACCCCATCGTGTCCATGGCAGCAAACCGCGGTGGTCGCTCCTATTCCCGTGTAGTGTACCCGCCATCAGCCGGTACTCGTTTCCTCATTTCATTCCGGCTCGGTACCTTTGTACTTTCGAGTTGGGATGCAAATCCTATCACTTCTCATGGTCCGGACGGTTGAATTCCGACAAATGCATCTCTATCGTATGTCCTAGGAACATGGAGCTAGCCCGTCCGGGCCATTCTCCAGTCGGAAGCAATGAACCACCGCCTGTATCTGGTCACCTGGGCGGTGGGGAGCGAGTGGTGAAACCGGCCGCGCAGCCAGGCCAGGTCTGCATTCGCGTGACCGCCTGAACGCCCGGATGGCTTGGCGACCCGGCAAGGCGTTACTGGCCGCCGGGGTCCACCGAAATCGCCAGGCGCGGAGGCACAGCAATGAGTGCGCGACAGAGTCTTCTGAAAGCACCAGTCGAAACACCGTCAACGGGTACTTACGAGTGCCGCCGACGCTTCCGCCTGCCGCTCGGGCTAACCATGCTCATGCTGATCGGCACCGGAGCGCTCGCCGCGTTGGCGCTCCTCGTGGAGGGTCACCCATCGCTCGCCGGGGCGGTCGCGGTTCTCTGCGCGATTGCCGTCGGCGGTGCCGTGGCCACGCGCACTGGGCAGGCCGGGCCAGAGAGCGCCGTCCTGGTCGGCGGCGGCTGGCTCGCCACGGTCATCGCGAGCACCTGGTCGGAGCGAGCCGCGGCTCGTGGCCACGCCGCTCCTCGCCTGCTGCGCGCCACCTCGCTCGCCGATGCGACCAACCTCATCCGGAGCACCACCTGCGACGAAGTCATCGTCGTCGAGCCGCTCCGACCGATTCTGCCGGACGTCACCGACCGCCGGGGCAAGCGGCCAACCGTCCGCAGCGGCGGCGAAAAGATCGAGGATCTGCTCGGCCGTATTCCGCTCGAGCTGGCGCAGCAAGATCCCTTCCTGGCGCGTGTTGAGCAGCAACCCGTCATTCAGGGCGGCTACGCGATCGCCAAGCGCGCGCTCGATATCCTGGTGAGCTTCGTGCTCGGGCTGATCGTGCTGCCGACGCTGCCGCTAATCGCGCTCGCCATCAAGCTCGATTCGCCCGGCCCCATCTTCTATTCCCAGGACCGCGTCGGTCTCGGCGGGCGCATCTTCCGCATCTACAAGTTCCGGACCATGCGGCAGGACGCCGAACGCGACGGCGCCGTCTGGGCGAGCGAGCACGATCCCCGCGTCACCCGCGTCGGGCGCTTCATGCGGCTCACTCGCATCGACGAGCTCCCGCAGCTGTGGAACGTGTTCCGAGGCGACATGACCCTGGTCGGACCGCGGCCGGAGCGGCCCGAATTCACGACGGAGCTGGCCGCCGCGCTCCCCGGCTACAACCTGCGCCACGTCGTCAAGCCCGGGCTCACCGGCTGGGCTCAGGTCTCCTATCGCTACACGAGCTCCATCCGCGATACCCGCACGAAGCTGGAGTACGACCTGTACTACATCAAGCACGCCTCGCTTGGCCTCGACCTCACGATTCTCTGGCGCACGGTGGGTGTCGTTCTCGGGATGCGCGGCCGCTAATCGGCCAGCACCGAGGACGTTCGTCCCGCGCCGCCTATGACTCGCGGGCGATGGCTGCGAAAACGCCTAGCCCGTACCCTCGGGCTAGGACCAACGGTCTAGCCCGACCCGCCGGCAGACAAGCGCGAGCTGGCGAGCAACCTCGCGGGTTCGGCGCTGAGCGGGCGGCATTCGGAAGCGACGTGCATCAAGCAACTGGCGATACGCAGGGGGAACGGAGGGATCAGGAGATGGTTGCGTTGATCACGGGCGGCGCCGGATTCATCGGCTCGCACCTCGCCGATCGGCTCATCGCCGCTGGCGAGCAGGTCATCGTCCTGGATGACCTGAGCACGGGGCGCCTTACCAACATCGAGCACCTGATCGGCCATCCCCTCTTTCGCTTCGTCGAGGGGAGCGTGCTGGATGCCGCCGTGGTCGCGCCGCTGGTCCGCGAGGCCGACCTGATCTACCACCTCGCCGCCGTCGGTACTCGCCGCGTTTCCAGAGCGCCGCTTCACGCGATCACGACGAACGTCGAGGGCACCGCGTACGTCCTGCGGGAAGCGGAACGCTGGGGCAAGAAGGTATTCGTCGCCTCGACGTCGCAGATTTACGGGAAGAACGATCAACCGGGCCTGGACGAGACGGCCGAGAGCGTCATCGGCCCGCTGGAGGCAACGCGCTGGCTCTACGCCGTCTCCAAGGTGACGGACGAGTGCCTGGCTCTGGCCTACTGTCAGGAGCGGGGATTGCCGGTCGTCGTCGGCCGGTTATTCAACACCTACGGGCCGCGCCAGGCCAGCGACAAGGTGGTGCCGCGGTTCATCGGGCAGGCACTGCGCGGCGAGCCGCTGACCGTCTTCGGAGATGGTACGCAGGCCCGCTGCTTCACCTACGTCGAAGACGTCACGGCCGCGATTCTGGCGCTGATGCGGACGCCGGACGCGGTCGGGCAGATCGTCAACATCGGCAGCGAGCGGGAGATACCGGTCCAGCGCCTGGCTGAAATCGTCCTCGAGGTCACCGGAAGCGACTCGCCGATCACCTACGTCGATCCACATCAGGTCTATCAGCAGGGCTTCGAGGATGTACGGCGCCGCGTACCGAGCACGCGCAAGCTGCGGGAGCTGATCGGCTGGGTCCCCAGCACTCCTATCGAGTCGGGTGTCCAGGCCATGGTCGGGCACCTGCGGCAGCCGTTAGCGGCCGTCGCCGACTGATCTCGCGACTAATCGCTCGGCGTGATTCGAGGTTGATCGAGGGGCGGTATGGCCGCCCTCACGGGGCATGCCGCTGCTCAAAGCGGCACGCAAGGAGCAGGAGCAATGTATCTCGTTACTGGTGGCGCCGGGTTCATCGGTTCCCACCTCGTCGCTCGCCTCGCCTCTCGCGGCAAGGCCGTCCGCATCTTCGACGACTTCTCGACCGGCAAGCTCGAGAACGTCGCCTCCATCACGGGAGACATTGAGATCGTGAAGGGCGATCTGCGCGACGCGGAGGCTGTCCGCGCGGCGATGGCTGGCGTCAAGGTCGTGTTCCACCAGGCGGCCGACCCGTCCGTCCCGCGCTCGGTCGCCGATCCGCGATCGTGCTACGACATCAACGTCATCGGCACGCTCAACGTGCTCACGGCGGCGAGGGACGCAGGCGTCCGCCGGGTCGTTTTCGCCTCATCCTGCGCCGTCTACGGCGACACGCCGGCGCCGACGAAGTCCGAGAGTCAACCTCCGCAACCGGCCTCGCCGTATGCATCGAGCAAGCTGGCTGGGGAAGAGCTTTGCCAGGTCTTCACCCGAGTCTGGGGCTTGGAGACGGTCGCGCTGCGCTACTTCAACGTCTACGGCCCGCGGCAAGACCCCAACTCGGCATACGCGCCAGTGATCCCTCGCTTCCTGAGCGCTCTCCTGGAGGGCAAGCGGCCAACGATCTACGGCGATGGCGGGCAAACTCGCGACTTCGTCTACGTCGGCGACGTCGTGCAGGCCAACCTGCTCGCGGCCGAAGCGCCGGACGCCGTCGGTCGCGTCTTCAACATCGCCGCGGGCCGCTCGGTGAGCCTGAACCAGCTCCTGGTCCTGATGGCCCAACTGCTTGGCGAATCACCCGTCGTGGACCGGCAGCCTGAGCGTCCCGGCGATATTCGCCACTCCGCGGCCGATATTAGCGCCGCCCAGGAGGCACTTGGCTACGAGCCGCTGACGAGCCTTGAGGAAGGACTCGAACAGACAATCGCGGCAGCGCGCACGATGTCACTCGCCAGCGTAGCGTAAACTCTGAACCCAGAGCGGCCGAGGCGCTACCACCGACCGGTGCCGCGTGTCATCAGACACGCGAGCGCGGGCAGTCCGCTTTAGAGAACGGCGCTTAGGCAAGGATCTGGGAGGCAGCATGAACCTCACGATTTTCGGCACCGGTTATGTTGGGCTCGTCACCGGTGCGTGCTTTGCGGATGTCGGGAACGACGTGGTGTGCGTCGACATCGACGCGGACCGGATCGCTCGGCTCCAGCGCGGCGAGGTGCCCATCTACGAGCCAGGACTGAGCGAGATGATCGCCCGCACACGTCGCGTCGGGCGATTGCGCTTCACGACCGATGCCGCGGAGGGCATTGCGCACGGCGACATCCAGATGATCTGTGTCGGCACGCCGCCACTGCCAGACGGCTCGTCCGACCTAAGCGCCGTCGAGGCAGTCGCGACGGAGATTGGCCGCAAGATGACGGAGCCGAAGACCGTCGTCAACAAGTCGACCGTCCCAGTCGGCACCGGCGACCGCGTCCGGGCAATCGTCGCTCGCGAGCTGAAGGCGCGCGGGCTCGACATCGAGTTCGATGTCGTCTCGAATCCTGAGTTCCTGAAAGAGGGCGCGGCGATTGATGACTTCATGAAGCCGGACCGGATCATCGTCGGCTCGGATAGCCCCCGCGCCATCGAGCAGATGCGCGAGCTCTACGCGCCGTTCAACCGCAACCACAGCCGCCTGATGATCATGGACATTCGGTCCGCCGAGTTCACGAAGTACGCGGCCAACGCCATGCTCGCCACCAAGATCAGCTTCATGAACGAGCTGGCGAACATCGCGGAGCGCGTCGGCGTTGATATTGAGAGCGTGCGCCTCGGAATCGGCTCCGATCCCCGCATCGGCTACGCCTTCATCTATCCCGGCTGCGGCTACGGCGGCTCCTGCTTCCCCAAGGACGTCCGCTCCCTGGAGCGCGTCGCCGCCGCCGTCGGCTACGACGCCCAGCTCCTGCGCGCCGTCGAGGATGTCAACGACCGGCAGAAGCGCGTCCTCTTCAACAAGGTCTCGCAGTACTTCCAGGGCGACCTCAAGGGCCGGACCTTCGCTCTTTGGGGATTGGCGTTCAAGCCGAACACGAACGACATGCGCGAGGCGCCGAGCCGGGCGCTGATGGAGCTGCTCTGGCAAGCGGGCGCGCGCGTGCAGGCGTACGACCCGGAGGCGATGGACGAGGCGCGCCGCCATTATCCGAAGCAGGTGGAAAGCGGAGAGCTCGTCCTCTGCGAGAGCGAGGACGCGGCCCTCGTCGGCGCGGAGGCGCTCATCATCTGCACCGAATGGCGAGCCTTCCGCAGCCCCGACTTCGACGTCATCCGCACGACGCTCCGGCAGCCGGTCATCTTCGACGGGCGCAACATCTACGACCCGGAGCGGATGGCGCGTGAGGGCATTACCTACTTCGGCATCGGCCTCGGCGCGCCGATCGAGCCGATCCGCCTCAACCCGCTGGATGGGTTCGTCCGCGAGTCGGTGGGACCCGCGGTCTCGACCGGAGTGAGCGACTGATGGCCCGAATCCTCGTCACGGGCGTCGCTGGCTTCATCGGCATGCACGTCGGCCAGCTCCTCCTCCAACGCGGCGACGAGGTAATCGGCCTCGACAATCTCAACGATTACTACGATCCGCGCCTGAAAGAGGCGCGCCTCGCCCAGCTCGAGGGGAAGCCGGGCTTCCGATTCCACCGGCTCGACCTCGCCGACCGTGAGGGTATGGTCCGCCTGTTCGCGGAGGAGCGACCCGAGCTCGTCGTCCACCTCGGCGCGCAGGCGGGCGTCCGTTACTCGCTGGAGAACCCGGCGGCGTACGTGGACGCCAATCTCGTCGGCTTCGGCAACATCCTCGAAGGGTGCCGGCAGACGGGCGTCCGCCACCTCGTCTTCGCGTCGTCCTCCTCCGTCTACGGCGCGAACACGAAGATCCCCTTCTCCGAGCACGACCTGGCAGACCACCCGGTCAGCTTCTACGCGGCGACCAAGCGCGCCAACGAGCTGATGGCCCACGCCTACAGCCATCTCTTCGGCCTGCCAGCGACGGGACTGCGCTTCTTCACCGTCTACGGCCCATGGGGCCGGCCGGATATGGCGTACTTCTCCTTTACCCGCGCGATCTTCGAGGGGAAGCCGATCGATCTCTACGGCGACGGCAGCGCCTGCCGTGACTTCACCTACATTGACGACTGCGCCGAGGCGGTCGTGCGCTGCCTCGACACGCTGCCGCAACCCAACCCAGCCTGGAGTGGCGAGGCCCCCGATCCGGCGAGCTCGACCGCTCCGTTCCGCATCTACAACATCGGCAATCACAGCCCGGTCGAGCTGCGGCGATTCGTCGCCATTCTCGAAGAGCTGATCGGCAAGCCCGCCATCATCCGGCACAAGCCGATGCAACCAGGCGACGTCCCGGTGACGTACGCTGACGTCAGCGACCTCGCCGCCGTGACGGGCTTCTCCCCAACTACGCCGATCGAGGAAGGTCTGAGCCGGTTCGTCGCCTGGTATCGCGACTTCTACGCCGTCGGCAGTTAGTGCCCAGCGCCAGCGATATTGAGCTGGGCGCGCGCCGCCGCGAGCCGGGCGACCGGCACCCGGAACGGCGAGCAGCTGACGTAGTCGATGCCAAGCCGGTTGAAGAAGGCGACGGCTCGCGGCTCCCCGCCGTGCTCTCCGCAGATGCCGACCTTGAGCTTCGGATTGGCGCTGCGGCCGCGAATGGTGGCGAGCTCGATCAGCTGGCCGACGCCGTCTTCATCGAGCACCTGGAACGGGTCAGCCCCCAGGACGCCACAATCCACGTAGCTGGGCAGGAAGCGGCCAGCATCGTCCCGGCTGAGCGCGAAGGTCATCTGCGTCAGGTCGTTGGTGCCGAACGAGAAGAAGTCCGCGTGAGCCGCGATGCGGTCCGCGAGAAGCGCGGCGCGTGGCGTCTCGATCATCGTCCCGATCGTGTACTGGACGCGGCGCCCTTCTTGCGCGAAGAGCTTCTCCGCCTCCGCCTCGATCACCTCCCGCTGCCGGCGCAGCTCCTCCGGATCGACCACCAGCGGGACCATAACCTCCGGGAAGACCTCGACGCCCTCGGCGGCGCACGTCAGCGCGGCGCGGAAGATGGCGCGCGCCTGCATCGCCGTGATCTCCGGATGCGTGATGCCGAGGCGACAGCCGCGATGCCCGAGCATCGGGTTGGCCTCGCGCAGCGCCTCGATGCGCGCCTCGACTTCGTCGACTTCCCGCCCAATCCGCCTCGCCAACCGAGCGCGGTCCTCGTGCGTCGGCGGCAGGAACTCGTGCAGCGGCGGGTCAAGCGTGCGGATCGTGACCGGGCAGCCGGCCATCGCGCGGAAGATGCCAACGAAGTCCGCGACCTGCAGCGGCTCCAGCGCGGCGAGCGCCTGCTGCCGCTCCTCCGCCGTCTCGGCCAGGATCATTTCCCGCACGATATCAATGCGGTCCTCACCGAAGAACATGTGCTCCGTGCGGCAGAGACCGATCCCCTCCGCGCCGAACTCACGGGCGCGGCGCGCATCCTCCGGCGTGTCGGCGTTGGCGCGTACCCGCAGGCGGCGGTAGCCATCGGCCCAGGAGAGCAGCGTCTCCGCCCCGCCGCTGAGATCGGGTTCGATCAGCTCCGCCCGCCCGAGCATCACCCGGCCCGTCGAGCCATCAATCGTGATCTCATCGCCAGCATGGACGACGACCTTGCCGGCGCGGAATGTCTCACCGACCGGCGCGATCTCGATCTCCCCGCAGCCGGTGACCGCAGGCTTGCCCATGCCGCGCGCGACGACCGCCGCGTGGGAGGTCATGCCGCCGCGCGCGGTGACGATGCCCCGCGCCCCCACCATTCCGGGGAAGTCGTCGGCGGATGTCTCCTGGCGGACAAGAATCACATCCTCACCGCGCTCGGCCAGGAGGCGCGCCTCCATCGGATCGAAGACGACGCGTCCAGCAGCGGCGCCCGGCGAGGCCGGGAGGCCGGTCGCGATGACCTGCAGTGGCTTCGACTCATCAATGCGCGGGTGCAGGAGTTGCTCGAGCTGCGACGGCTCGACGCGCCGGACCGCCGTCTCCCGGTCGATTAGCCCCTCTTCCGCCATTGCCAGGGCGATCGCGACCGCCGCCGCCGGGGTGCGCTTGCCCGTCCGCGTCTGGAGCAGCCAGAGCCGGCCCCGCTCGACGGTGAACTCGATGTCCTGCATGTCGCGGTAGTGCAGCTCCAGGTGCTCGGCAAGCTCTAACAGCTGCTCGTACGCGCTCGAGAGCGCCGGGTCATCGCGCATCGCCGCGATCGGCAGCGGAGTGCGAATCCCAGCGACCACATCCTCACCCTGCGCGTCGACCAGCACCTCACCGAAGAGGCCAGGCTCGCCGGTGTTCGGGTTGCGAGTGAAGCAGACGCCGGTGGCGCTGTCCGATCCGCTATTGCCGAAGACCATCGCCTGGACATTCACGGCCGTGCCGAGATCGTCCGGAATGTTATGGGCGCGCCGATACGCGACCGCGCGCGGCGTGTTCCACGACCGGAACACGGCCATCACTGCCCCGCGCAGCTGCTCCATCGGCGTCCTTGGAAACTGGGCGCCGTGTGCCGCGACCGCCTCGCGCAGCCGGGCGACGGCCTGCTCCAGCGCGTCTTGCTCGCCAGCGTTGACCGCCTTCTCCGCCGCGGCGACGGCCTGGTGCACCGAGCAGTCGAATTCGCGGTCCGTGATGCCCAGAACCACGCGGCCATACATCTCCGTCAGCCGGCGGGCGCAATCGAGCGCGAAATCCGGGTTGTGCCGGCGGGCGAGCCCGGCGATCGTGCGCTCGTCGATCCCGACGTTGAGGATCGTGTCCATCATTCCCGGCATCGAGATGCGCGCACCCGACCGCACCGAGAGGAGGAGCGGGCAGGCAGGATCACCAAACCGCCGTCCTACGCGCATCTCGATCGCGGCCAGGGCGTCTTCAACCTCCTCCCAGAGTCCGTCCGGCGTTTGGCCGTCTGAGTTGAGGTAGGCGCGGCAGGCCTCTGTCGTAATGACGAACCCTGGAGGGACGGGTAGGCCTAGGCGCGTCATCTCGGCGAGGTTCGCACCTTTGCCGCCAAGGAGATCACGGTCCGCGGCGGAGCCCTCATCGAACAGCCGAACCCAACGACGCCTCATTAGGTCCCTCCTCTACTTCACCAGCGATGCCCGGGCCGCCGAGCCCACCGGCCCGATGACCGCTGCTGGCGACCGTGGCGAGCGAGACATCGAGCGAAAGCAAGTGACAATCTAATAAACTAACATCTAACGGGTGTCAAGCGTACGTTGCGCTGGCATGCCGGACTCCCGCGAAGTCGCCTGTCGCAGCCAGCACGACAGAAAATGGGGATCCAAGTCAGACGACGAGCACAAAATCGCGGTTGATGATAGATTGTTCGGTACAGGCGCGAGGTGTTACTTCTCAGCCCGAGGGAGAACGCCGATGGGTCGCAGAGAGAATCCTATCCCCGAGGGAACGCTGGATTCGCTCCCGCTCGGTGCGCGGATGCGGCTCGCCCGTCATCGCGCGGGACTGGGCCTCGGTGAGCTAGCCAACCTCTTGGGCTACACGAAGGCGCATCTCTCCGCCGTGGAGAACGGCACAACGCGTCCCTCGCGACAGCTCGTCGTCGCCTACGAGCGCGCGTTGCAACTTCCGCCCGGCGAGCTGATGGCGACGTACGAAGCAGACCCAGCCGGTAGCCGGCCGGCTCGCGGCACGGCCACGGCGGCAAATGCCGATCCCGGCCTGCCCTCGGTCGACGCCGCGCTGGCGGCGATCCTGACCGATTTGGCGCTGCCGGCCACCGAGCGCATGCTCGTCCACCACATGGTCGTCGAGGAAGCGCGCGCCAAGGCGCAGGCCGTGCGAGCCGCCGCCGACTGGTGGCGCCAACCGGGACCGGTCCCCGTCTGCTGCGTCCCGATCGCCGGCTGGCAGTGGCACGAGTGGTCGCGCGACGAGATCGTGGACGCGATCGACCGCGCCGCCGCCGAAGCGATGCAAGCGCGGATTCGAGAGATCGTCGTTGTCCTACCGGCCGGAGAGTCGGCGGCGATGGCGCAGGCATTCCGCCGTCCATCGTTCGTCCAGCGGTTACAGGCGATCACGCCGGTCGAGCAAGGCGCGCCTCTTGGACTTGGTCACGCCATCCTGCAGGCCTCGCCGGTCATCCAGGATCGGCCCTTCGCCGTGATCCTGCCCGACAACCAGTTCGACTCCTCGCACCGCTCGGACGCGACGGTGCTGCAGCAGCTCGTGGAGCAGTACGCCGCTCGGCGGACGAGCGTCCTGGCCGTCGCCAAGCTGAAGCGTCGCCGCCGTCACTACGGCCTGGCACGGCTACGCGCGGCGAACTCGCGGCTCAATCCGCGCCCCATCGCACTGCTCGCGGAAAAGCCCGGTCCGGACCATCCGATCTACCAGGCGATCCCGGACACCGAGCCGGAGGGAGTGTATGCGGCTGTTGGCCGCTACGTTTGCTCCCCGGCGGTGCTTTCGTCCCTCTCGTATCTCCAGGAGCGCCGCCCGACCGGCGCCCGGCTGGAGCTGACCGACGCCCTGCAGTGGCTGATCGACCACGAGGTCGAAGCGGTCGCCGCCAACATCCTGCAGGCGCTGGTGCAGCTCGACCGGGAGGAGACAATCTTCGTCGCCACCCAGCCAGCCGCGGACAACCGCAGCGTCGCCTGATTCGACATCCCACGCACGTCTGCCCTACCCTCACCGGCCGATCCGCCCGTGAGCCGAACGGCTGTCGGTGCCGATATGCTGGTTTCGAGCAAGCCCGCTACGCGCAAATAGGACAATAGTTCGCCGCACGAATCATTGCGCGGACCGGGTGCACCGACGAAAATGCCAGGAGGTTCGCGCAACATGAGCGAGGAAAGCGCAAACATTTCCACAGAATTTGACACCCGCGACAGACGTGTCGCCGACGTCCCGCGGTTGGAAAGGAGGGAATCCGCTAAGATTTGCCGAGATTCTGCGCCGTTGCACTCTGCTCTTGAGCAGGGTGGGGATTGAAACCAATCAATCGGGACGTACTCGGGAGGCGACGACAACGTTGCACTCTGCTCTTGAGCAGGGTGGGGATTGAAACCGGCTGGCGGTCGAGGCGCGCAATGCGTGGGCCGAAGTTGCACTCTGCTCTTGAGCAGGGTGGGGATTGAAACTGGCTCCCGCGCCGCGACCTCCGCGTCGGTTGCGCCCGCGTTGCACTCTGCTCTTGAGCAGGGTGGGGATTGAAACCCGCTCGGCGGCAAGTTGGTCTGCTACGGCAACGGCAGTAGCGGTTGCACTCTGCTCTTGAGCAGGGTGGGGATTGAAACCTGTCGCTCCCG
>CALGSZ010000003.1 GCA_937901745.1 uncultured Chloroflexota bacterium | reverse complement strand
GGACCGAGAGGGTTCGTGACCAGGGCTTGGCCGAACAGAGCACCGCGCCGTTTAACATCCTGTCCTCGTTGCCTCCACCCACCCTACCCTTGGCACCATGACCGATGGCGAAGCCACGCCCAAACTCGCTTTCCTGATAGCCGGGATGGCTCGCTCGGGGACGACACTCGTCCAGAGGATGGCGTCCGAGCTCGAGTCCGTCTGGGTGCCGGCGGAAACCCATTTCTGGCGACACGCACCGGCACTCTCCGAGAGATACACCTGGCCGCTCGACCGTGATGGAGCGTCGGATGCGATAGCGTGGCTCCGCTCGAAGGACCACTTTCGTGAACTGGACTTCGATATCGATCGAGCACTCGACGCGATCGGCCCGGAAGCTTTCCTGTGGGACCTCTTTCGGGGGATAGTCACGGCGCTCGCGCCTCAGGACTACGAAATCCTCGGCGAAAAGACACCCGATCATCTCCTATGGGCGGAGCAGCTGCTCGATGGGGTCCCCGAATTGAAACTCATCGGCGTCGTCCGCGACCCCCGCGAGGTGCTGCGCTCGCACCGGTCTGTTCCTTGGGGCATCCATGATCCCGCTCCGTTTGCCGAGAAGTGGGTTCATCACGCTCGTTGCCTAGACGATTGCCGTCGCTTGTTCCCAGACCGTGTCCTCGCTTTCAGATACGAGGACGTCGTCGCATCGCCGGACGAAGCGCGCTCGGTGATCGCAAAGTTCCTGGGGGTCACCGAGTCGTTCGAAGACGTGACAGAGCTCCGAGATTCTCTTTTCCCGAGCTCGGAATGGTGGAAGGCTCGCTCACTGGGGCCCATCGAAAAGCAACCTGACACCTGGCAGGAAGAGCTGTCGGAGAGGGATGTGCAGATCATCGAGCAGCGCGCCTCCAGCGAGATGCAGGTCTGGGGGTACAGCTCGTCGAACCACGACCGAGGCTTCGATTTGGTGTTTCCGGTCTCGGCGCGCGACATGCGACGGTCGTCCCGTCAAGCTTCTCTCCAGACCGCACCCCTTACAGCCGCCCACTTGGAGGCCTGGAACCGCAGCGACAAGGTGCGGGCGCGAAGCTGGCAGAACCGCGCTACCGAACTACAGGAGTCGCTTCGCAAAACCGAGGCCCAACTCCGGGCCGCGGGGGATTGGCAACACCAGGCGAAAGAACTGCGCGAATCGCTCGCCCACTTGAGGCGAGTCCACGACGAGACGAGGAAGGCTCTCTCGGACTGGAAGGTCCGTGCGGAGAGCCTCGAGACAGCGCTCGAGGAAGCGACCCGGAATCTATCGGAGGCAAGGTCCCAACTCGCAGAAGCGCGCGGATGGAAGGCCCGGGCCTCCGAACTCCAAACAGCACAGCTGCGCTCCGAGATCCGCCGCCTCGAGGCCGAGAAGCGCTACCGCCTGACTTCCTGGCGGTTGCGCAGACTGCGAGCCCGCCGGTGGTGGCGCATGGCCGGCGTTTTGTCTCGCTGGAGACGAGCTCCCTGGAAGGTCTGGACCCTGGTGAAGGAAGGAGCGCAGACCGCCTTCGGCAAGTCCGCGCTGCCCTCTCGTCCAGACTTAGAGCGCCTCGACATCCGGATCCAACGGCTCAGGGACCAGCTGCGTTCCAAACAGCAGACCGCTACCCCTGAAGGCCTGGAGGCCGCCCGTTCCAAACAGCGGACCGCTACCCCTGAAGGCCTGGAGGCCGCCCGTCGCGCTTTCAACGAAGGTGCATATGAGCGAGCACTCGACCTGCTCGATCGCCTGCCCAAGGAACTCCGGGAATCCGCAGAGGCGTTGTCACTCGCCAACGGATGCTACGTAAGGATGGGGGAGCTCACGTCAGGACTGCAGACGATCCGGAAACTTCGGCGGGCGAAACCCGACCCCAAGTTCGCACTTCAGGAGCGCTTCCAGCTCGGCCGCCTGATCGAAACCGATCCTCAATGGCTCCCTGAGGTCGGCCTCCCCAAGCCCTCGCAGCGCATCACACCTTCGGAGAACGTGGTGCTCCACGTGCTGAAGGAGTCGCTGCCCTTCTACGAGCGCGGATATACGATGCGAAGCCACACGACCTTGCTCGCACAGAAGCAGGCGGGGTTCGAACCCCGGGTCGTTACCTCCTTGGGCTTCCCGCGCAACGACGGCTTCGAGGAGTTTCCCCTGTACGAGGAAATCGACGGCATTCCGCACCATCGTCTCGACCTAGGTCCTTTCTATCCCGTACGAGAGGTTCCATTCGACCACCTCCTGTCCGACCAGGCGATGTTGACCGCCATGCTCGCGACTGAAATGCGACCGGCTCTCATCCAGGCCGGATCCGGATATCGTGGCTACGAGACTGCCCTGGTCGGGCTGGCGGTGGCCAAGTACCTCGAGGTCCCGATGATCTACGAGATCCGGAGCTTCCTCGAGCACACGTGGACGGGCGAGCTCGAACGGGCGGAAGAAGGCGAGTACTACGACCGCCGCTATCAACAAGAGATCCGCTGTCTCACCGAAGCGAACCACATCATCACCATCGCCGATTCCATGCGTGCGGAGATCATCGGTCGTGGCATTCCTGCGGAGAAGATCTCAGTGGTCCCGAATGTCGTGGATGTCAATCGCTTCAAACCGCGACCCAAGTCACAGGAGTTGCTTGGCCGACATAGCCTGAACGGGTCCCAGGTCATCGGCTACATATCGAACTTGGGGTTCAGAGAAGGCATCGACAACCTGATCCGCGCCGTAGGTCTTCTCAGAGATTCCGGACTCGATGTCAAATGCTTGGTGGTTGGCGACGGTCCGGAGCGGGATCGATTGTCAGCCCTCGTGGACGAATTGGGGCTCGGCGATCATGTCGTCCTCACGGGCCACGTGCCGAACTCTGAGATCCTCGACTACTACGCGGCGATCGACCTGTTCGTCATCCCGCGCATCGACGATCGAGCGGCTCGCCTCGTGACCCCGCTCAAGCCTCTGGAGGCAATGGCGATGGGTATCCCCGTGATCGCCGCCGACCTCCCAGCGCTTCGGGAACTGGTGTCACCCGGCGAGAGAGGCGAAGTGTTCCGTCCATCCGATCCAGAGCATCTGGCCGACATAGCCGGAGACCTGCTCGTCGATGACGACAGAAGGATGAAATACGCCGCGGCCGGCCGAGCCTGGGTCGAGAGTGATCGGACGGTCGAGGCGAATGCGCACCGGTATGCCTCGATCCTCCGGTCAGTCCTGGAACAGCAATGAATCTATACGACACCACGCCCGCCCCAATTCGAGTTACCACCGCCGTACGCCAACTCGGTGGTCCCGGTAAGGGAGTGATTCTCGGCTACTTCCCTATTGCGCGTCTCAATCCCTATCAGGCTCTCCTCTACTCCCGGGCATGGGAAAACGAGTTCGCACCCATCGGCTTAGCGACTCTCGAAGACCTCCATGCGCTGGAGATCGCAGTCACCGTCGGAACGCCTGCGCTTCTGCACATCCATTGGACTGCCCCGGTAACCACTCGAGCAACCGACGCAGGCAAGGCAGAACGCGCTGCGGTCGACTTCTTGACTCAGCTCGAGGAGCTCAGATCCATCGGAGTGCAGATTCTCTGGACGGTTCACAACGTCCTCCCGCACATGTGCCGGTTCCCCGACGTAGAGATTTCGATCCGCAAGCGGCTCGCCGAGTTGGCAGACTGGATTCACGTGATGGCGTCGGACACGGTCGCCGCCACCCAAGACCTGTATGCGTTGCCTCGGGAGAAGCTGATCGAAGTACCCCACCCCTCGTATGTCGACGCCTATCCGCGCCACTATTCCCGTCGCCAGGCGAGGTTCGAACTCGGCTACAGGTCCTCGGACTTGGTGATCGGGACGATCGGTTCGATCCAACCATACAAAGGCCTCGACGTCCTCATCGATGCGGCCGAGCGCGCCCGCGCCGACAATCCGCATCTCCAGATATTGATTGCCGGCTTGCCCGGCCGCGATCCTCAGTCGGCGGCTCTCATCGATGCATTGTACGAGGTCCCATACATCCGTTGTCTCGCCCGAAGCCTCGATCCAAACGAGGTCGCCTTGGCCATTCGGGCGCTCGATGCCGCAGTGCTCCCGTACAAGGCGAGTCTCAACTCTGGTGCCGCTCTCCTAGCCCTATCGCAAGGAGTCCCAATCATCGCTCCGAGGATCGGGAGCTTCACTCGCCTCGTCGACGCCGGATATGGATTGGGCTACGAGGGCGACCCCATAACGGGGTTGAGCGAGGCCATCGCCCAGCTACCCGAGTTTCTCCAATCCTTCGACGCGGAATCAGCATTGGAATACTGCGCCTCGATCTCTGGCCCCTCCGTATCGCAGCAATTCTTCGAAGCAGTCTCCGAGGCGCTCCGGGCCGACAAACCAACCCTTGCGAGCGATAGCAGCCAGCGATGAAGATCAGCCTTGGTTCCCGAACGTCGGGCCGAAAGCTGTTGAAGCGAGCGATATGGGAGCTGATCTACGAGCCGCAACGGCATTGGCCGGATGACAGCTACTTCCACAGGCGCAATCGCGAGAAGTTGTCGCGAGCTTGGAGAAGCCTGGAGGAACTGCACGATAGAAGACCTCAGGACGTGGTGCAGCTCTATGTGGATCTCCTGAATCAGCGCGCTTCCGCTAGCACCACAACGATCTACCTCATGAGAAACGGAGGCTCTGGCTCGCATTTCATGGGAGCCCTGCTCGATGGGCTACCCGAGTTCACAACGACGGACGAGATCTACTTTCCTCCTGATCTATTGACTGAAGCGCACAATTCCCGGCCCTCTGAAGCTCACCGAGTAGTCGACTTCATCAACTTCTTCCATACCGGATCGGCCGACCAAGAAAGCGCAAGCCGAATCGTCGTCAACATCGGTCAGCTTCGCCGCGATGCGCCACCCGAGATCCTTCGACAGCTGGATCCTGCGGGCCGCTTCGTGCTTCTTCTGAGAAACCCCTACGACGTCGCCGTCAGCCGTGCGTTTCGAAAGCCCGAGTATCGACAGCAGGTGGCTCCGGGAGTTTCGGACGATGAGTACCTAGCTCGCCAAGTGTCCGGCACCTACAGCTTTCTGAGCTTCGCGGCGACTCAGCGCTGGGACCGGATCGTCCGTTACGAGGACCTCCGGTCGAACCCAACCGCCGTGATCGGTGACATCGTCCGAGAGTTGGGCATCGACTTCGATGCAAACCTCTTCGAGAAGGTGCGGGCCCAACACGATGCCCGGCGCAAAGCCGCAAATGACGACCGTGACACGCCTGGCAACCTCAACCTCGATCCGCCTCCCGCTCTGACCGACACCCAACGAGCGATTCTCAACGACGGTCTCCAAGCCCTCGCCCTCCAGTATGGCTATCAGGCAGAAGCCGCCTACTACTGGTGAAATCGGCGGACGGCTGTGGTTGCCTCAGTACGTCCTCGAAAGCCAGTACAACCGCGAGCGGTACTCCCGCTTCAAGGCCGGCTTTGTTCAGGTATTTCGAACGCAACCGGAAACTCCTCTCCCCGATGATCCGCAGTGGGTTGCCGATCCCCTCGGGAGCAAGACATGGCGCCTGTACTACCACGGACTCACGTGGCTCCTCGCGCCCGCCTGGGGAGCGCATTTCAAGATCTACCGCAGGGGTGAGTCCGTGATCGCGCCGCCGAGCGTCCCGCCGGGTTCGTCGCCAACCGCCCCACCCGGGCGGAGA
>CALGSZ010000002.1 GCA_937901745.1 uncultured Chloroflexota bacterium | reverse complement strand
ATGCCGTCGCCCTCATCACCCCAGGTAACCGCGCGTTCCCATGGCTGGACGAGGCTGGCGCGGCTCCAATCCGATCCGCGGGGCAGCTGAAAACGCCGCGACCTGCTTCGCGGCCTCGGTCGCTCTTGCGCGCGGTGACTCAAGCGCCTAGCACGTTGCGTGAACTTCGCGCCGCCTGGCGCGACGCTGGCGCAGCGCTCGAACCAAACACGGCCGGAGGGATTCGCGCGACCCTCGCGTGGAACGCATTACGGCTCAAGACAGCCGATATTCTGGTCGAGCGCCTCAGGGAGCAGACCAGCATCTCCGCCGATGGTCGCCCAGGAGCGCATCGCCTACTTGGCCGGCGGCTTCGATGCGCGCTCGCTCGCGTCGCTCCACCAGAGCATGCCCCATGGCCAGCGACTGAGCCGTCGGCACGCACGAATTACGTGCGATACGTAGGCACGGCTCAGTCGCGGTTCCGTCTAGGGCCGTTGGGCAGGACAATACGACCCACTGTACGCCGCCGAATTCGGCAGCGCGCTATGGGTCGTATGAATAAGCAAGTGACCGGTGTGCGTTAGCGGCTGACGCGCAGACGCGGTCGTGGATGGCCAATGCGGCGGAAGCGCTCAGCAAGCTCCCGCTCACGCTCCGCGAGCCGCTCGTTGATCTCGACGCACCGCTCCTGGACACGTGGAATGTTGGGCAGGCGCGAGCAATCGAGCCGCGGCAGCCGCGGATAGAAATCGGCGAAGTGATCGGCGGTCGCCGGCTCACTCAGCACCGCCGCATGGGCAGCAAGGGCGCTTGCCGACACACCGGCGGCGGCCAATCCCCGCAGGAGAGCCCTACGGCTGATGCGACCACTTGCGTACGCCTGGACCAGTTCCTCTCTGGACACGTTAGTCCCCTCCCCTAGCCTGACGCGCAATACCGAACACTCGGCGCGCCCCGGGCACGGCGACTTCCACGTGACTCAACCGACGTTCTACTACGATCGCGCTCTGAACGCAATACACCACCTGTCCTAGGAGGCATCATGTGGTTGCGCGATCTACCGAAGGAACGACGCCACAACACGTGATGCATCGTGGCCGCGTCCTAACTCTACAAGAGTCGTGCCAACGCTGACTAGACACGACCTGCCGCGACAGCCGCTACGTCGCGCTCAGCTCGGCGACCTTCTGCCGGATTTCCGCGTCGGTGACGACGAAGTAGTCCAACGGTCGCCGCAGCAGCGGATCGTCGAATTTGGAGACCGTACCGCTCAACGAGAAGAGCCTGATGGATTCGGCCGTGCATGTCGATCGGTACTGCCGCGCCAGGTCGATGAGCTCCGCGGGCCGAAGGTCCGTCCGAATGTGCGCTTTTAGAGCCGGAAGGATCTCGTTCACGTCGCGGACGATGTCGCGACCCGCCGACGCACGGAGCAGGGCGCCGATCAGCTGATGCTGGTTCCGAATCCGCCCGAGATCGCGATCCGGTCCACCCCGGTAACGCGCGAAGGCGAGCGCGGCGTCGCCGTCGAGCTTCTGCGGCCCGGCCTTGAAGTCGATTCCTCCGGCGGTGAATTCCTCCGGTATCGTGACGGTCACCCCTCCGACCGCATCCACCAGGGATTTGAACCCATAGAAGTCGATCAGCGCGTAGTGATCGAGCTCGATGCCGAGCAGATCGGAGACGACGAACTTCTGGTAGTGGATGCCGCCGACCGCGAGGGCGTGATTGATTTTCGACATGCCATAGCCCGGCAATTCGGCTCGCGTGTCTCGCGGAATCGAGAGGATGCGACAGGTTCCGCCGTTCGGATCCAGGCGGAGCACCATCAACGCATCCGCCCGGACGGAGATGTCGATCGGCTCTCCCGGACGCGCATCGACACCCATCAAGAGGACTGTCATCGCGTCATCTGGCGGATCGCTGAGACCGGCGGCCGCGGCAGCGCCATTCGCCAGGTCCTTGGCGCCGGCAGCGGCGGCTCGGAATCCGTCAAGGAGGCCGCCTCCGCCAGACGAGTCAGGCATCCTCGAGTCCACATAGGAGAGCGCCGGCCCCGTATCGATTTCGACGCTCGCATCCCCGCCTAACGCGTCGCCGGAGATGTTCCCTTCCGGGCGGCCAATTTGTCGCATTCCTGAGAATGTCTGCTGGAGCGCGTATCCGTACCAGCTCCCGACGCTTACCACGACGAGCAGGAGAATTAGCGGCGCGACGACCAGCGGCCGTCGGAACCATGGCCGCCGCCTTCGACGCCTCCGGACTCGCTTTCTCCGCACAGGCATGGGTTTGGGAAGCGACTCCTGCTCGCCTACCACCGGCACCCCGCCGGCGCCTGTCGCTCCTAACGCGGGCACCCACGGCGTGCCCCCCAGTCGGCGCCGCGTCGGGGTTGTGACGACCATCTCTCCTCCGCTCGGCGTGACGGTGAGTGCCGACGATGTTTCGAGCGTGGCTCCACAGCCGACGCAATACGTATCGCTTGGAGCCACTGCCTCCCCACAACGTGGGCAAGTTTTCGACATTGGTCTTCCCTCGACGTGCCCATTCATGGTCTGGAACTCACGGCCGATCTCTCGTAGCATACCTGAGACACCGACCTACGGACACCTGCCGGTAATCCACGTAACCGAAAACTCCATTCGGATTTACCAGATGACTGTTGCCATATGCCAACGCATCGCGTAATCGCGTTCACCATCCTCATCGCGACGCTGCTCGCCATCGTTGTCGCGCCCGTCGGTGCGGCTCGAGCGACGACGCGAGCCAGCTTGCAAACGTCCACGCCCTCGGCGGACGACGCTGACGAGCTGCTTGCGGCCCGCCTCGGCGGCACGCGCCGCAGCTTCACGGATACATACGGGGAGCCAACCGAGACGCTTCCGGGAATCGGCGTCCTCTACGCCGTCGACGGCTACGGCCTCTTCGCGATTCAATTCCAGCCAGGCGAGGAGCCCAACGGCAACGACCGCGCCGTTCTCATCACACTCCGTTCGCCGCGCCCCGAGGAAGCGCCAGCCCTCACCCCCGACCCCGCTGACTGGAATCTAGACGAAGCACTCGAACGCGCCAAGGACGTTCTCCCGGCCGACGCCGAATTGGAGGAGGTCACACCAGGTGACGCTCCCGGCAATGCGTTGGTCGCTTGCCGCAGTGAAGCTCTCGCCGCGGTCCTTTCCACGGACGGACAATGCCGGTTGAACTTCGTCTTGCCCACGACCGATTCGGTGTCGTTCATCATGATCGCGCTCGGCTCTGCCACCGCCAACGATGCGGCCTCGACACCCGTCGCCGCTCCCGACGATCCCTGCGCCGGCTTCGTCGACTGGGCAACCGCGACGGCCGACCGCGTTACTGAGGCGACTGACATCCTCTCCGCGCTGGAAAACCTCGATCCTAACGCCGCGGAGACAGCGGGTCAGTTGCGCGTCTGGTCGGCCAGATTCGCCCTGCTCGCGGATGAGCAACGCGCATCGGCATCCCCAAGCGCGGCTGAGCGCGCGAATCGCCTCCTCGCCGATGCGTTCGCTGCCTATGGCTCCGCTCTCAATGCCGCGGCCGATGCCCTGGTAGCGCGAGACGAAGCAGGCATGGCCGACGCGACGAGACTTCTTGAGGGCGCCAACACCGACCTCGCGCGCGGCGATCAAGCGTTATCCACGGCATTGAATCGCTGTGGCCTCGGATCGTGAGCGGGGCGAACCGCGCCGAACGAACACGGTGGTACGATTCCTCAGCAGCCGGCAGTGACCTGGCACTCCCGTCGCCGCGGGCGGGCCGCGGTGTAATTCGACCGTTACTCGGAATGGAGCAGCCATGGCCGCACGACTCGCGAATTCCCGGAACCGCCGATCGAGCATCTCGTTCCCTGTCGCGATCCTTGCCATCTTGGTTGCGCTCTGCACGGCGCTGCCCGCCGCCGATTGGCGTTCCGCGGCGGCAATGCAGAGCGATTCCGCGACTCCTGTCCCGTCGCCGGAGGCCGAGACTCCCGTTGATCTGCCGGCGCTGACACTGGTGCCCGCCGACATCCAGGAAGATGGCTATCGACTTGTCGACGGGCAGATGGCAACGTTCGATCCCTCGTCGGCCACACTCGCGGAGGACGCCGCCGCGATCGCGGATCTCCGGGGAACTGATGAAGAAATCGACGAGCTCATCCCCTTCCTGGAAACGATCGGTTGGCGACGGCATTACCAGGCACTCCTCGCCCAGCCCAGATCGGAAGGCTCGGACCGGTTCCGGCGCTCGATCACTTCCTTCATCACCGAGTACGCGGACTCCGACGGGGCGGCCATAGACTTCATCCTTCTTCAGAACGCAAGCGTGGAAGCGGGTCACACCGATGTGCCCGGCACCCGCACCTTCGCTGATATATCTCGGATCAGCCGGGTGTCGGACAGTGACCCGGACACCGGCGAGGAGTACGCGGCGCTCGATCTCGTGTTCCGGCATGGACGCCTCATCGCCGGAGTGTCGATCGTCGACTTCAACGGCGAGGAGCCAACCATCGCCGAAATCGAGGCGCTCGCGGAGATTTTGCTCGAGCGGATCGAGGCAGGTTCTCAAGACGCGGAGCCCGGGCTGAGCGATGCGGTGCTACGGCCCGCGCCCGCTTCGGGATCCGCGTTCGGTTACACCGCCGAGTACTACGAGCGCGTCCATGGCGAGGCGGTTCCGCTCTTCAGCGAGTCGGAAGAGGAGGCAGAGGAGCGGGACGAGCGACATGCGGCGGCTGGCATAACCGACATCTATCGGCTCGAGGCCGAGTCTGACGACGGCAGCTACGCCTATTCCGCAACGCTCGCGCGCTTCGCCGATGCCGAGTCCGCCGGGGCGTGGCTACAGGAGACCCCTGACCGGCTCGCCGCCGATCCAGGCCCGCTGGCTGCCATCACGGCCATGTCCGGAACCACAATCGGCGACGAGTCACTCACCTTCTCCTACGAGTATCCGCTGGACGGCGTCGCCGCCCGCGGTTACCTAATCGTCGCCCGAGTTGATGCGCAAGTCGCCACGATTCGGCTCGACGCCTTGCCCGAGGCGCCGCTCAGCGCGGTCGAGGAATTGGCCGCCGTGCAGGTAGACTGCCTTGCCGCCGGATCTTGCCCGGAATCGCGGGAAATCCCACTCGACGCTAGCCAGCTGGAGCCAGCTCCCGTGCCGGCAGCCACCGCCGAACAATCGGACTCCGGTGCGACGTACGTGACCGATCCGGAATTCGCCGTCGATTTGCGGGAGGAGCCGAGTGCGACAGCCGCGATTGTCGCGTCGCTGCCGCCCGGAACACCAGTCGTCATCCTCGGAGAAGCGACGGACGAAGCGGGCGAAATCTGGTTCCAGGTCGAGGCAGAGACGGGTGAGGTTGGCTGGCTGCGCGAGATCGACGTGCTGGAGATCTGAGCGGGATCGCTCGAGTCCGCCGGATTTTCACAAGCGCGCTGGTCGAACCGGGCGAGGCGGTCGCGCACAGAAACTCGATGCGAGATCCGTCCTCGCCCGCCACACAGGGCGTACTAACGACCCATGAGTTAAGGGCTAATCGCCGTCCCCAAGGGCACTTCCCGGACTTGCTTCGTCGTTAGCGAGCCCGAGGGCGAAACCTCGCTGCCGGCTGAACCGCTCAGCCGATTGGACGTCGCCGCGGGCGTGGAGTCCTGATTAGGCGTGGAGATCGGCGTCATGATGATGGATTCGGCTGTCGCCGTCACCGTTGGCGCATCGAAATCCAACGCTCGTTCCGGCTCGTTGCTCCCGCCCGCCATCCGTCCGGTAACGCCCCCAACGGCGATCGCCATGATTACCGCGAATCCGATGATGGCGAGACTCGTTCGCTGCATGACTCCTCCGCCCGTTCCGAACGGCTCATGCTCCGCTTCCCACGCATCTTGGAACATTCGAATTAGAGGGGTCGGCCCGGACCCGCTTCTCGCGGGTTATCCAGTGGCTCGCGGAAAATCTTGACGAGTCTGCCACGGAGGGTCAAGGGTGGGTGACGGGAGGATCAGCCAAGCGAAATTTGTGAGCGGCAATGTCGGCTCGCGGGTCGAGAGCCTTGCCATTACCAAACTTTGCCTAGAAAACCTCGCAATCCTTCGGCAAATCTGCGAGGAAGCGTTGACAGCAAAATTCCGCAAGTGGTAAACGATGCCTGCCCACAACAACTCGAGCTTGGCAGAGGAGGTGGGGCGGTCGTTCGGTAATTCGAGGGCAGCACGGCAAGGCGGGGGGTAATGGCTACCTTCGAGTTCGATCCAATCGAGTCCGTCGATCTTATTGGTCCGGTGGCCACTTCATCTCTTGACGGCGAAGAGTTGGCTGTTGCCCTGCACCATGTCCGTGCAGAGCTCGCGGTGGCAACAGGGCGGCTCCGGGCCATCCGGCGCGACACAGCTCAACAAGACTTCGACCGGGCCAAGCTCATCGAGGAATTGGCGGCCATCGAGGCCATTGTGCTCCACGCAACGCTCATGCTGGAGACGCTCGACGGCCGTTTAGGGCACGAGCCGAAGCCACACTCGAGCACCAGGCTGCCACCGTCGTAGGTGAGCAGTCGCCGGATTCCGGACGCGCCACGACCAGGCGGCACAGTTCGCTGTTGTCCGGAATCCGGACAGACCAGCCTACGGCAGGAGGTCCAGCACCTCGAGCATCTCCGCCTTGGCTTGCTCCAGCCGGAGGCGCTCCTCTTCAGTCAGCTCCTCGAACGCCGCCTTCTCAAGCTTGAGGCGGAGATGGTAAGCGTTTGCCTCGAGCTGCTTGATCACCTCCACCGCATACTCGCGGGGCGACAGCCGCGGCAGCAGGGTGCGCTCGATCACCACCCGCGTTTCCCGCGTCTTTGGTGTCGGCTCCGGCGCAGGCGATGGCGCCTCGGCCACCGGCACCGTCGCCCGCGCGGCTTGTGCCTGCATCGCCGCGTCTGCCAACGGGCTGGGCGGCTCCACCCAGCTCAACCGCACGGTCGGCGGCGTCACATCCGGCACCGGAGCGGGATCCTCCTCCGCCCGCGCAGCCAGTTCCGCCTGACGCCGCGCGCGCGCCCGGCGCAGCATCCGCAAATCGCTGACGTTGATCGCGCCCGCTCGCACCTGCGCCAGTAGCTGGTCCTGCTCCTCCGGCGGCATCTGGAGCAAAAACCACGCGACCGAGAAGCTGATCTCGTCGTTCTCCGCGGCTTCGCGCAACGGGCCGGGCGGCAGCTTCAGGAGATCAAGCCGCTCCTGCACGTAGGTGCGACTGACCCCAAGCGCCTCTGCCAACTGGCGAACCGACAGCCCCAATTCGCGCTTCATCGCGCCGAGGTAGACGGCCTCTTCCCAGTAGCTCAGCCCCTTGCGCGCCACGTTCTCGATAAACGTGATCCGCCGCATCTGCTCGTCGGTGCGATCGGCGACGACCGCCGGCACCGTCGCCAGTCCCGCGCGCTTGGCGGCCTCGACACGGCGATGGCCAAAGACGATCTGGTACGGGCCGTCTGGGCGGACAGGATCGCGCCGCACCTCAATGTGGCCGAGGAAGCCGTAGCGGCGGATTGACTCGACCAGCGGGATCAAGTCCTCCTCATCAATGTTGAAGCGAGGCTGGTATGGGTTCGGCACCAGGTGTCCGATCGGAATCGGAATCACCGGCCGTGCCGACGAGGGGCGAGTCGGGGCTCCCGTCCGCGTCATGGTGTGTCCTCCAACGGTCACCAGCCACTCTGCACCGCGCACTCAGCGCGCAACCTGCAGCCGAGCGACTTTCCGAGCAATAGGTTCCCCCCTCAGCAGGCCAATATCGCACCACATGGACTAGGAATCAAGATCGGGGGTAGCCAAATAGTCCCATGGCGGGCAGGACACGGCGCCACGGTCATAGGAGTCGCGAATGCGCGAGGTGAAATGCAGGCCATTGCTGCCTTATCTGACGAGATGACGAGTTGACTCCGACCAGGAGCATCTAAAGCGCTGGCGCGTCAAGACCGCTCGGACGCACATCGCCTGGCGTCGTCATGCGCTCCATGTGGAGGGATTCCAGGAGATCTCGATTCCTCACGTTCGAGCTAATTCTCATCGAATTGCATTATTTCCGAATACTCACTTTGGTTAGTTGAGACCTTCCTCACATTCGTGAATTTCATAGCCTCATATTGAGCAATCAGCGATCGGATATTGTCCTAACCGTGCGGCCGTTTCCTACCATTCTCGGGTACCAATCCAGGAAACCGCAACTATCTACGATAAGATTGTTCAGAATATACATCGATCATCATTACCCTCATCCATCATCTTCTCAACATTCTCCCATCATTCACTCCCGTCATGCGATAGGATGGTCACTAATGCTAACAACGTCAAATCGATCAAATATGAATATTGTTAGGACATATCTGAAATTGATGCACTACTTGCGATTGATCTGGCGAGGGCGCATGGGAGTCGAACCCACCGGCGCCGGGATCACCGACGCCCACGCGGTTTTGAAGACCGGGGAGGCCACCGGGCCCCTTCCGCCCCCGTGGTCCAGCGCGAATCGCTGGCGAGTGTAGCACAGGCGATCCACGGGCCAATCGCACCGATCAGGTCAGACAGTCCTAGGTAATGGGGTTACGCGTCGATGTCACGCCGTGGCTGACCGGCCCCGGGTCGAGCGCCGTTCCCGCGAGCGTCGGTGGGCCCGGGAGTGCGACAGGGTTCCAGGAGGACCATTGCGGCGGGCCAGCGTACATGCCACTTTGATCGTAGTGCAGCTGGAGATCCGACCAGCGTGGCATGCCCTCTTCGAACGTCAAGATTACGGCTTCTCCGCGCGGATGTTCCGTGCCGATGATCAGCGCATCACCGCTCGGCGCCCAACTGATATAGCGTGAGAGCCACCCTTCGGACCAATACGTCTCCATGCCGCCGTCAGACTCGATAATCCGGACGCCACGCTCATCGACAACGAACGCCAAGCGGGTTCCATCCGGTGACCAGGCCGGCGGCGAGACGTCATGCGTGCCTGCCGTCACCCGCGTGATCGCTCCGGTCCCCGCGTCTAGCAGCGTAATTCGCCCCCGTTGGAATGACGAGCCAAATCGGCTCCATACGGCGACCTGCTCGCTCGTCGGTGACCATGCCAGGCGACGCGGATCGACGAGCTCTCCATCAGTCAGCGGCTGCATCTCTCCGGTGGCCATCGTCCAGATCCACACGTCCGACACTGCGAACTGCGGCCCCCGGTCATCGTTGTCTGGCATTCCGGACGGTCCGGTGTCGCGCGGACCTCGAACGATGAACGCGAGGCGATCGCCGAGCGGCGACCAGACGGGAGAGAACGCGCTTGCCTTCGGATCTGGTTTCAGATCTCGAACTTGGCCGGTTTCGACGTTGACCACTTGGATCCAGCGAGCCGACTGCACGTAGGGTCCCGCCACGGAACCTTCGACGGTGTAGGCGATCCACTGACCATCCGGACTCCAGACCGGCCACGCGTACGGCCGGAGTCCTGCCGCGAGTTCGCGCAGGCTCGTGCCATCAGCATTGATGACGTAGAGACGCCGACCGTACGCACCGCCGTATCCGTCCGGCGAGAGGAACGCGATTTGGCGTCGGTCCGGACTCCAGATCGGCCAGGCTGCCGCGACTCCCTGCGCGAGCACACGCTCCTCGCGTCCATCGGGTCCGGTCACAATCAACTGATGGTCCCGCGTAAAGACGATCGGCGCGTGGTTTCGCTGAATCTCCGCAAGCCGCTGCTGGACCGTCTCGTTGTCTGGATCCACGGCGAGTAGCGCCAGCAGCTCGGCCTCAGCGACCAGCCAATCACCATTGACGATCGCGTCTTGCGCCCGGCGCAGCGCGTCTAATTCCGCGGCCGACCGCGCCGCCTCCAATTGCTCCAAGACTCCGGGATAGTCCGGCAGCTCCCGCGCGACCTTTAGGAATGCGGCCACGGCTTCGTTCGGCATCCCCGCGGCCAACGCTTCCTCACCCTCGGCGAACGCTGTGTCGTAGGGGCGCAACGCCTTGCGGACTTCGAGGAGCTGACGCGGCGCATCTCGGAAGTCGCCGGCTTCGGCGAACAAGCGTTGGGCGGTGATGAGCGCGCCGCTCGCCCGCGCCTCCGCCGCCTGCGCATACGCCACCGCTTGCTGCTGGCTACGGGCATACAGCCCCGAGGCTATCAGCATGCCGGCCGTTAGCAAGACGAAGACCGTCGTGAAAGGGATGAGCCGGCCGGCGGCGCGCCGCACCGGCTGTCGCCGCGACACGGCACGCTGCTGAGTCCAGCCCGCGACATGCGAGCGCTTCCTCGGTCCAGGGGTGAGCGGCAGCCGCTCGCCGCAGACCGAGCAGCGGATCGCATCCGAGGGATTCGCGGAGGCGCAGGCGAAGCAAAACATGAGCGCCCTCCGATGCGGGACGATCTCACTTGATCCTACCACGAGCCGCGACCGGCGCATCGCCTCAATCTCGGCGCGTCGGTAGCGCATCCGACTATGCAATGCGGCAAGTCGTGTGCCAGCGGCTCAGGCGGTCCCCTCGTCGGCGATCAGGCGCAGCAGCTCGCGTCCGTAGCGTTCGACCCGCGTTTGGCCGAACCCCGGCACGGCCGCCAGCGCCGATAGTGTCGCCGGGCGGCTCACGGCGAGATTGCGAAGCATGCTGTTGTGAGCGACGACGTAGGGTGGCACGCCTTCGGCATTGGCCGTCTCCCGGCGCCAGGCGACCAGCCGGTTCAGGAGTGCCTGGTCAGCGTCGGACAGCTCCGTCTCCTCAGCGGCAGTGCTGACCTGTCGTGTTGCTGGCGCGGACCGGCTCGTGGCACGCGGGGCCATGCCTGAGACAACGGAGGCAAGGTCAGTCGCGGTCGCCTGCGCTCCCCTCTCCGTCAGTTGGAGAACCGGCAGGTCGCGCCGTGCGTCGCGTGCCAGGAAACCGTCCGCGACGAGCCGTTCGATCAGCGCCTGGACTTTCGACTTTGGCACGTCCCGCAGCGCCCCGAATGCGTCAGAGCGGTCGGCCCGGATACGGCTCTCGACCGAGCCGGTGAGAAGCTTGGTTAGTCCGGAGACGCCCAGCGGGAACGGCAAGGTCCGCATGGCGGTGAGGACGGTCAGGGCGTCCTCCCCGGTGAGCGCGTCCCGGCGCGACCGCGTCTCCGACCCAGATACCGCCTGCCGGATCGCGGCCCCGGTGCAGACATCGCACGCCGTTCCGCAGGGAGACAAGCGCTCGCCTAGGTGAGCGGCAAGCAAGACATGCCGGCAGCGTCCGTCATTGACGTAGCGCAGCATGCTCGCGATACGCCGTTCGGCATCTCGCCGCGCTTTCGCGAGGAGCTCATTCAGCCGCGCCGCGGAATCCGGACCCGCTTCCCGCACTTCGAAGCACATCGCGCGCCCACTGCCGCGCGCGACGACATCGGGCTGACTCTCCCAGAGCGCGACCAAGTCCGCTGGTGAGAGATCGAGCGCGTCGCAGGCCTCGTCCGTGCGCACGACCGCCGCGCCGCGCTGCCCCGCATCTGGTCCGAGCCAATCGAGAAATCGCGCCCAGGTCGCATCAGTTCGCTCCGCATCCACCGGCGAATCCGACCGCCAGCGGAGCGTGAAGGTGAGGGGTGCGTCGGGGTGGCGGGCGATCAGTTCGGCCTGCTCGAGGAGCGCAAGGGCGACCCGGTGTGTCACCTCGTCATCAGCGTCATCGTCCGTTCCAACGAGGTCTTGGAGCCGCTCGATCAGCGCCCACCGTCCCTTCCCCGCGCGCTTGATCCCGGTATAGATGCGCCGCAGTGTGTCCAGATCGAGCTCGTCCTGGCGGGCTCGCCGCTTCAACGTCGCCTCGTCGGCGGGAGCGACGAGCAGCACACAACGCGCGGGCCGACCGTCACGTCCAGCGCGGCCCGACTCCTGCGCGTACGCTTCCAGGGAGTCCGGTGGAATCAGGTGCACGATGAACCGCACGTCCCCCTTGTCCACGCCCATGCCGAACGCCACCGTCGCGACGACCACCCGCACCTGCCCGCGCATGAAGCGCTCCTGATTGGCCGTGCGAACCTCGGGACTCAGGCCGGCGTGGTAGGGAATAGCCGCGACGCGGTTGTCGCGCAGAATGCCGGCGATGGACTCCGCATCTTTGCGGGAGCTGACGTAGACGATCCCCGCTCCGCGCTCGGCACGGCAGATCTCGATGACTTTCGCGACCTTCTGCTCACGGTTGGCCAAGCGATGGACTTCATAGAAAAGATTGGGGCGGAACAGGCTGATGCGCACCACTGACAGCTGGCGCCCCAGGCCCGCGCCGATCTCCTTGACCATCGCCGGCGTCGCGGTCGCGGTGATGGCGAGCAGCGGCGGATTCCCGAGCTCGGCCAGCGCCCGAGGAATCGCCAGATAATCGGGTCGGAAGTCGTGGCCCCAGAGGCTGATGCAATGCGCCTCGTCAATGACGACGAGCGCTGTCCCCGCCTCCCGCAACGCGGCCAAGAAGCGATGGTCCCGCAGCCGCTCCGGCGCGATGTAGATGAGCTTGAGCTGGCCACCTCGCAGCTGCTCGATCCGTTCCCGCAGCTCCTCCAAACTCAGCGCGCTGTTGATCGTCGCCGTCCGTTCCCGCACCGCAGGCGGCAACGACTCGACCTGGTCCTTCATCAGCGCAATGAGCGGCGAGATGACGACGGTCGTCCCCGGCAGCAGCATCGCGGGCAATTGAAAGGTCAGAGACTTGCCGGCGCCGGTCGGCATCAAGGCGAGGGTGTCGCGCCGCTGCAGCACCGACCGGATCACCTCGGCCTGCCCCGGCCGCAGCGACCGGTAGCCGAATAGCTCCCGCAGCGCCGTCAGCACTCGCGGCTCGACGCTCACATCGCTCAGATTGCGAGCGGGCAAGGCAGCATTCGCGAGCACGCTTTCCGCAACCCCATCCTCGGCCTCCGGCTCCGGCAACTCCTGGCGCCGCGCTCGGCGTTCTTTCGAGCGACGTTCTGAAGAGGAAGCGAGCGCCGCGCGCACGTCGGCAGCGAGCTTCGTGGTCCGTTCCGCCAGTAGCGCCTGCTGCCGCTTGCGCCAGGCCGCGGCCTCCAATCCCGCTCCCAGTTGATCGAGAATCTCCGCGAGCGCCGCGCAGATTCCGGCGGAGGACTCGACCTCGGCAGCTCGCGCGGCCCGGCGCGCGAACGCGGCAGCCGCTTCCCGATCTCCCTCATCGAGCGCGAGCCGCGCCAGCGCCAGCAGCGCCGGACTATTGTCCGGCTTGGCGTCGAGCGCGGAGAGATAGAACCCACGCGCGACCTCCCAGGCGCCATTCGCCCGCGCGACATCTCCCGCCAGGAGGCACACTGATGGCTGGCTCGAGTCCTCCCGGACCAAGCGCTGGGCGATCGCTTCCGCGTCCGCGAGATTCCCGATCTCCACGTAGCACCGGGCAAGAGCCAACCACGCAGGCAGTGACGGGAACCGGTGCGCGCGCTCTTCGATCAGTCTCCGCGCCGCCTGCCGATCGCCCGCCGCGAACGCCAGCCGCGCCCGCTCCTCCAGCACCTTCGCGGTGACGCCCAGCCGCGCCTCGATTGCATCGAGCGCCACGGTCGCGCATTCGAGCTCACCAGCCGCGCGCAACCAGGCCACGAGCCGCCATTGCAGACTCGCCGGCAACGCGGCCGCTTGCAGGGCTGCTTCCTTTAATGATTCCGCTGCCTCGTCCACTACCTCGCTCCGCCCGGCGTCTCTCAGATCGCGAGATACACGAACGTTTGTTCGATCTCAGTATATGCGACCGGGGGCGTGCGCGAAAGATAGCGGCTCGTACTGGATTCAGCGAGCCAGCGTCCTCCCGCGCGGGAAAACATTGCGCGTCATTGCCCAATGGGCATGCGGCGTGTCACCATTCCATATAGGAAGGTGTTCCCGAGGAGCCCGCCGATCATGAATCGCATTCCCACCACCTCGATGATTCGAGAGCGCGCCCGCTGGACGAGTTGCGGACTCATCGTTGGTCTCGTCGGCGGACTCTTTCTCGGCTGGATGTTCCACGGCCTTGTCGGCGTGGTCATCCGGATGGCAATCGTCATCCTCGTGCTCTTGCCGTTCATCGCCGCGCTGATCTTCTGGTGGAGCACGCGGCGCAACCGAACCGTCAGCCGGTCGGTTGAGGTCGACATCGAGACAATCCAGGAAGCGACCTGGCGCGACGCCGCTTCATCCCAACGCGATGAGCGCCGCTATTGACCGTCGCCGGACTCGCTTCACACTCGCTTCCTCCCGACGCGCATCAGTGCGCCACTCCGCCTATCGCCCCTCATCCATTTGCCGGGTACACTTGAAAGCGGGACCATGATCTGACCCAGATGCCGCGCGTGGTCCACAAGCGAAAGAGCCAGCGCGGCGCGGGGACGGATGGAGATAGACGCTATGGCGGCGAACTTTACGGTTGAGGATGTCCGAGAGGGACTGAAGTCGGTCTACGACCCAGAGATCGGCATCAACATCGTCGATCTCGGGCTCGTTTACGACACTGAAATCAGCGAGAGCGGCGATGTCCTCGTCACGATGACGTTGACATCGCTCGGATGTCCGCTCGGTCCGGTCATCGTCCAGGAGGTGCAAAACGCGCTGAAGGACCTGCCCGGTATCGGCGAGATTGATGTCAAGCTCGTCTGGAGCCCACCGTGGTCGCCGGAGATGATGAGCGAGGAGGCGAAGGACGAGCTGGGGATCTGGTGATCCCGCGGCTCAGAATCTACTGGCGCGAATGGCGGGGCCGGGCGGCGCTGGCCTGCGTGGCATTGCTTCTCCCGGTCCTCGCCCTCGCCGGCTGCGCGACCGGCGCGCCGACCGTCGCCTCGAACCCAACGCCGACCCCACTTCCCACCGATACGCCGACGCCCACGGCCACCGCGACGGCAACGCCAACCCCAACGGTTGCCGTCGAATCCCCAGCGCCGGCTACTCCCGAGGAATCAACGGACGAAGCGTCAGAGGAATCGCAAGAATCGGCCGCGAGCACGCCACGACGCCGGGCAACTCGAACGCCGACCGTGGGCCCGACGCCTCGTCCCTCGCCGCCGGAGCCAGACGGCAGCGGGCTGAGCCAGATTTACGAACGAGGCACGAGCGGCCGGCCGGAGGTCGCGCTGACCTTCGACGCGGGCTCGGATCGGGGGAAGGCTGAGCAGATCCTCGACACGCTCGCTGAATACGGCGTCAAGGCGAGCTTCGGCATCACCGGTCAGTGGGCCGCGGACAACCAGGACCTCGTGGCGCGGATGGCCGAAGAAGGCCACATGATCTTCAACCACTCCTGGAGTCACCGGTCCTTCACCGGCTTCTCGACGGCCGGCTTCGACGAGGGCGTCCTATCTCCGGAGGAGCGGTACAAGGAGATCGAGGACACGGAGCAGGTCATCCGCGAGGCCACCGGCGGCTACGACACGACGCCGTACTTCCGGCCGCCCTATGGCGACATTGACGATTCCGTCCTCGCGGATTTGGCGGACGCCGGCTACTACATCACGGTCATGTGGAGCTGCGACTCGCTCGGCTGGAACGGCGCCTCCGTCGAAGAGATCCTCAGCCTCTGCGTCGAGAACGCGCAGCCGGGTGACATCATCTTGATGCACGTCGGCTCCGAATCGCTCGACGCGGAAGCGCTGCCGGCGATGATCGAGATGCTGCAGGAACAGGGACTGGAGCTGGTGACCGTCGAGGAACTGCTTCAGCCGTAGAGCCGGTGGCTTCGCTGGTCGAGGACGCCGCCCTCTACGTCGTCCCCTCCTGCGAGCCTGAACACCATCTCCGCTCTACCGCGCGCTGAGTCGCGACTGAGCGTCCCCGTGCCGGGGTGACTCCCAGACCACTTGGTAGGCAGTCGATCGGGTCAGGCCGTTTCAACTTGAATTGAAAAAGGAAGAAGAACCAGAAGGATCACTCGGGGAAATCGGGAGGCGCCGCGCCCTGGGAGAATTCCCGTCACCTTAGGCTAATCGGCCGGAGTTCGACCGGCGTCTCCCGCCTCATCTCGGCTCATTCGCTGAGCCGGCGCATCGGGATCATCACGGAGGTATCGGCGCGCGACCTCCTCCCCCGTCTCTTCATCGATGAGGACTAATTCACCGGTTGCGCCCGCCGCAACGAGCTTCATCGCTATCCGCGAAAGCTCCTCTTGGCGGGCATGAACATCCGTCGTGTGCCCGACCACCGTCGTCTGGCCACCGACGCGATGCTCGATTCGGTATGCGCTCATCGGACAATCGCGCCGGGCAGCAGTACGGCGCGGCGGCCGGGCACTCGATGCATGATGTCACTCGTTTCCGCTGGCGGCGACGAGGCGACGATGCGCGAGGGCCGACGCGCGGTCGCGCGAGCAGTCCCTGCCACCGCCAGCGCCGCCCTTACGCGCGGTGGAAGTGCAGCTCGGCGCCGTCCTGGCCCTCGACGATGTCGAGCGTCATGCCGTCGAGCGCCTCCTGGAGATCGGCCGCGACAATGACAACGACGCGCCCGTTCCGCTCCACGACCTGGTCGAACTCGCCCGGCACGGACAGAGCCATGCCCAGCTCACCCTGCGGACCGGCGAAGATGAGGACCCCCTCATTCTCCGCGGCGTCGTTCGCGTCGCGCACCTCTTCCAGGAGATCCAACGCCTGCTCTGTGACTCGCAACATCCGGTACTCCTCCTTCGCCGCGTCCTGTCTGGTCCGTGGCCGATGTATGCTCGCGCCCATGCGATCGAGCACTAAATGAAGTCCGCATCGCTTGCGCGACGCGGGATCGTTACGCGACGGTCATCTCGCGTCGGCATGCGATCTTTGCCTACCTCCGCAAGACGCATGCCGCATTACCGATGGCGGAAGATGATCCGGCCACGCGTGAGATCGTACGGGGACAGTTCGACGGTGACGCGATCGCCAGGGAGAACGCGAATGTAGTGCTTGCGCATCTTCCCGGCAAGGTGTCCCAGGACGCTGTGCCCGTTCTCGAGCTCAACCGTGAACATCGCGTCCGGCAAGGCCTCGACGACGCGCCCCTCGAAGGCCAGAGCCTCCGGGTTCTGCCGGCGAGGTCGCTCCTCGGTCTGCGTCGTGGCCGGTCGCGCTGGTCGCGACGGCTTCTTGTATGTCGTCTTCTTTCGCAATGAACACCTCCGTAAAGTCTTTCCCGCTCAGGTCGAGGGCGTCTCGGCCTGCGCGGACGGGGAAATCAGTGGCGCAACGTCGGCGCTGCCTGGCTCCGCTCGCTCCGTCGCCAGGGGAACCAGCTGCCGCTTCGGCAGATCCGGGTGAGCTGGCTCCCGCGCCACGGTCCCGGCAAGTGCCGCCTGACGATCGAGCCACTGCCGCAGAGCCCGGCACTCCTCCCGGTCCAGCCACGCATCGATGCCCGTCCGAAGCTCCGCGAGCACGCGGATCAGGGCATCCCTCGTGAGCTGTCCTTCCGCGACACACGACGGCGCCGCGGGATCAACGATGCCGGACCGCAGACACCGGTCGATGCGCAGGCACCAGAACCGGGGTTGATCCGGATCGCGCATCGGCGAGATGCGGAACAGCGCCCCCGAAGCGCGCGATCGCATCAGGAATCCGAGTCCCTGCGGAACGCGAGACTCGACGATCTCGAAGCCCTGGCCGCTCATCGGCGCCACCCTCGCTCGAACACGCGAATCGGTTGGGTAAGCGCCAGTGTCGAATCAGGGAAAACGATGAGGGAAGGCCAAGGCGTCCAGAACATCGCTCCCGCTCGTTGCCCGCCGTGGCTAACCTAACGCCACGCCAACGGGCCGACACGACGGCGACGACGTCATTGGACGCCGGTACACCCACCGATCGTGGAAAGCCGGTCAGGGAATCCCCTGGCCCGGGTGCAACTCCATCCTACCACGTTCTGTCCAGCAGTGGCCGCCGGAATCCAGCATTCCGCCAGCACGGCAGCCGGTCACGGCCATCGCGTCGTCACCCGGATAGGTGGAGAACGAAACACGGCCCGCCGGGCACTCGCCGAACGGGCCGTGCTTTGGTGGCGGTGGCAGGATTCGAACCTGCGACCTGTGGGTTATGAGCCCACCGAGCTACCACTGCTCCACACCGCTGCCATGAGTCTAGCAGGTATCAGTATTTATGTCAAATCTGGCCCGTGCAAGGGCGATCCGCCATCCGCGCTCGCCGGTAGCCACTCCTACCACGAGATGATATCGCTGGATTCCCACCAGCATCAGACAGCGTTCGCAAGGTGCCACGGAGCCCAGCGGGTTGACAGCGTTCGCAACCGGACGTAGAATCCCAATTAGAACATTTGTTCGTATTCGGGTTCGGGGGAAAGGGGATGCCTTCGCGGATGAACGACTCACGCGCACCGCGCGATGCCGGTAGCCGGGCCGGAGAAACGGTCCTCCGGTGGGAGTGCGCGTGTCAACAGCCGCCCGTCTTGCTCGGGACGTATGAGCCGCGCGGACCGATCAATCTCAAGGTCCGCGACCGCTACTGGCACATCGTGGGCACGGCCTGGACGGTTTGTCCGAAATGCGGCGCCGAGCATGTCCTGACCGTCCCCGTCGAGGCGGCGGGTGACGAGGAACGGACGTAGGGGATCACCGGTGCGTCCCCCGACCTTGCAAGCTCCGAAGAGCCTCCCAGCGCTGAAGCGCTCGCCATCGTCTCCGCGGGACGACCGCGGAGCATCGTCGCTTCATCTGGATCGCGCGGTTGTGGAGGAGCGCATCTCACCCATCGCGCTCCGGGAGGGTGTCTTGTGGAGCTTGTCTATCCTCGCCGTCGGGACCGCGTCGCGGATCGGCATCCGCGCATCGTGTCGCTGGTACCTATCTCGCCCCCGCTCCTGCCGCTACTGCCGAGCCACGGTCCGATTCCCGATGACGTGGACGCCGCGCTCACGGTGGCGGCAATCTCCGCGCAGCGCGGCGACATCGCTGCGCGCAACGCGCTCTATTTCGCGCTGGAGCCGAAGATCGGCCGCATCGTTCGACGCTGCGCGGCCCGATTGCGCTGCCGGCCGGGCGCGCTGATCGAGCCAGACGACATCGCCCAGGAGGCATTCGTCCTCCTCGCCGACCTGATTGCCCGCTGGCCCGGTCATGGCTCGTTCGTCGCTTATTTCCTGGTCGCATTCCCAAGGGAGCTGCACCACGCCGCGCGGCGCTCGCTGCGCGGCCTCTCACTCAACGTGCCTGAAGACGAAGCCAAAACTTCCCTTTCGGTTGAGGACGAGTCAGCGAACGCGGAGACGATCGCGCTGGTGGAGGATTTGATTGCTCGTCTCGATCGCTTCGACCGCGAAATCTTGGTGCGGCGCGGCCGCGATGGCGACAGCTTCACCGCGATCGCGCGGGACCTCGGGGTCAGCCGCCGGACCGTGCATCGCCGCTGGTCGCGCCTCCGCTCCGAGCTACGCCTGGCATTGCGCGACGGGAGCGAGGAATTGCGCGTTTCTGGCCAACGGCCGCGATAATGCTGACCGGTGCGTCTCAGAGTCGCAGCCCCGTGATACCATGACGCCAACGGGCACTGACCCGTCAGATGCGAGCGACGGGTTTCGAGCTCCACCGTAGGAAGCGGCGATTCGCTGGCTCGAAGCCCGCGATCTGCAGCATGGAGCGTTTTCCCAGCACGAGGTGATTCCAGATGCCGAAGGTCACTCCATCGGCGGCAGATGGGGATGCCGCCATGGATCTCCCCGCGGAGCCACAGATCTTTCCCAACGTCATCGCCGCGATGGGCAACACGCCCCTCGTCCGGCTCAACGCCGTCACCCGCGGCATCCGCACCCCCGTCGTCGCCAAGCTGGAAATGCTCAATCCGGGCGGCTCCGTCAAGGACCGGATCGGAATCCGCATGATCGAGGAAGCAGAGCGACGTGGCTGGCTGAAGCCCGGCGGAACGATCGTCGAGCCGACGAGTGGCAACACCGGCGTCGGGCTTGCCATGGCCGCCGCGGTCAAGGGATACCACTGCATCTTCGTCATGCCGGATAAGGTCGCGCCGGAAAAGGTCGCGCTCCTGCGCGCCTACGGCGCCGAGGTCGTCACCACGCCGACCGCCGTCGAGCGCGATTCGCCCGAGAGCTACTACTCGGTCGCCGACCGGCTGACGCGCGAGGTGCCGAACGCCTTCCAGCCGAATCAGTACTTCAACCCGATGAATCCCCGCGCCCATTATGAGGCGACCGGGCCAGAGATCTGGCGGCAAACGGCCGGCCGGATCACGCATTTCGTCGCAGGTGTCGGCACCGGCGGCACGATCTCCGGCGTGGCGCGCTATCTCAAGGAGCAGAATCCAGAGATCAACGTCATCGGGGTCGATCCGGAAGGGAGCATCTACACCAGCGAGAACATCCACACCTACAAGGTCGAGGGAGTCGGCGAGGACTTCTGGCCGGGCACCTTCGACCGGACAGTGGTTGACGAGTGGGTGCAGGTGACCGACCGTGACGCCTTCCTCACCGCCCGCCGCGTGACTCGCGAGGAGGGCATCCTCGTCGGCGGCTCGGGTGGGATGGCTGTCTGGGCGGCGCTCGAGGTCGCCAAGCGCGTGGACGACCCGAACGCGCTGATGGTCGTCCTCCTGCCGGACAGCGGTCGCGGCTACCTGTCGAAGATCTACAACGACGACTGGATGCGGGAGAACGGCTTCCTCTCCCGCTTCAGCCGGCCGGTGCGCGTTGGTCGCCTGATCACCGAGCGGGATGGCCACCTGCCGAGCGTCGTCGCCGTCTCCTGCACGGATACCGTCGAGCACGCGATCGAGCTGCTGCGCAAGCACGACATCAGCCAGCTGCCAGTCGTGCGCGATGGCGCCGGCCTCGATCGTGGGCAGGTCGAGGTGCAGGCCATCGTCGGATCGATCCAAGAGCGGTCGCTCCTCGATCATCTCTATCGCAAGCCAGACATCTTGAACGCCGCTGTCAGCACGATCATGGACCCGCCTTTCAGCCTGGTCGACGCGAATGAGGAGATCGAGCGCGTCTTCCCGCTCCTAGCCAGCGGCTCGCAGGCGGTGCTCGTCGAGCGCGAGGGGTACGTCGTCGGCGTGATCACGCGCTCCGACCTCCTCGATTTTGCCGCGCAGCAGTCGCGCCATGGGGCTCTCGATTAGAGGCACGTACGGGGTTCGCACCAGGGCCGTTTCGAAACAACGCTAGAGGAGAGACTAATGCAGCACGATGGCCATGAAGGATCGCCCGCCGACCTGCGCTTCGAGACGCGCGCGATCCACGTCGGCCAGGAGCCAGACCCTGCCACCGGTGCGGTGATCACGCCGATCTACCAGACGAGCACCTACGTTCAGGAGGGGATCGGCAAGCACCGGGGCTATGAGTACTCGCGGACGGACAATCCGACGAGGACGGCGCTCCAGGAAGCGCTCGCCTCGCTCGAGGGCGGACAGTGGGCGCTCTCCTATGCAAGCGGGTTGGCCGCGACGCAGAACATCTTCTACCTGCTCCGCCCCGGTGACCACATCCTCCTTTCGGACGATGCCTACGGCGGCACGTACCGGCTTGTGGCCAAGGTGATCAGCAACTACGGGATCGACTTTTCCCTGGTCGACATGACCGACCTGAACGCGGTCAAGGCAGCGCTGCGACCGGAGACGCGTCTCGTCTGGGTGGAGACGCCGACCAATCCCTACCTGAAGATCGTGGACATCCGCGGTGTCGCGGATCTGGTGCGCGGGTCGCGAGCGCTCCTCGTGGTCGACAACACGTTCGCGTCGCCGTACTTGCAGCAGCCGCTCGCGCTCGGCGCCGACCTGGTGCTCCATAGCACGACGAAGTACCTCGGTGGACACTCCGACGTCGTCGGGGGCGCCGTCGTCGGCAACGACCCCGAGATCTACTCCACCCTCAAGTTTCTCCAGAACGCCGCTGGCGCGGTGCCGGGCCCGTTCGACTGTTGGTTGACGCTCCGCGGCATCAAGACGCTCGCGCTGCGGATGGAGCGACACAGCGCCAACGCGCGCGCGGTCGCCGAATTTCTCACGCAACACCCAGTCGTCGAACGCGTCTACTATCCAGGCTTGCCATCGCACCCCGGCCATGAGATCGCTGCCCGGCAGATGAGCGACTTCTCCGGGATGGTCTCCTTCACAGTACGCGGCGGCTACGACGTGGCGGCGAACATCGTCACGCGGACGAAGATCTTCAAGCTCGCGGAAAGCCTGGGCGGCGTCGAGTCGCTGATCGAGCTGCCCGCGCAGATGACTCACGCCAGCGTCGCCGGAACTAGCGCTGAGGTGGTGGACAACCTGATTCGCCTCTCGGTCGGCATCGAGCACGTTGACGACCTCATCGGCGACTTGCGGCAGGCGCTAGCCGCGGTCGAGTCAGGCGTCACAACGGCTCGATAGCGGGCGACCAAGCAACGCAGCGCCGGAGCGCCCTACCGATGAGCGGGGAGCGCTCCGGCCTCTTTCTTTCCCACTAGACGAGACAGGGCGATCAGTCCCGGCCCCCGCGAATTGGGCCATTTCGATTCGTTGCACTCGATCGGGGAGTGGCGATCAAGAATGCTCGCCCGACTCGCACCCCCTGGTAACGCGAGCGGACGAGCGATCCGGGTGCGCTACGCTCCTTCGAGATGGGAGCGCGCGTCATTGGCGATCTTGGTTCGAATTAGGATGGGAAGATAGCAATAAGAAGAGCGAACGCCGTACCGACGAGCCCGACTACCCCAAGCACGCGAAGGATCAGGTCACGCGGATCGAGGCGGTCGTCGGCCGCCGGCTGATGCATTTCCTGCACCGGATTTCCCCTTCCCCTTAGATTGTTTGGTCCCCCCGGTATCCCGGCCAGATCAGTCCGGCGCCAGCCCGCCGCACCCCGAGCCGGCGTCGTCTCGATCGTGATCTCGCCGGGGCCGACCCGATTCTAGGGACTCGTGTGCCTAGCTGTCAATCGAACGAATGATCGCTCGACTCTCCTCCGCGATCCCGCTCCTCGCCGCGACGAGCGCCAGCCATCTGCGCGCTCGGCTGGTCCTGACAAAGATCCGCGCCGCTACCTGCCACGCGGTAGAACGTGTCCCGGTCGATCGCCATTTCGAGCACGTGTAGCTCGTATCGCTCGCGGCCAACCCACTCCAGGTGCTCGCCCGTTTCTCGGAAACCGACCCTTCGGTAGGCGCCGATCGCGCGGGCATTGTGGCGAAAGACCTCCAGGCGAACGGCGTCCAGCCCGTGGCGCTCGAACGCCTCGGCGAGGACCAATCGCGTCGCCTCCGTTCCGTAGCCCTTTCCCCAGCAATCCTTCTCGCCGATGACGATCCGAAACAGGGCGGTCCGCGGCGGATGCATCGTGAGATCGGTCAGTGCAGTCGTGCCGATCAGCCGGTCGGTTGACGCCTCGTGGATCGCGAAGCAGAGCCCGCGCGCCGAGAGTGGGAGGATCAGTGTCTCGAAGTAGCTGCGCGACTGCGCGAGCGAGAGCGGCCGCTGATCGTGCCGCAGCAACCGAGCGATCTCGTCGTCAGCGTACCACCGCTGGAACGCTTCGAGATTGGTGGGGACATGCCGCCGCAACCGGACCAGCGTCCCGTCGCGGACGAGAGCGCCGACCTCCTCCCTGCCCTCGCCATCCCGAGTCTCATCCATCGCTCGCTCTCCGCCCGGCCGCGTTCCCCTCGCGCCACGCCGTCCGCCGATCGCCGCCAGTCGCTGGCGGAGCCCGGCTAGGCCCTTCCGCATACAAGATTCCCTCACGTCAGGGGCGACCATAGGCAGAGCGGCCAGGCAAGAGCCAGACTCGGTCCAGAGAAGGCAATTGAGCAGTTGTGCGCGTCTCGGTTCCGCATCGTCATCCGTCGCCGGGGCCACACCCGCTCGGCGAGAGCCGAGTATATCACCGCGCTTGACGGCTTCCTCTCTATAATCCCCAGTGACGCGAGGGGACACCCGGCGCCGCGGAGGGCTCAGCAAGGCAATGGCCGTGACGAAACGGATCGGATCGAGCGAAGTCCGCTACGCGTCGCGGCGAGCCGTATTCCTCCTCACTCTCTGCGCTCTCACGCTCGCCGCGCTCCTCCTGCGGGAGCCTCCAGCGGCCGATGCGCACGCTCGCCTCGTAGCGTCCGATCCCGCGGCCGCGAGTGCCCTCACCACCGCGCCCGCCGCCTTCCGCCTCGTCTTCAGCGAGCCAATCGAGCCTAGCTTCAGCAGCGCGGACCTCCGCGATACGAGTGGCAACGTGGTCGCGACGCTGCGCCTGCAGGCCGCACCCGACGACTCTCGCGTCCTCATGCTCCACCGCGACGACTCGCAGGCCCTAGAGCCGGGAACGTACCTCCTGGTCTGGCGCGTTCTGTCGTCCATTGATGGTCACGCGACGACCGGCTCCCTCGCCTTCAGCGTCGGCACTGGCCAGGCTCCCGTTATCGCGGGCACCGGCGACAGCATCTCGCGACCTCCCTGGTGGCGAGTCGCCATTCATTGGTTCGAGGTCGCCGCGCTCGTGGTGATGGCCGGCGGCTGGACCTACGGCGCGCTGATCCTCCGGCCCTGGCGCGACGCCGGAGAGACGGGCCAACGGCTCCTCGCGCTATGGCAACGCCAATGGGCAATTGCCGCCGGCGCGCTCATCGTCGGCATGGCCCTCGCGCTCGTGGACCAGGCGGTGCTGGTCAGCGGGCAGGCTTCTGGCTCCAATGGAGCTCCTGGTCTCCTCTGGCAGATCCTCACCGCCTCGCGGTACGGCGCAACCTGGCTGTCCCGGCTTGGTCTGCTCGCGGCGCTGATGATCGTTGCCCAAACGGCGTTGCGCCATCAACTCGGATGGCTGGCCGGCCTGGCGCTTTCCGTTCTGGCGCTGCTGACGATCCCGCTTTCCGGTCACGCGGCGGCAGATCAAGAGCCCGCGCTGGCGATCATCAGCGACTGGATCCACCTCGCCGCCGCGTCCGCCTGGCTCGGGAGCCTCGCCTACCTCGCGCTGGTTCTGCTGACGCGCGATGGCCGCACGAGCGACGCTGCTCCGACAGTTAGCACGCTCATCAGCCGGTTCTCTCGCCTCTCGGTCGCCCTCGTCCTCGGCCTCATCGTCACCGGCATCGTCAACGCCGCGACGAACGTCGCCGGCCAGCGATCGTTGATCACTCAGGACTACGGCACCGCCCTCCAGATCAAGATCGCCTTGGTCGTCGCGGTCCTCGTCCCAGCCGGCGCCAACCTCCTGATCAATGTGCCTCGCCTGCGCTCCGCCGCTGATTCGACCGCGACGCCACGTGTGCTCACCGCCGTACGGCGCACGGCTCTCGCCGAGCTCGTCATCGGCGCGACGATCTTGCTGGCCGCGGCCACACTGGCCGAGATTCCCCCGGCCGATGGTCCGCTGCCGGTCGATGTCGCGGCACGCATCGTCAACATTGATGAGCAGACCGAGGTTGGCGATTTGCGCATCCGGCTGCACGCCGCGCTCGCCGGCACTCCCGACGATCGGTACACAATTGCCGTCGCCACTGCCGATGGGCAGGTTCCCGAGAACTTGCAGCGCGTCATCGTCCGCTCCACGCTCCTGGGCGAAGACGGCAACGAGATCGCGTCCGACCGCTTCGACGCGGACGCACTGCCAGAATCGCCAGGCACCTACACGTTCCCGGCGCTGCGACTCGCCACGCAGGGTCCCTGGGACTTGACGATCACGGTCCGGCAGGCGGGAGTCGAGGATCAGCAGGCGAGCGTTCGCATCGACACGCGGGGCTCAGGTCCGCTGCCGCCTCGCACCGTCGCGGATACCTGGCGCTGGCCCCGGCTGACTCCGGTGGGTTGGTTCTCCGCCGTGCTGGGCGTTGTCATTGCCATTGGCGGCATCGTCGGTCTCCGATTCCTCCGCGGAGTCGAGCCGCTCGCCGGCTCACTCGTGCTGACGATGATCGCCCTCGTCTCCGTCGGCTTCATCGTTTCCGCTCTCCGGCAGTCGGTTCCAATCACGCCGAGTACACATCTGACCAATCCGATTCCGGCCGATGAGGGAACGCTCCTCCGCGCGGAGACGACCTACGCCCAGTACTGCCTCGTCTGCCATGGCGATCGCGGGGCAGGCGTCGAGACGGATAATCCGCTCCACGCCCACGGCGACGCCGCAGACCTCACCGACACCACCTCTCGCGCCCAGCGGGACGGCGATCTCTACCACGCGATCACCTACGGGGTACCCGGTACGGCGATGCCCGCGTATGAGGAGGCACTAGACGAGCGAGAGCGCTGGGAGCTCGTCCGATACCTACGTTCTTTGCAAGGTATGGGTTCCTAATCGAGGCAGGGGAGCAAGCTCAACCTCTCCCGTTCCGCGCCGCCAGCCCGCGGCGCACTGCTTCGGTGGCAGCAGCTGCCGCGTCGATCGGTGATGCTCCCGCGAGCGTCGCGGCCAGGAACGCCGCGAAGAAGATCTCCCCGGCGCCGGTCGCATCCTGAGCAGGCACGAACTCGGCGGGCACACGCGCCTGCCCATCCGGCCAGGCAACCGTGCACCCCTCGCCCCACGCCGTCGCGACGAACGTTCCGCCGCGAATCTCCACCAACGTATCCAGTGCTGCCTCGGCGTCGTCGGACGCGATCGCAACCGCTTCGGCAACGAACGGCAGGTCACGCCGATCGAGGCAGACAATCACCGACTCCTGGACCAACCGCCTCCGTAGCGCCGCCGGGTACGCGTCCGGATCGGGCTTGACGTGCCAGGCCGCGCCGACTCCCAGCGGCCGCTCCGTCAGCAAGGCATCCGTGAGCGGCGCCGGACCTTGAGTCACTGCCAGCAATCGAGTCGTGGTGAGCAGGGAGTGTCCTGACTCCGTGAGGCCGAGCGCTGCCGATCCGCTCGGATGGAACAGAATGGTTGGCCGCCCCTCCGGATCGTGGATCAGGTAGCGCCTCGGCGACGACTGGCCCGACCCGACAGCCACACCGGAAGTCTCGACACCGGCGGCTTGCAGCCGCTCCAGGTAACGCCGCCCGAGATCGTCATCGCCGAGCCACGTGATGAGCCCCGTCCTAATCCCCAGCCCAGCCAGCACGAGGGAGACGATCGGTCCGCTCCCGCCGAACTGCGGCATGGGAGCCACAGGTCCACTGAGCAGCACCTGCCTCCCCGGCGCTGGTGACGCGTCAGCGCGCAGTACGACGTCAATCGAGGCATAACCCGCAACGAGAACATCCACGCCCGCGCCCCGATCACCCATACGGCTCTCCCGAGGTCAGCCACGCCAACGCGGTCGCAATGTCGATCACATCGCCGAAGTAGCGCTGAATATCTTCGAGCGACGCCACGTGCAGATGCTGCTGGCTGGAGGTCACGGCCTCGCGCACGATCGTCGGCCGGAAGCCGTACGCGAAGGCGTCATGCACCGTCGCGCGGATGCAGACGTTTGTCTTCACGCCTACGATGAAGAGTCGCTCAACACCCTGCTCGCTGAGAAGGAGCGCGAGATCGGTCGCGAAGAAGGCGGAGTACCGGCGCTTGTGGATCACTGGCTCGCCGGGCTCCGCCTCGAAGCCCGGGAACGGCTGTGCGTCGAACTCATTGCGGATGCAGTGCGCCGGCAGCTTGTGTCCCTCGAAATCGTTGAGGAGCGGATCGTGCCACTCGCGTGCGTGGACGACGAGCCGCCCGGACGCGCGAGCCGTTGCCAACAACGAGCGGATCGGCTCGATCACCGCCTCGTAGGCCGGGTGGTAGAACTGGCCACGAGGATCGAAGAAGGCGTTGTTGACATCCACCAGGAGGAGCGCGAGGCGATGCTCCGGCCGCCGCTGCCACGGGTGGTCGTTTGCCGTCATCCGGCGCTCCTCTCATTTGACATCGTCAGCGCTGGCGGCGCGTGACCAGCCTCAACCTGACGATGACCGCGAGATACGGCAGCATCCGCGCGCTGGAGCATCACCCCGGCGCTGCCATGCCGGAATGACGCAGCCTCAAAGATACCGAACACGATGGATGCCAGCGCGGCCAGATTCGGCGCGGCAGGGCGTGGACAGGGGCTCGGCGCGGCGCGCTCAGCCGGCAGGCGAACGGCAGTCCCCAATCGCCGCCTACGGGACGTCAGCGAGCGGTCGCGATCCAGGTCTCAACAGCGTCGGGGCAGGGAAAGCGACTCGACGGCCAAACGGCAACTGAGCACGGGATAGCCGCTGGAAAGGTTGTCACCTTGGGGTGGGTAGCAACGACCCTCGCCTGACCGCATCGGCGATCAGCGCCTCGCTCTGAATTCCGCGCCATTGGATCGGCGCCGGCCGGCTCGCTCACGGATGCCGCGAGACCTCTACCGACGCCGAATTAGCTAGAGCTGGATTCGTTAGAAGCTGCTGTATCGCGGGGAGTTGGCCCGCCGCTCCTGGAAGCACTCGCGGCAGTAGACCGGCTTATCGGAGCGGGGCATGAACGGCACTTCCGTCGCCTTGCCGCAATTGGAGCAAACCGCGGGGTACATCTGGCGCGGCCCGGACGAGTAGCCACCGCCGTAGCCGCTGCTGTAACCGCCGCTGTTGTAGCCGCCGGAATTCGTACCGCTGTCGTACCCAGCCGCCGCGCGCTCCGCCTTGCGCCGCGCCCGGCACGCCGGACACCGCTGCGGATCGGAGAACGCACGCTCCTGATAAAACGCCTGCTCGCCTGCCGTGAATACGAACGTCTGTCCGCAATCTCGGCACGTCAGCGTCCTGTCGCTCATTCCGCCCGGACTCTCCTGTCGCGGCGTCGTCCGCGACTCTCTACGAACTACGAAACCAACGAACCGATTGCTGACGGTCAGGCGGAATCGAGCACGGGATGCGCTTTGCCAAGCTAGCAAGCGTGTCCTACGAGCGCGCGCCTGGGAAACGTCAATGTTGTCTATTATCGTATGCTCGCCTTTTTGTCAACGGGTTTCCCCGGAGTTTTCCAGAGATTTGGGCTGATTCATGTCTCGACTGACACCCGTGTCAGGTTTCGACCGGGCGTGGCAGTTTCCGCGCATCTGCGCGCTATGTTAGGATGCCGAGGAGGATATCGGCGCGCCAGCAAGCGCGCCGCCTTTATGGATGCCGCGGCGCATCCGCGGCGGAGGGCGAAACGCGCTCAATGAACGTCCACGAATATCAAGCGGCGAACCGCCTCAGTCAGTACGGTATTCCCGTCAATCCTGGAGAGGTAGCGACGACACCCGAGGAGGTCCAGGCCATCGCGGCCCGGATCGGCGGACCGGTCGCGGTCAAGGCACAGGTCCACACCGGCGGCAGGGGCAAAGCGGGAGGCATCAAGCTCGCGCTGAGCCCGGAGAGCGCTCGCACCATCGGCGAGCAGATCCTCGGGATGGACATCCGCGGCCACACCGTCCGCAAGGTGCTCGTCGTGCCCGGCGTCGAGATTGCCCAGGAGTTCTATCTCGGCGTCGTCCTCGACCGGCCACGGCGACGGATCGCCGTGATGGCCAGCGCCGAGGGCGGCGTCGACATCGAAGAGGTCGCGCGCGAACGGCCGGAGAAGATCGTCAAGATGCTGGCCGATCCATTCCTCGGCTTCCATGCCTACCAGGCGCGGGAGCTCGGGTTCCGCCTTGGCATTCCGGCGGACAAGATCGGCGGCTTCGCGGCGATCGCGCAGAATCTGTTCAAGGCCTACGTCGAGGACGACGCCACCCTGGCGGAGATCAACCCGCTGGTGTTGACCAAGGATGGCGAATGGCTCGCTCTCGACTCGAAGATGAGCTTCGACGACAACGCGCTTGCGCGCCACCCAGAGATCGAGGAGCTGCGGGATCCGGATGAGGAGAACGCGACCGAGCTCGAAGCGCGCCAGGCGGGGATTTCCTTCGTCAAGCTCGACGGAAACATCGGCTGCATCGTCAATGGCGCCGGTCTCGCGATGGCGACGATGGACGCGGTCAAGCTCCACGGGGGAGAGCCCGCCAACTTCCTCGATGTCGGTGGCGGGGCCAGCGCGGAGCAGGTCGCGAAGGCGTTCCAGCTCGTGACCGCCGATCCGAACGTCCGAGCGATCCTGATCAACATCTTCGGTGGCATCACCCGCGGCGATGTCGTCGCCACCGGTATTCGCGAGGCGCTGCAGAAGGTGAACGTCGCTGTACCGATCGTGGTCCGGCTCGCCGGCACGAACGCTGAGGAGGGGCGACAGCTCCTGGCCGAAGCCGGCCTCCAGGCAGTGGATACGATGGACGAAGCGGCGAAGCGCGTCGTCGCCGCGGCGAGCGGATCGTAGCGATGGAGGGCGCCGCGAGGCTGGCGGCGCAAAGGAGCGAGGCTTGAGCATCCTCGTAGATAAGAACACCCGCTTGCTCGTGCAAGGCATCACGGGCCGCGAGGGGTCGTTCCACACCACTCAGATGGTCGAGTACGGCACGCAGGTCGTCGCGGGCGTCACCCCCGGCGGCAAAGGCAAGACGGTCGCCGGCGTGCCGGTTTTCAACACCGTTTCCGAAGCGGTCGCCGAAACCGGAGCCAACGCGTCGATCATTTACGTGCCCGCGAGGTTCGCGCCAGACGCGATCTACGAGGCCGTCGACGCCGGCATCCCCCTCGTCGTCTGCATCACGGAAGGCATCCCGATTCTCGACATGGTGCCCGTCTACGCCTACGTGAAGTCCAAGGGGGCGCGACTGATCGGCCCCAACTGCCCGGGAGTGATCACGCCGGGTGAGGCGAAGATCGGCATCATGCCAGGATACATTCACACACCGGGTCCGATCGGCCTCGTTTCTCGCTCCGGCACCCTCACCTACGAGGTCGTTGATGCGCTCACCCGCGCCGGGCTCGGCCAGTCCACGGCGGTGGGAATCGGCGGCGATCCGATCATCGGCACGTCGTTCGTTGATGTCCTCGAGCTGTTCCAGAACGATCCGCAGACGGAAGCGATCGTGCTGATCGGCGAGATCGGCGGGACGGACGAGCAGGACGCCGCCGCGTTTATCCGCGAGCACGTGACGAAACCGGTGGTCGGCTTCATCGCGGGACGCACCGCGCCGCCGGGCAAGCGGATGGGGCACGCGGGCGCGATCATCTCTGGCGGAACGGGCACCGCGGCAGAGAAGATCGAGGCGCTCAACGCCGCCGGCGTGCAGGTCGCCGACCGCCCATCGCAGGTTCCTGAGCTGATCCGCGCCGCGCTCGGCCGCTAACCCGCTTCGCTCGCGGGCGGTCAGCGCCGCATCCTGAAGCAAGAGCTCAAGACGGAGCCGCGCTCCGTGAGGTGGTCAATCAACTGCCTCCACGAAGCGCGGTTCTTGTTTCTGGCGCCGCGTTCTACTCCCTGGCGTGGGTGAGAATCGCGGCGCCGGATCGTTTCTGTGTCTTCTTAGGTTACGTGCCCTCGCTCAGAGGCAGGGCAACCGGTTCGCCGGACGCGAGGGATGCCTTGATCGCATCCACAACTTCCTGAACGTAGACGGCTTCATCCAGGCTCATCACGGGCTGCCGACCGCTCAGGATGTCGGCGACGTAGCCGGAGATGTGCGCCTGGATATCGCCGTAAATCCCTCGCGCGCCAATCGGCCAGTGGGTCAGATCCGGCAGACTGAATCCCTGCTCAGTCACCTGTGACACGCCATGGTTGGCGCCATCAATTGTGACGCTACCGGCGGTGCCAACGACGCGCAACGCCGCGTCGAGCGGTGCCGGGATGGTCGGCGGCAGCACCCAGCTCGTCTCGATCGTAGCGATCGCCCCGTTGTCGAACCGAAGAATCGCCATCACAGCGTCCTCCCGGCCCCATTCCGCGCTGCGCTTGACGACCGCCTCGCCGTAGACCTTCGTCACCCGGCCGCCATTGATCCAGATCACCGCGTCAATGTCGTGGATCGCGGTCGAGATCAGGAGATCGGTCCACGGGCCGTAAATCTCGGCCCCGAGCCGCGATCCGACACGCCGCGCGTAGTAGGTGCACGGCTCGCCAACCGCACCCTCGGCCACCGCCGCCTTGGCATGCAGGTACCGTGGGTCGGAGCGGCAGATGAAGTTGACGGTCGCCGTGACCCCGGTCTCCTTGATATCCGCGACGAGCTTGCGTGCCCCCGCCACATTCGGCGCGAGCGGCTTCTCCAGCAGCAGGTGCTTGCCTGCCTTCGCGCAAGCGATCGCCGGCTCGTAGCGATACTGCTCCGGCGTGGCGACCGAGACGAGATCGATCTCGGTGCTAGCGAGCATCTCCTCGACATTCGTGAACCAGGGCACGCCGAACTGCGCGCCGATCTCCTTGGCGCGCTCAGCGTTGGCGTCCGTGACCGCGACAAGCTCCGCGCGCGGATCTTCCGCGTAGACGCGGGCGTGCAGGCTGCCGATCATGCCGACGCCGATGACGGCGGCGCGAAGTTGCTTCATTGGCGACTCCTTAGGGTCGGAACGCCCGATCATGGCCGGGCAAGACGAGCGTCGGTCCCCACGCTTGCAGCCGGTCGAGGCTGGCGTTGAGCTGCGCGAGCTGATCCGGCGTGTACCAGTGGGAGAACTTTCGCTCCTCGTACTCGCTGCGCGTCATTGTCACATCGCCAGCGACGACGACGCGATCGCTCTCCGTCTCGACCAAGACGCTGATGTGCCCCGGCGTGTGTCCAGGCGTGGCGACTGCCGTCACGCCCTGGCAGATTTCCAGCTCGCCACCAGCCGGAACCTCCGTCACTCGGCTGAACTTGCGCAAGCGGGCCTGCACCTCTTCCTCGCTGCTCCCCGCCGTCAGGTACTCGATCTCGCCCGCGCCAATGATGAGCTCCTTGCCCGGGAAGAGCCCGGCGCTCGCCATGTGGTCGTGGTGAGAATGCGTCGCGATCACGAGATCCACGTCAGCTGGCGTCAGGCCAAACCGCTTCAGCGCCAGCGCCAGCGAGCCGTAGAACCCGACGTGGTGATTGCCGGGGTCAACGACGATCGTCCGCTCACCGCGGATGAGGACTGTCGTCGCGACCGGCAAGAATCCCAGGTTCGAATCGAAGAGTTGTTGCCGTGCCGGATCAATGCCCATCAGCAGCTCCATGCGGTCGAGCTGCATATCCGCGCTTCCGGCAACGTGATAGACGATCTCATCCTCGTGGAGACTGAAGCGCAAGCAGAAGGGTTGGATCAGCACATCCACGCGAGGCAATGTCATCGGTTTGACTCCTTCTTATCTCTTTGGAGTGTCCCCATCGCATTCGCGACGAGTGAGCGGCGTCACACTCCAGAAAATCGGCGTCTCGCTGGCCTACTTGTTCGCTCCAGCCGTGATCACCTGCGTAATCATCCGCTGGAAGATGGCCGTGAGGACAACGACTGGCAGCGCCGTCAGGACGGCGGCCGCCGCGAGCTGCCCGATCTTGATGTCATAGGTCGAGCGGTAAAGCCCCAACGAGACCGGCAGCAGCTTGAGCTGGCTCGTGAACAGGAGTGGCGTCAGGAACTCGACCCACGCCAGGACGAAGACCATCAGCAAGCCGGCCACGATGCCCGGCCGCATCATCGGCAGCACGATCTGCACGAAGAGCTGCAGGTAATTGCAGCCATCGAGCTGCGCCGCTTCTTCGACCTCGATCGGCAGCGCCTGCAGGAAGCTCCGCAGAATCCAGATCGTGAACGGGAGGCTAAAGGCAACGTACGGGATGAGCAGCCCAAGGAACGTATCGGTCAACCCACGCTTGACCGCCTGAATGTAGAGCGGCAGGACGAAGAGCAGGGTCGGGAAGAGATAGACGGAGACGAGCGCGCCCAGAATGAATCGCTTGCCGGGCATCCGCAGCCGTGCCAGCGCGTAGGTCGCCGGCAGCGCCAGCGCAACGGTCACCACCGCGGTGAGGATCGAGATGATGACGCTGTTCTTCATCGCCTCACGGATCGGGACGATGTGTCCCGGCGTGAGAACCTCGCGGAAGTGCTCCAGCGTGACGTAGCGTGGGAAGAAGCGAACATTCGTTGAGCGAATGTCCGACTCATGTTGAATGCTGGTCAGGATCACACCGTAGAGCGGAAACGCCATGATCAGGAAGACGATGATGGCGCCCACATAGACGACGATGCGCTCGACTCGCCGCCGCTGGCTGAGGGTCATGCCGTCACCTCTCCACTCCGGACCGCGATCCTCCAGCGCAGGAAGCCCAGCACGCCGAGGATGAGCACCGTCAAGATGGTCAGCGAGTACGCGGTAGCCGCCGCTGGCCCGAACTCCAATTGCTCGAATGCCTGCTGGTAGACGAGGTAATTAAGGGTGGTCGTGCCGTTCCCAGGACCGCCGCGCGTCAGCACGTAAATGACGTCGAACGCTTTGACGGCCCAGACGAATTGGAAGATCAGCACCGGCAGCGCGACGGGCATCATCAGTGGCAGCGTGATGTCGCGAAACCGCTGAAGCACGCCCGCGCCGTCAATCTCCGCCGCCTCGTAGGCCGAATCCGGCAGCGTCTGCAGCCCCGCCAGGAGGAAAAGCGTCGCCAGCGGCAGCGCGCGCCAGACCTCAGCGACGATCAGCGCGTGGAGCGCCCGCGTCGCGTCCCCCAACCAGATCGTCCGCCCGGCGCCGCCGAAGGTCCGGATCAGCCCATTGAGGAAGCCGTACTCGGCAGCGTAGATCTGGCCCCACAAGACGCCGGAGACGACCGGCGGCACCGCCCACGGCAGGAGCACCACGACGCGCAGCAACCCGCGCCCGACGAACTTGCGGTTGAGCAGCAGCGCGATCGGGAACCCGAGCACCACCGTCAGCAGCGCCGTCAACCCGCCGAAATAGATCGTGCGGAGCGCGACGGATCGCATCGTCGGCTCCGACACAATCTTCCGGTAATGCTCGAGCCCAACGTACTTGTCGGCCGAAAAGCTGACGATGTCAACGTCCGCGACGCTAAAGCGGAGCGTGAGAAACGCCGGATACAGGTAGACGCCGGCAACGACGATTAAAGCAGGCGCGATGAAGAGCAGCGCGAGCCGTGTCTGGTCGGGAATACGGCGCCGCCGCACCGCTGGCAACGGCGCTGCCCGCTGCTCAATGTTCAGCATGGCCGACTCCACGTTGGGCGGCAGGCGCGGACGCGGCGCCGGCAACGCAACACCGCTCCCAGCAGTTCCTGGAAGCGCGCGTCACGTCGTCAGCAGCGCGCCGCGCTCCTCGCCCGCCGCCCACGTCTCCGGACAGGTGTCTACTTCCGGCTCTCGTTGATCTTGTTCACCGCGTCGTCGAGCGCTTCCTTCGGCTGCTTCTTCTGAGCCATCACCTCGTGCAGCTCATTCGCGAGGATCTGGACCCAGGTCGTGCGATCGGGCGACCAACCGCCGTCAATCGGGTACTCATACGACTTCGCGACCGCCGTGTAGAACGGGAACTGCTCCAGGATGTCCGGCTCCTGCATGACATCGCCGTAGATGCCGGCCCAGCCGCCCAGCGCAATGACCCGCATCGACTCCTTGGAGACGATGAACTCGAGGAAGTCGAGCGCCGCCTCATCGTTCTCCGTGAACGCCGGCAGCCCGAAAAACTCGGAGCCGTCAACCGTCGCGCTCGTCTCGACCGCCGGATTCGGCGCGAAACCACTCTGCCCCGCGATTTTCGATCCTTCGGGGTTATTGGCGACCCCCGCCATGAATGGCCAGGTGATGAACATGCCCCGCTTGCCATCGAGATAGGCCGGAGACGCGTCGAAGACCCAGGTGTAGGTAATGACCGCCGGGTCAATGCACTTGTGCGTGTGCAGCAGGTCGTACATGAGCTGCGTGGCGGCGACTCCGGCCTCGCTGTTCATCACCGGCTGGAGATCGTCGTCTAGGAAACGGCCGCCGTGGGCCTGCAGCAGACCGCCCCATGTCCAAAGGATGTGGTCGCCGGCCCAGGCATCGGTGAACCCATAGACCTGCTCGCCGTTGTGCTCGCCGGTCATCTGCTTGGCGTACTCGATCAACGTCTCCCAGGAGTTCTTCGTCTCATGCCAGGTCGCGGGAGCCTCCGGATCGAGCCCAAAATCGGCAAAGAGCTGCTTGTTCCAGTGCAGGATCGGTCCACCGACCGCCCAGGGCACACCATACGTCTGCCCCTGGTAGACCGCCGCGCCCATGGCGCGCTCGAGGAGCTGCCCCTGTCCGCCCTCGCGAATCCGCTGATTGACGAAGTCGTCCACCGACTTCAGCCAACCTTTGTCCGCGAGGCTGGCGACCAGTTCCGCCGTCAAGAAGACCGCGTCCCAAGGAGCGCGGCGAGCGAGGAAGGCACTCGTCAACTTGTTCTGCAGATCCGGCGTCGTGATTTGCTCGATGTTCGTTTGGGCGCCGCGCTCTTCGTTGTACGTCTCGATAAGCTGCTTGATCGGATCCATATGTGAGCCGATCAAGAGTGAGGGTCCACCTTGCGCGCCCGCCAACTGCGGCATGGCGGCAGGAAGCGCCGCCAATGCGCTGGCTGCCCCCATTCCGAAGGCAAACGTCGCGCCCCGCCTCAAGATCTCACGTCGGGTGGTGAGACGTGACGCCGTGCTCGTTCGCATGATCTGCTCCTTCCATGCCAAACCCGGAGAGGGCTCACGAACTCGGGACTTATCGACAACTTTACACGAGATCTTTGGTTGTGTTCCAGATGATTGGATATTCTTTCACATTATGAAACGAAGCCGCGCCGGTCGCGCAGATAACGTTGCCCTTCAGGTTTTCTTCAGGGACATTTCAGGGACGATTCAATCCGATGCCTGATACTCTCATCAGACGGAACAGTGGCCGCCGACGCGGCCGGTGATCTCGCCGCTCCGGCCGGCGAGGACGCGGAGTGAAGGAGCCCCACTCACGATGGACACCTCAGCCAGTTACTCACGCGGTCCAACTCGCGCCCGCAACGCCATCAAGATCTTCTTGCTCGCGGCACTGCTCATCAGTGGCATCGCGGCGCTCAACTGGCCGATCACTTTCGCCACCGCAACGTTCACTACTGAAGCGACGCCGGCTGCCAACGCCACGACCACCGAATCCAGCGTGGCCGACGTTGCGGAGCGCGCCAATCCCGCGGTCGTGACGATCACGAACTACCAATCGCCGCGCAATCCGTTCACCGGCGAAGTAGACGACAGCCGGCTCCTCCCAGTCGGCAAGGGCTCTGGCTACATCATTGATGAAGATGGTCACGTCGTGACCAACAGCCACGTCGTCGAGGGTGGCGCCGCGTTCGAAGTCGAGTTTGCGGACGGGACCACGGCCGAGGCGACGCTGCTCGGCCAGGATCCGTTCCAGGATGTGGCGGTGCTCCAGATCGAGCTAGGCGAAGGTCAGACGGTGCCGGGCGTCCTCACTCTTGGCGATTCCGATACCGTGCGCCCCGGCGACCGCGTGATCGCCATTGGCAGCCCGTATGGGGAGTTCACGAATACCGTCAGCGATGGCTCCGTCGGCGCGGTTCATCGCGAGCTCGATACCGGCTTTTACCGGCTCCCGAATCTAATCCAGCACAGCGCGCCCCTCTACGAGGGCAATTCCGGCGGCCCGCTGCTCAACTTGAACGGCGAAGTGATCGGCATGAACGTCGCGAAGGCCATCCGCTCGTCCTACCCCGGCCAGTCCGATCCCGGCATCGGCTTCGCCATCGAGAGCAACGCCGTCAAGGAGATCGTTGACGAGATTCTGACGACTGGCCGCGTCCATCGGCCGTATCTCGGCATCGTCGGTCAGCCGATCGAGGGCGGCCACGCCGTTACCGATGTCGAGCCGGACACTCCCGCCGCCGATGCCGGCCTGGAACCGGGTGACGTCATCGTCTCGGTGGACGGCACGCGCATCACGGAGCGCTCACCCTTCCTGAATCTGCTGATCTTTGCACACAAGCCGGGTGACACGATTGAGCTAGGCATCGTTCGAGATGGTCGCGAATTGACGGTGAGTGTCACGCTGGGTGTACGACCTGTTGACCTCTGACAACGAACGCGGGTCACCCGGACCCGGGGGCCCGCAGATCCTCTCCTCTCCCCTCCCCGGAGCCCGTGGCGTTCTACGCCCGGCGCTCCGGTTTCCCGTGTCTGGGGTACCATCTTATGTAGCGAGCCGCGTTACGCGGCCGGCCTTCGCCCTAGCCAGCGGAGGGCTGATGCGCGCTACGGCAACGACAGAGCAGTCGAGCGGATCAGAGGACCGAAAGAGAGCGGCAACGAGCGCCACACCCGCCGCGCGCATTCTCGTCGTCGAGGACGAGCCCGCCATCGCCGGGTTCGTCCGCCGCGGACTTCTCTTCGAGGGGTATCAAGTCGAAGTCGCGAGCGATGGGCGCCGCGCCCTCGCGATCCTGCGTGACGACCCGCCCGACCTCGTCATCCTGGACTTGATGCTTCCGGGCGTGGACGGGATCGAGATCACCCGCCGCGTCCGGAGCGCGGAAACGGCAGAGGGTCGCACTCCCGTGCCGATTCTGATGCTGACCGCGCGCGATGCCGTTGCCGACCGCGTTGCCGGTCTGGAAGTCGGCGCGGACGACTACCTCGTCAAGCCGTTCGCGTTCGATGAGCTCCTCGCGCGCGTGCGCGCTCTCTTACGTCGCGCACAGGTCACGGCCACGCAGGCCGCCAGCCAGACGCTCCAATTCGAGGATGTGACCCTCGATCTCGCGGCCCGGACCGCCCACCGTGGCGAGCGCGCGATGCGGCTGACCACCCGCGAGTTCGACCTTCTGACACTGTTCTTGCGTCACCCGAACCAAGTCCTGACCCGAGACCAGATCATGGACCGAATTTGGGGCCAGGACTACTACGGCGACTCGAATGTTCTCGAGGTCTTCATCGGCAACCTACGACGCGAGCTCGAAGCGGGCGGTGAGCCACGCATCATTCAAACCGTGCGCGGGGTCGGCTATGTCCTGCGCACAACGCCCTGACAGCGGCGAGAGTACTCGATGACGACGATGGAAACGCCGCGACGCCACTTCTACCGATCGATCCGCTTTCGGCTGACGGCTTGGTACGCCATCCTCCTCATCGGCGTGCTTGTCGGCGTCGGGGTCCTGCTTTCTGTCCTGGTCGAGCGCAACCTGCGAGAGGATGTTGACCAACGCTTGGTCAAGACCGGCGGCAAAATCCTCCGCGAGATTCGTGTGCGTCCCGGTTACGAACGCGGCGAGTTCTCTGGCTACATTCCGAGCCTGGATCCGCTCGCGTCCCCCGGACAGGTCGTCCAGATCTACGACGTCTCTGGGAAGCTGCTCGCCTCAACCGGCGTCTCTGGCCATAAGCAGCTGCCGGCAGCGCCGCTTGACGAGTCCGAGCCGCGTCCAATCTTTGAGACATCGCGCTTCGACTCGATGTCGGTTCGCACCATCCACATCCCGATGATCACCGAGCGCGACGGCGTTTTCGTCGGCTCGATCATCGTCGGCGAATCGCTCGAGCCGTTGGAGCGGACGGTCGGCCTGCTCAAGAAGCTGCTCCTGTTCATCGGCGTGGGTGGTGTCCTGCTCGCCGCCGTCGGCGGCTGGGTGCTTGCGGGCCGCTCCTTGCGCCCCGTTGACCGCATCACTGCCACCGCCGCGGCCATCGCCGCCGACGCCGACTCCGGTCGCTCCCTCTCGACGCGGCTCGACGTGCCCGATACGGGAGATGAGCTCGCGCGCTTGTCCGCGACGTTCAACTACATGCTCGATCGCCTCGAGCAAACCTTCTCCTCTCAGCGCCGCTTCATCGCCGACGCCTCTCATGAGCTGCGGACTCCGTTGACAGCCATACGCGGCAACCTCGACGTTCTGGCGCGCCAAGCGACGGCGACCGGCGGCGCCACCAGCGATTTCGCCGAGGCACTGGCCGATCTCCGGCAAGAGAGCGCGCGGATGAGCCGGCTGATCGAGGACTTGTTGACGCTGATCCGGACGGAAGCGGTGCCGGACGACCGAGCACGCCACCAGCCGGTGCGGCTCGACCTCGTCGCGCAGGATGCCGTGCGGACAGCGTCCTCGCTGACTCAGGGCCAACAGCTCACCGTCTCGGCGACGCGGCCCGTGACGATCGTCGGCGACCGCGACCGCATCACGCAGCTTTTGCTGATCCTGCTCGACAACGCGATCCGGCACACACCCGCGTCCGGCGAGATCACGGTGAACGTCGAGGCCGCGGGGACAAATGCCAAGCTCACGGTCCGCGACACCGGGGAAGGGATCGCGCCCGAGCATCTGCCCCATATCTTCGAGCGCTTCTACCGGGCTGACCGCGCTCGAGATCGCGCGACCGGCGGCACCGGTCTCGGCCTCTCGATCGCTCAGGCCATCGCGCGCTCCCACGGCGGGGATATCAGCGTGCAAAGCATCCCGGGCCAGGGGAGCACCTTCACCGTGACGGTCCCGCTCGCGCCGCTGCAGCTGGTAGCGGCCACGCCTCAAACGGCCGCCGCCACCGCCTGAACGCATAGCCCAAAGGTCCCGAAGCTCAATCACCACACGGAAGTCCCCGCGTAGGAATTCTTGGGCTTGTGACAGGGTACGTCGTCCTGTTGAATGGCTGCGTGCAGAATGGTGCCTCCCCGTCAAGGCACTGCGATAGATGATCCCCGGCGCCCCGCGGGAAAGGCTTGCTGCGATGTCAGCACTGAGGCCAATCCACGCAATCGTCTTCCGCTGTCATGCCCGGTGCCTGCTGCGGCTCGCGTCCCTGTGCGCGGTCCTTACGCTGCCCGTGGCGCTGGCGGCGACCGCAGTCGGCAGGGCTCCACTCGGCCAAACGGTGGCCGCCACTTGGATCGCCTTGGCCGCTCTCCTCGTCGCCATGATTGCTGTCTTGCGGATTCGATACGGCGAGGCTGAGACGCGCGGCGGCTGGCGCCTCATCGGCGCAGCGGCTGTGCTCTGGGGCGTCGGGCGGCTCGGTGACGTTACGCTCGGCGAAAGCTCAACCGGCAGTTGGCACTCACCGATCGCTCACCTCAGCGCGTTACTGATGCCGCCGCTGATGGCAGCCGCGCTCTTGCAGCTCGGCATCTTGGGTCAGCCGACTCACGTCTGGTGGCGCCGGTTGGTCGTGAGCGCGTTCGCGGCCTTGGCGCTCGCGGTTCCGCTCGCACTGATCCTCGTTCGAGTTGGCCCGGCTTCGAGCGCCATGTCGCTGCTCGAGCGAGCACTGTGGTTCGCCCGTCTCACCAGCGACGGCGCGATCCTCATCGCCACGGCGCTTCTCATCGGCGGAAACCGATCGCTGACCGCGCGCTCTGCTGCCCTCCTCACGCTGCCGCTCGCCGTCGTGGCCGATCTCTGCTGGCTCATGGCTCAGGCATTCGAATTGCCTGCCGGGATGCTCTTGGCGGCGGTGGCCTGGCTCGCCGCGATCGGCGCCTTGGCGCTGTCTGTCGTCGCCGACCGCCAGGCGCTTTCCCGCGCACTCCGCTCGCTCGCTAGCGTGTCGTCGCTTCTCTCAGTGGCAGTCGTCTTGCTCGCGGCGCTGGCCGTCGGCTGGACGGCGCTGCGAGCTACCGTGGGCAGACAAGACGCGCTCGTCATCGTGGTCGGGCTGGGTAGCATCGCGCTCGTCGCCATGCGGCAGCACCTCGCCCTGCGCGACGCGCTCCAGCTCGCCCGCCACTTCTCCCAAGCGTCGGAGCGGGATCATCTGACCGGGCTCTTGCACCAGACAGCCGCGGTCGCACAGCTCGAAGCTGAGCTGGAACGGGCACGCCGGCTGGGCAATCCCGTCGCCGTGGCGATGATCGACATTGACGATTTCAAGGGAGTCAACGACAACCACGGCCACCAGGCTGGCGATGCCGTGCTCCGCGAGCTGGCCCAGGTGCTCGCGAGCAGCTGTCGAGAGACGGATATCGTCGCGCGCTACGGCGGAGACGAGTTCTTGCTCGTGCTGCCTGGCTTGGGTCTCAACGAGGCTCGCGGCGTCGGGCAGCGTCTACTCGCCCAGTTGAGCCGTCACCGGGACTTCATCGACCCGTCGAGCGGCGCGGACATCAGCCTCTCGATCGGCCTCGCCGTCACGGTGACGGGGGCACTCTCGGCGAGAGACCTCATCGCCATCGCCGATTCCGCCATGTATGACGTCAAGCGCTGGGGTAAGAATCGTGTCCATATCGTCAACGCCGATACGCTGACCACCGAGGCGCTCTTCTCCCAGCGCAACAACTTGCCGCGTCCTCGGCAGCGGCTTTCTCCCGCCTATCGCGTGCAGCAGGCGTGCCTCCGCGGCCGAGCGATGCCCGTCCTCATCCGCTCCGTGTCGCACGTTGACGGGTGGTGCCCTAGCGGCTCGACACCGCCCGCCGCCTTGTATCCCATGCAGATTGCCTCCGACTCGGCAAGCTCCCCGCGTTGAGCGACGCGCGATCCCGCTCGCGTCCAGGCAGGCGTTCAGGGAGCCCTTGGGCGTCTGGCGTAGCTCAGCGGGTTGTAGGCATGGCCGCAGCTTCTTCGCGCAAATCTGCGAAGAGCGCGGTGCTGAGATAGCGCTCGCCCGTGTCCGGCAGCACGACGACAATCAGCTTGCCGCGATTCTCCTCGCGCTGCGCAACCTTGCGAGCGACATGGGCAGCCGCGCCGGATGAGATGCCGACCAGCAGCCCCTCGGTTCGCATCAGCTCGCGGCTGGCGGCGAATGCCTCATCGCCGCTGACATGGGCGATCTCATCGATGATCGAGCGGTCCAGCACATCCGGGACGAAGTTGGCGCCGATCCCCTGAATCCGGTGCGGCGCTGGCTGCCCCCCAGCCAAGACTGGCGACTCCTTTGGCTCGACCGCGATGATCTGAACCTCCGGTTTGAGCTTCTTGAGCACTTGCCCACAGCCGGTGAGCGTGCCGCCCGTGCCGACGCCGCCAATAACGATGTCGACCTGTCCGTCGGTGTCCTCCCAGATCTCGACCGCCGTCGTCTGGCGGTGGATCTCCGGGTTGGCCGCGTTCTTGAACTGCTGCGGCATCCAGGAATTCGGGATCTGCGCCAGCAGCTCCTCCGCCTTGCGCACCGCGCCAACCATCCCTTCCGACGCGGGCGTCAAGACCAGCTCCGCTCCGTAACCGAGCAGCAGGACACGCCGCTCCATGCTGAAGCTCTCCGGCATCGTCAGAATCAGCCGGTAGCCGCGCGCCGCTGCCACCCAGGCGAGTGCGATGCCCGTGTTGCCGCTCGTCGGCTCGATGATCGTGGTCACGCCCGGCTTGATGATTCCTCGTCGCTCGGCATCATCGATCATCGCGACGCCGATGCGGTCCTTGACGGAGTAACCGGGAGAAAACGCCTCGAGCTTGGCCACGAGCGTGGCTGGAGTATTCGGCGCGAACCGCGCCAACCGTACCAGGGGCGTATTCCCGATCAGCTGCGTGGCGTCCGAGGCGATCTTCGGCCGGTGCCGGCGGACGATGGAATCCGCTGAGTCAGCATCGCGCGGCTCGCCTGTGGAATGCGTAGGCTCAGTCATTGGTTGGCGTTCCTTCGTCGTTTCAGAGCGGTCCCTTCCCGCGCCAGAGCATACCAATTCCGGATTTTTCTATCCGAATATCTCGGTACTCCGGCGTCTACGATTCGACTGCGACCTCGGCGGGAGCGCGGCCAATCTCTCGCTGGTACGCGGCCTCGCTGCCGATCCAGACCGCTCCGTCGGCATACTGCTCCTTCTTCCAGATCGGAACGATCTCCTTGATCCGCTCGATCGCGTATCGGCACGCCGCGAACGCCTCCTCGCGGTGCGGCGCGGAGACGCTGATCACCACGCTCGCCTCGCCCACCTGCAGGGAGCCGATCCGGTGCACGATCGCCACCTGCTTGACGTCCCATCGCTCACGCATCTCATCGCCGATGCGCCGCAGCATCTTCTCAGCCGCCGGCGGATACGCCTCGTAGTCGAGCGCGATCACCTCTTTGCCGCGCGCCACATTCCGGACCGTGCCAGTGAACGTGACGATCGCCCCGCTCCCCGGATCTGCCACCAGCGCCTCGATGGCCCGCGCATCCAGCGGCTCCTCCGTCACCCAGAACCGCTCCGCCTCATCCGCGCCACCGCTGACGGGCGGGATGATCGCCAGCTCGTCCCCATCCGAGAGCTGGTGCCCCGCCGGCACGTACTCCTGATTGACCATCAGCATCACCGAGCGCTTGAGGCCGGCCAATTGCGGCGCCTCGGCCAAGACCCGCTCGAAAAGCTCGCCGGCTGTCGTGCCGGATGGGACATCTCGCGTCTCTTCCGACCGGCCGAGCACCTCACGAACTAACGCGAAATAGCGCAGGTGAACCTGCATGCTTGCCTCCACAGCCGCGCCGCTCGCTCATCGCGGCGCCCCGGAGAGCAGCCCAACTCTCCGGAAATCGGTCAATGTCGCCCGTCTCACGTCCCCGATCCCCCGGTGATGGAGTATAGTCGCGGTCTGGGAATCCGCCCGGCACATTTCAAAACGTAGAGGACCAAGCCGATGGCGACATTGCAGGAACTCCTGTCGGACGTTGACGCTGCTCGCGACGAGATCGTCGAGCTTACCCAGGCGCTGGTGCGGATACCGACGGTCAACACCGGTGTGATGCCGACCGGCAATGAGACGCCGGCCGCCGAACTGCTCAGTGAGCGATTGACGGCCGAGGGCATTCCGACCGAAATCATCGAATCCGCGCCCGGCCGCGGCAATCTCGTCGCCCGCTGGGAGGGCGAGGGCGACGGTCCGAGCCTGATGTTCATGGGGCACCTGGACGTCGTGCCGGCGGAAGACGAGGAGCAGTGGATTCATCCGCCCTTCGCGGCGGAGGTCGCCGATGGTCGGATCTGGGGTCGCGGCGCCGCTGACATGAAAGCGACGGTGGCCGCGGAGGCCATCGCGCTGATCGTCCTCAAGCGGCGCGGCGTCGTGCCCTCAGGCGACCTCCGCCTGGTGGCCGCCGCCGATGAAGAGGCCGGAGGCGCGTATGGCGTAGGGTGGCTCGCCACGAATCGCCCGGACACGTTGCAAGCAGATCTCGCGATCAACGAGGGTGGCGGCCAGCCGATCCGCCATGAAGGTCGTGTCACCTATCCAATCGCGACCGGTGAGAAAGGGCGGCTTGAAGTCGAGATCACGGTGACGGGCCGGGGCTACCACGCCTCCGCCCCGTGGATGGCCGACAACGCGATCTATGGCGCGCGCCCGGTCCTCGACCGCATCTGCGCGTACCGTCCCGAGGTCTCGGTCGATGCACTGATGTTCCGGCATCTCGGCGCCGCGCTCGGCCTCGACGATCCAATCAGCCCGCAGGCGCTGGAGCGATTGATCGCCGACATCGAGACGCGCGACCCGCTGCTCGCATCGTGGCTGAAAGCCGCCTCGCGAATGACCATCGCGGCAACGATGATCCGCGCCGGCGTCAAGAGCAACTCCATTGCCGAGACGTGCCGGATCACCTGTGACGTGCGGACGCTGCCTTGGCAGGACGATGCATACGTTGCGCGTGAGCTGGACAAAATGCTCGACGGCCTCGACAACGTCCGCTACGAGATCACGACGACCGCGGAGCCGAGCGCTTCCCCGTACCAAACGCCATTCATCGAAAGACTGATGTCCGCGACGCGAACGGCGCTCGACCGGCCGGACATCTCGTTCATGCCGGGATTAGCGACTGGCTTCACCGATTCGCGGCTCGTGCGACCGCTCGGCGTGCTCGCCTACGGCTTCACTCCCGTCCATCCCGACTCCGATCCCAACTACGCGGGAGCGCACAACGTCAACGAGAGCATCGCCATCGAGGACGTGTTAGTGATGACGCGGACGTTTGTCGCGCTGGCGTGGGAGCTTCTTGGGCAGTAGAGAATCCCTTGGGGATCGGCGCACCGGCATCGCTCACCTGAGAAACGCGGAGCCGTGAGCCAGCTAGACTCACGGCTCCGTGCGGATTGATTCCGCTCAGGCATTGGCTATAGCCTTCCACGCCCGAGCATGATGTCTAATCTGTGAACAACGAGACTAGCGTGGTTGGCTCATGAGCCGGCCGAGCACACCACGGATGCGCTGGGCCGCCTCGTAGTTGCTGTGCTGAATCATCCGAAAGATCTCGGCGGCCTCTCGGTCTCCAGCCTCGTCAGCGTCTGCCTCGTATTGCTCCAGCACCTCCTGGCCTTCGAGTAGGTTGCTGAGCGTTGTCACCAGGTCGTACTCGAGGTTGCTGATCCCGAACTCTTGCGTGCCCTCCACCGGCGAACTCCTCCTTATTGCGTGATCGGCGCCGTCCCCGTTGGACGGTCGTCACGACTCCGTTCATTGCAAGGCCGGTGCCAGGTCGCGGTGAACGCGAGGGGGTACAGCCGGGTAGGCAAGCGTCCGGTCTCGGATAGCTAATGGGTTGCTAGCTCGCCGCGGGCGGCAGCGGCGCACCGAGCATGATCGCCTCGACGTGCTCCCCGGCCCGGTACGGCTCCTGGCGAGGGGGAATGACGAGCAACGCATTGGCGCCGACGAGCGACATGAGCCGGGACGAGGCCTGGTTGCCCGTCGTCGCCGCGACGAGTCGCCCTTCCGCATCCGTCCTCACAATCGCCCGCTGATACTCGATCCGATCAGTCGGCGGCGTCTCGTGCGCCAGCGTCACCGTCACGCGGGGCCGGTCGGCGGCGCCGCGCCCGGCGAGCACGGCCAATGCCGGCCGGATGAACAGCTCGAAGCCGACCAGCGCCGAGACGGGATTGCCGGGTAAGCCGAAAATCAGCGTGTTTTCGGCGGTCGCGAAGTTCAGCGGCTTCCCCGGCTTCATAAAGACACGCCGGAAGTGGACGGTGGCCAATTCGCCGAGGATGGCCTTAATGAAATCGGTCTCGCCCATCGAAACGCCGCCGCTCGTCAGCACGACGTCGCTCTCGGCGATCCGCTCCCGCAGCACCGCCGCCAGCGCGTCCCGGTCGTCCGGCCCCTTTCCGGCCCAAACGACCTCAGCGCCCGCGTCCGCGAGGGCGGCGATCAGGCTGAAGCGGTTGGTGTCGCGAATCTTGCCGGGCTGGAGCGGCTCTCGCGGCTCGACGAGCTCGTCGCCAGTGGAGAGGATACTGACGCGCGGCCGCCGAAAGACGGGCACCGGATCGAGCCCGGCGCCAGCTACCAGACCGATCTCCGCCGGACCGAGCAGCGTCCCGGCCGGCAACAGCCGGTCTCCCCGGCGGAGATCGAACCCGACGGGACGGATGTTCTCGCCCGGCTCGACCGACTCTTGATGGATGATGACGTGATCGTCGGCGACTTCGGTGTTCTCGACGCGCACGACCGCATCCGCCCCGGCCGGCACTGGAGCGCCCGTCGTGATCCGGACCGCCGTGCCCTCGGTAACCTCGACACTGATCGGCTGCCCAGCCGTCTGGACACCAATCACCTCGCGCCACGGCGAGGCATCGGCGGCAATGACCGCGTACCCATCCATCGTCGCGGCCGGGAACGGCGGATGATCCTCAGCGGCGATCAAGTCCTCCGCCAGGACGCGCCAGGCAGCCCGCTCGAGAGGAACCCACTCCGTTGGAAGCGGCCGCGCATGCTCCAAGACGATCCGGCGCGCCTCATCGGGATGGATGAGACGGTCGAGATCATTCTGGGAAGCGGTCGTCGAACCTGTAGCCTCATCCACCCCGACTACTCCACCCGCGCGAGCTCGGCGTATCGCCGATCCTGCACAATCCGAGAACGAATAAGTCCGGTACCAAGGCAACGAAGCGTCACCATGTTCCCGCCCCTCTACCGTCGAGAGATCCTACCACCGCGCGCCCGCACGGCGACCGCTTGACTAGACAACACGCGCTTGTGAGAAGATTCACAACGCGCGTTGACGCGAGGATGTGCCGGGCATACAATCATCATTGCTTCGGGCGGTTCCCTTGGCACAAGCCAAGCACGAGTAGGCGACGGATGATGCCGCAGCAGCAGGCCACGACTGAGGGTACTCGGACGAGCCCGGAGGCCTCCGCCTTCGGGTCGGTTGGCGTGCCCGCTCCCAACGGCTGCGATCATCCTGCCGTAACCGAGGCAATCGCCCGACTCGACACTGCCGTTCGCGAATCTGCCCTAAACGCCGACGCCGAACAGATCCATCGCGCCGTCCAATTCGCGATCGAAGCGCACGCTGGCGTCTGCCGTCGCTCCGGCGAGCCGTACGTCGTCCACCCGATTGAGGTCGCGACGATCCTTGCCCGGATGCGACTCGATCAAGAGACGATCATCGGCGCGCTGCTCCATGATGTCGTCGAGGATTCGGGCGTCGAGCTCAGCGATATCGAGAAGCAGTTCGGCAGTCGCGTCGCGCGCCTCGTCGACGGCGTGACCAAGCTCGGTCGCATCCCGTGGACCGGTGACGCCGACCACGCAACAAAGGAACGGGCTCGCCAGGCAGAAAGCCTACGCAAGATGTTCCTGGCGATGGTCGACGACATCGGCGTCGTGCTCATCAAGCTGGCCGACCGCCTGCACAACATGCGGACGCTGGACGCGATGCCGCGGGAGAAGCAGCTGCGGACGGCCCAGCAGACGATGGAGATCTACGCGCCGCTGGCGAACCGCTTGGGGCTGTGGCCGATCAAGTCGGAGCTCGAGGATCTCTCCTTCAAGTACCTGCAACCGCATGAGTACGCGATCCTCAAGCAGAAGCTGGACGAGCGCGGCCGCGACCATGCGCAGTACCTGGCCAAGGTCCAGGAGCAGCTGCGGGAAGCGCTGGCCGCGGCGGGCATCAACGCCAAGCTGACCGGCCGCTCCAAGCACATCTACTCGATCTACCGGAAGATGCGCCAGAAGCGGCGCTCCTTCGAGGAGATCTACGACGTCATCGGCGTCCGCGTCCTGGTCGATAAGAAAGCGGATTGCTACGGCGCGCTCGGCGTGATCCACGAGATGTGGCACCCGATCCCCGGCGAGTTCGATGACTACATCGCGACTCCGAAGGAGAGCATGTATCAGTCTCTCCACACCGCGGTGATCGGCCCAGAGGGGCGCGCGCTCGAGATCCAGATCCGCACGCACGAGATGCACGAGGTCGCCGAGTTCGGCGTGGCGGCTCACTGGCGCTACAAGGAAGGCGCGAAGCCGGACGCCCGCCTGGAAGCGAAGATCGCCTGGCTGCGCCAGCTCATGGAGTGGCGCGACGAAGTTCGCGACGCCGAGGAGTTCGTCGAGTCGCTCAAGAGCGATGTCTTCCAGGACCAGATCTACGTCTTCACGCCCAAGGGAGACATCATCGAGCTGCCGGCAGGCGCGACGCCGATCGACTTCGCCTATCGCATCCACACCGAGGTTGGTCACCACTGCGTCGGCGCGAAGGTGAACGACCAGTGGGTGCGGCTGGATGACAAGCTGCAAAACGGCCAGGTCGTCCAGATCATCACCAGCAAGACGAAGGGGCCGAGCCGCGACTGGCTGCAGGAAGACGCCGGCTACGTCACGACTGCTAGCGCCCGCGAGAAGATCCGGCAGTGGTTCCGCCGCCAAGAGCGCGAGGAGAACATCGCGCAGGGTCGGGAGATCCTCGAGCGCGAGCTACGCCGCCTCGGCCTGGATCTGAAGGCGGAGGACCTGCTCAAGCACTTCCCGCGGTTCACGAAGGTAGACGACTTCCTCGCCGCGATTGGCTACGGCGGCGTCTCGCCGCAGGCGATCGTTTCCAAGCTCGCGGCGGACGGTGGGGCCAAGGACGTCCTGTCCGCCACGCCTCACGTCCCGAAGCCGAGGACGCCGCAGCGGCTGACCGTGACCGGCGTCGGAGATTTGTTGACGAACTTGGCTCAGTGCTGCCAGCCGGTCAGTGGCGATCCGATCATCGGTTATGTCACGCGCGGACGCGGCATCACCGTCCACCGCGCCGATTGCCCGAACGTCGCCAATATCCCGGACCCGGAGCGCCTGGTCCCGGTCGATTGGGGCGATCGCGGCAAGGACGACACCTTCCCAGTCGGCATCCGCGTCGTCGCCTGGGATCGCGTCGGTCTCCTCAAGGACATCAGCACGATGCTGGCCGATGAGCGAGTCAACATCCTCTACGTCCACACCACGACGCATGACGACCGGACGGTGACGCTCGATCTGACGCTCGAAGTCGTCGACGTCGCGCAGCTGAGCCGGATTCTCCATAAGTTGGAGAACATTCAGTACGTCTTCGAGGTCCGCCGCGATACCTCTGGCGGACGCGCCGGAGCGGCGGCATGAGCGTCGGGGCCCGGCCAGCCTTGGCGATCGGCGAGGTGCTGATCGACCTGATCGCGGCCGACGGCGCCAACCGCCTCGAGGACGTCACGACCTTCGTCGCGAGACCCGGTGGGGCTCCTGCCAATGTCGCGGTCGCGCTCGCTCGACTCGGCGTACCGAGCGCGTTTTGCGGCGTCGTCGGCGACGATCCGTTCGGTTCCAAGCTCCGCGCGACGCTGGACGGCTTCGGCGTCGATATCTCGCGGCTCCGCGCGACCGACAAGGCGGATACCACCATCGCCTTCGCTTGGAAGGATGAGCGGGGCGATGGTCACTTCCGCTTGCTCCGTCTCGCGGACGTGCTGCTCGCCCCGGACGATATCGCAGCGGCCCGGATCGAAGATGTCTCCACGGTCATTGTCGGTTCGGTGGCGTTAGCCGCGGAGCCGTCGCAAACGGCGATTCTGGCCGGGGTAGAAACCGCAGCGCGGGCCGGCATCCCGATCTGCTTCGATGTCAATCTCCGGCCGACACTCTGGTCGTCGATGGACGCGGCCAGAGCGGCCTGCGAGCCGATCATGCGCCAGGCGACGCTCCTCAAGCTCAGCCTGGATGACGCGCGCTACCTCCTCGATGCTCAAGACGTCGAGACCGCGCTGAACCGGCTCGACGCCTACAGCGCTCCCTTCGTCGTGCTGACCGACGGCGCGAGGGGAGCCTGGTTCGGCGGCGCGCGAGCCGTCATAGACGGCGACAATCACCTCCCCGCCTTCTCCGTCGACGCCATCGACCCCACCGGCGCCGGCGATGCCTTCACCGCGGCGCTCGTCTCCCGGCTGCTCGCGGCCGACTGGCAACGCCTGACGCGGGACGACGTTCGCTTCGCCTCGGCAGCCGGGGCGCTGACGACGACACGCCACGGGGCGATGGACGCTTTGCCGACGCCGGCGGAGATCGGGGAACTCCTCGCGCGGGAGTGGGTCACCTGACCTCGGGCCGCACCTGCCGGCCGCGCTGGCACATCTGACAATGAACAGCCTATAGTCGGCATTGCGCCGGAAAGGCGTGACTATTTCGCGGCGATCTGCCGGCAACCGCTAGGACTGATGACCGAATACTCGAACGCCACCCCAGTCGATGCGGAAGCGGGCAGCGGCGCCCACGAGCGGCCGACAGCCACGATCGCCGTACCCGATCCTCGCCTGCGTGACGCGGTCATCGCGGCGGCCCGCTCACTCGGCTATTCGGTCGGCACGTCCACCGACCTGACCTCCCGAGCCCATCCTCCCGTACCGGGGGCAATCGGCCTCATCCATCTTCACGCCCCAGGCGCGCGCACGGCCGTCATCGCCCTGGTCACACGTCTCACCCCCGGCACGGTCGCCGCGCTTCCAACCGGCATCGATCACGCGATCGGCGCGACAGCCGACGCGAACACCATCGCCGCCGAGCTAGCGTTGGCGGAGCGTCGCGCCAGGAATGAATCGGCACGCATCGACCAAGCGCGTCGCGCCGACGACGACCGGCTGCACGCGCTGGTCGCCTCCGCGCAGCGCCAGGCTCGCGAGCTTTCGCTCCTCCATCAAGTGCGGACCGCGCTCGGGCGACATCTCGAGCTGCCCGCCATCTTCCGCACCGTCGTCGAGGCAACGGCCGCGACGTTCGGCTACTCGCACGTCAGCGTCTATCTCCTCGAGGCCGGTAGCACGCTCGTCCTCCAGCATCAGGTCGGCTATGACCGCGTGCTTCGTCGCATCCCGATCGAGCGAGGCATCATGGGGCGCGTCGCCCGGACCGGGCAGCCCGTGCTCATCGAGGATGTCACCACAGAGCCCGATTTCCTGGCGGCAGTCGAAGACCTGACCTCGGAGGTCGCGGTCCCATTCTTCGGACAGGGAGCCGTCGCCGGCGTGCTGAATGTCGAAAGCAAAGGGAACCAGCGCCTCGGCGCCGCCGATTTCCGCTTGATGTCCGCCATCGGCGAGCATCTCAGCATCGCTGTCGAGCGCGCGCGCTTGCACGAGGACGTCCGTCGCGGCGCGGAACGACTCCGCCTCGCGATGGAAGCCGCGGCGATGGGCACCTGGGATTGGGACGTCGTCAACGGCCAGGTGTACTGGTCGGAGCAGATGGGTCCCCTCTACGGACTGCCGCCCGGCACACCTGGCCTGGATCGCGGCGCATGGTTCGCCGTGATTCACCCGGACGATCACAAGATCGTGTTCGACGCGGATGACCGCGCGATCGCCGGGGATGGCGACTACGACGTCGAGTATCGCGTCGTTTGGCCCGACGGCACGGTCCGGTGGCTGGCTGGCCTGGGGCGCGTCGTCGAGCGGGATGCGACCGGCCGGGCCGCGCGGCTGATCGGCGTCACGATGGATATCACCAGCCGCAAGCGGTTGGAGGAGGAGCGCGTCCGGCTCGCTCAGGCCGAAGCGGCGCGGATCGAGGCAGAAGAAGCACAGCGCCGCATCACTGACATCCTCGAGCGCATCACGGCGGGCTTCATCGCGATCGATCCGGAGTGGCGCTTTACCTATGTCAATGCTCGCGCGGCGGCGTTGCTCGGAAAAGCCGGCGAGGACCTCATCGGTAAGGAGATTCGAGAGACGCTAGCGACCACCGTTTCGCCATCCTTCCTTCAGCACCTGCGAGACGCGGTGGATTCCCAGCGGGCCGTCCAATTCGACGAGTTCCTGGCGCGGCGCGACCGCTGGCTCGAGATCCATGTCTATCCCTCGCCGGACGGCCTTTCGCTGTATCTCCAAGACGTGACGGAGCGGCGTCGCGCGGCGGAAGCACTTCAGCGCAGTGAGGAGCGGTTCCGCTCACTCGTTCAAAACGCGTCGGACATCATCATGATCGTCGCTGGCGACGGGACCGTTCGCTACGCGAGCCCGGCAATCCAGCGAGTCATCGGCCTCTCCCCGCAGGAAGTGGTCGACAGCGGACCAATCTGGCAAACGTTCGCCGGTGATGCCCAGCGGCTGCGTCGCGCTTTCAACCGCATTTCGAGAACGCCCGGCGTCTCTCCACCCATCACCGTTCAGGTGCGCCACCGGGATGGCTCGAAACGTTGGCTGGAGATCACGGCCACGAATCTCCTCGATGACCCGGCCATCGGCGGCATCGTCGCCAATTGTCGCGACATCACCGAGCGGCGAAAGGCGGAGGAGGATCTGCGGTTCCTTGCCGAAACGAGCGCGCGCCTCGCCGAATCGCTCGATCCGGCGACGACGCTGAACGCGGTCGTAAGCCAGGCCGTCACCTACCTCGCGGACTGGGCAGTGATCGACGCCATTGACGATCACGGCCGTATCCAGCGTGTCGCGGCCGCCCACAACGATCCGCGACTCCAGACGCGATTGCTTCAGCTCGACCGTCCGGCGCTCGATCCCGGGGCAACCGAGGGACCAGGCGTCGCCTTGCGGCTAGGCCGATCGGTCCTCTACTCCGTTATCGACGACGACCTGCAACAGCAGATGGTCGAGGATGCGGAAACCTTAGCCGAGTTCCGCCGCCTAGGATTCCGCTCGGCCATCGCCGTGCCGCTCGTCGCTCGAAATTCGACGCTCGGCGTGCTGAGCCTTTACGCGAAGATGCCCGGCCGCTACGGTCAGCCGGAACTGATCTTGGCCGAGGAGGTCGCGCGGCGCGCGGCGACAGCGATCGACCACGCGCGTCTCTATAACGAAGCGCAGACCGCGATCGCCGCGCGCGACCAGTTTCTCTCAGTGGCCGCGCACGAGCTGCGGACGCCAATCACCGCGATGAACGGCTTCAGCGAGCTGCTGCGCCGCGAGCTCGCCCAAGCGGAACCAGAAAGCTCGCGGGTGGGAAGGTACGTCAGCCGTCTCGCTGAGGCGGGCGACCGCCTCAGCGCCCTCGTCGACGACATGCTCGACGTCTCCCGCATCCGCCTGGGTCAACTTCCGCTGAGACGACAGCCCTTGGACCTCGTCGAATTCGTGCACCGCATCGGCTCGAGTTACGAGGAGCAGCTACGAGGCAGCCAGCACACTTTCAGCTGCCGCCTGCCCTCTGAACCGATCTCCCTGGCGGCCGACGAGGATCGGCTCGAGCAAGTGCTCAACAACCTGCTCGACAACGCCGTCAAGTACTCGCCTGGTGGCGGCACGATCGTCCTCTCGCTCGCGGAGTCAGACAATGGCGCGCTGATCTCGGTCCAGGATGAGGGCATCGGCCTGCCACCGGAGGCGCTGGAGTCGATCTTCGAGCCGTTCGGTCGCGCGCCGAACGCCGCCCGTAGCAATCTGCCCGGGCTCGGCCTCGGTCTCTTCATCTCTCGCACCATCGTCGAGCGGCATGGCGGCCGTCTCTGGGCCGAGAGTGCCGGCGAATCGCACGGCACCACGTTTTATGTCTGGCTTCCACGAAGCGGCGCCGCAAAGTCGCCTGAGTGACGCGGCCTAGACATATACGTCCGCGTCTGTACCGACGCCTGGGTCGTCGTCCCTTCGGGGCGAGAGCGCGTACCATATTCCAGCGCGCCGGCGAAGGTGACCGGGCGCAAGGGAGTTTGGCGTGCCTTCGCTTTCAGATCCCGTCGCTTTCAGTCTCTTCGGCATCGACGTCCGCTGGTACGCGGTGTTCATCCTCACTGGCATCGCCGTCGCGATTGCCATCATGCACGTCCTCGCCCGGCGCCGGGCCATGGATCCCGAGTTCATCCTCGACATCGCGCCATGGGTCGTGCTCGGCGGGATCGTCGGAGCACGGCTGTACTATCTGCTCCTAAAGTTCGACTACTACACCGAGCATCCCGACCGCGCGCTGAACATCCGCCTTGGCGGCCTGACGATTCACGGCGCGCTGGCGGGCGGCATCCTCGTCTTCGCGTGGTTCTGCCGGCGCCGGAACCAACCCTTCCTCGCCTGGGCGGACATCGTCATCGCGGCGGTCCCCGTGGGACAAGCGATCGGCCGCTGGGGGAACTGGGCCAATCAAGAAGCGTTCGGCACGCCGACCGATCTCCCCTGGGCCGTGCGTATCGATCCGGCGAATCGCCCGGCGGAGTACGCGGAGTACGCCACGTTCCATCCGACCTTTCTGTATGAAGGCATCCTCGATCTGCTCATTGCCGGTGTGTTGATTTGGATGGTGCTGCGGATGCCGCGCAGCCGCGGCCTGCGAGAGGGCGATGCGCTATGGACGTATCTCGTCCTCTACGGCATCGCCCGTCTGGCGATCGAATCCATGCGAACCGACAGCCTCTACATCGGTCCGCTGCCGGCCGCGTACTGGCTCAGCGGCGCCTTCATCATCGGCGGCTTGGCGATGCTCGTGGTCCGGCGTACTGTCTGGCCCGGCCGACCTGTTGTCGCGCCGAGCGAAGCACACGCGCAGGATCACGCCGTCGCGAGCGCGCAACCTTCGGCATCGGCCAGGGAGTTGTCGTAGCGCCGTCGCCACCGGCGGCTCTATTTCGGCTGCTACGAGTGTTCGGGACCGGCGGCGGCCTGCGACTCAGACGTCCCCATCGTCTCCGCCTCGCCCTGAGGCCGGCCTTGATCGGACGACGAGGCTGGAGCCGGTTGCGTCTCGACGATCCGATCTTCGCCGCTCTCTGGCTCTTCCATCGCGGCCTCGTCCGCGCTTGCCTGCTCCGGCTGCTCCTCTTCCTTCGGCCGGTTCGCGATCATGATCCCGGCGACAACGGCACCGGCCGCTAGCGCGGTGACGGTTCGCGGGACGGTGAAGCCGAGAACGCGATCGAGCGAGTACCGGCCGGGACCCGCCAGCCCGAACGCGATACCGATCGTCGAGTAAACCAGCGGCAGCTCGCCACCTCCCTCCGTCGCCCAGATCGGCTTCCCCCAGTGCACTTTCCGAATTGCCGTTGCCATCGATCCTTGGAACAAGATTGAGCCAAGCGGGTGGAGGAAACCGAGCGCCGTCAAGGAGCCGCCACCGAATTCGGAGAGCCCCGCCATCGCCGCCCAGAACTTACCCGGTCTCATGCCGCCCGCTTCGAGCGAGCCAGCGGTGGCCGCAAAGCCTTGCCCGCCGAACGCGCCGAACAGCTTCTGCGCGCCATGACCGGCAATCAGCCCGCCGGCGGTGAGCCGCAGCGCCAGCAGGCCGAGATCGGCGGCTCGCGTCCGCTCCGGCGGACAAATCCGCTTGGTGATCATGTCGAGCTTCGCCATCTTCGTCTCCCTTGCCTGGCCCGCGTGAGACATCCGCGCGGATCGGATCGGACGCGACACCTCTTGGCGTGTTGCCGAGCAAGACGGTTGCCAACGCGCAGGCGCACGTCACCCCGGCGGACGGCAGCGCTCGCCGGACGTACAATCCCGCCAACGTTCACCCGAAGGAACGCAACGCGGAGGAGGGTACCGCCATGGCTGTCTCGGTCGAAACGTCTAGACAGGGACAATCTCGTACGGCAATCGCCGAGGAGCTGGTTGCCGAATACCGGCGACGCACACCACGGTCGGCCGAGCAGTTCGAATCAGCCAAGCGCGTCCTGCCCGGCGGCGACACGCGGACGGTCGCGTTCCACCCGCCGTACCCGCTGACCGTCTCCCACGGCCAGGGCTGCCGATTCACCGACCTTGACGGCAACGTCTACCTTGACTTCCTCAACAACTACACCTCGCTCATCCATGGTCACGCCCACCCGGCCATCACCGAGGCGGTCACGAACCAAGTCGGCAAGGGCACGAACTTCGCGACGGCGCTCGAATCGCAGACGCGTCTTGCTGAGATCCTCACTAGCCGAGTAGCCTCGGTTGATTACATCCGCTTCACCAACTCCGGCACCGAGGCGACGATGAACGCCGTCCGCGCCGCGCGCGCCTTCACGGGCCGCGACGTGATCATCAAGATGGAGGGCGGCTACCACGGCACCTACGACGACTTCGAGGTCAGCGTCCATCCCGATCTCGCCAGCGCCGGTCCCGACGATGCTCCGGTCGGAACGCTCGATGCGCGCGGCGTGCCGGCGAACACGCTCGACAACGTCATCCCAACGCCGTTCAACGACGTGGACGCGGTGACGCGACTGATGCGCGAGCGGGGCAAGGAGGTCGCCGCGATCATCGTCGAGCCGGTGATGGGCGCGGGCGGCATGATCCCCGCCGATCGGGAGTTCCTCGTCGCGCTCCGGGAGCTGACGACCGAGTATGGCAGCCTACTGATCTTCGACGAAGTGATGACGTTCCGGCTGGAAACCGGGGGCGTGCAGGAGCATTACGGCGTGCGCCCGGATCTCACAACCTTCGCCAAGATCATCGGCGGCGGGTTCCCGGTTGGCGCCTTCGGCGGGCGAGCGGAGGTGATGGAGCTCTTCGATCCGAACCGGCCGCAACCGCTCTGGCAGTCCGGCACCTTCAACGGCAACGCGATCACGATGGTCGCCGGGATCGCCGCGCTCGAGCACTACCCCGCTGCGGAAGTTGCACGCATCAATCGGTTAGGGGATCGCCTGCGAGACGGGTTCAATCAGGCGCTGCGCGACGTTGGCGTTCCTGGATTCGCCACCGGCTACGGCTCATTCGTTGGCCTTCATTTCACCGAGCAACAGCCGCGGAATTATCGCGACGTCGCGCGCGGAGACCAATCGCTCAAGCGTCTTGTCCATCTCGGCCTGCTGATCGAAGGCGTCTTCTGCGCCCCGAGATTAATGTTCTGCACTTCGACAGCGATGGAAGAAGGGATCGTGGACGAGGCCATCAGCGCGTTCCGCCGCGTGCTCGAGCGCATTGCCTGAGATTACCGCTTGGCCTAGTACGACCTGACTACAAGTCGGTTGACACTGTAGTCAGAATTAAGGATCATCACGCCATACCCGCCAATGGTGGCGCGGCCTACTGTCCCGCGTCCAGTGATGTACGAAGGAGGCAGACGATGCGCAAGGATCTTCTCCGTCGCTCAGTGTCGAGGCGCACCTTTGTCCGCGGCAGCAGCGCTGCATTGGCCGCCGGACTCTCGCTATCGACATGGGAACGGATCCAGGCCGCAGCACAGCAGTCGACGCCGACGACCAACATCCGAGGCACGAAACTCCGCATCCTCCAGTGGAGCCACTTCGTGCCGGCGTATGACACGTGGTTCGACGCGTTTGCCAAGGCCTGGGGTGAGGCCAACGACGTCGAGGTGACCGTCGATCACATCAACACCGCGGACGTCCCGGCGACGATCGCGGCCGAGATCAGCGCCGGCGAGGGTCACGACCTCGTCGAGCACATCGCTTCGCTCGCTCAATACGAGAAGTCGATGCTCGACCTGACTGACCTCGTCCAGGAGGCGAGCGCGCGCCACGGCGAGCAGCTGGCGATGTGCCGCAACAACTCCTTCAACCCGACGACGAACCGGTTCTACGGCTTCTGCCACGGCTACGCGCCGGACCCGGGCAACTTCCGCAAGGCGTTGTGGGAGGCCGCGGGTTATCCGAACGGCCCCTCGACCTGGGATGAGCTGCTCGAAGGCGGCACGAAGATCCGGCAAGAGCAGGGCGTTCAGATGGGCATCGGGATGTCGAATGAGATCGACTCCCAGATGGCCGCTCAAACCCTGATGTGGGCCTTCGGCGCCCAGGTCCAGGATGAGAACGAGAACGTCGTCATCAACTCGCCGGAGACGATCGCCGCGGTCGAGTTCATGGCGCAGCTGTACCAGAACTGTATGACCGACGAGGTCTTCGGCTGGAACGCGGCGTCGAACAACCAGCTCCTGATCCAGGGTCAGGCGTCCTACATTCTGAACTCGATCTCCGCCTACCGGACCGCGCAGGAAGCCCAGCCGGATGTGGCGTCTGACATCTATTTCACCCGGCCGCTGGTCGGCCCGGCGGGACCAGAGCGAGCGTTGGCGCACGGGCACGCGGTCTTCATCTACCAAATCCCGAACCACGCCGAGTACCCAGACACCGCCAAGGAGTTCATCCTCCACCTGGTCGACAACTACAAGGACGCCTGCTACGAGGGCAAGTTCTACAACTTCCCGGCCTGGCCGAGCCTGACGCCGGAGCTCTTTGCCGAGGGTGGCTGGCTCGATAACGATCCGTTCGGCTCGGAGCCGGCCGACAAGCTGGTCCCGATCAAGGACGCCAACGACTGGACGACGAACCTCGGCTGGCCAGGACCGGCCAACGCGGCCATCGGCGAGGTCTTCAACGTGCCAATCCTGCCGAACATGATGGCGCGCGCCGCGCGCGGCGAGCAGACGCCGGCAGAATCGGTCGCGCAGGCGGAGCAGGAGATCAAGGAGATCTTCGAGCGCTGGAAGGCCGAGGGGCTGATCGGCGGAGGGCAGGCATAGTCCAATCGCCGGACTTTGCCATGACCCGCTCGCCGGGGGCACCGGCTCCAGCCTGACAGGGAGGGGGAGGGCGGACCAATGCGAATGCCGCTCTCCCCTTCGCCATGCGCGCCGGGAGCCGAGGAATCATCGGCGACACAAACTGGGCACGGCTTCCCAATTAGCCGAGCGAATGCAAGGCACGACACATGTACCCGAATGTATACTCGCGTTCCGCGCCGCCAAGCCGGCTCACCCAGCGATGACATATGGCAACGATTGAAGTTCGCGGACTGACCAAGCAGTTCGGCGATGGACCGCCGGCTGTTGACCACATCGATCTCGCAAGTGAGGACGGAGAGTTCCTCGTCTTACTCGGCCCTTCCGGCTGCGGCAAGACGACCCTCCTGCGCATGATCGGCGGCTTGGAGACGCCGACGGAAGGCGACGTCCTGATCGGCGGCCGGGTCGTCACCCATCTGCCACCCCGAGCGCGCAAGATCGCGATGGTGTTCCAGTCGTACGCGCTCTATCCTCACATGAGCGTCTACGACAACATCGCCTTCCCGCTCAAGGCGCAGCGGCTCCCGAAAGAGGAGCAGCGCAAGAAGGTCGCCTGGGCCGCTTCGATCTTGGGCATCGAGCAGTTCCTGAACCGCAAGCCCCGGCAACTCTCCGGCGGCCAGCGGCAACGGGTGGCGCTCGCCCGGGCGCTCGTGCGGGAGCCAAACGTCTTCCTCCTCGACGAGCCGCTGTCCAACTTGGACGCGCAGCGGCGCGCCTCGGCCCGCGACGAGCTGCAGCAATTCCAGCGGAGCATCGGCACGACGACGATCTACGTCACCCACGACCAGGTTGAGGCGATGGGCATGGGCGACCGGATCGCCGTCATTGATCGTGGGCGCATTCGGCAGATCGGCACGCCGAAGGAGATCTACGACGATCCCGCCGACACCTTCGTCGCGACGTTCCTCGGTACGCCGCCGATGAACCTCGTCGAGCGGGATGGCCTCATCTTCGGGTTCCGGCCCGAGCATTTCACCCCGGCGAACGGTAGTCATTCGGACGACGTCGTCCGATTCCAGTTCGTCGTGCACCGCGAGGAGTACCTCGGCTCGGAGCGGCTGCTGTACGGAGAGATCGGGTCGGCAAAGGCGGTCGCGCGCTTCCCGGCCACGACTGATGTCGAGCTGCGGATCGGGCAGCCCGTCGAGTATGTCGTCGCCCGTCGCCACCTGAAATTCTTCAACCCGCGCACGGGCGAGCGGACCCGAGATTAGGCTCGAGGGAGAGTCACAATGAGTACGGCGACGGGTCGCTCAGAAACTCCAGCGATCGCCTGGTCAGAAGACGCGGACGTGCCGGAGGGGCGATATCTCCTGGACCGGGCCGGCTTACTCGGCCCGCTCATGCTCCTTCCCGCCATCATCTACATCATCGGCCTGGTCGGTATTCCGCTCGTCTTGGCGGTGCTGTACAGCTTTAGCAACGCCACCGTCGGCGATCAAAGCATCAACTGGGTGGGGCTGGAGAACTTCCGAACAGTCGTCCAGAACGCGACGTTCCGGATGGCCCTGAAGAACACGATCCTCTTCGCGTTCGTCTCCCAGATCATCGTCATCATTCTCGCCAACATTCTCGCCCTCGTCCTCTCGGCCGAGTTTCGTGGCAAGCGACTGGTGCGATTCCTGGTCATGCTGCCATGGACCACGCCGATCGCGTTGGCGGTCCTGGGCTGGTTCTGGATGCTCGACAATGTCGCCAGCCCAATCGATGCGCTGATGCGCATGCTCCACATCATCGGACCAGACACGATCTTCGATCCCAAGGCTCGCGCGCCGATCCTGGACATCCCGTTTGGCGACCGTAACGTGCGCTGGCTCTCTAAGCCGGACCTGGCGCGGCTGGCGGTCCTGACCGTCCACGTTTGGCGCACGCTGCCGCTGGCGACCGTGATCCTGCTCGCCGGCATGACGGCAATTCCGCAGGACGTCAAGGATGCGGCGGAGATCGACGGAGCGAGCTATTGGCGCCAGCTTATCTACGTCCGCCTACCGCTCCTCGCGCCAATCATGGCGGTCGCGGTCCTCTACGGTATCGTCTTCACCTTCACCGACTTTACGGTCGTCTATGTCCTAACTCGCGGCGGTCCGGTTGACTCGACGCAAGTGCTGGCGACCTGGGCGTACTTCAAAGGCATCCAAGGCAGCAGTCTCGCCCAAGGCGCCGCGATTGCGCTCTTCTTGCTCCCGATACTGGTCGCGGCAGCCATCGTCATGCTGCGGCTCGCGCGACGCTCGGAGACGGCCTGATGACAGCTATCGCGGAACAACAACGAGTCTGGCAGCGTGAGGAGCGCCGCGCCGGCTGGCGTCGCGCCGGTAAGCGCGGCCTGCTCTATACGGTTGCGACGCTCTTCGCCCTCTTCGCGGCCATTCCCTTCGCGTGGATGGTCTTCACCATCTTCAAGCAGAACACCGACCTCTACAACGGAAAGAACAACCCATTCCTGTACAACGATCCGCCGACGCTCGATAACATTCGGCTCCTCTTCAACCAAACGAACTACACGACGTTCGTCGTGAACACGATCTTCGTCGCCGCCCTGGTGGTGGTGATCACGCTCATCGCCGCCGTCCCAGCCGCTTACGCGCTGACGCGCCTGACCGGGCGGTGGGGAGAGAGCCTCGGCATCGCGATCTTCCTCGTTTACTTGGTCCCGCCGACGCTCCTCTTCATCCCAATGACACGGATCGTCGCCGAGCTGGGACTGAAGAACTCCCGCTGGTCGATGGTCGTCGTCTATCCCACCTTTACGATCCCGTTTTGCACCTGGCTGCTGATGGGCTTCTTCAAGTCCATCCCATGGGACATCGAGGAGCAGGCGATGATCGACGGGTATAGCCGGCTCGGCGCGATCGTGCGGGCCGTCATCCCGGTGTCGCTGCCGGGCATTCTGACGGTGATCGCCTTCTCCGTCGCGATGACGATGCACGAGTTCGTCTATGCCCTGGCGTTCGTCACCTCCTCGTCGGAGAAGACGGTCAGCATCGGCGTGACGACGGAGCTGATCCGGGGCGACGTCTTCTTCTGGCAATCGCTGATGGCCGCGGCGGCGATCGTGGCGATACCGGTCGCGTTGATCTACACTTTGTTCTTGGACCGCTTCATCCAAGGGTTTACGCTCGGCGCGGTCAAGGGTTAGGTCGGGCACTCGATCGACCGGGGAATTCGGCATTCCTCGGGCGCGGACTGGTGACGCTGGCTCACTCAGCCGGATGGCGCTCGGCTCTGTTGGGCCATTCGCGGTATGCTTGGACATCAATGAGCAGCCCAACGGTGGGCGCGCCACTGCAAGGTTGCAGGTTTCGCCGCTGATGTCGATCCGAATCCTGGCTGTCTCAGACCAGATCGATCCCCGCATCCACAGCGCAACGCTGCGCGAGCGGATGCCGGATATCGACCTGGTCTTTGGATGCGGGGACATCCCCGCCCGGTACCTTGAATTTCTGGCCGACGCCCTCAACAAGCCAGTCTACTTCGTCCACGGCAACCATCTCGAGGAGTTGACGCGGTACGGGGAAGAGGGCAAGTACTACGAGCCGATGGGGTGCATCGACCTCGGCGGCAAAGTCGTCCACGATCGCGCTACCGGGCTGATTCTCGCCGGCCTGCCAGGCTCGCCGAAGTACAGCAACAACGGATCGGAGCAGTACTCGGAGTTCGACGTCATGCTGATGATCGCTCGCATGGCGCCGCGACTCCTCTGGAACCGGATCAGGCACGGGCGAGCGCTGGACGTGCTGATCTCGCATTCGCCGCCGCGCGATATCAACGATCGGAGCGATCCAGCGCATCGAGGATTCATGGCGATCCGCCGCTTCCTCAAGTGGTTCAAGCCGGCGTACCATTTCCACGGTCATATTCATCTTTACGATCGTAACGAGCCTTCGACCGCTCAATTCGAGCGCACGACGGTCATCAACGTTTATCCCTACCGAGTCGTCGATCTCCAGACGAATGGCGCGGGCGCGCCAATCCACTCGGTCGCGCAACAGACCCAGACGATCGGCGCCTAACCGCCCGCTCCATTGGGAAGCCAATGGTCGAAGAGCAGGTCAACGCCGACTTCGAGCGGGCGCGCCAAAAGGCGTTCCTGCGCGAGTTGCGGTCGCTCTTTACCCGTGAGCCGAATCAGCTCATCCCCTATCACGAGGTACGGCGCCGCATCAAACCGGAAGGGGAAAGCTATCGGGGCATCCAGGTCGTGCCGATCGACAAGATCGTCGGCAGCGTCGACCGCTTTCAGGACTTCGACCGCGCCTTTCTCCCACGGCGGCGCAACACCGCCTCGCGGTGGAAGAGCGTCGACCGGGCCTACTATCAGGACGTCACCCTACCGCCGGTTCAGCTCTACAAAGTCGGCGACGTCTATTTCGTAAAGGACGGCAATCATCGGGTCTCGGTCGCGCGGGAGCGCGGCGTCGAGTTCATCGATGCCGAGGTCATCGAGGGCCATATCCGCGTGCCGCTCTACGCCTCGATGTCGCCGCAAGAGCTGCTCCTACAGGTCGAGTACGCCGAGTTCCTGCGCCGCACGGACCTCGACCGCCTGCGGCCGGATCACGATATCCGCCCTACCTCGCTCGGCCGCTACGACGAGATTTGGGATCACATCCTGATGCATCAGGAGTGGCTCAAGGAGCGCGAAGGGCGCGACGTCAGCCTGACCGAGGCGGTCACCAGCTGGTACGACGACATCTACCTCCCGATCGTCCGCGCCGTGCGCGCGCACAACCTCCTCAAGCGATTCCCCGGCCGCAGTGAAGCCGACCTTTATCTCTGGGTCATGGCTCACCGCGACTACTTCCTCGGTCGCTCCGAGCGTTCCATCAATGCCGAGGCCTCCGTGGCCGAGCTGGCTGAAGCAGCGCGCAAGGAGGCAGGTCTCGTGCGCCGCATAGGCCGGGTCACGCGCGGCGCACGCCGCCGGCTGGAGCGCGCGCTGCACGGGAAGCCAACGCCCACCGAGCCCTAACAGCGCCCTCGGGCGACGCGCGGAAAGGCATTTCCGCCACTTCTGCACAACTTTTCACCGCGCTGGTAGGGTCCAGCTGCACCGAAATACGCGTCTCTCAGCGATAATGCGAGCGGGCTCGCTCGTGAATCAGAGCAAGGGAGCATATCACCATGGTCGAAAGGAAGAACGAAATCCTGTCCCAGCTGATTGATGGAGTCAGCCGGGGCCAAGTCACTCGCCGGCAGTTCATGGCCTCCGCCCTGCGGCTTGGCATCGCGGCGCCCGTCGCTTCCTCGTTGGCGACGATGGCGCGGCGAGGCGCTCTCGCCGGTGGAGCGGGCAGCTACGGCCCACGCGCCTACTTCCAAGATGGTGGCAAGACGCTCGTCGTCGCCATTGCCCAATCGACCGTGCAGCTCGATCCCGCGATCGCGGGCGCGAACGGCTACGGGGACATCATCCCGATCACGGGCAACCTGTTCGAAGGGCTGACGCGCTTCAAGGACGACAGCGCCGAGATCGAGCCGGCACTCGCGGAGAGCTGGACGCGATCCGAGGATGGGCTCTCATACGTCTTCAAGATCCGCCCCGGCGTGACGTTCCACGACGGCACGCCGCTCGACGCCAAGGCGGTCGAGACGAACTTCCTGCGCCAGCTCGATCCTAACCATCCGCTGCACTTCGAGGGCATTACCTACGCGGAGATCGTCTTTGCCGAGGTCGCCGGCGTGGAAGCGACCGGCGAGCTGGAGCTGACGATCCGGCTCAACCGCCCGATCATCCTGGTGCCCGGCAACCTCGCGATGTTTGCCGCCGGTATCGCCAGCCCGACGGCGCTCGAGCAGTACGGGCTCGACTTCAGCCAGCACGCCGCCGGGACCGGGCCGTTCAAGCTCGAGTCCTGGACGAAGGATGTCGAGCTCGTCTTCGTCGCCAACGAAGACTACTGGGGAGGTCGCCCGGCTCTCGATCGGGTGGTGTGGCGGACCGTCGCCGAGGACACCGTCCGCGTCTCCGAGCTCAAGACAGGCGGCATTGACATCGCGAATCAGATCGACCTCAAGGACGTCGAGGATCTCCAGAACGATCCGAATCTCCAGGTCATCACCGGGACCTACCTCAACGTCCAGTTCCTCGGCATGAATCAGACGATCCCGCCTTTCGACAATCCGAAGGTGCGACAGGCGATGCAGTACGCGATCAACAAGCAGAACATCGCCGATGTCGTCTTCTACGGGAACTACACCCTCGGCGCTGGCCCGATCGCGCCCGGCCTGCCCGGCTACGATCCCTCGTTGGCGGAGGTCTACACCTACGATCCGGAGCGCGCGAAGGCGCTCCTGGAAGAGGCTGGCGTTTCCGGCCTGACCTTCGATCTCTACAACCGGACCACGTCGTTCTGGCCGCTGCTCGGGCAGCTGGTTCAGGCTGACCTCGCGGCCATCGGCGTGACGGCGAATCTCGTCTCCCTGGAGGATGCGCAGTTCTTCGCCGAGCTCAACGCGAGCCGCGCTCCCGCGTTCCTCAACGACTGGACCTGGGACAACGGCGACCCGGACAACGTCATGTACTCGCTCTTCACCGCTCCGCGCGCCAAGACTCGCCTCGGCTATGAGAATCCGGAGGTCAACCGGCTGAACCTGCAAGCGCAGGAGGAGCCCGATCCCGAGAAGCGCGCCGAGATTTACATCCAGGCGCAGCGGCTGATCTTGGAGGACTCGATCAAGGTCATCCTCGGGTACCCGTCGAAGGCAATCGGCGCCTCCGCCAGGGTTCAGAACCTGAAGCTGTCGCCGACCGGCAACCTCTTCCTGCGTAACGTCGATCTCGCCTCCGAGTAATACTGATGCGGGCGGCGCTGCTAGCCGCTCCAGATGGCCAGCTGGCTGCCGCCCGCATGCAACCTCGGCGCGTCCGGCACGGTAAGGCAAATGGCGCCTGGCCGGGGTCGGCGCTTGAAACGGCGTCACCCGGTCGCGCGCAGCGAGCCTGCCGTGCCCGACTGCCCGATCCAGTAGAGCGTTCCGGAATCGCGTAATGGCTGCCTATCTCATTCGTCGTTTGCTCCTGACGATCCCGATCCTGCTCGGCATCTCGCTGATCGTCTTTCTCATGCTGCATACCGCTGGCGGCGATCCAGCGGTGCTCAAGCTTGGGCAGAACGCGACGCCAGAAAACGTCGCTCGCTTGCGACACGAGATGGGTCTAGATCGCCCACTGGCGGTGCAGTATCTCGACTTTCTCTGGCACGCAATCCAGGGCGATCTCGGCCGATCCTACCGCTCGAACGCGCCCGTGCTCGACGACATCGTGACGCGATTCCCGGCGACCGTGGAACTTGCCGTGGCGGCGATGCTTATCGCGCTCGTCATCGGGTTTACCGCCGGCACCATCGCCGGAACGCGGAAGCACTCGTTCTTCGACTACTCCAGCACGTTCGTCGCGCTGCTCGGCGTCTCCATCCCAACGTTCTGGCTTGGGCTGATCTTCATCATCGTCTTCGGCGTCTGGCTCCGCTGGCTGCCGCTCTCCGGCCGCGTGGACCCGCGCCTTGGCGTCGATCCATCCTCGAACTTCGTTGTGCTGGAGGCGCTGATTCGCGGGAATTGGACCGTCTTCAAAGACGCCCTGGAGCACCTGATCCTGCCGGCGGTCACGCTGGCCGGCTGGCCCGCGGCGATCGTCGCGCGCATGACTCGCGCCTCGCTGATCGAAGTACTCGGGCAGGAATACATCCGGACCGCCCGCGCGAAGGGCTTGTCCGAGCGGATGATCGTCTGGCGCCACGCTTACCGGAATGCCCTCATCCCGGTCATCACAGTCATTGGGTTAGAGTTCGGCGCGCTGCTCGGCGGCGCGGTGGTCACGGAGACGGTCTTTGCATGGCCGGGGATCGGGCGGCGCTCCGTCGAGGCCATCTTGCAGCGTGATTACCAAGTCGTGCAGGGCATCGTGCTGCTGCTCGGCGTGATCTTCGTGGCGCTGAACCTTCTGACTGACCTCATCTACGCCTTGCTCGATCCACGGATTCGCTACCGATGATGACGCTACGGGCAGCGCCGGCGCGAGAGACATTGGCCCAGCCCGGCTTCGAGATCCGTCCTTCTACTCCGTTCCGGCGTCGCTTCGCGCGGAACCGGCTCGCCGTGATCGGAGCCGCCATCCTGATAGCGCTCATCCTCATGGCCGTGGTTGGTCCGTTCCTGACCAGCGATCCGACGCAGCAAGACGTGCGGTCGCGGCTTCAAGGACCAAGCTGGAGCCACCCGCTCGGCACCGATGAGCTTGGCCGGGACATCCTCGCCCGTGTCGTCTCAGGCGCGCGCGTCTCCCTGACTGCCGGTCTCGTCTCCGTAATGATCGGCTTGACTCTCGGCACGCTCCTTGGCGTCATCGCCGGCTACGTCGAGGGCCGCGTCGGGCTGACGATCATGGCTTTCGTTGACCTGCTCCTGGCGCTGCCGGCCATCTTGTTGGCGATCTCGATCGCGGCGCGGCTCGGCTTGGGCCTGACCTCGGCGATGCTGGCGGCCGGCTTTGTCGGTTTGCCGAGCTACGCGCGCCTCGCCCGAGGCTCGACCCTCTCGATCAAGCGGCGCGATTACATCGAGGCCGCCCGCGCGATCGGGATGAGCGACGCCCGCGTCATGGCAAGGCACATCCTTCCCAACATCCTGACGCCGCTGATCGTCCAGGCGACGATCGGCGTCGGTAACGCGATCTTGCTCGTCTCGGCGATCGGCTACCTCGGACTCGGCGCGCAGCCACCGACGCCGGAATGGGGCCGGATGCTGAGCGACGCCCAGCGCTACATCACCGACGCGCCACACCTCGGCATCTTTCCCGGCATCGCTATCGCCCTCACCGTCATTGGCTTCAATATCGCGGGCGACGGCCTGCGGGACGCGTTGGATCCAGCGGGACGCCGTTGATCAGGTTTCCGCGCCAAGCACGAGTCTTATGTGAATTGAGAGGATGACAGGCATGACCGTAAACCCTGCCGGCACTCCCGATCCCGCCGCGGATGCGCCGCTCGACGCGCTGCTTCCGGGCGCTCGCCGCATCGTCAATGTTTGCGTTGGCGTCCAGCCCGGTGAAAACGTGCTTGTCGTCACGGACCCAGCCCGGCCAGCCGATGTGGCGGCCGCGCTGGCGCGCGCGAGCGAAGAGGCAGGAGCCTCGACGACGCTCATGGTCATGCCGCTCGTCCCATCGGGCGCGGAGCCGCCGAAGCCGGTCGCCGCGGCGATGGCTGCCGCGAACGTCATCTTGGCGCCGACGTCGGGCGCGCTCTATCACACGCAGTCCTTACGCGACGCGCTCGCTCAAGGGGCGCGCTTTCTGGCGCTGACCGGCTTCATCAAAGACGTGCTGGTGCGGGGCGGCGTCTTTGCCGATTTTCCAGCGCTGGCGCCGCGAGCCTTGGCGCTGGCCGAGCGCCTCACCGCCGCAAACGTCGCTCGCGTCACCGCGCCCGGCGGCACGGATCTGCGCGTTAGGTTGGACGGGCGTCGCGCGGTCCCGATCACCGGCCTCGCCCGGCAACCCGGTCAAGCTGATGCCTGCCCCGATATCGAGGCATTCATCGCGCCGCTGGAGACCAGCGCGGAGGGGATTATCGTCGCCGATGCCAGCGCCTCGATCGTCGGCGTCCTCGATCGGCCGCTGACGATCACCGTCGAGAGCGGGCGTGCCGTCGCGATCGAGGGCGACGATGCCGCGACCGCGATCCGCGACGCGCTCGACGCGGCCGGCGGCGGCGACGCCTACACACTGGCCGAGCTTGCCTTCGGGCTCAACCCGGAGGGGATCATCCGCGGCGTGATCGTCGAAGACGAGGGCGTAGCGGGGACGGGACACATCGCGCTGGGCAGGAACGTCTCGTTCGGTGGCACCAGCGCCGCCGCGATCCACCTCGATTTCGTCTTCCACCGGCCAACGCTCTGGCTGGACGATGAGCTGGTCATCCAGGACGGTGAGCTCATCGAATCGCCATCCTGAATCGGGCGCGCCGGCCACGAGGTAACTTGACCGCGACTACGAGGCCGGCGCGAGCGTCTCGATGATGGCGTCCCAGTACGCGCGCTCTTCGGCCGGGATCGGTCGGGTCAGGCTCGTCACGGAGAAATCACAGTACCGGTCCGGGAAGCGAGCGCGATAGACCATGCCCCGATCGTTCGGGTAGGTCACGCGCACGAACGACTCGCCTTGCTCGACCGCGCCCTGGCGTGACTCCGCTTGCGCGAGTAGGAGATCCACCGACGCTTGCCACTCGTCGTCGCTCCGCAGATGGTTCCCGAAGAGTTCGAAGCGCGCGCCGCTGGGCGTCTGGCCGGCACCGCCGCCGGTCAACGCCCAATCCTCCGGGACAGTCGCCGCGCAGATCCCGTCGCTGATCGTGCTCGCAAAATCGGGAGCGATCGTCGCGGGCGGCAGGTCTTCCCCGTCAGTCTCTGGGGAGATCGTCGCGGGACCCTCCTCGCCCGATGGCGGCGAGGCGGGGCTGGTGGCCGTCGCCGAAGGTGTCGGCTCGGGCGTCTCATCTCCCTCGTCATCGTCCGTCGTGCATGCAGCGGCTAAGGGAAGCAGCAACAGCATGAGCAGCGCACCCCGAAGCACGGACATCCACCACCGAGTTCGGAGAAACGCTGCTCTCGTCATCCCTTCGCTCCCGCTCGCTCGTTGCGCTCGACTACTCGCCCCGACTCGTCGTTGAGTCCGAAGTGCTGGATTTTCCATCGCAGAATCCGGCGAACGCTGGCGTCAATTCGCGCCTCGGTAATTTCGCCCTTCTTGACCCGCTGGCGGACGTGCGCGACGAGATCGCGGATCGGCGCCGGGTAGGAGACGTACAGGCAGAGGTCAACGCCCGCCCGCAGCGCCAGATCCAGCGCGTGAAAAGGATCCATGCTCTGCAGCGCGCCCATCCCCAGGTCGTCGGTGACGACGATGCCACGGAACCCGAGGTCGTTCCTCAGCACCTGCACCGCTTCGCGGGAGAGTGACGCCGGCTTGTCATCCCACCTCACGAACCGCAGGTGGCCGAGCATGACCATCTCGACGCCGGCCTCAACCGCTGCCTGGAACGGCAAACCGTCGCTCTTGAGCCACTCGCGGCGAGAGAGATCGATCTCTGGAATCGCGACGTGGGAATCGACCGACGTCCGGCCGTGCCCGGGGAAATGCTTCGCCGCGCCCGCCATCCCGCCGCGGTGCGACCCGCGCACGAAATCATTGACGCGGAGCGCGACCCGCTCCGGGTCGGTCCCGAAGCTACGCCACGCCATCAGGCTCGTCGGCTGATACGCGACGTCCGCGACCGGCGCGAAATTGACATCGAACCCGTAGCTTGCCAGGAACGCGGCGCGCTCCTTCGCCAGGGCGCGAACCTCTCGCCCCGATTGGCGGCCAAGCTCGACCGCGCCTGGCGCCGGATCGCCGGGCACGCGCGTCACCGGCCCGCCCTCCTGATCGACGGCGACGAGCGGTGGGACGAGCTTGTTGGAGCGATGGATCGCCTTGATGTAGCTCCGTAGCTCGTCCGCCGTCCCGATATTCGGCGCGACGAAGATCACCCCGCCGGGCTGAATGTCCTTCAGGAGCTCCTGCAAGTTTGGCGTCATCGCGCGCCCCTCGGCGGCGATGATGAACATCTGCCCGATCTTCTCCGCGAGCGACATTTTGGACATCGTGCGCTCGACGAGGGTGTTCAGGCTCGCCGCGGACGCCTCCGGCGCGAATCGGGACACGGCCAACCCGAGCGCCACGCTAGCTCCTCCCGCCAGCAGCGCCCGGCGGCTGAACCGTCCTGGTGATTCAATGTGCGCCTCGTTCCAACGCGGGGAATGCGTCTCCTCGCTGCAATCTCCTGCGGACAACATCATCCCGTTCGACTCACGCGGTTTCTGATTGCTTCGATGCGGGGCGAATGGCAGGTTCAGGCTCAACCGTATCCGCGGGCGGCGGTGAAATCGCGCGTCCGGAAGCCCCTGCTGCGCGGGAGCCGCGGGGAAGCGCAGAGGGGATCTTGCCGCCGAGCACCAGCGGATGCCGGCGATAGTATCCGAAAAAGAGGAGCGCCGCGACAGTGGTTGAGGTGATGATCGCGACGAATGTGAGGTCGTACCCCATCGAGACGATGATCCGCCCGGCCGCGAAGCTGGCGATCGCGAACCCGACGTTCCACGCCGCTGCCCGCAGACCGTAGATCCCGGCCCGAACGCGCGGCGGCAGCAGCTCGCCGATGAAGGTGGAGTCGATCGGCCAGGCGAGACTGATTGAGACCTGCCGCGCGAGGTGTGCGACGATCGCCAGCGGATAGCTCGGGAAGAAGACGAGCGGAAGGTAGAACGGGACGATCGAGATGCGCAGGACGGCGACGGCCAACAGGGAGCCGAGCCGATTGGCCAGCGCCGGCGCCGCCAGCCCCATGACCGCCGCGGTTAGGTTGCCGAGCGCGAAGACGTAGCCGACTTCCCGCTCGCCCGCGCCGAGTCGCGTCAGGAAGACGTTGTAGAAGGGCTGCACCATGCCGACGCCGATGCTCATCACCCCGCCGGCCGCGACGAAGATCGCGACATCCTTACGGACTTGCCGGCGCGTGGCATGCGACTCCTCCACGTGGGCCGCTCGCGTCTCCCGCCGGCCCCGCTGCCGGCGCGGCTGATCCATCAGGAAGAGCGGGACCAGCCCTAACCCCGCGATCGCCGCGCCGATGATCAGCGCCCAGCGATACGCCGGCGCTGTCCCCGGCTCCACCGACGTCACGAGTGACCCAATGATCGAGGGACTGAAGCCACCGACGAGCGAGCCGATCGTCAACGAGAGCGACACGATCGAAAACGACACCGCCGCGGCATGCTGGCGATGCTCCGGCTTTGCCCATTCGAGGATGAACGGCATCAGCGGATTGAACAGGAAAGCGAGCGAAATGCCGTAGAGCACCGCCAATCCGAGCAGGAGCGTCGCGCTCTCCGTGAGCGCGAGCGACACCGATGCCGCGATCAGAAGCGAGAAGCCGCCGACGATTCCTTGCCAGATCCCAAAGCGATTGAGGACCGCTCCGACGGAAGCGGAGCCGGCCGCCATCGCGCACGTTTGAATGGCGCGCCACTCGCCGATGTAGTCCTCTTGGAAGCCAAGCTCCAGGAGATAGAGGTTGAAGATGAGCTCCGTAACACCGAAGCCGACGTTTGCCAGCAGGTTATAGAGCAGGAACAGCTTGATGTCCGGGTTGAAGTCCCGGATACGTCGAAGGTAGCCGCTCATCGCCCCTGCTCGCTCGCGCCTCGCTCACGTTGCGAGCGAGCAGGATAGCACGGCAGGGGTCATCTCGTGAGCCGGTCAATCGGTACAATCCGATGGTCAAGAAAATCGCGAGAAGTGGAGGAGAAGGGTCGAAGAATGGGGATCGGGGATCGGGCGGTCCGAGCGGGGCTCGTCGGGCTGGGACGATTCGGCAAGCTGCACGCCTCGGTGCTGGCCAACATGCCGGGAGTGCAGCTCGCCGCGCTCTGCGACCCGGTCGCGGAAGAGCTCGAGCGCCTCGGGAATCAGTACGGCGTGGATGCACGATTCACCGACTACGACGAGTTCCTGAACCGCGCGGATGTTGATTGCGTCTTCCTCGTCACGCCGGAGCCGCTTCACGCCGAGCAGGCGCTGAAAGCGATCGAGCGCAAGCTGCCGGTCTTCCTTGAAAAGCCTCTGGCGACGACGGCCGCCGACGGCCAGCGCGTGGCCGAAGCAGCCAAAGCAGCGGGCGTCTATCTCCAGGTCGGGTTCGTTCTCCGTTTCGAGTCACGGCACGCGATTCTGAAGCAAGAATTGGCTAGCGGACGCTTCGGTCAGATCATCACCGCGCGGGTCAAGCGGAACTGCTCCAAGGCGTGGTTCGATGCCTATGGCGACCGGGCGCACGCGGTCCACGAGACCGTGATTCACGACATCGACCTCCTGCTCTGGCTGCTCGGTGACCGCTGCACCCGCGTCTACGCCGCGCAGCGACACGTCACCGGTCACCGCTTCCCGGACGCAACAATGGCGCTTCTCCAGTTCGCCGGCGGCGCGATCGCCGTCGTCGAGACGAGCTGGCTCGTCCCCGACCGCGGCCCTGCCAACGTCGTGACCGATGACTGGTTCGGGACGATCGACGCCGAGATGGAGATCATCGGCACGGAGCGGACCGCCCGTCTGCGCGGTCTGGAGTCCGGCCTCGAGATCTGGACCGCTGAGGTCACCCAGCACCCCGACCCCGGTCTGTGGCCGGAGATCCACGGGCAGGTCGCCGGGGCGCTGCGTGAGGAAGACGCGCACTTCATCAACTGCGTGCGCACGGGCACTCCCTCTACCGTTGCGTCCGTCGAGGACGCCCTGGAGGGGCTGCGGATCGCGGAAGCGATCATCACTTCCGCGGAGGAGGGACGCGAGGTCCAGCTCTAACCATTCAGACCGGCGGGCAGTTTTCCGCCGAATCGGGCCCGTTCGCGCGCAATTGAGCGGTACAATGCGGGCAGTGCGGCTCCCGTCGTCGCGCTGCCAACGCGTGACGTGCTGACCGGAGGAACTTCCGAATGATCGACCTGACGAGCGACACCGCAACCAAGCCAACGCCGGAAATGCGCCGGTTCATGGCGGAAGCGTCCGTTGGCGACGAGCAACGCCGGGAAGATCCGACGGTCAACGAGCTGCAAGACATGGTGGCGGAGCTCACCGGCAAGGAGGCCGCGCTCTTCCTCCCCTCCGGCACCATGTGCAACATCATCGCTTACGCGGTCCACTGCCGCCCCGGCGAGGCCGTTATCTGCGATCGGACCGCGCACCCGAACATCTCAGAAGGTGGAGGACCGGCGGTGATCGCCGGCGTCCTGATGCGGCCGCTGAACGGCGAGCGCGGCGTCTTCACCGCGGAGCAGGCGGCGGCCGTCTTCCACGAGGGAGACACGCACCGCTCCCGAACCTCGCTCATCTCCGTCGAAAACACCTCCAACATGGGCGGCGGCAAGATCTGGCCGATCGAGCGGCTAGCCGAGCTACGCGAGTTCGCGAACGCGCACGGCATCCGCATGCACATGGACGGGGCGCGGCTGATGAACGCGGTCGTCGCGAGCGGCATCTCGGCGCGCGAGTACAGCTCCTACGTCGACTCTGTCTGGATCGATCTCTCGAAGGGGCTGGGCGCTCCGGTCGGCGCGGTCCTGGCTGGGCCGCGAGACTTCATCGAGGAAGCGCGATTCTGGAAGCACCGGCTCGGCGGCGCCATGCGCCAGGCAGGGATCATCGCCGCCGCCGGAGTCTACGCCCTCCGGCACCACGTCGATCGGCTGGCGGAGGATCACGCGAACGCCAAGCTGATCGAGGCAGGGTTGGCCGAGATTCCCGGTATCAAGCTCCTGAGCGGGCCAGTCGAGACGAACATCATCATCTTCAGTGTCGCCGACACCGGCATGACGGCAGTGGAGTTCGCCGACCGCCTCCTGCGGGAGCACGACGTGCGCGTCGGCCCGTATGCCGACAAGACGACGGTCCGGATCGTCACGCACCTTGACGTCAGCCGAGCCGACTGCGAGCGCGCGGTCGCGGCGATCCGCGATGTCGTGATGAGCCGGCAGCTATCCGCCGTCGCGCAGTAGTCAGCGCCCCACGAACAGGACCGGTCGCAGCGATGCACGGGAGAGACAATGCCGCCACGGCGTGAGCGAGGCTTCGACATCGCCGCGCGGTGGGTGCGCGAGGGCGTCGTGCCCGGACTGGCGATCGCCGTAGGCCGCCACGGTGAGCTGATCCGCGAGTGGTACGGCGGGAAGCAGTCCGCCGGCAGCGGCCGCCCGGTCGACGCCTCCACCCTCTTCTCCGTCGACACGATCACCCGCGTCTTCACCGCGACGGCGCTCATGCGTCTCGTCGAGCGCGGGGCGGTGGGCTTGGATGAGCCGGTGCGCCGGCTGTTTCCGATCCTGAACGGCCCCGACAAGCGCGAGATCTCGCTGCGGCATCTTCTCTCCCACACCGCCGGCTTCCCCGCGACGGACCCGGCCGAGGAGTCGCTTTGGTCCGAGGAGGCGGGACGCGACCAGCACATCGCCTCGGCCGCGGCGCTGCCCTTGGTCGCCACACCTGGCGCGCGAGCAATCGTCTCGACACCGGGATACTGGATTGCCGGCGCCCTGGCGGAAGCGGTAACCGGCGCGCCATTCGCCGAAGTCCTGCGCGCCGAGGTCCTCGAGCCATTCGGGCTGACCGACACGGTGCTGCAGCCGGGCCCGGAGCACGAGCTGAGAATCGCTCGCCGCTACGGCCGGGGCCGCGTCTTCAACACCGCCTATGGCCGTGCGCTCGGCTCGCCCGCGGCCGGACTCTTCGCCACCGCGCGCGACCTCGTTCGCTTCGCCGGCGCCTTCACCCTTGCCGGACAGACGCCAGAGGGAGAACGCGTCCTCTCAGCCGCCACGGTTGAGGCAATGGTGGAGAGCCAGACCGGCGACCTCCCGGTCGAGGGCGCACCGTTCGGAGCGGTCGGACTCGGATGGGGTATCAAAGGGAACCGGCTCGCGCACGAAACGGGCGATCTCACCTCGAGCCAGACGATTCTGGAGATCGGGCAGAGCGGCTGCCTGCTCTGGGCAGACCCGGCGTCTGGCCTCGCCGTCGCGGCGCTGGCGAACCGCGAGCTCGCAACCGGCTGGGTGAGCGATCCTCCGCGCTGGGCGCGGCTCTGCAACGCGATCGTCGCGGACGCGACGCGCGAGCCCTCCGACGACTGATCGCCGCGCGGGAGCCGCTCAGCCGAGCTTTTCGCCGCAGCCGTAGACGAAGAACCTCGGCGTCTCGCGCGCTTCCAGCTTGATCCCGTGCCGCGCGAACGCCTCCTCGTACTCCCGTGGCGAGCGGAAGAGCTTGTAGATCCGAAACGCCCGCCCGTCGTTGAGCCGGCGCGTGGTCACGATCTCGTCTCCCGTCGGCGGCGGCGAGTCGGCAGGGGAGGACGCTGGCTCATAGCGGCTATCTGCGATGAAGACGCGCCCACCGGGACGCAGCGCCGAGGAGACGGTCGCCAGAAACTCGTCGAGGCGATCGTCCGGGATGTGCGAGAGGATGAAACCCATCACGGCGCCGTCGTACTCCCGATCCGGACGCCAAGCGAAGAGATCGGCTTGGACGTACTCGACCTTATCGAGCAGCCTCGCGTCCTCCAGCCGCCGCCGGTTGACCGCGAGCATCGACGCCGAAGCGTCAATCGCGGTGACACGGTCCGCACAGGTGGCGAGGACGCGCGTCCAGTTGCCCGTGCCGCAGGCGAGATCGAGCGCATGGCCGCTGATCCCCGACTCCGCCAGCGTCCTCCGCAGGAGATCCATCTCCTGATGCCAGATCGCGTTCAGCTCCGGTCCGCGGTCGTACCGCCCGCGACGCTCGATCCACTCGTCGTACTCCGGCGCGCGCGCTTCGTAATACGCCAGCTGCTCGGAGAACAACGGATCATCCGCGCCCGAAACATGCGACCTCTTTTCGCCCATGTGCCGTTACCACCTCTAATCTAATGACCGGCGGCGATTATAGCCCAAACCGTACTTGCTAGCCCCAAGGCGCTGGGATGCACTTCTCCTCATGAGCAAACGAGATCTGGGCTCCGGACATCTCCCAAAACGGAATCTTTAGCGCCGATCAGAACGGTCGCATTGATCGCGCGAACAATTGCCGACAACCGCGACCTCATCGAGGAACCTCATGCCAGAGAACGGAGTGCAGCCACCTACTCGTCGGTGCCACCCAACCATGACTTCCTTGACAGATGTGTCCAAACGGGGTGGTATAGGATTGGCCAGGTTCTCCAGCAGGGGGCACACCCGACTCCACGAGTGAGCATCCGCGTCGCTGACTGACCAAGAGTCCGAAACGGCTCCGCCCCCGGAAGTCAGCACCAACCCGCTTCTTGTTGAAGAACGTCGCCACCGGGATGAAGGCCGCGGTGCTTTCCGCGCCGCGATACAGGCAAGGAGGAGCGGACGTCATGAGACCGGGTGCACGAACCGTTGGAATGCTGATTGGCGTGGCCCTCCTGCTGATGGTGCCAATGTCGAGCGGCGCCGGTCAGGAGAGCTCTGCCACACCCGGCTCCGCGCCCAGCCCCGTCAGCGATCTGACCATCGTCGAGCAGCGTGACTTCTCGCTCCCGAACCGGCGCATCCTGGGACTCTCGCCCGATGGTCGCTGGCTAGCAACGATATCCGCGGACTCCGAAGCGCAAACGCTTTGTGCCCACGCGACCGCTGCCATCGCTGAAGCTCCTCACTGCGCCGCGCTGTCGAGCAGCCAGGTCGACCCAGGCAGCGTCACGTGGTCACCAGACGGAAGCCGCCTTGCCTTTGCGGAGATCGCGGCACGCGGAGGAGGCGACAGCGATGTCTGGACGTTTGAGGCAGCAACCGGCACCCTCGTAAACCTGACCGAGGATGAGGTCACTAGCGAACCCGGTGTGTCCCCTGCGGGTCATCCCGATCTTGGACCGGTTCCCGTCGATACGTGGCCCGCCTGGTCGCCGGACGGGCAGACACTGGCCTTTGCACGCCAGGTCTGGGATCGCTCCTTGCGGGAGGCAGCCATCTACGCGGTACCGGCGACCGGTGGCACGCCTACGCGTCTCCATCAGCTCGAGCCGGACGGAGGCTGCTGTAGTGTCTCCGGTCTGCGCTGGATGCCGGACGGCAAGCAGCTCGTCTTCAGCATTTTTGTAAGCCCGGACGACCATCCTGCCAATGGGCTCTGGATCGTCGGATCAGACGATGCCGCCCCACTACTCGTCGCCTCTCACCACGAGAAGCTAGAGCGACCCTTCCTGATCGAGGTTGCTCCGCGAGGAGATTTCGCGCTTGTCTCCGACGCCAACGTTGCGCTAGGTGAGTCGCCATTCGCCTTGGTCAACCTGGCGACCGGGAACGTTGAACCGGTCGAACGGCTGCTCCCCGACCGATCACTCATCCCTTTCATGCAGTCCGTAGCGTTCTCGCCCGACGGCTCCCGGCTCCTCTATTTCGTCCCTGCCGCGCCGCAGTCCCTCGCGGCCAACCTAGTCGTCCGTGAGATGGACAGCGACTCCGAGCAGACGATCTTGGCCCTGGACGAGCGGACACGGCTGACGTCGGTCGTGCCCGCACGGGGTCTCGCCTGGGCGACAGATGGGACTGTCTTCATCCAGACAGGACTGGACACGGGACGACTCCTCCGAGTGTCGGACGCGGGGGGCGACCAACTGCCGGAGTGAGTCGCGGATCCCACCGAAAATACCTGGTTCATGCCACGGCGGGAGGCAGCAGACAAGCCTTGGTCGCAGACTGACGCAGAGGCTTCAAGTCAGCCACAGATGGAGCGCTCGACCAGCCAGACTCCGACTTCGACGATGCGGCAGACGAACAGTACTGAGCGTTAATCGCGCCGCTGCTGGAGCACCTTCGTCAGCGCGGTCGAAGTCATGCCGCGCCCAGTCGAGGCTCACCTCCAAGCCCAAGGAGCAGCGCAATCCTGGCAATAACGCCTAGGAACTTATGAGTTCCCCGCCGCCGCGAACGCCTCGTCAAGAATCCGCACGGCCGCGTCCACATCAGACTTCGTGACAATCAGCGGCGGGCAGATGCGCAGCGTGTTCGCGTAGAGACCACCCTTGCCGACGATCAGTCCGCGCTCCTTCGCCTCGTCCAACACTCGCGACGCCAGGTCCGGCGCCGGCTCCTTCGTCGCGCGGTCGTGCACCAGCTCGACGCCGATCATCAAGCCCATGCCGCGCACATCGCCGATCATCTGGTGCCGCTCGGCCAGCTCCTGCAGGTGCTCCTTGAGGTACGCGCCGACCACCCGCGCGTTCTCCCGCAGGTTATTGGTCACAATGTAATTCAGGTTGGCGAGCGCCGCCGTCGTCGCAATCGGGTTACCACCGAAGGTCGAGAGGGTGAGCGAGCGGATGGACGACGCCAGCTCATCCGTCGCGACGATGCCGCCGATCGGGATGCCGTTCGCGAGCCCCTTGGCGAAGACCACCACATCCGGTTCGACACCGAACGCCTGGAAGCCGAAGTCGGCCACGCCGAGCCGGCCCCAGCCAGATTGCACCTCGTCGCAGATGAAGGGGACGCCCCAGCGGTCGAGGATCTCCTTGACGCGCTTGAAATACTCCGGCGGCGGCGTCACGAAGCCGCCCACGCCTTGGATCGGCTCGGCGATGAACGCGGCGGGGTTGCCGCTCGTCGTCGTCTGAATGACCGCCTCGACGTCCCGCGCGCAGAGCAGGTCGCAGCTCGGGTACGTCTTCTCCCACGGGCAGCGATAGCAATACGGGTTGCCGACGTAGTGCACCTGCAGCGGCGAGAGGGTCGAGGAGCGCCACGGACGCTGCCCGGAGGCGTTGATCGTCGCGAAGGAGCGGCCGTGGTACGAGTGGCGCAGCGCGATCAGCTCGTTCGAGCCACGATGGAGCGTCGTGACGAGGAACGCGGCCTCGTTCGCCTCGGTCCCGCTGTTGGTGAAAAAGACCTTGCTCAGCTTCTGCGGGACCATCGACTTGATCCGCTCCGCCAGCTCGATCTGCGACCGGATCAGGAAGAGGGTCGAGGTGTGCGTGATCCGGTCTAGCTGCTCCTTGATCGCGTTGTTGATCTCCGGGATTGCGTGACCGCTGGAGACAGTGGCGATCCCGCCGAAGAAGTCGAGATACTGGCGGCCGGCTCCGTCGTAGACATACTGCCGCTCCCCGCGCCGAAGCTCGATCGGCTTCGAGAAGTAGAGCGGGACGCTGGGGAACAGGCTCTCGCGGTGGCGACGCAGCAGATCGTCAGAGTCGTCGGCCGGCCCAGTCGGATCGGGCGACGCCGGTCTCTTCAGGACGTCGGTCATCGTCGTGTGCTCCTCCCGGCAAGATGATTGTGACTTTGAGAAGATACCGCACTCACGGAATTGCTGCCGCAGCGGAGCCGCGTAGCGACGATCGCGCGGGCGAGTGAGCGGAAGGAGAGAGCGATGGGCATGCCGCCGAACGCGGCAATGACCGAGGCATACGGGCGCATCCACCGCAGGTTGCAAACCGGCGAGGTCGTGATCCTCGACGGAGGGATCGGCTCGGAGCTCCAAGAAGCTGGCTATCCCGAGCACAAGGCCGACCGCCCGAAGAATTTCACATGGGGTTCACTCGCTATCCACGAGGCGCCGGATAAGCTGATCGAGGTGCACCGTCGCTACGCGGAGGCGGGCGCCGATGTGCTGGAGACGCACACGTTCGCGCTCAACCGCGTCTGGGCGGCGCTGCAGGACGGGCGCATCCCGCTGCCGAAGGACGCCTGGAAGCGAATGGCCCTCGACTCAGTGGCGCTCGTTCGCGAGGGAGCGAAACGCGCCGGCCGTGATGACATCGCCGTCGCCTTTGCCTGTCGCACGATGGACTGGCCGCCCGAGCAACAAGAGCGTGCAAGGGACTATACTGGAACATACGTCCCGCTCGATATGGAGCGGTACCTCCGGCCGCTCGCCGAGGTGTTGGCGACCGCCGATGACGACCACAAGCCGGATCTCATCCTCATGGAGATCCAGAAAGAGATCCCCGAAGACCTGGAATTCCCCGATTACCACGTGTTCTTGGAGACCGGTATCCCGCTCTGGGTTTCCTACCGGCGGACGATCGGCAAGATCGTCGGCGTCGAGGGGGAGACGATCCTCGAGGATGGCGACCGGTTCGGGCAGGCCGCGCGCCGGTTCGAAGAGATGGGCGTCAGCGCGGTGCTAGTCAATTGCCTGCCGCCTCCGCTCATCGATGGCGTCGGCTCCTGGCTCCGGCAGTACACGGACCTGCCGCTCGGCGCGTACCCGAATTGGGGCACCTACCTCGACTACGAGTGGGATTGGTCATCTTGCCCACCGACGAGCGTGTTCGTGGAGCACGCCCGGCGCTGGGTTGCAGAGGGCATACAGATCATCGGCGGATGCTGCGGCACGCGACCGGAGCAGATCCGCGCGCTGGTCGAAGTGTTCAAGATGCCAGCAATGGCGTAATTGGAGAGGACGAAGTCTTCCGTGGTCGAGCAAACCCAAATGACCCACGCATCATCCCAACGATTGGCGACCAAGCAGGCAGACGTCGTACTCACCGGCCGATTCCTACCGAGCGATGAGCGACACTACGCGCTCGTCCCGTTCCGCGTCCCGGAAGGTGTCCGTCAGATCCACTTCCGCTGCGACTACAACCAGCGAATCGACTCCGATCCGCTCCTGCAAGGCGGCAACACGCTCGACATCGGTCTGTTCGATGAGCGCGGCGTCGAGCCGGGCAGCCCTGGGTTCCGCGGCTGGAGCGGGAGCGAGCGGCTCGAGATCACGATCGACGAGGCATGGGCGACGCCGCCGTACCGGGCCGGAGCGATCGGAGCGGGCACCTGGCACGTCCTGCTCGGCCCATACAAGGTCGGCCCGGCGGGGCTGGATTACCGCATCGAGATTTGGTTCAACCCTGGGCTCTCGCCGGACCTACCAACCCTGGAAATTCAGACGCCGCGGCCAGCGTCGGTTCCGCCTGCGGCCGAGCCCGGCTGGGTGCGCGGCGAGCTTCATTGCCACTCGCTTTACTCCGACGGCGATTCCTGGCCGGAGGAGATCGCGGTCGCCGCTGCCGAAGCCGGTCTCAGCTTCCTCGCCGTAACGGACCACAACGGCGCGGTGCGGTCGCGCTGGAACCCCGCTCCCGGTTTACCGGTCATGATCCCCGGCATCGAGGTCACGACCTACGGCGGGCATTGGAACGTCTGGGGCGTGGATGGTTGGTTCGACTTCCGCGAGCCGAACCCGGAGGCGATCGCCGCTGAAATGCGGAGGGCGTCCGCGGCCGGGGGGCTGGTCAGCATCAATCACCCTCGGCCGTACGGCCCCGCCTGGCAATATGGCGATCAGGCGCCCGTGCACGCGATCGAGGTCTGGAACGGTCACTGGCATCGCCTAAATGAGACGTCGCTGCGCTACTGGGAGCAGCGGCTGCGACGCGGCGAGCGGCTCATCGCCGTCGGCGGGAGCGACGCTCACGTCCTGCGGCCTCAGTCGCGAGATCCCCTGCCTCCATCCCGTATCGGCACGCCGACAGTCTGGGTCCGGATCGACGGTGATCCGTCCGCGGAGCGGATCTTGGCTGGATTGCGGCAGGGCCGCGCCTTCATATCGGAGCAACCAGAGGGTCCGCAGCTCTACTTCGAGGCGGAAGGCGAGGCGCTGCGCGTCCACGTGGTCGGGGCTCAGGGTTCGGCGTTGGTGCTCCTCTCGCAGGATGGCTGCATCGCCGCCACCGCGATCGATCGCGACGACTGGACCTGGCATGCGCGCTTCCCGGAGACGGCGTTCTACGTCCGCGCTCAGGTCGTCAGCGGCGACGGCACAATCCGTGCATTGTCGAATCCTATCTGGCGGCCGGTGGAGCAAGCTCTAGGCCGGCGCTGACAATCTGGCACGAGCGATGCGCCCTGGCCCGCGCGGTCGACCGGGGGTATGATGCGCCTCGCGGCGAGCGATGAGCCCGCACGCACGGCTACGCGTGATGGAGGCAGCGCTGTCATGGCAAGACCGGCGAACCACCGCGTTGACTGCCAGCGCTCCCCGCTGATGGGTTCGACATCGGACAACGGCACGGCGCTCGGAGAATGGATCCGGGCCACCCGTCTCGCTCAGGGCATCAGCCAACGGGAGCTGGCAGCACGCGCGCGGCTTAGTCGCTCGTATCTCTGCGACATCGAGCGCGGTCGCGGCGCTCAGCCGAGCATCGCGACGCTGGACAAGCTGGCGCGGGCGCTCGGCGCGTCACGGTTCGACGTGTTCCGCGTCGCCGGCATCCTGGAATCAGGCGCTAGCCGGCCTGGCGACGATCGGGAACGCCGGCTCCTCGCCTGCTTCCGGGAGCTGAGCCCCTCCGGACAGGCGGCCGTCGAACGCTTCGCCCGGTTCCTCCACGCCGAGGAGCAGCGCTGGATTCAGCCGCCGCTCATCGAAACGAGAGACGAGGCGCCGCCCCCGGCCCGGATCGTGGGACCAACCCTCTTCGATCAGGTGGGCACCGTCTCGGAATCGGAATCCTCGGCCGGCGTCTCGTAAGGGCCGCTCCCCGTCCCTGGTCGAGTCCGAGCGCACCCGCGATCCGGGCGGAACGTGCCTCGTGTCACCCTCCCTACGGCTCGACCGTCTGAAAGACCTCGCGCTGGCGCGACTCGAGCAGCGGGAGAATCTTCCCGAGTACGATCTCTTGGAACGCGGCGCTCTTGACGTGCTCCTGGAAGGCCGCCTCATTGTCGTACTGCTCGTAGAGCAGGAATCGTCGCGGGTCCTCGACCGACCGGTTGGCGACGTAGACCCGACAGCCGGGCTCGGAGCGGGAATGCGGGATCATCTCCTTGACGAGCTCCGCGACTCGGTCCGCCTGCCCCTCTTTCGCCAGCCACTGCGCCACGACCACGTACATGATTCCCCTCCCGTCCCGCGAGAGCTACAAGCTGCCGATGATCTCGAGAAGCGCCGCTTCCTCGCGCGCCGGATCCTCGCCCGGCACCAAGCTGACGACCAGCTCGTCCAGACCGCGATCGAGCCGGCCGCGGAGAGCCGCGGCAATCCCGTCCGCGTCCCCACTCACGACCAGCTCGTCGATCAGCGCGTCGGGTACCGCGTTGTCCGGTCCGAGCGGGAACCCGGCATCGGCGAACATCCGGCGGTAGAACTCGGCGCCAGCGTAGTACGTCAGCGTTTGGCGCGCATCGCGACGAACCGCCTCGCGGTCGGTCCGTGGCGCAACGAGGACGTGGGCGACGATCGGCGGCGCTGGCCGACCCGCCTTTGCCGCGCCTCGCTCCAGCGCGGGCTTCCCGACCGAGAGGATGTAATCCACGGGGCAAAGCCAGGTAATCGCCCCATCGGTCAGTTCGCCCGCGAGCTCGAACGCGCGAGCGCGGAGCGTTGAGATCAGAATCGGCGTCTTCGGCGCCGCGCCGAAGTCCGCGTTCACCCGGTAGAACTCGCCCTCGAAGGTGACCTTTCCGTCGTGCAGCGACGGCCGGAGCACCTGGAGATACTCGCGGAGCTGCGCGAGCGGCCGGGAGAAGTCGAACCCGTAAATGGGGATCATCGTCCGCTGGTGGCTCGTCCCAATGCCGAGGCGGATGCGGCCCGGCGCCAAGTCTTCCAGCGTCAGCATCTGCGTCACGAGCGCCAGCGGATGCCGCGTTAACGCCGGCACGATCGCCGTCCCCAGCTTGACGCGACTCGTCCGCGTGAGAGCCGCCGCGTAGAGCGTCGGCGTGTCGCGTCCGGTCGCGCGCATCACCGTCCAAACCATCTCGACGCCAGCCGCCTCGGCGCGCTGAATGGTGTCGATCGCGGAACGGGCATCGAGCGGTGCGAAGCCGTATCCGACGCGCGTTCGATACCGCATCTGCATCGCTTCTCCCTTGCCTCCTTCGCCGAAATTGCGGTCGCGCACGCGCCCCGCCGTATGTGCCGGAATTTTGACAAATGGACACGAATGGCGTACAATTCGAACAAACGTTCGTATTCGGGGAGACCCGCTGAAAGGAGCCCCGCGTGAGTCGAATCATCAATCGGGACGCGGCAAACGTCCTGTTCAACGTAGCCACCATCCTCGAGCTCGCGGAAGACAATCCCTATCGTGTTCGCGCCTACCGCCGCGCCGCCCGGCTGCTCCTGCAGAACCGGGAGGACGTCCGGCTCAAGTTGACGCCGGAGCAGGAGCTCGATCTGCCGGGCCTCGGTCCTCGCCTACGCAAGAAGCTCGGCGAGCTCCTGAGCACCGGCCACATGCGCTTCTACGTCGAGCTCTGCGCCGACCTGCCACAAGAGGTGCAGAACCTGATGCAGATCCCCGGTGTCGGCCCGAAGACGGCCTACCGGCTGCATGAGGAGCTGGGCCTCTCGACGCCGCTGGACGTCTACGTCGCGGCGCAGCAGGGGAAGATCCAGGAGCTTTATGGCTTCGGGCCGCGCCGCGAGCGGCAGCTTCTCGAGGGCGCGGCGCAAGTGCTGACCGGCAAGGCGAAGACGTTGGCTCCGATCCCGCCCGCCGCGGAGGACGAGCTGCCCCCGGCCGACCATCCACCCCTTGCGATCGTCAAGCCGCAGAACGGCGCGATCCAGCAACGTTTGCCGGAGGCAGCCTAGGTGGCCGGCCGATTTCGGGGGCCGGGAGCTGGTTGGCGTCGCGGCCGGATCTCGCAAGTAGGTCCGGCCGCAACTGTCTCTGAGGCGTGGCCGGCGGATGACGGTGCGGACGAAGCGCAGCTCGAGCTGTTCGATGTCCTCGCCGTGCCTGACGAGGCGAGCGAGCCGGCAGACGCCTCGGACACCACTGACGAGCGCGAGATCGAGCCTACCCGAGTCCCTTCCTGTGCCGACTTGCTCACTCCCGAGCTGATTGAAGCCTACGGGCTTTCGCGGGCCAGCCAGTTCAGCCTCGAGCCGCGCCCGTATCAGGAAGAGGCGATCGGCGCCTGGGCGCGCAACGGCGGCCAAGGCGTCATCGTCCTGCCGACGGGTGCCGGGAAGACGGTCGTCGCGTTGGCGATCCTCGCCCGGCTCAACGTGCGTGCGCTCGTCGTCGTGCCGACGATTGATCTCCTGCACCAGTGGCGGGAGGCGATCGCGGAGCGGCTCGGCTTCCCGCTCTCGGCAATTGGGATGATCGGCGGCGGGAAACGAACGATGCGGGACATCACCGTCATCACCTACGACTCCGCCTCGTTGCCGAGTCGGCGTCTCGATGGCTTTGGTCTGCTGATCGTTGACGAGGTACATCACCTTCCCGCGCGCGCATACCGCACGATCGCCGCGAAATCGAGCGCGCCGTTCCGCCTCGGCCTGAGCGCCACGCCGGAGCGTTCCGACCACGGTCACACGCTCTTGCCCGCGCTGGTCGGGCCGGTCGTCTACCGGCGGACGGCGGCAGAGCTCGCGCGGGAGTCGTACATCGCGGCCTACGAGGAGAAGCGGATCTTCGTCGATCTCTCGCCCGAGGAGCGACTGCGCTACGAGGAGTGCATGGCACACTACCGGTGGTACATCGCGACGCACCGCGCTTCGCTCGGCGGCGAGCCCGGCGCCCTGTTCGCCGGCCTGATCCAGCGCTCTGGACACGATCCGGCCGCTCGCGCCGCCCTGCGGGCTCACCATGAGGCGCGGATGATCGCTCTCAACGCGCGCGCCAAGCTCGCCAAAGTCGCTGAGCTGTTGCAGCGACACCGCAATGACAAAGTTCTGATCTTCTCCGAGTACACCTCGATGGTGGACATGCTTAGCGAGGCAATGCTGCTGCCGGCGATCACTTACCGCACGCCGCTCGTCGAGCGCCGCCGCATCCTCGACCGATACCGAGCTGGCGAACTGAGCAAGCTGGTCACCGGACGCGTCCTCAACGAAGGAGTCGACGTCCCGGACGCGAACGTCGCCATCGTCGTCAGCGGTTCATCCGCCACCCGCGAATACATCCAACGCCTCGGCCGCATCTTACGTCCGAAGGACTCGACCGCCGTGCTCTACGAGCTCGTCACGCGCAAGACGACCGAAGGCCGAGCCGCCCGCAAGCGCCGCTCGGCCAACAAGAAGTAGGAGGCCGGTCACCGGCAGGAGGTCAGGAACCGGAGCCAGGCGGTTTTTCCACCCCTATCCCCCAACTTCCAATCCCTGACTCCCGCCCCCTGACCTCGACCCCCTAACCCCTGCCTTGGAGGCATCCCGCATGGCCTTTCGACGTCAGGACATCCCGAAGACGACCCGCGCCGGCAAGGACGGTCAGCCACGGCGACTGTACCCGCGCTACCTGCGCGACCGGACGCTCTGGCCGAGCATCGAGCGGGCCATCGCATACTTGGATGAGATGGTCGGCCGGCGGCGAGGCGAGCTCCGGGAGGACGCGATGCTTGAGCTCTTCGGCGACCCGAAGCTCGCGCGCTGCATCCTCGCATGCCTCGGCAACCGTTACCGTTTCGAGACGCTGACCTTTGCCGAGGCGCTCGGTGAAGAGACGGCAACGCGCCTCGCCGAGCACGGCGCACACGAGCCGGCAGACCTCCGCGATCTCGTCTACCGCACGGTCGAGCTTCAGCATCGCGGCGTCCTGGGGCCAGAGGGACGCCCCGGATTCCTCGCTGACCTCGGGCAGGAGATTGGCGTCCCGGCTGACCTGCTCGACGAGGCGCTCCACCTCGACGCGGAGCGGAACCAGCGCTTGGTCCGCATCGGCGCGCGACCAGAAGTTCCCGACATCGTTGCGCGCTACAACGCGCTACTAACACTCTCGGTCCTGCGGCAGGCGTCCACGATCGAGCTGGAGCTACCGGGACTCTCGCCCGCGACAGTGGAGACGATCGCCGCCCGGTGGGACATTGCGCCACGCCGGCACGCGGGCAATGTCTGGCGACTCCGAGGCCGGCAAGATGCGCGCGGATCGTGGGCGCGGTTCGGCGCGAAGCTCGCCCGCTGCGCCATCCACTGCCTCATCCTCTGCCCGGAGACGCCATCGGGATGGGCGCAGGTCCATTTTGGTGACCGGACTGCGCGCTTCGTTCTCGATGAAAAGACGCTCGGAGCCATCCGTCCGCGCCGGCGCCTGGCTGCCGCCGCCGACGGCCTCATCCGAGCGGCGCAGCTAGCGGCCATGCTCAGTGAGGAGCGCCGGCAGCCGGAGCAGCAGGGCTGGACGGTCCGGCGCGCGCTGGAGCCGCTCATCGCCGACGGCGTCATCGTCCTCCCCGAGCTGACCATTGCCCGGGATCGCACTTCCGTCGCGGTCGTGCCTGTCTCCACCGCGGACGATCTCAGCACTCTCGAGCGCTTGCGTACGGCTCAGCCAGTGATCGCGCTCGGTCGCGTCACGGCGGAAACCGGCGTGCCGGTGATCACTGGCGCGTCCGCCGGCGAGGTCTGGGCAGTGCTCGATTCGCTGGCCGGAGAGACACCATCGGTCTCACCGCACGAGGTCATTCACGCGGAGCTGGAAGCGACTGGCTGGGTGCCAAGCGACCGGCTCGCGGATCTCCTCGGCGCGCCGGAGCCGCACGAGGGGCGCCTCGCCCCGATTCTCACCGAGGCGAGCGCGGAGCTGGTGGCAGGAGTGGGGCTATGTCGCCTCGATTGGCTCGCTGCCTGGCATCGCCGCTACGTCGAGGGTGGGTTAGACGTCCGCTCCCTGCGCGCACACCTCGCGGCCGAGCTTGGCGATCGCGCCCTCGCCGACGCCCTAACGCTCCATCTCCTGAGCCATCCGCCGCTCGCCACCGCGCGACCGGCCGCCTAACGCTCGAACGGAGCAATTACATCGCCCCTGACGCGTAGCCGTGCGCCAGGGGCGATTTCCGTCGGGATTCAGTGCGAATTCGGGATCTGAACGTCAGGCGCTCGCGGTCGCCTACGATAGCACCTCGCCGAGAGCCGTCAGGAACTCTTCGACCTGCGCCTCTTCCCAAATCAGCGGCGGCAGTAGGCGGAAGACGACCGGGCTGGCCGGGAGCACGAGGACACCGCGCTCCTGCAGCGCCTTGAGCGTCGGCGTCACGCGCTCCTTCAGCTCGACGCCGATCATGAAGCCCCGACCGCGAACCGCGCGAATCTTCGGGCTGCCGAGCGCCTCGATCCCAGCTCGCAGCTTCTCGCCGAGCGTGCGCGAACGCTCGTACAAGCCCCGGTCGCGCAGCGCCGCCAGCGTCGTGACGATTGCCCGGCAGGCGAGCGGGTTGCCGCCGAAGGTCGAACCGTGTGCCCCCGCCGGAATCGCGGCGGCGATCTCTTCGGTGACCAGCGTCAGCCCGACCGGGAAGCCATTGGCTAGCGCCTTCGCCGTGCAGATGATGTCTGGCACCACGCCTGACTCGGAGATCGCCCACGGCGCCCCCGTCCGGAAGCCCGTCTGAATCTCGTCGGCAATCAGCAGCGCGCCGCGATCTCGCGTCACCTCGCGGGCTGCATGCAGGAACGCCTGGTCGGCCGGGTAGATGCCCGCCTCGCCCTGAATCGGCTCGAGGATCACGGCGGCCGTCTCTGAGTCCACTGCCGCCTCGAGCGCGGCGACGTCGTTGAGCGCCACGTGGACGACCGGCAGCGGCAGCGGCTCGAACGGCGCCCGGTACTTCGGGTCGGCAGTAGCGGAAAGCGCCCCGAGCGTGCGGCCGTGGTAGGCACGCTTGGCGGCGACGATCTTCGGTCGGCCGGTGGAGGCGCGAGCGAACTTCAACGCTACTTCGATCGACTCAGCGCCGGAATTGCTGAGGAAGCCGCGCGTCAAACCCGGCGGCGCGATCTCTGCGATGGCCGCAAGGGCTGCCGCCCGGACGTCGTTGAAGAAGCTCTGATGGCAGGTCGTCAGGCGAGTGAGCTGGTCGCTCAACGCCGCCGCGTACTCGGGATCGGCATGCCCGAGGACGGCGACGCCGTAGTTGCTCATCGCGTCCAGATAGCGCCGCCCCTCGCTGTCATAGAGGTAGGCGCCCTCCCCTCGCACCAGAGCGATGTCACGCTTCGCGTAGAGGGCGACCTGGTGTCGACTTTCAATCTCTTGCACCTGCCCGGCGGCCAGGCTGTCCACGGTCATCTCGGCTCCTCCTCGGTCACGCTCCGCGTACGCCGCCCGCCGCGAGGTCTCGCTCGCCCGCGACCACGGCGCCTTGCGCCTGGACCACCGTGCCCTCGCCCGCCAGGGCTCGCCGCACCGGCTGCTCGACGCGGGCATCGGCGAACACGACGCGGCCGACGCCTCGCTCAATCGCCCGCAGCGCCGCCTCCACCTTCACGACCATCCGTCCCTTCGCGGCAGCCAGCGCGGCCTCCGGATCGGCGGCATCAATGGTGCGGATCAGGGTGGACTCATCGTCCTTGTCCCGCAGCAGGCCAGGAGTGTCGGAGAAGAAGAGGAGCGCCCCCGCCCCGAGCTCGATCGCGAGCTCCAGCGCCAACTTGTCGCCATCAACATTGATCGGTCGGCCTTCATCGAGCGCGAGCGCCGGCGGCGTCAGCACCGGCAGATACCCGGCGTCCAGCAGCAGCCGCACGAGCCGAACGTCGAGCTGCTCGATCGTCCCGGCGTGGTCGTCGCGCAGCACCTTCAGCTTGCCGTCCTCGTAGCCGCGCAGCGCCGGCTTGCGGCGACCGGTCGCGATCCGCCCGTCAATAGCGCTCAGCCCGACCGCATTGATGCCCGCCGCCTGTAGGGCAGCGACGAGACGCTTGTTGACCTTGCCGGCATACGCCATCAGCATGACGTCAATCGTCGCGCTGTCCGTGTAGCGAGAGACGCGGCCCTTGTCGTTGGTGATCATGCGCGGCGGCATGCCGAGCGCCTCGCTCAGCCGGCTGAACTCCGCGTTGCCGCCATGAACGATGACGAACGGCTCGGTCATGCTCGCGAGGTCGGCGGCAAAGCGGGAATACGTCTCCTCGGTGATGCCCGCGCCGCCGCCGATCTTGATGACGTACATACCTTCTCCCTCAGAAATGGGCATTGAGGGCTCAGAGTGCCTTAGCCCCGAGCCCTCCGCGCCCAAGTGCCAACGACTAGATCGGATGCAGACCGGGGAACTCCAGACCGCAGGTCTCGTCGAAGCCGCAGCGGATGTTGAACGCCTGGACCGCCTGGCCGGACGCGCCCTTCATCAGGTTGTCGAGCGCCGCCATCACGACCAGCCGGTTGCTGTGCGGGTCGCGCTCGAAACCGACGTCGCAGAAGTTGGAGCCGGCCAGAATCTTCGGCTCCGGGTAGCGGTGGATGCCGCTCGACTCCTTGACGATCCGCATGAAGGGCTCGTCCTTGTACGCGGCCCGGTAGATCGCCCAAACATCCTTATCGCTGAGCGGCTCCTTCAAATAGACGTGCGACGTGGCGAGAATACCGCGAACGGCCTCAACCGAGGTCGCCGAGAATGCGATTTCCGGCACGACGCCGTTGAACGTCAGCTCCTGGATGATCTCCGCCGAGTGCCGGTGGCCGGTCGCCTTGAACGGGCGGATGACGCCAGACCGCTCCGGGTGATGGGAAGCGAGGCCAGGCTCACCACCAGCGCCGGACGATCCAGTCTTCGCCTCGATTACCGTCGGGCGAGAAGTGTCCACGACGCCTGCCCGGAACAGCGGGTATAGCCCGAGGATCGCAGTCGTCGACATGCAGCCCGCGTTGGCGATACGGTCCGCCGTGCGGATCTCTTCCCGATGCAACTCAGGGATGCCGTAGACGAACTTGTTCAGAAGCTCGGGATCCGTGTGCTCGTGGTTGTACCACGTCACATACCCGGACGGATCGGTCAAGCGGAAGTCGGCGCTCAGGTCGATGATGATCTTGGCGATGCTTTCGAGCTCCCGCATCCGCTTCATCGAGACGCCGTGCGGGAGCGCAACGAAAAGCACATCACAGGGCTCGAGCTTGTCAACGCTGATGAACTTCAGCTGCGTGCGCTTGCGTAGATTCGGGTGCACCGAGTGCACGAACTTGCCCGCATTGCGCTCCGACGTCACCTGGCGCAGCTTCGCGCCCGGATGATTCAACAGCAGCCGGATCAGCTCTCCACCCGCGTATCCAGATCCACCGATGACCGCGACATCGTACATTGCGTGAACTCCTGACCGGCAACGTTCGCGTCCTTAGGCGGGGGAACCGCGATCGCTACCGAATGACCATGTCATGCGCTCGTCGCCGGCGCCAGCGACACCTGGCCGTTCCGGCTCACCTCTTTCTGCTCTCTCGCCGCCCGCGCGACCTCGAGGACGTAGTCAGCCACCTTTCCGGGGATATTGACTCCCGTGGTGTCGATGCTGTTGCGGAACTCCATCGTGTAGTTGACTTCGTTGACCAGCAAGCCGCGATCGGTTTCGAAGAGATCGATCGCGACCACGCCACCGCCGACAGCCTTCGCGGCGGCGCGAGAGATCTCGTCAAGCTCCGGCGTCACCGGGCAATTCGAGGCCTGACCGCCCCGCGCGGTGTTCGTGATCCAATGCTCCGAATTCCGATAAATTGCGCAGATCGTCTCGTCTCCGACGACGAACGAGCGAATGTCTCGCCCGGGTTTATTGACATACTCCTGAATGTAGAACGCGCCGTGGTGGAACGATCCAAGCGTCACCTTGTGCTCGAGCAGCGCCTCCGCGGCGTCTCGATCATTGACGCGTGCGAGCAACCGCCCCCACGATCCGATTGCCGGCTTCATCACCACCGGATAGCCAAGCGTCTCGATCGCTTCCAGCGCCGATTCCGGCGTGTAGGCCAGGATCGTCCGCGGCGTCGGCACGCCGTGGCGAACCAGCGCCGCCGATGTCAGCAACTTATCACCGCAAGTGTTGGCGACCTCGAAGGTGTTGACGGTCGGGATGCCCCAGTCATTCAAGACGCGCAGGGTATAGAGCGCGCGCAAGTGATTGATGCACCGCTCTAGCACCACGTCGACATCAATCGAAGGGCGCTCCAGATCGAGCGTCAGCTCCCGGTCGTCATATCGAATTACCTCGGCGCCGCGCTGCTCGAGCTCGCTCATCAGGAGCTTCTCCTCGACGCGGACGCGAGACATCAAGATTCCCACTCTAAGCGGTTTTCCCATCTTCGCTCCCCAGGTCCGCCGGTCGCCGCCTGCCTCTCGCCAGGCTCAAGCGCCCACCGTGGCGACCTTGGCCACTCCGTCAGCCTCGTGCGCCATGCGGATGGCCTCCTCGACGATCTCGCCGGCGATGTCAACATCCGTTGTCGTCATCAATCCATGAAACTCGCCGCCGGTGTTGACCTCGACAACCGCGTAGCCGTCCGGCGTTTCGATCAGGTCTACCCCGGCGAGACGCGCTCCGACGGCAGCACAAGCCCGCAGCGTCGTCTCCTCGATCTCCGGCGTGATCGGGCAGGCAACGCTTGTTGCCCCGCGCGCGGTGTTGGTGATCCAATGCTCGGCCATGCGGTACGACGCGGCGAGAACGCGATCGCCGACGACAAAGGCGCGGATATCACGCCCGGGCTTTTCGATATAGGCCTGCACGTAGAAGATCGAGTGGTGGAACGAGCCGAGCTCCTTCTTCTGTTCCAAGATCGCGCGCGCCTGCTCCGGACCGTTCGCCTTCGCCAGGAGCCGGCCCCAGGAGCCGGTGACGGGCTTGAGCACGACCGGGTAGCCAATCGACTCACACGCCTCGAGCGCCGACTCGATTGAGAACGCCAGCAGCGTCCTCGGCGTCTGCAGCCCGGCCGCCTCCAAGACGAGGCTGCAGCGAGCCTTGTCGTCGCAAATCGTCGTCGCTCGCGAGCGGTTCAGCGTCGGCACGCCCCACCGCTCGAAGACGCGCAAGATGTACTCCGCGCGCGAGTGCGCGACGCACCGGTCAAGCACGACGTCGAAGTCGAAGCCGGCGTGCTTCGCATCGGGCTGCGAGAGGTCGAGAACCAAGTCGCGGTCGAAGACAGGCGTTACATCAATGCCGCGCGCTCGCGCCGCGGTCAGGATCAGCTTCTCCTCCTGACGCAAGTAGGAGACGAGGACGCCAAGCTTCGGCGACCGGTGGTTGGTCGCTGCGCGATCGTTCATAGCGAGATCAAAACCTCGGTGAGGACCCGGATCGCCTTCAAATAGTCATCTAGGACGATCCGCTCCTCGGGCGTGTGGTCGAGCGAAGCATCGCCGGGGCCGTAGGCAACGATCGGGCAGCCCCAAACCGGGCCGACGACCGTCATATCCGAGGTACCGAGCTTCCGAGTGAAGCGCGGAGCTCCCCCGACGTGGCGAATCGCTCTAAGAAAAGGCGGCACGATCGGCGATCGCTTGTCGGTGTGGTAGCCCTCTTGCCGACCGTGGACGATAATCTCCGCCGGCGCGGCCAGCTCCGCGACTCGGTGCTCGAGCTTATCGACGTCGATGCCGGGCGGGAGGCGGAGCCCAATCGAAAGCTCCGCGACATCGTGGAGCCCGTCGCTCTCCGTCCACATCCCGCGCAGGGAGTAACCGAGAGCGTAGAACCCGGTCGCCTCCCCGTTCCAAGCAGCGATCTCCGATACCAGCGCGTTCCAAAACTCGACCGCCCGCTCGGCGACCGATTCACCAGGGCCTGCCGTGTGACGGGAGGCCTGACGAAGGTGGTAGGTCAGGGAGAGCGTGCCGCGATAGCCGAGGCAGACGGCATCCCAGCCGCTCGGCTCCCCGATGATGCAGTAATCCGGCGCTGGCCAGGTAGCGACCTCGGTCGCGCCGGGCGAGCCGATCGTCTCCTCGCCAACGGCGCCAACGACGGTGATCGTCGCGTCGGCGCCCGCGGCTGCCGCGGCTTGCGCGGCGGCGACGAACGTCGCGAGCGGGCCCTTTGCGTCCACCGCGCCGCGGCCGTGAAGCACGCCGTCCTCGATACGGACGGGAATCTCCCCGGGCACGGTATCAATGTGGCCGAGGAGCACGATCTGCCGCTTGCCTTGCCCGATCGTGCCGATCGCGTTGCCAGCCGCGTCGACGTGGGTATCGAAGCCGCGCGCGGCCATCTCTTGGCAGAGGTAGGCGACGGCATCCGCCTCCTGCCCGCTCAGGCTCGGGATGGCAATGAGCCCGCGCAGCAGCTCGATATTCGCCTCGTCCGTCGCCGTGTCAGAGATCGACTCAGAGAGCGAGAGCGACGCCATCGGTCACCTCCCGCCTCATCGTCGATCCCAAGTGAGCGCCGTTCGGCTGCGACGCGCCGATCGCCGTCCGCTCAATGAGGCGCATTGCCGCCAAATCGGCAATCGCCTGACCCGCCGTCCGGTCGCCGAGCGGCACGGTGTCGCGGAAATCGGGAACCGGCTGCACGTCCCAGACGACGAGACCGGCCGTCGTCCGAACAAGCTCGATCCCGGCAACGTCGGCGCCGATCGCCTTGGCCGCGGCCTCGGCCAGCGCCACCGCCTGCGGGCCAAACGTCGTCTCGTTCCCCATGTGCCGCGACGCGACCGCGCTCCCGCCGACGACGATTACCAGTGCATGCTCCGCGCCGATCGTGGTCCCAGCCTGGAGGAGTCCGACGACCTCGCAGGTTCCGCCAAGCGTCTGCCTGTGCTCCAAGACAGCCTCAGCCGCGTCGCGGTCCAACAGCGGCACCGGTGCGGCGCCGACCGTGAGCGGCAGGAGCGTCGCCGGATAACCGAGCGTCTCGAGCGCCTGGAGCCCTGCCTCTTCAGAGGCAACGAGAAGGGTTGCGGGGCGCGGCACGCCGGCAGCCGAAAGGGCTGACGCTACCGCGAGCCGATTGCCGGTCGCGGCGATCCCCGCGCCGATCACGACCGCGCCCGTCCCCTGCCAGAGTGGAAGAACCGCCGATGCGACAGCGCGATCCTGGCAGCGATCGACGACGACCGGCATCGTGGCGCCGAACGCAGCGGCGACCTGCGGGGCCGGCGCGAACGGGACAACCGGCAACGGAAGAGCAGCAGGCGGCACCGGCACCGCCGGAACGCCGGCATCCGCCAGTACCTGGATCACCTGCTTCTCTTCGACCCGTTTCCGCTCGCACAACACGCCGATCGCCGCGGTCATTGTCACGCTCCCTTATGCCGTCAGTCGATTGCTGCCAGAGCCCTCATTTCCTCCGCGGTGCCGAGGGGCTCTCGCCGCTACTCGCCCCAGTCCTCACCTTCTTCTGGCGCCAGGCCGACGTTGATCGGATTGGTGCCCAGCACCTCGAGCTCGACGCTGCACTCCGGGCAGACGATGATCTCGCCGACCTCGACCGCGCCTGCCTCGAACTCGCCGCCGCACTCCGGGCATGTCACATTCGTTGACGTGGACATTTCTCCTCCTGATATCACCGCCGGCTCACTCCGGCGCTCACGTGCTTCCTGGTTACCGTCAATTCCCTACTGGGCGATGCGCTCACCCTTCAATCGTCAGCCCACGCTCGCTCGCGATCCCCCCTTCCTCGCCCCTAGCAAAGGAGATGCAGTAGCAGTGCCTTGTGCAGGTGGAGCCGATTTTCCGCCTGATCGAAGATGACCGACCGCGGCCCGTCCGCGACTTCAGCGTCCACCTCCTCGCCGCGATGCATCGGGAGGCAGTGCATGAAGATCGCGTCCGGCTTCGCGGCGTCCATGATTGCCTGCGTGACCTTGTACGGCGCGAGCGCGACCGCCCGCTGAGCGCCATCCATCTGCCCCATGCTGACGTGGACATCGGTGTAGACGGCGTCAGCACCAGCAGCGGCCTCCATCGGATCGTCGGTCAGGTGGACGCGCGCGCCGCTCGCCGCCGCCAGCCAGGTTGCCTGCGTGATGATGTCCGCCGGCGGCTGGTACTGCTTCGGGCAGGCAATGGTGACGCTGACGCCCACCGCCGCGCCGCAAACGAGCAGCGACGAGGCGACATTGTTCCCATCGCCGAGGTACGCCAGCCGCAGCCCCTTGAGCTCCCCGAACCGCTCCCGAAGCGTCAAGAGATCGGCCAGCGCCTGCGTCGGGTGGCAGCGGTCGGAGAGACCGTTGATGACGGGAACCCCCGCATGCTGCGCCAGATCGACGACATCCTCGTGCTTGGCGACGCGAGCAACGATGCAGTCAACGTACCGCCCGAGCACCCGCGCGGTATCGGCAATTGTCTCGCCGCGCTTCAGTTGGAGATCGTTGATGCCGAGGAAGATCGCCGTGCCGCCGAGCTGGGCCATGCCAGCCTCGAAGGAGACGCGCGTCCGGGTGCTCGGGTGCTGGAAGATCATGCCGAGCGTCTTCCCCGGCAGATAGGTGTGCGGCTCGCCACGCTTCTGCATCCGCTTCAGGCGCGCCGCCGTTTCCAGCACCTCGACGATCTCGTCCGGCGTCAGGTCAATGTCCTCGACGAGGCTCCGGCCGCGCAGCCGGGTGCCGATCGTGAACGTCGAGAGCTTCGGCGTCAGCGACCCGCCGAGTGACAGCGTCCGGGTCGCGCCCGCGCCGTAGTCATCCTCGATCTGAGGCGGCACGGCTCGCAGCGTCGGCGTCTCGGCAACAAGGCGATCCTGATCGTGCGACTCGTCAGACCGATTCGCGGTGGTAAATGGCTCGGACATGGTGGTCCCCCTTCGGCTCACGCCAGCGACGTGACGCACTGCGCCCACGACGTCAGGTCGTGGAGCGAAGGGGCGAGGGGCGTCAATCCCCGCGGTACCACCCTCCTTACGCGGAGCCGAGGCACCATGGCTCCGCGCATCTCTCGGCTGTTGCCTGCGTGGGAGCCACCCACCCGATCCTACTTGGACGCGGCTCGCGGATCGAGGATACAGATCGGAGAGCGCGTTGCTCTCGCCACGTGCCGATCCTCTGTAGCCGATCGTCCTTTCTTCGGCCGGCCGCTCGGGAGCCCGTTCCGAGACGAGACGCTGATTCCAGGCTTCCACCGTCCCCGGATCGCTATGGCGCCCCCATCCCGTACTGTTCTCCCTCAACGCGGGCATGGGCGACAGAGCCGTCGCCCAGAGGATGAGGTTATTCGATTCTCTTACGCGGCGACCGTCAACGCGCCGGTCGGTTCTGGCGCGCCGGTCGCCGTCGCGGAGAGCGGGAGAGGCTCTCCGTGCCGATGCAGTAGGTCATCGCGCGACCTCCACTCCCAGACCTTCCGACCGTTCCCGGTCCCGCATCGCGGCAACCTTCGTACCCAGGCCGAAGAGCTTGATGAAGCCCTCCGCGTCCGCCTGCCGGTAGACTTCGTCGGCGCCGAACGTCGCCAGATCCTCGCGATAGAGGCTGTACGGCGACCGGCGGCCGACCGCCTGGCACGAACCCTTGTACAGCTTAAGTCTAACGTCGCCAGTCACAACCTGCTGCGTCTCATCCACGAAGGCGTCAATCGCCCGCTTCAGCGGCGAGAACCACAGCCCGTTGTAGACGAGATCGGCGTACGTCAACGCTAGCGTATCTTTCTGCCGCATCGTCAGTTTGTCAAGAGTCAAGTGCTCAAGCTCCCGGTGCGCGGTCGCCAGGATCGTCCCACCGGGCGTCTCGTAGATGCCCCGGCTCTTCATGCCGACGAGGCGATTCTCGACCAGGTCAACCCGGCCAACGCCGTGCCGACCGCCGATCTCGTTTAGCGTCGAGACGATCTCGACCGGACCCAGCCGCTGGCCATTGACCGCGACCGGCCAGCCCTCCTCGAATGAGACCTCCACGTACTCGGGCTCGTCCGGCGCGTCCTGCGGTTCGACCGTGTAGCCATAGGCATCCGGCGGCGCTTCCTGCCACGGGTCCTCGATCACCCCGCCCTCGTGCGAGAGGTGCCAGAGATTCCCGTCGATCGAGTAGATCTTTGCCTTCGTCGCCTCGACCGGAACCCCGTGCGCCTGGGCGTAGTCAATCGCGTCTTCCCGCGACCGGATGTGCCAGTGCCGCCATGGCGCAATCACGTTCAGGTGCGGCGCCAGCGCCTGGTAGGCCAGTTCGAAGCGAACCTGGTCGTTACCCTTGCCGGTGCAGCCGTGCGCCACTGCATCGGCCCCCTCCAGCAGGGCGATCTCCACCTGGTGCTTCGCGATGCACGGCCGAGCGAAGGAGGTGCCAAGCAGATACTTCCGCTCGTAGATCGCGCCGGCGCGGAGCGTCGGGAACGCGTAGTCCCTGATGAACTCCTCGCGCAGGTCGCGGACATAGGCCTTGCTCGCGCCGCTCGCCAGCGCCTTCGCCTCGATGCCGCTCAGGTCATCCGGCTGCCCGACGTTAGCCGCGAAGGCGATGACCTCGCAGTCGTAGTTCTCTTTCAGCCAGGGAATGATGCACGAGGTGTCGAGCCCGCCGGAATACGCGAGAACGACCTTACCGATCGATTGCTTGTCGCCAGAAACAACTGATGATCCCACGAGGAACCTCCCGAGACTTCATGATCCTCCGAACAACCGCTAAGCCCCGGTCGCGGGGCGAAACCGCTACGCCGAACGGGGAGCGCCCGTTCGGCCAGTACGTGTACGGAGGGCTCTACTCGGGTGCGGGATCATCTTACCTTCGCGCTTTTCGTTCGTTCTCAGTGCACATCAAAGATTGTGACGATTGTCACATTCGCGTACCTTACCGAGCCGGCCGGCGTTTGTCAAGCCGCGCCGCCCTCCTCCGGGTTCGTCTCGGCGATTGAGTAAAGCAGCGAAACCTGCACTTCCACCGTTGCCTCCGCCGGCGCGCTTGGATCGAACGCGGGCACTGTCAGACCGACCGAGCCGGCCGTCCACCAGGAGTCGCCGAACGTCGAGGTGAACATCTCACAACCCGTTGCATCTCGCGGCCGCTCCGGACCCGGCTCGCTGGAGGCCAGCAGCTTGCCGAGGTTGACGCCGAGGACTTCTGCCTGCTCCTGCGCCCGCGCCTTCGCGTCCGCCGTCGCCAACTCTCGCGCCTGTCGCGTCAGCGCCCGGCAGTCGCTCACGGAATAGCCGACGCCCACGTCGTGGACGACCATCCCGCTCGAAATCGCGGTGCGCCCAATTGAGTCGACGATCGCGTTCAATCGCTCGATCGTCGGCTGCTCGACCGTCACATCGAGCCGCGCCGACGAGCAGCGGCTGTAGTTGTTGCAGACGCTGATAAGCGACGGGCTCGTCACGATTGTGATGGCATCCTCGCTCACGCCTTCGCTCTCGAGCGCGCTGATGATTGCGGAGAGCGAGGCCGAGCGCCCTCTCCGGCCGCTGCCGTCCGACGAGCTCGACGATGACGAGCTGCCGGATTGCCCATCGCCACCGTAGGGGATGTCGCGGATCAGGAGAACCTGCACCGTCGCCCGCTCGGCTGGCGCCGATGCCCGGCCGTAACCGGTCGCTTCGAGGCTCGGGCCGATCGTCTGGCTCGATCCGCTCGAGGTGAACTTCGCCAGATAGACGGTTCCCCCGTCGCTCGCCATCGCTTCGGCAAGGAGAGCGAGTCCGACCATCGCCAGACCGACGACGACGATCCCGAGCATCAGCTGACGGACCGGAAGTCGCTTCATCGGTGATGTCAAAGGTGCGGTCCGCATGAGCCTCTCCTTTGCATTGTGTACGGGACTGGATTTGGAGACGGGTGCCAGCGGAGGTGTCCTCGCCAGCTCGAACCGAAAATCGACGTAGCCCGGCGGTGAGGACTAAGCTACATGGTCAGCGGGCTGAGAACAAGCCGACTGGCGCCATCGTGCGTTGCAAAGGCGTCACGTTGGACCCATCCGGCAGCCGCGCGAAGGACAATCGAGCGTGTCCGACGGCACTTGGCGCCAATGCCACGTTGGGAGGAGTGGATGAGTACGGTCCACGGCCGCGGCGACGAACCCCTCTTACGCACGGTCAATCTCACCAAGCGATTCGGAACACTCACCGCCGTCGATCGCCTCAACCTCGAGCTAAGGAAAGGGGAAGTCCTCGGCTTTCTCGGACCGAACGGCTCCGGCAAGAGCACGACGGTGGGCATGATCCTCGGCCTGATCACTCCCACCGAAGGACACGTCGAATTCGCCGGCCGCCGCCTCGATGAGCAGCGGCACATGACCGCCCGTGCAATTGGCGCGATCATCGAATCGCCAGCCTTCTATCCGTATCTCTCTGGACGTGACAACCTGCGCGCGCTGGCGATCGCGGTCGGCGGCATCCCCAATTCGCGCATTGATGAACTGCTCGAGCTCGTCGGCCTAACCGAGCGAGCCCACAGCCCCTTCAAGACCTACTCGATGGGCATGAAGCAGCGGCTCGGCATCGCATCCACGCTCCTTACCGATCCGGAGCTCGTCATCCTCGATGAGCCCACCAACGGACTCGACCCAGCCGGCCAGCGCGAGGTACGCGAGCTCATCCCCCGCCTGGCGCAACAGAACCGGGCCGTTTTGCTCGCCAGCCACCTCTTGAACGAGGTCGAGCAGGTCTGCGATCGCGTCGCGATCATCCGGCGCGGTAAGCTGCTGCAATACGGCCCGGTGCAGGAGCTGCTCAAGCGCGGCGCCTATCTCGAAATCGTGCTCGAGCCCGGCGAGGTCGAGCGTGGCGCGGAAGTCCTCCGCTCGGTGCCGGCGGTGCGGGGCGTCTCCATCCTCGATGGCCGGCTCCACGTCGATGCCCCGGCCGAGGAGGGCGCCACCATCAACCGCGCTCTCGCCTCGGCCGGCATCTACGCGGGCGCCATCGTGCCACGGCAGAGCTCGCTCGAGCAGGTCTTCATGGAGCTGACGGCGGATCAAGACGAGGGAGTGGAGCATGGCACCGCTGCTGCGTAGCGAGCTCTTCCGGCTCGTCCGGCGTTGGATGCCTCGCATCCTCCTACTGATCCTGATCGGCTTGGTTGGCCTGCTCTACATCCTCCTTTGGGTCACGGTGCGCTCCGGAGCAGCCGATGAATTCGCTCTGCGGGAGAATCTGCGTCTGGCCTCCGTGCGGGATACCGGTCTCAACCTGGTGTTCCAGATCGGTAGCGTCAACATCATCATCATGACAGCCAGCCTGATCGGCTCCGAATACGGATGGGGCACGATCCGCGCGCTGTTGCCGCGCGCCCGCAGTCGGACGGCTTACTTCTCGGCCAAGCTCGTCACCGCCCTCCTCTTCGTCGCGGTCACGGTCCTGATTGGTCTCGTCGTCTCCTTCGCGGCGAGTGCCGTCATCACCGCGGTCGAGGGGCTTCCTTCCGGCCTCGGCCCGCAAGGACTGTCGCGGACCGTCTTTGCCACGGCGCGGACGACATTCGTCATGCTGCCGTACGTGGCGCTGACGATCATGGTGACGACGCTGACCCGCTCAGTGGCGGCCGGCATCGGACTCGGACTAGCGGTCCTGTTTCTGGAAAGCCTCTTCCTCTCCCTGATCGGCCTCGCCGGCGGCATCTTCGAGCGGCTGCCCGGCGCGCTGATCTCGCGCAACGTCCAGGCCCTCCTGGAGGCCAATGCCGCCGGCCTGGAAGACTCGTTCTCCTCGTCGGGCGCGGCAATGCCGTCCGTCTGGCAAGCGGCCGTCGTGCTCGCGGCGTACACGGTGGCGTTCCTTTTCTTGGCCTATCGCTCGTTCATCAAGCGGGACATCACGGCAGGCTCGTAGGAGCGCGCCCCCCAGATGGCCACGCCACGGGCAGCCGGCATGAGTGAAGAGGAAGGAGCACCCCTGTGACGCGGCCACTCCTGATCGCGAAGGGCACGCGCTCCGTGCGTTTACGCCGCGCGATCAGAAGGCGGTCCGAGCGGCGGCACAGACGTTCCGGACGAATCCAGACCTTGACGTCGAGACGGCAAATACCGAGCTTGGCGTCGGAGAAGCGCTCGTCTCCTTCTTAGATGGTGCAGGCGTGCCAGGTATCGTCGAGCGGGCACTGGTCATCCCGCCGCGCAGCCGGATCGGCCCCATCAGCCTCGAGCAGCGGCGCAAGCTCATCAACTGGTCGCATATGCAAGGGAAATACGACCACGCCATCGACCGGAAGTCGGCTTACGAAATGCTGCGCGAACGTGCGGCATTGACAGCCTCCGAAAACGATCGAGCCAGATCCGAGCTGAAATCCGCCGCTCGCCGTTCAACACGCAAGGTCGCCCGTCAAGCCGCTCGCGGCGCCGACGAAGGGCTCTCGACCGCCTTGGCCGAGGCGGCTGAAGACGCGGCACGGGAGTTCGGGCAGCAGGCCAGCCGCGGCCTGTTGCGAGGACTACTCGGCGCACTCCTCGGGCGCCGGAGTTGACCGCGCTGTAACTGCGATAAACTCCCGAATTGTCGGATTGTTCAGGTCCGGTTCGTTGGAATGGAGAGGCGAGGGCGATGGTGTACGACTACGTGATCGTCGGAGCGGGATCGAGCGGGGCGGCGCTCGCCGGGCGGCTTTCCGAGGATCCCGGAACATCGGTGCTCCTGCTCGAGGCGGGGCCAGACTACCGCGCCGCCGACGTGCCGCGGGCGATGCAAATCCCCAACCCATTCGAGATCATTACTAGCCCCGAATTTTCACGGTTCCGCTACGACAACCTCCGTGCCCGTCGCTCGGTCGCTCAGGAGCCACGGATCTACTGGCGAGGCCGCGGCTTGGGCGGAAGCTCGAACATGAACGGGCAGATCGCGATCCGCGCCATTCCGGAGGACTTCGACGTCTGGGTTGAGGAGGGCTGCACCGGCTGGTCGTGGGACGACGTGCTGCCCGCCTTCAATCGCCTCGAGGACGACCTCTCCTTCGGTGACCTCCCCTATCACGGAAAAGGCGGTCCGATTCCGATCTACCGCGCGCCCCAGGAGAAGTGGGGCGCGGTTGACCGCGCCCTCGCCACCGCCGCGCTCGACCTCGGCTACGGCTGGCACGATGACCACAACGCTCCGGACTCGTCCGGCGTCTCGCCATACGCGATCAATAGCCGCAACGGTATCCGCGTTTCGTGCGCCGACGGCTATCTCGAGCCCGCGCGGGACCGCCCGAATCTGACGATCCTCGGTGACACCGTCGTTGACCGCGTCCTGTTCGACGGGCGCCGGGCCAAGGGGGTCCTTGCCATCACGCCCGAGGGACCGCGCGAATTCGCGGCGAAAGAGGTCATCATCTCCTGCGGCACCGTCCACTCTCCCGGCGTCCTGATTCGGTCCGGCATCGGCCCGGCGGAAGATCTGCGACGCCTCGGCATCGAGCCGCTGGTTGATCTCCCGGTCGGGCAGAACCTCATCGACCACTCGGCCATCTGGCTCGTCCTACGGCTCAAGCCGGAAGCGCGAGTGCCAACCGTTGAGCACCGCCACACCAACTGCTGCGTCCGCTGGTCGTCCGGTCTGGCCGGGGCGGGCAGGAATGACATGTTCTTCGCCTCGATGAACATCATCGGCTACGACGAGGTCGGCCGCAGCAAGGGCCTGGTCGTTGTGGCGACGTATCAAACCTTCTCGCGCGGATGGGTGCGCGTCACCTCCACCGACCCGCTGGTCGATCCCGAGGTTGAAATCCGGATGCTCGACGACGAGCGCGACATGATCCGGCTGCGGGAGGGCTACAAGCGGCTGTACGAGATCGTCCGGCACCCGGCATTCCAGGAGATCACCGAGGGGATCGAGTCCTACGTCGGTGGCGAGGCGCCGGAGACGCTGCCGCCGGATCCGGAGCTGGAACAGTGGCTCCTGGAGAATTGCCAGGACACCCAGCACCCGGTCGGCACCTGCCGGATGGGCCGTCCCGACGATCCGCGGACGGTCGTCGATCCCGAATGCCGCGTGCTCGGCGTCGAGGGTCTGCGCGTGATCGACGCCTCGATCATGCCGGAGATGGTCCGCGCCAACACGCACCTGACAGCGGTCATGATCGGCGAGCACATGGCAGCCAAGCTGCGCGCCGGGAACGCCGCCGCCTAACCGGCACTCTGGCCCGAAAGCAAACGTGAGGGGCGCCGGCGGCGCCCCTCCTTGTTCCTCGGCCGCGCCAATGGTAGATTTGCGCCGGCTTATTAGGAGGGAGTCTGTTGATCAGCTAGCACCGCGAAACGCAGACGAGCGAACGGTACGTGAGCCGGTCGCGGCGTGGCGTCGCAGTGCAGCTGAGCCGGACAACTCCGATATTTTTCAGCACGTTTCCCCTCAACACTGAGTCCTTTCTTCTCAGCACACAGCACGATTTCCCGCCGCGACCGGCCGCTGACGCGGAGTCATTCATGTTGGTCGCGAGCAATCTCACCAAACGGTTCGCCGGTGAGCTCATCTTCGAGCGCGTCTCCTTCACGCTCAATCCAAGGGAGAGAGTCGGGCTCGTCGGGCCGAACGGCAGCGGAAAAACGACACTCTTGCGCATCATCGCCGGCATCTTGCGCCCCGATCAAGGCGCGGTCCGCCTCGCTCCGAGCGTCCGCGTCGGCTACCTCGCCCAGTATCCAGAGGATGCTCTGTCGCTGACGGTCGCGGAGGCGCTGTCGCTTGCCCAACGGGACATCGAGACGGCACGACACGAGATGGAGCGATCAGCGGCCTCGCTTGCTGATCCGTCCCTTTCGGACGAGGCACAAGAGGCGGCGCTGCAGGCATACGCCCGCGCGGTCGAGCGGTTCGAGGCGCTCGGCGGCTACGACGCGGAGCACCGGCGCGAGGCTGTCTTATCCGGCCTAGGGCTCGGCGACATTCCTCACGATCTCCCCGTGGCGGCGCTCAGTGGCGGCCAGAAGACGCGGCTCGCGCTGGCGAGGCTCCTCCTCGAGGAGCCGGACATTCTCCTCCTGGACGAGCCGACGAACTACCTGGATCTCCCCGCGCTGCTGTGGCTGCAAGATTGGATCTCCGCGAGTCCGCAAGCAGCGATCATTGTTTCCCACGACCGTCGCTTTCTCGACGCGACCGTTTCGACGATCTTCTCCCTCGATCAGCGCACGCGAACGCTCGCCGTCTATCCAGGCAACTACAGCGCGTACGTCGAGACGCGCCAACGGGAGCAGGAAAAGCAGCTCGCCGCGTACCGGGATCAGCAGGAAAGGATCGCGGCGATCGAGGCGGAGATTCGGGCGCTCAAGCAGCGCTCAGGGTCCATGGAGCGGCGCACCACGCACTTCCACTATCGCAAGATCGCCAAGGGACTGGCCCGCCGAGCGATCGTCCAAGAGCGCCGCCTCGAGCGATCGCTGAAGGGAGAGGACCGGATTGAGCGGCCGGTTGAAGAAAAAGGGCTCTACCTGCGCGAGCTAACGGCGTCTGCCATTCACGACCGGCGTCTGGCCGTCGCGGCACGAGACGTGCGGATCGACGTGAACGGCGTGAGCATCGTGGACGGGGCCACGCTGACCGTGCACGGGGGCGAGCGTGTGGCGCTGCTTGGCCCGAATGGGAGCGGCAAGACGACGCTGCTGCGGGCGCTGGCCGGTGAAATCCCGACGCGGGGCGAAATCCGCTACGGGGAAGACATCGTCCCTGGCTACCTGGCTCAGGAGCAGCCCGCGGAGCGCCTCGGCGGCAACCGCACGGTGCTGGAAGTCTTTCGCCAGGCGGTGCCAGGGACCGAAGCCGAGGCGCGCTCGATGCTCGACAAGTTCCTCTTCGACGCCGACACCGTTCACCGCCCGGTCGCTCACTTGAGCTTCGGCGAGCGGATGAAGCTCGCCCTGGCTCTGCTCGTCGGTGGCGGCGCGACGCTCCTGCTCCTCGACGAGCCGACGAGCCATCTCGATCCCATCTCCCAAGAGCGGATCGAGGCCGCGCTCGCCGCGTACACCGGGCCAATGATCGTCGTCTCCCACGACCGTGCCTTTCTCGAAGCGATCGGCGTCACTCGCGTTTTCGTGATGGAGAACGGCCGACTCGCGGAAGCCGGCGACCTCGCCGATGCCGAGCAGATACTTCGCACCAGCAACCACCTTGACAGGGGGCGGTCTATTCTGTAGAACTTTGTCAACAATTGAGCATCCGGCTCCCACGACGCGGCAACATCCTCACCAATCAGGGGAACCGGGTGCCGGAGTACCAGTGCCACGACGTTGTAGGCACAAGCTCCTCCGGCGGTGGGGGAATGCAGGATCGCGTGGCGCGTGTCCACGCGCGGCCGGAGGATGGCGACGAGGCGCCCCCTGCTTCGGCAGGGGGCCAGCAATTAACGGGCGGCACCACCGGAGCATCGCTCCGCGGGAACCGCCCACCGGGACTGGGGACCAAACCCTGGGACATCCAGGTGACTGTGTAGGGATTGGGCATGAAGCAGCGTTATGACGGATCGGTCTATGTCCCGGTCGTAGTCGGGAGCAGCGCGCTCTCGATCGATCCGGCGCGTCGGCCGCATCTCCACGTCGTTCCCACTCCGCAGCCAGGCACGGAGAGCGTGCCCGACGGTGAGCTCCAGGCGATGGAGATCGGAGAGCTGGAGCTAGAGCTTGGTGGCCGCCTGCCGTCCGTCACGCTGGCGTATCGCACGTGGGGCAAGCTCAACGAGGCCGGCGACAACGCGGTACTAGTCCTCCACGCGCTGACCGGCGACAGCCGGGCGACCGGCGAGGGCGGTTGGTGGACGCCGCTGATCGGCCCGGGCCGGGCGATCGACACCGACCGCGCCTTCGTCGTTTGCTCCAACATTCTCGGCGGCTGCCAAGGCAGCACTGGCCCAAGCAGCATCGACCCATTGACGGGTCGGCCGTACGGCATGCGCTTCCCCCTCATCACCATCGGCGACATGGTCAACGCCCAGCGCCGACTGGTGGAGCGTCTGGGCATCAAGAAGCTGGTCGCGATCGGCGGCTCGATCGGCGGCTTTCAGGCGCTGGAATGGGCGACCCGGCACCCGGACCTCGTCCGCGCCTCGGCGCCGCTCGCGGCGAATGGCGCCCTGCCGCCGATGGGCATCGCGCTGAATGAGGCAGGGCGACGCGCGATCATGGCCGACCCCGACTGGCGCGGCGGCGAGTACCAGAGCGAAGGCGTCTTCCCGGCCGATGGTCTGGCGATCGCCCGCATGATCGCCATGACGACCTTCCACAGCCACGAGAGCATGTGGATGCGCTTCGGTCGCAAGCCGGCGACGCGCCCCAGCCTGTATCCCTCCTTTGGCGGCACTTTCGACGTTGAGGGGTACATCCACTACCATGGCGCGGCGCTCGTCCGCCGGTTCGACGCCAACAGCCATCTCTATCTGACGCGCGCGATGGATCTCTACGACGTCGGCCGGGACGGCGGCGAGGAGTACTGGCTCAGCCGTATTTCGGCGCCGATGCTGCTCCTCGGCATCCGCACCGATTGGCTCTATCCGCCGCAGGAAATCAAGGCTCTGGCTGACCGGATCGCCGCCTTGGGCAAGGACGTGACCTACGTCGAGCTCGACTCGCCGCACGGGCACGATGCCTTCCTCAAGGAGTGGGACATGATGACGGCAGCGATCCAGCCCTTCATGGACCGCGTCTTGCCGGCAGAGCAATCAAGCGAGGCTAGTCGGCAAAGTGTGTAATCCCGCGTCAACGTTCGCGCGGGGATATCGAGCGGCGCGCCTGGCCGGGGGGCGAGGTGCGCGAGGGAGAGCACAGCGTGACTGATCGACCGTTGGGATTCGAGACGCTGGCGATTCACGCCGGCCAGGAGGTCGACCCGACAACCAAATCCCGGGCCGTACCGATCTATCAGACCACCTCGTACGTCTTCGATAGCGCCGAGCACGCGGCGAATCTTTTCGCCCTCAAGGAATTCGGCAATATCTACACCCGCATCATGAACCCGACGACCGACGTCCTCGAAAAGCGGATCGCCGCGCTCGAGGGTGGCGTCGGCGCGCTCGCCTTCGCCTCCGGTCAGGCCGCCGAGACGATGGCGATCCTCAACCTCGCCAAGGCTGGCGACGAGATCGTCTCGACCACCAGCCTCTACGGCGGTACCTACAACCTCTTCCACTACACGCTTCCGAAGATGGGCATCACCGTTCGCTTCTGCGAGCCCACGCCGGAAGCAATCGCCGCTGCCATCACCGACAAGACCAAGGCGGTCTACTCCGAGACGCTCGGCAACCCGGACCTGCTGACCCTCGACATCGAGGCGGTCGCCAAGGTCGCTCACGATGCCGGCGTGCCGCTGATCATCGACAACACGATGCCGACGCCGTACCTCGTGCGGCCGCTCGATCACGGCGCGGACATCGTCGTCCACTCCGCGACGAAGTTCATCGGCGGACATGGCACTTCGATCGGCGGCCTCGTCGTGGACGGCGGCAAGTTCGACTGGGCAGCGTCCGGCCGGTTCCCCGAGTTCACCGAGCCGGATCCGAGCTACCACGGCCTGGTCTATAGCGAGGTCTTCAGCGAGAAGAACTTCGGCGCCAACATTGCCTACATCATCAAGCTGCGCGTGCAGCTCCTGCGCGACATCGGCGCGGCGATGAGCCCGTTCAACGCGTTCCTCTTCCTCCAGGGCCTGGAGACGCTGCCGCTCCGCATGGAGCGCCATAGCCAAAACGCGATGGCGATCGCGCGCTTCCTGGCGGAGCACCCGAAGGTGAGCTGGGTGAACTATCCCGGCTTCCCGAGCCACCCGGCCTACGAGCGGGCGAGCAAGTACCACCGAAATGGGCTCTACGGCGCCATCCTCGGCTTCGGCGTCAAGGGCGGCCGCGAGGCCGGACGCAAGCTCACCGAGTCGGTCAAGCTCTTCTCGCACCTGGCGAACATCGGCGACGCGAAGTCGCTGATCATCCACCCGGCAACCACCACTCACTCGCAGCTGACCGAAGAGGAGCAGCTCGCGACGGGCGTGACTCCGGACTACGTCCGCCTGTCGGTCGGTCTGGAGACGGTCTCCGACCTGATCGCCGATCTGGAGCAGGCGCTCGACCAGGTCTAATCAGGCCGACAGCAGCGAGCCCGGCCGGACGCCCATCGTGGGCCCGAGCCGGGCTCGTTTGCATTCTGCTGCACCAACCAGGCGATCGGCCACTCACCGCGACCGACCGCCGACAGCGATGATTCAGCTCTGCGCGGCGGTCTGCTGGCCGGTTTGCTTCGCTTCGACCTGCTGGATTCGCTCGGCAATCAGCTCGGCGAGGTGGACAATCCGCAAGCGTCGGCCGCTCGCGTCGCAGCCACCGCGCAGGTGCATGATGCACCCCTGGTTGTCGGTGACCAGCACCGGCGCTCCGGTCGCCTGCGCGTTGTTCAGCTTGCGGTTCATCAGCCGCTCGGAAACCTCCGGGTACTCGAACCCGAACGACCCGCCGAATCCGCAGCAGAGCGTATTTTCCTCTAGCTCCTGGATTTCGCAGCCGAGCACATCACGCAGAAGATAGCGCGGCTCTTCCCGCAGGCCGAGCGCGTTCAGCCCTTGGCAAGAATCGTGGTAGGTCACCACCATCCGCTCATCCGTCGCCAGGCTTCCGGCGGGCAGCTTCGCGACCTTCGTCAGGAAGGTCGTGAAATCCATGACGCGCTCGGCAAGCCGCTCCGCGCGCAGCTTCCAGGCAGGATCATCGCGGAAGAGATGCAGGTAATCCTGTGCCAGCGTCGCGACGCAGCTCGCGCTCCCTGAGACGATCGCATCAATGCGCGTCCCATCGAGCGTGCGCTCCAGGGCGCGGATCGTATGTCGCGCCATCCGCTTAGCATTCGCGTCGTCGCCGGAGTTGTTCGCCGGCAGCCCGCAGCAATGCAGGCCAGGCGGGTAGACGACGCGGACACCGAGCGCCCGCAGCGTCGCCGCGATCGCCTCGCCCTGCTCGGGATAGAGCCGGTCGGTCAAGCAGCCTGGGAAGAGCGCGACCGTCTTGCCGGCCGCCTCGTTCGGAATCAGAGCCGGTCCGGCCTCCTGCACGCCGCCGTAGGGAGCACGGTCACGCAATGGCCGCCGCGCCAGCGCCGGCATGCTCCGCCAGCGGGTTTGCGACTTCAAGATCGGCACGTGACGGCCGCGGATGAACCGGCCGCGCTTCAATGGCCGCTGCGCCCGGCTGCCGATCCGCGTCGCCGCGTCGAAGAGCTTCGGTCGGGAGTAGACGTCGAGGACGACGCGCTTCGCCGTCGGCATCCCCTTCTTCTGGACGACCATCTTGCGAACGTCAATGATCTGCCGTGGCAACGGGATACCCACCGGGCAGACCGTCTCGCAAGCGTTGCACGAGAGGCAGAGGCTCTGCGGCTTGGCAACAGCGTCGATGCCGTGGTGGAACGGCGTGACCACCAGCCCGATCGCGCCGGTATAGATGTGACCGAAGACGTGTCCGCTGACCTCACGGTACGGCGGGCAGACGTTCGCGCAGGCGCCGCAGCGGATGCAGTGCATTGCCTCGACGAACTCTTTCATCGCGTGCATCGCCCGCCGGCCATTGTCCACGAGGATAATGTGCATCTCGTGGCCCGGCGTCGGCCCGGTGATGAAGGTGGAATAGACCGTCAGCCGCTGCCCGGTCCCGCTGCGAGCGAGCAGACGAAGCTGCGTCATCGCGTCGTCCCAAGTCGGGACGAGCTTCTCGATCCCCGCGAGCACGATGTGGACCGGTGGCACCGAAGAGGCGAGCCGCCCATTCCCCTCGTTGGTGCACATCATGACCGTGCCCGTCTCGGCAATCAGCGCGTTCGCGCCGGTCATCCCGACACCGGCATTGAAGAACGCCGGGCGCATCTCGTCCCGGATCGTCCGCACCTGCTCGGGGATGTCCTCGAGCGAGACCGGTCGCTCCAGCACGCGGTTGAGGAGCGAGCCCACCTCCTTGCGGCCCATGTGCAGCGCCGGCCCAACGATGTGGCTCGGCCGCTGGCCGGCTTGCTGGATGATCCACTCACCCATGTCGGTCTCAATGACCGAGATCCCTTCGTCGGCGAGGCGGTGATTCAACTCGATCTCCTCGCTGACCATGGACTTCGACTTGGCAATCAGCGTCGCGCCGTGCTTCCGGCAGATCTCCAGCACGATGCGGTTCGCCGCGTCGGCATCCTCCGCGTAATGGACCGTCGCGCCCGCCTGCTCGGCCATCGCGGTGAACTGCGCGAGGTAGGTATCCAGGTTGTCCGTCACCCGCGTCTTGGCCGCCTTGAACTGGCGACGCATCTCCTCGAACGGGATCTCGGTCATCGCCCGGTCGCGGTTCGTCCGCCAGTTCCGCTGGAATCGCTCGACGTTCCCGGCCAGCGTGGGGTTGTTGAGCGCGGCCTCGTACCGCGACCGGAAGGAAGTTTCCGGCGCTCCGTGCCCGTTGTGCGCGGGGGCGTGCTCGACTGCAGGAACCTCGGTCTTCACGTGGGTATCTCCAGCAATCGTTGGGTCTGAGTGGTCAATCCAGGCGATCGACGAAGAGGACGATCTCGATCTCCGGTCCCTGAACGCCGACCGTCAGCGACATCTCGATGTCCGCGGTCCGGCTCGGTCCCGTTACCAGGCTCGCATAGCCACCGCCTGGCCGCTGGGCAATCCGCCGCAGCACCCCGGCCGCCTCATCGAGCGAGGGAACGAGCGCGCCAATGGGCACAAGTGCCACGTGTACCTTCGACATCAATCCAACGGCGCGGTCGAGCAGCCCGGGCTCATTGAGCAGGAACGATCCAGTCTCCGCGATCGCCAGCTTGGCCAGGCTCACGCCGAGCGGAGCGTCTCGCGCCTCTGAGACCTCCTCCGGGCTGCGCCACTCAATTCCCTCAGCGGTAAGCGCCGCTGCAAAACCCGGCGCGTTGGTGACCAGCTCGGCAGAGATCGTCACGCGCGGCGCGTTGATCTCACGGCTGAGGCCAGCTAGGAACCGAGCGACCTCCACGCTCGATTCGGCCCGCTCGACACGGACCCCAAGCGGCGAAACGCGCTCCTCGAACGCCGCGAGAAGCCGGTCCCGATTCTCGACGGCCTCCGCCGCGTTCGTTGCGTCAGACCGCGCCGTCACGGCATTCCCTCGTCCATCGCCGATCCGCGCTCCATTGCCATCAATTGATCTAACCCGCTACGTCCGCCATCCCTGACGCGGACAGAAACGGCACACAACCGCGCCGGCCCCTTCCATCCGAGCACCGTCCACGCGAGGCGGGAATCGTCCGCCGGCCGGCTTCCCTGTGAACGCTACAGCATCGCGCCGAGGATCCAGGGATTGAACTCCTCCTGCCCAACCCCGGCCAGCTCGCTCTTGGTCCGCTTGCCGGAGGCGACGGCCAGCATCTCCTCGAAGATCTCCTGCCCGAGCTCGTCCAGGCTCATCCCCTCGAGCACCCGGCCGGCGTTGATGTCCATGTCATCCTCTTGCCGGGCGTAGAGCTCGCTGTTCGTCGCGATCTTGATCGAGGGAGCCGGCTTGAACCCGAAGCAGGAGCCGCGCCCAGTCGTGAAGACCACCAGGTTGCAGCCGCCAGCGACCTGCCCGGTGACCGAGACTGGGTCGTAGCCGGGGGTGTCCATGTGGACGAAGCCTCGCTCGGTGACTCGCTCGCCGTACTCGACGACCTGGTTCAGCGGCGTCGAGCCGGCCTTCGCCGCCGCGCCAAGCGACTTCTCGTAAATCGTCGTCAGGCCGCCGAGCTTGTTGCCGGGCGCCGGGTTATTGTCAATCGTCCCGCCGAAGTATTCGGTGTACTCCTCCCACCAGCGGATGAGATCGACCAGCTTCTGCGCCACCTCAGGGCTCTTGGCTCGGCGCGTCAGCAGGTGCTCGGCGCCGTAGACTTCCGTCGTCTCGCCGAGCACGACCGTTCCGCCCTGCTTGACGAGCAGATCGGCCGCCTTGCCCAGCCCTGGGTTGGCCGTCACGCCCGACCAGCCGTCCGAGCCGCCGCACTGGAGCGCGACCACCAGCTCCGAGGCCGGCACCGGCTCGCGACGCGCCTCATTCGCCTTCGGCAGAATAGCCTTGACCGCCTCGATGCCAGCCTCGACCGTCTTCTTGAAGCCGCCGTCCTGCTGGATCGTCAGCACCAGCGGGTGGTCATCCCGCATCACCGTGGACTCGATCATGTCGGTCGGCTGGTTGACCTCGCAGCCCAGGCTGATGACCACATAGCCCGCCACACAGGGATGGTTTACGATCCCAGCGAGCGTCCGCTGGAACAGCGCGAGGTGCTTCGAGCCGATGTGGGCGCCACAACCGCCCTTGTGCGGCAGCGCGATGACGCCATCCACGTTCGGGAACTCGTCCATCACGCCCGGCTGCTTGAAGTAATCCGCGATGGCAACCGTCGCCGAAGAGGCGCAGTTCACTGAGGCGAGGACGGCGACGTAGTTCCGCGTCCCGACGCGCCCGTCCGGCCGCCGGAAGCCCATGAACGTCCGCCGCTCAGACTCCGGCACGAGCTCCACCGGCTTGTAGTCGGCGCAGAAGGCGTAGTCCAGCTTGAGACTGCCCTGCTCCTTGATCGAGAGATTCTGGGTGTGGACGTGCTGTCCCGGCGCGATCTCTTGCGTCGCGAAGCCGATGATCTGGCCGTAGCGGCGAACCGGCGCATCGAGCGCGACCGGCCGCAGCGCCACCTTGTGGCCCGTGGGGATCATCTGCGAGACGCGCACCTCGCTCCCATCATCGAGCCGGAGGATCGTCCCTGGCAGTAGTGGCTGCTTCGCGATCGCCACGTCGTCAATCGGGTTCAGCAGCACGGCCACATCGTTCAGCGGGACCGGGCCTTGCGGAGCCCTGCTCATCAGCGTCATGGCCTCGGCGCGAGGCTTGGTCGAACTCATTGGGCCTCTCCTATCACAAGACCTTGTAGGTCCTCCATACGTCTCGCAAGTACGCGCCCGCGCGAAGATCCTCGCGCGCCCGATCTTCCGTCGCGACCTTCTCGAACGCGCGCTGCACCGTCTCGTCGGCGACCTCACGCGGGATGACGACGATGCCGTCAATCTCGGCGAAGACGATATCGCCCGGCCGCACCAGGACACCGCCACAGACGACCGGCCGCCCGAAATCCACCGCCTGCGCTCGCCCAGCCACGTCGACCGGCCGCGAGCCAGTCGAGAAGACCGGGAAGCCAAGCTGGAGAATCTTCCGCGTGTCCCGGTGGTAGCCGTCCATCACCATGCCACGAGCGCCACGGGCCATCGCCGCGTTCGAGAAGAGCTCGCCCCAGAAGGTCGCCGTCTCTAGCCCACCGGTGGCGAGCACGCCGACATCGCCCGGCTTCAGCTCGTCAATGGCGGCGATGATCGTCGTGTACGGCTCCGGCGGCACCTCATATTGCGGAGCGTAGCGCACCGTTGCCGCGCGCCCGACTACCGCCCCGCGAAACCCGGGATCGATCGGCCGGATATCGGCGGTCATGACTTGGTTCCGATAGCCGAGCTGATCCAAAATGTCAGAAATGACCGCCGAGTAGAGCTCTTTCGCCATCCGGTCGAAGAGCTCCAAATCCGCTTCCGTCCCACTAACGTCCGTTACCACTCCGCTGCTCCCGGGAGATTGACTCGATGCGGCGGCTTCACGCGCACCCCTCGCCGCCTCACTCAGTACAAAACGTGCACGATGGGATGGTACCGCAAAGTCCTAGTCGGCTGCGCACCTCGGTTTCTCATCCTGAGACGACGATGATGTTCGCGTAGGGACACGTGTCGCCGGTGCGAACCGTTGCCTTCGCCGTCTTCGCAAGCCGCTTCAGCTCCAGGTGCGACATGACCTCCAACGGCACGTTTCCGAGCAGGTCTCGCATCGCCTCGACTCGTTGCGGGCTGACCTCGGTCATCTCCCGCGTGATGATCACGCGATCGAGCCGCCACTCGGCGGCCACCGCCTTCAGCACGTCGAGCACCGTCGGGATATCGTCAACCAACGCCAAATCGATCCGTTGCGGGCCATCCGGAACCGGGAACCCACGGTCGCAGATCGTGAAATAGTCGGTGTGGCCGGTGCTGGCGAGCAGGTGGCACAGCGCCGGGTTGAGGATGCCGCCCCGCTTCATGACCGATCCCCCTCGCCGCTGTCGCCTGTAGCGAGTCCCCAGGACGCGTAGTACCGGCGCTTTTGATCCAACGTCACGCGCTCGCGGAAATCGAGCACCGGCCGCTTCAGGTAGAGCGTCGGATCGACGCCGTAGCCACTCACCGCGACGAGCTCCCAACCTTCCGCGCCGAGCGCGTTCAGCTCCTCCTCGCTCACCGCACCCACCATGCGGTACTCCCACGTGGTCTGCATCGCTGGTCGCCTCCCACCTGCCGGACCGCCCCGCGCTGATGACGCACATTGCACATAATCCCGGTATCCTACCGAATTACCAGGCAGGCAGCCGGCAGCGGAAAGGAGCGAGAACGATGAGATTGGCGACGCGGATGGGACGGCTGGGAACGGAGACGGCGTTCGAGGTACTAGTCCGGGCGCGGGCACTCGAAGCCGCCGGTCGTGACGTCGTTCACCTCGAAATCGGTGAGCCAGACTTCGACACGCCGGCCAACATCATCGAAGCCGGCTGTCATGCGCTGCGCACCGGCTGGACGCATTACGGACCGGCCGCCGGATTGCCCGAGCTGCGCGAGGCAATCGCCAACTATCTCAACCGCTCGCGCGGCACCAGCTACGGGCCGGAGCACATCGTCGTCACCCCTGGCGGCAAGCCGATCATGTTCTTTACCATCCTGGCGCTGCTGGAGTCGGGCGACGAGGCGATCTACCCCAACCCCGGCTTCCCGATCTACGAGTCGATGATCAACTTCACCGGCGCGACGCCCGTCCCCATCCCGCTGCGCGAGGAGCGGGAGTTCGCGCTCGACGTCGAGGAGCTCGCCTCCCTGATCACGCCCCGCACCAAGCTCCTCATCATCAACTCGCCGGGCAACCCGACCGGCGGCGTGCTTAGTCGCGAGGACCTGGCCGCCATCGCCGAGCTCGCGGTCAAGCACGATCTCGTGGTGCTCGCCGACGAGATTTACAGCGAGATCCTCTACGAGGGCGAGCACGTCTCGATCGCGACCATGCCGGGCATGGCGGAGCGCACCATCATCCTCGATGGCTTCTCGAAGACCTATGCGATGACCGGCTGGCGCCTAGGCTACGGGGCGATGCCGGCTGACTTCGCGGAGCAGGTCGCGAAGCTGATGGTCAACTCCGTCTCCTGCACCTCGATGGCCGTCCAGCGCGCCGGTATCGAGGCGCTGACCGGTCCGCAGGACGAGGTACGGACGATGGTGGACGCCTTCCGGCGGCGGCGCGACCTCATCGTGGACGGACTGAACGCTATCCCCGGTATTCGCTGCCTCCGCCCCAAGGGTGCGTTTTATGTCTTCCCGAACATCACCGGCACTGGCATGACCAGCAAGCAGTTTGCCGATCACTTGCTCAATGAGCACGGTGTGGCCGCGCTGGCCGGCACGTCATTCGGCCAGTACGGGGAAGGCTATCTCCGCCTCTCCTACGCCAATTCCGAGGAAAACCTGAAGAAGGCACTGGAGCGTATCGAGGCCGCGGTGAGGACCGCCGCCGGCGTGGCGTGAGCGTGTGTGAGGCGCGGCGTTACCGCCCGTCCGGCGGATAGAGCCGCGCCTCCGTCTGCGGGTCGAAGAAGAAAGCGTTCGCCCAATCGAGCCCGATTCGCACCGGATCTCCCGGATTGAACAGGCGGGCGGTCGGCGTGACGGCACGCAGCCGCGTGCTGCCCGCGTCGATTTCGTACAGAATCTCGGTCCCGAGGATCTGCCGCGTGTAGATCTCGCCGCCCGCCTGTCCGTTGCCCGGCGGGCCAGACTCGACCGTCAAGTGCTCAGGCCGGATCCCGACGCTGACCGTGCCGTTCGCCCCGTTCGATCGCAGCGCGGCGGCGATCTCCGGCGGAACGGTCGCCGTCCACCGGCCGTCGGGCAGGAGCGCCAACGTCCCACTCCCGGCATCGAAGCGCGCGTCAAGAAGATTGATCGGATGCGCGCCGATGAACCGCGCCACCCACCGATTCTTCGGCGTCTGGTAGAGGTCGAGCGGCGAGCCGATCTGGACCATTTCCCCGGCATTCATCACCGCGATCCGGTCAGCGATCGCCATCGCCTCCTCTTGGTCGTGCGTGACGAAGACCATCGTCGTCTCGACTTCGCGGTGGATGCGGACGAGCTCTCCGCGCATCTGCCGCCGCAGCTCGGCGTCCAGGCTGGAGAACGGCTCATCGAGGAGGAAGAGCGTCGGCCGCCGCACGAGCGCCTTGGCGATCGCTACGCGCTGCCGCTGACCGCCGGAGAGCTGATGGATCTTCCGGTCGAGCAGCCTGGCGATGTCGAGAGTCCGGCTGACCTCCTCGACCCGGCGCGCGATCTCCTCCTTCGGCACCTTGCGCGATCGCAGCCCGAAGCCGATGTTGTCGCGCACGTTGAGATGTGGATAGAGCGCGATGGACTGGAAGACCATCGCGATGTCCCGCTCCTCGGGCGGCACATCGTTCATCAGCCGGTCGCCGAACAGGATTTGGCCGCTGGTTGGCTGCTCCAACCCGGCCAGCATGTTCAGCGTCGTCGTCTTTCCACAGCCGGACGGACCGAGCAGGACGAGCAGCTCCCCATCCCGGATCTCGAGGTTGAGGCCACGCACGGCGTGAAATGTCTCGAAGCGCTTGTGGACGTCGATCAGGCGGATCGAGGCCCGACCGGAGGCCGGCGGGGCCGCGCCTCGCGCTCGTCCAGTTTCGGCTGCTGCGATCGTGGAAACGGATCCTGTCACGAAAGCGTCCTTTCCCCTGTGATGCTGCGCGCGATCTACAGCGGATCGACGAGATTCAAGCTTCGGATGCGCCGCTGGAAGAGATAGGCCAAGATCGCCGGCGGCACGATTCCGACGATAGAGGCCGCCGCCATCTCGGTCGGCATCGAGATCTGGAAGAACATCGCCGGGAGCACCGGCGGGAAAGTCTGCGCCGGCGACCCAGCGGCCAGGAACTGCGCGAAGGCGAATTCGTTCCAGCAGACCATGAAGCTGATCGCCGTCGCGACCGCGATGCCCGGCCAGGACATCGGCAGGATCACCCGGTAAAACGTCTGCCAGCGCGTGTTGCCGTCAACGCGGGCCGCCGCCTCCACCGTCCGCGGCAGCGACGAGAAGAACCCAGTCATGACCCACACGAAGAGCGGGATCGTCAGGGTGAAGTAGATCAGGATCAGACCGCGCAGCGTGCCCTGCAGATCCCACCGTATATAAAGGTAAGAGAACGGGATCACGATCGCGATCGGCGGATACGAGCGGGACAGGAGAATCGCGAAGAGCATCCCCGACCGCCCGCGGAACTGCAGCCGCCCCAGCGCGTAGGAGACCGGCAGCGCGACGAGGACTGTCAGCGCCGTCACGGCCAGCGCGACGATTGTGCTGTTGACCAATCCTCGCTTGATCGCCGGCGCCTGCCCGACCGGCAACAATTCCTCGCCAGTTGGCCCCGTCGCGGAGCCGCCGAAGATCCGGACGAAATTGCTCGTCGTCAGGTCGTGCGGATAGAGATGCGTCGGGACAGAGAGCAGCTCCGTCTTGTACATCAGCGCCATGTTGAGGAGCCAGTAGATCGGGACGAGGGTCCAGACCACGAGCAGCGCCGCGAAGAAGTACGTCAGCGCCCGCCGGGCTCCCGCGCGCCGAAACGCGACATTGATGGCGATGACGGCGAGGACGACGGCAACGGCAACGATCGCCAGGACGATGATCGGCCCAACCCAGGTGTTCACGCCTGCGCCTCCGCCGTTGTCTCCTGAGCGATGACAGCCGCCGGCTGCTTCCGCCGGTAGAAGAGCAAGAGGAAGTAGATCGTCGTGATCACCGTCGTCAGCACCACGAGCAGCCAGCCGATCGCCGCGCCAAGCCCGTAGTCACGCTTCTGGAACGTTTCCCGGTAGACCACCCACGTCAGCGTCGTGGAAACATCTCCCGGTCCACCGTTCGTCAGGAAGAAGATCGTATCGAAGACGCGCGCGGCCTCGACCGTGATCAGAACCATCACGATCAAGAGCGGCGTCTTGATGTACGGCAGCACGACGTGCCGGAACCGGCCAGCCGGGCTGAGCCGGTCTACTTTCGCCATCTTGTAAAGGTCTTCGGGGATGACCTGAAGCGTCGCGAGGATGAAATAGATCCCCAGCGGCGCGATCTGCCAAGCGTGCGCCAGCGCGACCGCCGGCACCGCCCATCGCTCGGAGAGGAAATTGACCGGGCGATTCTGGTCAACCAGCCCGAGCTTGATCAGCACCGCGTTGAACAGGCCCCACTCCGGGCTGTACAGGTACTTCCAGACGACCGACGTCGCGTAGAGCGAAACGGCCCAGGGGAGGATGACGATCGTCATCACGAACGGCCGGCCGCGGAAGCGCTCGTTGAGAAGCAGCGCGCCGCCGATGGCGATCACCAAACTGATCACCGTTGCGACGACCGTATAGGCAATCGTGACTCGCAGCGCGTGCCAGACCTCAGAGGAACGCAGCGCCTCTCGGTAGTTCTGGAGGCCAACGTACTCGTTCCGCTGGAAGATCAGGTCGATCTCGCGCAGGCTGAGCCACAGCGAATAGCCAACGGGATACCCCACCACGGCGATGAGCGCGACGATCAGCGGCAGCGCGAGCAACGAGGCGAATTGACCGTCGCTGAGCCGAGATGAGCTCCAGCGCCGCCGTCGCGCGTGGGCGACGTCCGGCGCGGTCCGCGGAATGGCAGTCATCAGCGCCACCTACGTTTGCGTCCGAATTGCGGACGCCAAACGTCAGCACACGAAAGACGAACGATCATTCCGGCAAAAGGGAGTTTGGGGCGGGTTCCCGGCCGCGCCGGGAACCCGCCCCGGTCGAACACCTACGAGGTCTGGTAGCGCTCGGCGAGCTCGACGGCGAGCTGCTTGAGGTTCGCGTGGACGGTCTCGACCGATTCTTGACCGAGGATCGCCTTCGGCAGCTCGGTCATTGCCGTCGCGTTCCACTCTTCCCACCAGAAGGTCTGCCACACCTTCGGGAACTGCCCGGCATTGAGGATGCCGTTGAGCGTGTCGAGCATGCTCGGATCGGGCAGCCACGAGTGGTATGCCTCGACGACCTCTGGATCCTCGAGGATCGCCTTGTATCCGGAGTTGAGCGCCGCCTCAATCGCCCAGCGCTTGGCGACGTAGAGCTGATCCTCGTGGTCCCGATAGCCGAACCAGCCGGCCAGTCGGTACTTCCGCGCCAGCTTCTCGTCGCTGTCGTTCCGGTTCGGGACGCTGTAGATGCCCTCGTCGATGAGGCCCCACGGCTGCTCAGCGACCGGCACTGGCGCCACCTGCCCGGCGACTTGCGACCGCTCCGGATCGTTGAAGACCTTGAGGTCGTAGATCTGCTGCGGACTAAACGCGTACGTCCCCTTGGCGAATGCGTCGATGTAGTCCGCTTCACCCATCGTGAAGACGGACTCGGGGACGATCCCCTCCTCCATCAGCTTGCGCCACTCGGCGAGGATCGCCAGCGTCTGGTCGTCGAAGACCGGCTGATTGTTCTCGTCGAATAGCACCGCACCGGTGTTGAGGCACTCGAACAGATAGGCCCAGGAGACGCCGAACCAAACACCGGCGGCGAACCAGTGCGGCAGAAGCGGCGGCCCCTCGACCGCGCCCGAGGCCTTGAGCTGCCGGCACTGATCGTAGAGCTCGGCCCACGTCTTCGGATACTGATCCGGCGTGATCCCGGCCTTCGACAGGATGGCGTTGTTGGCCATGATCGTGCCGCGGATCGAGACGAAGTACGGCAGACCGTAGAGCTTGCCGTTGATCGTCAGGGACTCGCGGACACCGTCGTACAGCTCGCCGCGTGCGTCATCGACGCCCCACCAGCGCTCATAGTCATGCACCCAACCGGGGATCGACCACCGGAAGAGCGTCGCCGGGTTGGCATAGGCCAAATCGAGCGGCTGATTCGCGATATGGAAGTTCTCCATGATCGCGATGTAGTCGCCCGTGACGGTTTGGTAGTCGACGTTCTCGCTGTAGGCCTGGTTGAATCGGCTGGTGTTGTCCTGGACGACCTCCGGCCGGAAGTTCCAGCCGCGGAAAACCAGCTGCTCGGACGTGTCGGCGCCTTCTGCCGGCGGTTGGAGCTTTGCCCCTTCCTGAGCGAAGGCGCGCGTCAGGGAGAAGTGGCGCCGGGGCTTTGCCTCAGCAGTGTCGGGCTTGTTGAGGTAGCTGACAATGAGGGGAGTGGCCGCGCCGGCCGCCGCCGCGCGCTTCAAGAACTCGCGGCGATCGATCCGCCCCTTCATCAAGTCATCGTAATGCTCGTAAATGGGTTTCGCCACGGATCATGCTCCTCCTTTGTCACGGCCAGAACTCTGACCACTTCTCCCACGGACCAGCGTCTGCCATCACCGAGACAGTAGGACCTCCATCTCCTCCGGCTGATAGCGACTGGCCCGATGCTCTTGGAAGTTCGCCTGGACTCTATCACACGAAATGCAGCGCGTCGAGATGCACGCGTAACAACTTCACATCAATAAAGGCTCATTTTCTGTGCTGCAACGCCGATGGACTCGCGAGCGACGATGCTCGACGACCTTCGGAGGAACCAATCCGTCAGCGCGCGACTTGAGCGCTCCGCGCGGCCGCGCTGTCGATCGCGACGGCGATGACGAGAATCGTGCCGGTTGCCACTGGTTGCCAGAAGGGCGAGACGCCGAAGAGGTTCAATGCGTTCGAGACGACGCCGAGCAGGAACACGCCGACGATGGTGTTCGTCATCCGGCCGTAGCCGCCGCTCAGCGACGCACCGCCGACGATGACAGCGGCGATCGCGGTGAGCTCGTACCCCAGCGCTCCCGCCGGCTGCCCGGTCGCCGTCTGTCCCACGAGGATAATCCCGGCGATCGCCGCGCACAGCCCTGTCGTCAAGTAGACGCCGAGCCGAATACGCCGCACATTGATCCCCATCTCCGCGGCGGCGAGGACGTTGCCACCGATCGCGTAAACGTAGTGGCCGAACTTTGTTTGGCTCAGCAGGACAGACAGGATGATCGCGACGATGAGGAAGATCCAGAACGGATTGGGGATGCCGAAGGTGCTGCCCAGCCCCAATTCGGTAAAGGAGAAGGGCACGCCGAACAGCGGCGTCGCGTTCGTCCAGACGTACATCAGCCCGCGAACGATCGTCATCGTCCCGAGCGTCGAGACGAACGGATTGACCCCGACGTAGGCGATCAGGAAACCGTTGACCAGCCCGACCAGGACGCCGACCGCGACGCCGCCGATCACTCCCAGCGCGATGTGCCCCCAGGACACCGGCAGATCCCCATCCAGCCCGATCATGAGCTTCGCGGCCACCACGCTCGCCGCGGCCGCCGTCGCCCCGACCGAGAGATCGAAGCCACCCAGGATGATCGCGAAGGTCATCGCGCACGCCATGATGCCGATGACCGCGTTCTGCCGCAGCAGGTTCATCGCGTTCGCCTGGGTGCGGAACGGCTCCGAGACGATGCACAAGGCGATCACCAGCGCCACGAAGACGATGGCGATACCGTACTGGCGAGCAATGGAGCCGACGTTCGCTTGCGGCAGGGTGCGTCCTGGCCGGGCCGGCGTCAGGCTCGCGCTCACTGTGCTCGCTCCGTCCGCGCGACGAGCTCCGCGCCGGTGATCATCGCGACGATCTCGTCCGGATTCGTCTCGCTCCGGCGCCGCATCCCGATCAAGCGCCCGCGTCGCAAGACCCAAATCCGGTCAGCGAGCCGGAAGACCTGGTCCAGGTTGTGGCTGATGATGAGCAGGCCGAAGCCGCGTTCCCGCAGTCCGAGGATGACCTCTTCGACCGCGCGGGTCTCGGCGACCCCGAGCGCGGCCGTCGGCTCGTCCATGATGATCACCTTCGAGCCCCAGGCCGCCGCGCGAGCAATTGCGATCGCTTGCCGCTGCCCGCCGGAGAGCGAGGCGACGAGCGCATCCATCGGCGGCACGTTCATGTGGAAGCGCTCGAGCATGCGGCGAGCCTCCTCAGCCATCCCGCGCTTGTCGAGCAGCGGCAGACGCCGGCCGCGAGTGCGCTCTCGACCGAGGAAGATGTTCGCCCAAACCGGCATGTTCCCAGCCAGCGCCAAGTCCTGGTAAACCGTCTCGATACCGGCCGCCCGCGCCTCGGCTGGCGAAGTGAACGAGACCGGCTTCCCCTCGAACTCGATCGTCCCCGCATCCGGTCGGTGGACGGCGCTGAGGATCTTGATCAGCGTGGATTTGCCCGCGCCGTTATCGCCGACCAACCCGGCGATCTCGCCGGGGATCACCTCGATGCTGACATCCTCCAGCGCCGTCACCGCGCCAAAGCGCTTGCTCACCCCGATCGCGCGCAGCACCGGCGCCGGCCCGGAGCCACTCTGCGCCGTCGGTGCTTGCTGCGCTTTCATCGCCGTCATCAGCGCTCAGCCACCGTTAGTGAATGCCACGACTCACGCCAACTCATCGGCTCCTGGCTAGCACCCCCAAGCCGGCGGCGTTTCTTCCGCGTTCTCGCGAGTGATGATCGGCAGCGGCAGGTAATTCGGCTTGGGGATGTCCGCCTCTCGCCCATTGAGATAGAGCCAGGCCATGTGCATCCCCTCGAACGCCTGTGGATACGGGTCCTGGTTGATCGTGCCGATCACGTAGCCATCAATGATTGCCTGGCGGACATCGGCGGGGTAGTCACCGAGGATGAATCCGACCTCCTCGCGCCCATTCTTCCGGGCGAAATCGGCCGCGGCGACACCTTCCGGACCCTGCATGACGATCACGTCGAGTTGCCCCTTCGGGAACCGGGTCAGCAGGTCCTGCGTCACCGCCAGCGCCTTGGCGCTATCGAAGTCGTCGGTCACCCGCGCCACGATCTCGTACTGCGGGTATTGGCTGATGACCTCCTCGAATCCCTGGCCGCGTAGGATCTGCGGCGACGTGCCCGTGATTCCCTGGACGTAGCCGATCTTCACCGGCTGATCGCCGTAGGTGTCGTGCAGGAGCTGCGCCTGCAGGCGACCGAACTCGACATCGTCCGCGCCGACGTATGTCACTACCTCGGCTTGTCCGCTCTCGAATCCGGCTCGGTTGTTGACCTCGATGACGGGGATGCCAGCCTCATTCGCTTGCCGGATCGCCGGGATGATCCCCTCCCCGGACGGCGTCAGGAGAATCAGGTCGAATTGCTGGGCGATGAAGTCTTGGATCACCGCCACTTCCTTCGCCAGATCGCCGCCTCCCCCGTCGCGCAGCTCGTACTCGAAGCCGAAGCGGCGCGCGCCGTCTTCCAGCCCTGTCTTGAAGTTCGCGTAGAACGGTACGGAGAGATACGCCACGCTGACGCCGATGCGCTTCCCGCTCGGCGGCTCTGGCGTGCCGATCACGTCGGCGGACGGCGTCGCCATCGGCGGGCAGGTGACGTCCTGCGCCGCCGCGCCTCCCCCGCCCATGCGCCCGAGCGCGACAGCCGCCGGAACGCCGAGACCGAGCGCTGCCGCCCGGCGAAGCAAACCACGCCGATCGATCCGGGTCAGGTCACCCATGGCTGTGACTCCTCTCGCTGATGGCCTAGAGCGATCCCAATGCACCCATGGCCCGCGATCTGTCCGCGATTTCGACTGGCGGCCGGACTCTAGCACCGCCATCGCCCCGGGTCAATGGGTCCACCGTCGCGCGCCAGGCTCTCGCCAACGCGCCGATTCCTGCGTAAACTCCCGGCCAATTGCCCGCACTCGAATACGCGCGGCAGTGGAACCGTGAGTCAGGTACGTAAGGAGTTCCTATGCCTGAGACGATCCGACTCGAAGGTCCCATCTCCCTCGTCGGCGCGGAGGAGCATCCGCATGCCGCTCGCCGGCTGCGGGAAGCACTTCCCTCCCTCCAGTGGCAAGAGGTGGCAAGCCCGGTCGAGGGCACGCCAGTCGTCCGGCTGCGCCGCGACGATGCCCTGCCGGAAGGAGCGTTCTCCCTCTCCGTCGAGGAGTCCAGCAACCCTCCGGCTGTCGAGGTCGCTGGCGGCCCATTCTCCGGCGTCATCTACGGAGTGGAAGAGTTGATCCAGCGTCGGGCGCGCCAGGTCGGCAACGCGGTCGAGCTGGAGTCCGGCCAGGTGTCGCAGGCGCCGGGGTTGCCGTACCGGACGTTCTGGACGTGGGACCACTCGACCAATTGGGACCTCGATCAAATCGGCGTCCAGGAGATCGGTGTCTTCAATCCGTACGGAAAACCGCCCCAGGGCTTTCTCGACGACTATCGTCGTGTCGTCGACTTCATGAGCCAGCATCGTATCGCCGCGCTCGTCATCTATGGCTTCTTCCGCGAGTCGCATGGCGGTCTCGAAGCCGCCCAGGAGCTCTGCCGCTACGCCAACGAGCGGGGCGTCCGCATCCTGCCGGGAGTCGCGATCAACGCCTACGGCGGCATCTGGTGGGAAGGCGAACACCCATACAATCTCGCGACTTGGCTGCGGCAGCACCCGGAGCTCGCGGCGACGATGGAGCGGCCGGCCGGATTCCAATTGCAGGACCTCGACTTCCCGCTCTATTTCCCGCGCTCCGATTACACCGTCCGCGGCTGTCCCTCCCGCAAGGAGAACCAGGACTGGATGGCCGAGGGGATTGCCTGGCTGGCGGAGACATGCGAGATCGGCGGGATCAATATCGAGGCCGGCGACTACGGCGTCTGCGGCTGCCCCCTCTGTGAGCAGCGTAGAGCCGAGCGAGAGGATGCCCGCCGCCGCGAAGGCTACGCCGAGTCGTGGTCGCACGCGGACATGGCCGACTTCTACCCGCGTCTCTATGAGGCGGCTCTCACCAAGCGCCCGAATCTCTGGCTTTACTCCGAGCTCCAGTGGGACAACCTGCTCGATGCCGAGGCGATGAAGCCGCTGCGCAGCCTGCCCGAGGGCGGCATCTACCAGCACACGCTCAACCGGTCCTACTGGTACCGGGTGCAGCGCGAGTTCACCGCGGACGCCGCGAAATCACTCCCAACTACGACGAACGTCTTCCGTTGCCAGTTCTGCTGCCAGTGGAACGGCGATCGCCGCACGGAGCGGTATCGCTTCAATGGCCGCGATTTCGCCGAGATGGCCTGGAAGGCAGCCGAGGTCGGCTTCGAAGGCTTGACCGTCTGGGGCGAGCCGTCGCCCTACCACGTCTCGACCGAGCTGAGCTATCTCGCCTTCGCGCGGTTCACCTACGATCCGACGCTCACCTGGGAGCAGTTCATCAAAGAGGATGTCGCGCCTCGTCTCGGCGGCGAGGCGGCGGCCGAGCGCTATCTCGCGCTCATGACCAAGCTCGACGACAACCCGCGCCTGGAGATGAGCGAACTTCAGCGCATGCGGGCCGAAGCGCTGGACGGCGTCCGTCAGCCCGACGACGAGGTCTCTCGCCGCTGGCTCTGGCTCGCCGACCGCATCGCCCGGCGCCAGTACATGGGCGCGTAATCGCGAATAGCGCGCGCTCGGCAAGGCTGATGTGCCGAGCGCGCGTTGCCCTGGCAGGGATGGGCGCGAACCGCTCCTGCCAGGGCGCAATCAGCAACGATCAGACCGCGATCGAGTTGAGGTTCTGGGCGAGGTACTCCGCGGCGTACCAGGCGTGCGCTTCGATTGTCTCGGTCGGGTTGTAGCCCGAGCTCGTCGGGAAGGTCGAGCCGCCGAGGATGAAGAGGTTCGGCGCCTCGTGCGCCTGACCGTACTTGTTGACGACCGACGTCGCTGGATCGTCGCCCATGCGGGTGCCGCCGTAGGCGTGGCTGTTGATCGGCACCGGCGTCCGCGCCGGGAAGCTCGGCCACGTCTCGGTTGCACCCATCGCCCGCAGCATCTCGTCCAGCTTCTCGTCGATATAGGTCGTTGCCAGGTTCTCGTTCTCACCGAAGCTGTAGGTGACCCGCAGCACGGGGACGCCGAGCGGGTCCTTCACCTCCGGATCGAGATCCAGGAAGGTGAACTCGTACGGCAGCGGCTCGACCTGCGCGAAGACCGAGCCAACCGAGTCGGCGTTCTCGTGCAGCCACTGCTTGTAGGCGCTGCCCCATTGCGGAACGCCCGGCGCAAGTGTCCGCGACCGGCCAATCGGCAGCGCTCCCGTGCCGGCGAAGATCACCGCTCCCCGGATGAACCCCAAGCCGGAGTGGTCGAAGTTGTCGCCGTTCAGGTCGTCCATCGCCGTCGCCTGGCCGGTCGTCCCTCCCCACAGGTTCAGCCGCTTGCCGGGGAACAGTCCGTTGCGACCGACGTAGGCATGGGAGAAGTAGTGCTTGCCGACCTGCCCATTGTTGTTGACGAGACCCTGCGGGTACGCCGTCGAGGTGGAGAGCAGGAGCAAGCGTACATTCTCATAGATATAGGTAGAAAGGATCACGACGCCGGCGGGCTGGACCTGGAGCTGCCCCTGCTCGTCCAGGTACTCGACACCGACGACCTCGCCCTTGTCGTTGCTGAGGATCCGCATCACTCGGCTATTCGGCCGGATCTCCAGCTTGCCGGTCGCTTCCGCGTGGCGAATCGCCGAGACGAGGGTGCTTGACTTCGAATCGTTCCAGCACCCGTATGAGCTGCAGTAGCCGCACATCGTACAGGCGGGCCGGCCGTCGAAATCCTGGCTGAGAATCGCCGCCGGCTGCGGGAACGGGTGGTAGCCGAGTTTCCGCATCCCTTCTGCTGCCAGCTCGGTGAATCCGGCAGATCGCACCGGCGGCAGCGGAAACTCGCGAGAGCGCGGGGACTCGAAGGGATTCCCGCCCTCGACGATTTGCCCGTTGATATTGCCCGCCTTGCCCGAGACCCCGATGAGGTACTCGACCTTGTCGTAGTACGGCTCGAGCTCTTCGTAGGTCAGCGGCCAGTCCTCAACCGTAGAGCCAGCCGGGATCGCCTCCTGACCGTAGCGTTGGATCGTGGTGGACCGAACCTTGAAGTCGTCCGCGCGCATGCGCCAGCTCTGCGTGCCGTAGTGCACGCTCGTTCCGCCGACCATGTTCGCCATGCGGATCGGCGGGATTGGTGGCGAAGCAGTGGGCGACTTCGCGTCCGGCCGCCAAGTCGGCAGCTCCTTGTTGTATTTCGGCTCGCCGGTCCAGCCCAGGATGCTGCCAGAAATCTCGTCATCCCTCGCCAGGAAATCGGCCTTGTCCAGGTAGGGGCCGGCCTCGAGCCCAACGACATTGATACCCGCCTGTGCCAGCACATACGCGGCAATGCCGCCGGCCGCGCCCAACCCCACAATGACGACATCCGCCTTTGGAAGTGGGTTGCTCACCAGCCTGTCCCTCCGTAGCGCTCGACCGAGACATGCTCCGGCGTCACCGTGGCGTCAATCTGCTGATCGGCCTCGGTCCAGACGAGCTTGATGCCGGGAAAGCCAATCAAATCCCAGCCGGCGAAATCGCGATTGCCGCCGTAGATCGGGTCACCGAACATCCCCTGCCGGGTATGCTCGAGCAGCGTGGCGAAGAACCCCTGTGGTACTCCCTCGATCTCGCTGTTCTCCGCCTGGGTGAGGAGCTCGTCCTGGCGCTCTGGGGAAAGTCCGGAGAACCCATCCGCGCCCGCCGCCTGATCGAGCGCCGCGAGCCCCGCCTGGTAGAGCGGCAGCGTCGCGGCATACGGACCAGCCAGAGCCCGGTCAATGAAGATCTGGACACCGGCCTCGACAGCGCCAGGCCCGAGTTCGTCCGCCGGGATCAACCGCGCGATCGCGGCCTTCAGCGTCGTGAACTCCGCATCGGTAAGCGCGGTCGGCGTGTAGGAGTCAATGTCCTCTTGCGCAGCCTGCGCGAACATCCGAAGCCAGGCCGGGTAGCGGCTCGCCGCTCCCGATGCGGCATCCGCGCCTGCTGGCACGGCCAATCCTGCCGCGGCGCCGGTGAGCAGCGCCGTATCGCGCAGGAACCGGCGGCGGTGGATTACCCGTGCCAGAACGTGCTCAGGTAATCGGCGTTCAGGCATTGTTACACCCCCTTTTCGACAGCCCGGAAATCGAGCCGGTCGCTGAAGACACCGAGCCTGTCACGCAAGAGCCTCACCTCCTCGCTCGACCGACTACGCCACGCCCCGGTCATGATTCGCCAGGGCACCGAGTGACCACCAACGGCAACGATAGTTTGTGCGATCCGTGAGAAACTGTCTATACACATTGTTCGGCTAGGAAAATAGTCTGTCGTCTTGGCAACGCAGCGATCAGCACCGGAGGTAGCCGCACCGACAACGTCATGAAAGCGCGCTATGCGCCACCTGATGGCTCCACCGCGGTGCCGATCGTCGCGACTGCCGGTCTGAGCGGGAGGTCGGCGGGGCGCCGGTCCTGGCGACGCTGAGCAGGCCAGAGCCAGGCGCCGTCACCCCGGAGAGAGCTCACTGAGGTGCGATACGGTTTCCGGAGTCCGCGTCGAAGAAGTGCAAGCGCCCGGGCTCGAATGCGACGGACACCGAATCGCCGGCCTGGTACGAGCGCGTGCCGGGAATGCTGGCCCTCAGCGGGCGGTCCCCAATTGTCAAATCCACATAGGTGACCGGTCCGACCGGCTCGGTCAACTCGACGCGTCCAACAGTTGCGTCCGGTGCCGGCGGTCCGATCAGCAGGTGCTCCGGCCGAACCCCGAGCACGACCTCCCTCCCCGCCAACGCGCGGGCGGAGTTGTCCGGCAGGCTCACCTGCAGCGTGCCCGCGTCGAGCACCGCGCAGCCATTGCTCGCCTCAATGCGCCCCTTGATGAAGTTCATCCGCGGGCTGCCGATGAACCCAGCCACGAACATGTTGACCGGCGCGTTGTACGTCTCCTCCGGCGTGCTGTATTGCTGGAGCACGCCGTCACGCAGGATCGCGATCCGGTCGGAGAGGACCATCGCCTCTTCCTGATCGTGGGTGACGAAGATCGTCGTCTTACCAAGCTCTCGCTGGAGCCGCTTGATCTCGGTGCGGGTGTTGACGCGCAGCAGCGCATCGAGGTTGGAGAGCGGCTCGTCCATCAGGAAGACCGCGGCGTTGCGGACCAAGGCGCGGCCGAGCGCGACGCGCTGCCGCTGCCCGCCTGAAAGCTGCGCCGGTCGCCGGTCGAGCAGCCGCTCGATTCCGAGCAGCGCCGCAACTTGCTCGACGCGCTGCTTGATCTCGCTGCTCGGCGTCTTTCGCATCTTCAGCGCGAACGCCAAGTTGTCGTAGACGCTCATGTGCGGGTAGAGCGCGTAGTCCTGGAACACCAGCGCCGCATCTCGGTCCTTCGGCGAGAGATCGGTCACTCTGTGGCCATCGAAATAGATTTCGCCGCTGGTCGGCTCCTCCAACCCGGCGATGCAATAGAGCGTCGTGCTCTTGCCGCACCCCGATGGGCCGAGTAGGGTGACGAAGCTCCCCTCCGGGATCTCTAGCGACAGATCGTCGACCGCCTTGACCGGGCCGAAATGTTTGCTCAACCGCTCCAGTGTGACCCGCGCCATAGTCTTTCAACCCTCGAGCCGATTGGCGATAGCCGATGTCAACGCGCCAGCACGCCCGGCGATGCAAGCCGGCCAGCGACTCGCTTTCACCCCTTCACCGATCCTGCCGTCAACCCTTGCACCAGGAACCGCTGGAAGACGAACGCCAAAACGATCGGCGGCACGATCGCGACGATGCCCGCCGCGAACAGGGTGCCGTAGTTCTGCTGACCGTACTGAATGACCGAGAAGATCTGCGCGATCACGTAGGTGATCGTCATCGAGTCATCATCCTGGGCCAAGTTGAGCGCGAAGATGAACTCGTTCCAGCAGAAGATGAACGCGAAGAGACCGGCCGCGATCAAGCCAGGCACCGCCAAGGGCAAGACGACCTTGTAGAGCGCCTGAAGCCGGTTGCAGCCATCAACCGCCGCCGCTCGCTCCAGATTCGACGGGATGGTCTCGAAATACGTCTTCATGATCCAGAGGACGAGCGGGATGCTGAAGCTGGAATAGCTGATGATCAGCCCCAGCTTCGTATTGGAAAGCCCGGCACGACTGAAGAGGATGAACCACGGCACCATGATCGCCAAGTTGGGAATCATCCGCGTGATCATGATCCCGATCAGCGTCGGGCCAAGGAATTTGACGTGGCTGAGCCGCGCGTAGGCATATCCAGCCAGCGAGCCGAGAACGAGGCAGATGACCGCCACGGACAGGCTGACGGCCGTGCTGTTGACGAGCGCTTGCGGCACGCGCGTCGCCACCAGCGGCACGCCCGCTGTCGAGGCCGTGCTCTCTCCCGTGAAGATGTTGCGGTAGTTCTGGAGCGTGATATCCGGCGTGAAGTCCGGCGGCTTGGACAGCAGCGACGTGAATGGCGAAACGCTGCAGAAAGCGAGCCAGGCAACCGGCGCCAGCGACCACAAGAAAATCAGCAGGACCGGGATATAGATCAACCGCTGTTTCCAGACCCGCATTCGCCGTGAGGTCGAGAATCGGCGGGCGGGCGGCGAGAACGCCTTGCTCGATGCCCTGTTCAGCTCTGCCAGCTCCAGCGCGTGCCGCGTCGAGCGCCGCCGCAGATCCTCATCCAGCTCCTCGACCGACGCCTCGGCGACCCCGCGACCGGTCGCCAAATCGCGCGGCGGGCGGTCCAGCAGCCGGATGTAGACGAACGCCAGGATGAGCGTGATGAGCGTGAGAATCAGGAGAATTGCGGTCCCCTGGCCAAACTGGAAAAAGCCGAAGATCGTGTTGTAGCCAAGCCAGGAGAAGACCGTCGTCTCCATACCCGGCCCGCCCTTGGTGAGAAAGTAAATGAGATCGAAGGCCATGATCCCGTTGATCGTCGCCAGGATCAGCACCAGGAGGAACATCGGCCGGATCCACGGCAGCGTGATGTACCGGAAGCGCTGCCACGCGCTCGCCCCGTCCATCTTCGCCGCGCGGTAGAGGCTATCCGGTACCGACTGGAGAGCGGCGAGGAAGAACAACGCCGCCATCGGCGCGCTATTCCAGACGAACGCGATGACGACGAGATAGAGAGCGGCCTGGCCGAGGATCGGGATGTCGAAATCGCTCAGCCAGGCCTTGTAGCCATCAATGAGACCGAGCTTGTAAAGGACGCCATTGAGGGTGCCGTATCCGCCGTCATAGATCCAGGCCCAAAGCACGCCGACGACGGTTCCGGACATCGCCCACGGGACGAGGATGATGCTGCGCATCAGCCCCCGCCCGACGAATCGCTGATTCAGCACCAGCGCGATCGCCAAGCCGAGCAGCACCGAGAGCACCGTCGAGGCGATCGCGAACCGGAAGGTGACGCCGATCGCGGTGCGGAATTCCTTCCCACTCAGCACGTTGCGGTAGTTGTCCAACCCGACCCAGACATCGAGCCCGAGCGCCGGGTTCTTCATGTGGAGCGACGTCCATACGGCGTAGCCGACTGGATAGAGGCTGACACCGATCACGGCCAGGATCGTCGGCAAGACCAGCCAAAACGCGAACCAGCGGTCGCGCGCGATCGACCGTGACCGCCGTGGCGCGACCGCTCGCGCCGGCGTCACCGCGACTGGCGTACTCGACATTGCTCGGCCCCTCACGCAACGAAAGGGAACGGACGACGCGGGCAGGTCATGCCTCCTGTCGCCAGTCGTTCGCTCCCTTCCGCCTGTCGCTTAGAAGGTCGGGTACAACTGCTTGGCGCCGTCGAGGTTGTCCTTCATTTCTTTCAAGACCGTGCCGATATCCTTCTGACCCAGGACGAATTCCTGGACGAGGCTCAGCGTCTTGAACTCCCACTCCGGATACCAGAGCTGCTTCTGGACGTTGCGCGGCTTGCCGAGCGCGAGCTGCTGGTCGTAGATCTCGACGTCGCGCCACTTGGCGAACTCGGCGCGGACATCCTCCCGGCTCATGACCTCCATGTTGATCGTTCCCAGCCCCTCTTCGATCACCCAGCGGAGGGCAACATGGTACTCGCCATCCTTGTAGGAGTAGCCGTAGAACCGGGCGAGATCCTCCTGAACCTCGGCCGGCACGTTCGACTGCTTGCCGAGGACGAACATCGGCGAGATCGCCGTCGTCTCGTGCGTCTTGCCGGGATTGAGGAAGTTGTGGACGTGACCAGCGATATTGGAGAGGCTCGGATCGTTGTTGCGCTTGTGCGAGTAGTCGTCGTTCATGCAGAAGCTGTGCTCGCCGGTGTTGAAGCGCACCGTCGGATCGCCGATCTCGAAGGCGTCGGGCGGAACGATGCCGGTGTCGTAGAACCGCTTCCACCGCTCCAGCATGGCCCGGAACGGCGTATCCCCGTCCACCACGGTCAGGTTGTACTCATCGTCGAAGATGTAGTCGCCGTCCGAGTACGACTCGACGAAGAGCGACCAACCGAGCGCCCAGAAGTCTTTCCGCCAATACGGAATGTAGGGATGCTGAATACCGGCCGCCTGGAGCTGCTTGCACTGCTCCTCGAACTCTTCCCACGTCTCCGGGGGCGCGGTAATGCCGGCCTGCTCGAAGTGGATGTCGTTGTAGACGAGCTACTTGGTGCCCGCCCACTACGGGAGCCCGATCATCTTGCCGTCGTGAGTGCTCATGTTCTCGATGCCCCACGGCTGGAGCTTCGGCTTCATCTCCTGCACCCACGGAATCTGCTCGATGTCGTCGCGCAGCCACCCCGCCTGATACCAGCGATTGAGCTGGTCAGAGTGGCAATACATGAGGTCGATCTTCTCGCCGCCGAGGAACTTGGCAGCGATGACATTGGCGTAGTCGTACACGCCCGGAATGTCGGCGAAGCGAGGCTCGGGCTGGCCGTTCATCTCCGCCCACTTCTTGAGATTGTCAACGACGATGTCGGGTCGGTACGTCCAAACGACGACATTGACCGCCCCGGCGACCGGCAGCGGCGCGTCCTGCCGCGCGGCCGCTTCCGCCAGCAAGTAGCTTCGCACCGGGCCCGGCGCCGCGAGAGCCGCTGCGAAGAATCCGGCGCTCAGGCCACCCTTGGCCATGAGCTGGCGACGCGAGAGTCGAGACGAGCCCATCGAATCCTCCTCCGCACGTATTTCCGGCCTACCCCGCGGTAGACTCGCCCCGTGCCCGGCACAGGGTTTTCGGTGGATGCTCGGTAGGGCATAGGAACACCATCTGGCTGTAAAGACCTACCAAGCCATCGCCCCTGAAATTTCCAGGCTTCGTAGCGGCTGTGGTTCCGCACGCCAACCTTGTGCAAGGCCAGTTCGAGATGCGATGGTGGCAAGAATCGGCATGATGGCACCGGAATTTTGCCCGCCAGGCACTTGGGATACTCGCCCAACCCGTTTCGTTGCAGACGCGAAGAGCCATGCGGATTGCACCATTCCCGCACGCGTTACCGGCTTGACGTTGACACGATATCTGCGGCTAAGTATGCTGCCGCGCCGTCACAATCTTTCACCGTGCCGAATTGTGAGAGGAGGATCCTCGTGAGCGACTCAAACGCCCTTGATCAGCTAGTGCGTGAGTATCAGGAGAAACGGCTCACGCGGCGCGAGGTGCTGACGCGCGCCGCCTCGCTCGGGCTATCCGTCTCCGCCGTCGCGGCGCTGCTTGCGGGCGCTCGACCGGCGCAGGCAGCCGGCAACGACGGCTCGACGGCCAAGGCCGCGCGCCGGCAGGAGCCCAAGGTTGGCGGAATTCTCCGCGAGGGATACGACCTCGACTTCTCGCGGATGGACCCGATCAACACCAACTGGTACGACCCGGCATTCTTCGCGCTCTATGACGCGCTCATCACGAACGATCCCGAAGGCAACTACGTGCCGCAGCTTGCCGAATCCTGGGAGTTCTCAGAAGACGGCACGGAAGTGACGTTCAAGATCCGCTCCGGGCTCACGTTCCACTCCGGCCGCCCGCTGAACGCCCAGGCGATCAAGGAGGTCTTCGACCTGATCCGGGATCCGGAGAGCGGCTCACCGCTGCGCACCCTCTTCGACCCGGTCACGGCCGTTGAGGCGCCGGACGACACAACGCTCGTCCTGAAGATGGCGCACCCGTTCTACAACGTCCTCAACGTCGTCAAGACCGGCTACTGGCGCATCGTCAACGTCCAGAAGCGGCAGGAGCTTGGCCAGGAATACGGCCAGCAGGAGATTGACGGCTCCGGCCCGTTCGTCTTCGGCGAGTGGGCGCCGGGCAGCCACGTCACCGTCAATCGCTGGGAGGACTACCCAGGCTCGATCGTCCCGTACTTCGAGAACAAGGGCAAGGCGTATCTCGACGGTATCCGCTGGATCGCTCTCTTTGCCGACGCCTCGCAGCGCGCGATCCAGATCGAGAATGGCGAGATCGACACCCTGCACGGTCCGGCCTTCCAGGACGTCGCCCGCCTCGAGTCGAACCCGGACCTCAACGTCGTTCGCCTCAAGGAGTGGTCCGGCTACATCATGGGCGTCAGCTTCAACCGGACGGACCTGGACTTCCACGAGGTGAAGATGCGGCAGGCGATCTCGGCCGCGATCGACCGCGCCGCGATCGCGCAGGCGATCTTCTTCGGCGAAGGCACGCCGATGTACGGCCCGGTGCCTTCGGCCGACAAGTACTACACGCCGGAAGTCGAGCAGTACAACCAGTACAACCTCGAGCAGGCGAAGGCTTGGGTCGCCGAGCTTGGCTGGACGCCGGGCGACGACGGCATCCTCGTCAAGAATGGCACGCGCTTGGAGTTCCACATGCCGGTCCAGGACGAGGCGTACAACCGGGCGATGGCGACGGTGCTCCAAGACCAGCTCCGGCAGCTCGGCATGGACCTGCGGATCGACGTCTACGACCGCGGCACCTACTTCAACGAGCTCGCCAACAATCCGGACTCTTACCTCTTCCTGTATCTCTGGCCCGTCCCGATCGACATCATCAGCCAGTTCGTGAGCACGGCGTCTATCCCGAATCCGAACTGGGCGCACGCCAGCGTACCCGAGGTTGACGAAGCGATCCGGGCATGGCGACAGGCGGCCAACGAGGAGGAACTGATGGCCGCCGCGGCTCGGTTCCAAGTCGAGGTTGCCAAGAGCCTGCCGACCATCCCGCTCGTCAACAAGAACAACATCTGGGTCTACCGCAACAACGTCCACGGGTACCTGCCGCACCAGTGGAACCTGTACCCGTACTACAACGACGTCTGGCTCGACTAACGAGCTGCACTTCCATCGCCGTAATTCGGACCGGCCGCGTTGGCACGGCCGGTCCTTTTTTCTCGTCACAGATTCGTGAACGCCTGCTCAATTGCACGTTCAGCGCCCGCGAGCTGAAACGCTGGCGGAGAGGCAGTCAAACCGCCTCCGACGTCACACCGATCAGGCACGAACCTTCCAGACCTGTGCGTCATCAACGAAATGTCTCGACCAACTTAGCTCTTGCGGACAACGTTGAGCCTGAAGCAACGACCCTGTCTGCTCACCACAATCCCGCCACCGCGCGGAAACGCCCCGCAGAGGGTCTCGCGAAAAATTGCGAACTATGGCAAGATGCGCGCCGTCGGCTCGCCGACAGTGAAGCCTGGATCAATGAGGTCAGGCGCAGTCTCAACGACAACGCGCGAGTACTCCGAATCGCGACGGGTACTGGCTGCCTGTCGCGTACATCCGTGTCCGCGTTTCGGACATCGGCTCGCGTGAGCAGCTCAAGCGCGGTTGAGGGGCCAGCGGCGACTATCATTGACATATCAGCGTCTGGCGCGAATCTCGGCTGGGTTCAGCCGAGAGGATTCCGAGCGGGATGGTCCGTAGGCCATCCCATGCAATGGGAAAAGCGGCTACCGGCTCGTAGCTTGGAACACCGATGGGCGCATATCTCGCACGGCGAAGCTTGAGGATGGCGGTCATCCTCATCTTCGCATCGATCGCCGTCTTCTATTCCCTTCGCTTCGCGCCGGGTGACCCCAGCGGCGTGACGCTCAATCCCCTCGCCCGTGAGGAGGTGCGCGCTGCCTACCGCCGACAGCTCGGCCTCGACAAGCCGATCTACACCCAATATTTCGTCTACGTCTCGAACCTGGTGCAGGGGAAGCTCGGCGTCTCGCTCGTCAACGGCGCGGAAATCTGGGACCTCTTCAAGGAGTACGGCAAGAACAGCCTGATCCTCGGCCTCGCGGCCGTGCTCGTCACGCACATCATCGGTATCCCGCTCGGGATCATCGCCGCCGCCAAGCGGAACTCGATCATCGATCAGTTCGCCACGGCGGTCGGCGTGCTCGGCATGGGCATCCCGAATTTCTGGCTCGCGGTTCTCCTTATCTTCCTCTTTTCATCCAAGCTTCACTGGCTCCCCTCCGCCGGATGCTGTGAGCCGAGACACCTGGTGATGCCAACGATCGTCCTGGCCGCCGAGGGGACCGCCGTCACCATGCGGATGATGCGCGCCTCCATGCTGGAGCAGATTAGCCAGGACTTCGTGCGAACACACCGTGCCAAGGGACTCTCCGAGTGGACTATCATCGGCCGGCGCGTCGCTCGGGCCGCGCTGATCCCGGTCATCTCCGTCGCCGGTCTCCGGATCGGCTGGCTGATCGGTTACACGCTCATCGTCGAGACGATCTTCCGCTGGCCCGGCGTCGGCTATCTGCTCGTTGACGCCGTCATCCGGCGCGACTACCCCGTCGCGCAATTCTTCTCGCTTCTCCTCGTCTTTACGGTTGTCGTCGCCAATCTCTTAGCCGATCTCGCCTACGGGATCGCCGATCCGCGCATCCGCTATGAGTAACCGCGACACTCTAGCCAGCGAGCCCTCCAAGACGGCAGGCGCGTTGGCGCGCCACTGGGCGAACGAGGAAATAGTCGCCCTGCGCCCTGGTCCCGGCCGCCTTCAGTCCGCCTGGCGCGCGCTGTCCAAGAACAAACTGACCCTCGCGGGATGCATCATCGCCCTCATCTACATTCTCTTGGGCCTCTTCGGTCCTGTCCTCGCCCCGCACGACTACGCCCGACAAGACCTGATGGCGACCTTCCTCAAGCCTGGCTCCCCGGGTCACCTTCTTGGGACCGACAACTACGGGCGCGATATCCTCAGCCGCCTGGTCGTCGCCATCCGGGTCTCCCTCTCTATCGGCTTCGGCATCACCGCCATCTCTATGATTGTCGGCACCCTTGCTGGCGCTATCGCCGGGTATTACCGGGGCTGGGCGGACACGATCATCAGCGGCATCATCGAGCTGACCTGGGGCTTCCCACTCATCCTGATCGCGGTCATCCTCACCGGCGCGTTCGGCCCGGGCCTCAAGGCGATCGTCCTCGCGGTCGGCCTCATCAACTGGGCCGGGTTCGCCCGCATCGTTCGAGCCGAGGTGATCTCGCTCCGCGAGCGAGAGTTCGTCCAAGCCGCGCACGCGATCGGCGTCAGCGACGGGCGCATCTTGGCGAGGCACATCCTTCCGAACTGCCTCGCTCCGGCGCTGGTGATGGCCTCGAATTATGTCGCGCTTGCGATCATCGTCGAAGCCGGGCTCTCCTTCCTAGGCATGGGCGCGCAACCGCCGCTGCCGAGCCTCGGCACGATGATCGCCGAGGGTAAGAACTACATGCTCCTCGATCACTGGGTCTCGACGATCCCCGGCGTCACTATCGTCATCATCGTCTTGGCGCTAAATCTTCTCGGCGACGGCCTGCGCGACATCCTCGACCCGCGCCTGCGCCGAGCCTGAGTTGGCCAAGCCGCCGTGTCACACGTCGCCACACCCGAGCCGGTAGAGTTCGCGTTGCCGCGGGATGGGCTGACGCTGCGTGGGCTGCGTTGGCCCGGCGGCGACCATGCCGTCGTCCTCGTCCACGATCCCGGCGCGGACCTCGATTCCTGGCAGGATTTGCCGGAGGATTTGACGCAGGCGGGCTACACCGTCCTCGCGTTCGATTTGCCCGGCCACGGCCTCTCTGACGGCGACTGGAGGCTCGCTCTCCTCGATCCCGCCGTGGCAGCCGCGCTCGGCTTTGCCCTGAACGCCGGCGCCCGCGCCGCCTTCCTTATCGCCGCCGGCGTCTCGGCCATGACGACCGTCCCCGATTTCAGGGCGCGCGTCGCGCTCTCGCCCCGCCTCATCTCGCCGGATCCAGCGCCGTCGCGACTCCCGCCCTCACCCACGCTGATCCTCGCCGGCTCCGGCGATGACGAGCGAGAACAGGCGCAGCGATTCTTCCGCGTGACTACGGATTGGGCCGTTCTCAGCACCTTCGGCGGCGCACCTTCCGGCGCCGCTCTACTCAGGAGCGATTGGGCGGCGCAAGCGCGAGAGCAGATCCGCACCTTCCTTGCCGATTACCGCCTCCGGTAAGCGCTACCTCTTAGTCCATCGCGGAGCATTCACGCCGCTCCTCTTACGTGCATCCGACCTGAAACCAACGCCCGCATGCGTGGCACTGCATGCTTGCATCCGACCCAAGCCACCCTGTACCCTGCACCCAATCCAGGAACACGGCGATCTGCCTCGTATGCGCGTCGCCTTCGTCTTCGGTTGGCAGATGTCGCGCAAGATCGAAGGGACCATGAGTAGTCCGGTCATTTCCGGCGCGACAGCTCACCCATCTCCCGCATCGTCACCCGCGCCTGCCGCGGAGGTGATCGGCGTTGCCAAGTCGTTCGGCGCCGTCCAAGCGCTGCGCGCCGTTGACCTCACCCTTTATCCCGGCGAGACGCACGCCCTGCTCGGCGAGAACGGCGCGGGCAAGAGCACGCTCGTCAAGATCCTCGCCGGAATCCATCTGCCAGATGAGGGCGAGATCCGGATCAGTGGGCAGGCCGTCACCCTTCGCTCCCCGCTCGAAGCGCGCGCCCACGGCATCGCCGTCATCCACCAGCATCCCACCCTCTTCCCGGATCTCGACGTCGCCGAGAACATCTTCATGGGTCGCCAGCCACGCGGCCGGTTCGGGCAAATCGACTGGTCCGCCATGCGCGCCGAGGTCGATCGCCTGCTCGCGCCCCTCGGCGTTGGCTTCGACTCTTCCACTCCGGTCCAGGGATTGGCGATCGCCGATCAGCAACTCGTCGAGATCGCCAAGGCGCTCTCGCTCGACGCCCGCATCCTGATCATGGACGAGCCGACCGCATCCCTTTCCGCGAGGGAAGTCGAGCGCCTGTTCGCCATCGTTCGCCGCCTGCGCGATCACGGCGTCGCCATCCTATTCGTCAGCCATCGCCTGGAGGAGGTCTTCGCCCTCGCCGACCGCATCACGATCTTCCGCGATGGCGCTCGCGTCATCACCGCCCCGGCCAGCGACCTAACGCTGGAGGCCACGATCCAGCACATGGTCGGTCGCCAGCTTCAAACGCTCTTCCCGAAGGAGCCAGCCGAGATTGGCGATGTCGTCTTGCGCGTCGAACAACTCACCCGCGCCGGCGTCTTCCACGACGTCAGCTTCGAGCTGAGACGCGGAGAAATTCTCGGTCTCTTCGGCCTCATCGGCGCGGGTCGCACGGAGGTCGCCCGCGTCCTTTTCGGCGTCGACCGCGCCGACAGCGGCACGATCCACTTAGACGGCAAGCAGGTCTCGCTCACGTCTCCGGCCGTGGCGCTCCAGCTCGGCATCGGCTACGTCCCCGAGGACCGTCACCGCCAGGGCTTGCTGCTGCCGTTTCCCATCGCCAGCAATGTCACGCTACCCATCCTGCCGCGACTCTCGCGACTGGGCATCGTCAACCGACCGAAGGAGCGCGATCTCGCGGCAGAGTTCGCCCGGCGGCTTCAGGTCAAGGCCGCTGGCGTCGAGCAGGCGGTAGCGGCGCTCTCCGGCGGCAACCAGCAGAAGGTCGTCCTCGCCAAGTGGCTGGCGGCCAATCCGCGCGTCCTCATCCTGGACGAACCGACGCGCGGCATCGACATCGGCACGAAGGCGGAGGTCCACCACCTCATCTCCCGACTCGCCGTCCAGGGGCTCGCCATCCTGCTCATCTCCAGCGAGCTGCCGGAGATCCTCGGCATGGCCGACCGGGTGCTAGTGATGCACGAGGGGCGAATCACGGGAATCTTCGACCGCGACGAGGCCGACCAGGAGCGAATCATGTACGCCGCGACCGGACAGGCGCGCATTCCAGCGTGAGATGACGACGTTGCAACCCTCTGCTCAGTCCCGCTCCGCTCGCCTCGCCGCCGTCGCCGGCAGCGGGCAGTTCCTGCGCCTCCTCGCGCGCATCCGGGAAGCTGGCCTCCTCATCGCCCTCGCCGCGATTGTCGTCATCGTCACGGTGCAGGCGCCGCGCTTCCTGCAGATCTCCAACCTGCGGCAGATCCTGCTCTCAGTCTCGATCTTGGCGATCGTTGCCGTCGGCCAGACACTCGTCGTCCTCACCCGCAACGTCGATCTCTCGGTCGCCTCGAGCGTCGGCCTCGTCGCCTACGTGGTCCGCGACCTCCTCCGCGATCACCCAGATATCGGCATTCCGGCAGCGATCGCCGCCGGACTCCTCATCGGCGCCCTGCTTGGCGCGATCAACGGCGCACTGGTGACGATCGGCGGCGTTCCTGCCATCGTCGCCACACTCGGCACGCTCTACGTCTATCGCGGCGTCGTCTTCGCGATCGGCGGCGGCGAATTGATCACCGCCTCCGAGGTGCCGCAGGGCTTCCGCGATATCGCCCTCTCTCGCCCGTGGGGCATTCCTACGCCGATCATCGTCGCAGCAGCCGTCGCCCTCGTCTTTGCCTACCTGCTACGCTCGACGCGGTTCGGCCGCGAGCTGTACGCCGTCGGCAGCAGCCCGGAAGCGGCCCGCCTTGTCGGACTCTCCGTCGGCCGCCGCGTCTTCACCGCTTTCGTCCTCTGCGGCCTGCTTTGCGGACTCGCCGGCGTCCTCTGGGGCGCCCGGTTCGGCTCGATTGACGCCCGCGCCGCGACTGGAATCGAGCTGCAGGTCATCGCTGCGGTCGTCCTCGGCGGCGTCAACATCTTCGGCGGCTCCGGCACGGTCCTCGGCGCTGTGCTCGGCGCGATCCTGCTCGGCACCATTCAGAACGCCTTGATCATCCTCCGCCTCAACCAGTTCTGGCTGCAGGCGATCTCCGGCGCGGCGATCCTGCTGGCCGTCACCGCCGATGCGCTGATCACTCGTCGCGTCCGCCGCTCGCTCGTCGTGAGGTTGCGCCGATGACGCGGCTCGCTCGCTGGGAAACACTCTTGGCCGCGCTCCTCGTGGCGCTGTTCGCGATTGGCATCGCCACCTCCGATGTCTTCCTGCGAGGCTCGAACTTCTCCCTCATCGCCTCGAGCACCATGGAGAAGGCGGTAATGGCGCTGCCGATGACCCTCATCATCATCGGCGGGGAGATCGATCTCTCGGTCGCGTCCACCGCCGGCCTCGCCAGCGCTGTCGTCGGCAAGTCGTGGGAGGCGGGCTGGCCGCTTTGGCTCTGCCTCGTCACCGCGCTCGTCGTCGGCGCGGCCTGCGGCCTGCTCAATGGACTCCTAGTGACGCGGCTCGGACTGCCGTCGCTCGTCGTCACCCTCGGCACGCTTGCTCTCTATCGCGGCCTTGCCTCGGTCCTCCTGGCCGACTCCGCGATCAGCAACTTTCCGGCCGGATTCACCCGCTTCGGCTTCGGCAAGATCGGCGGCACCGGCATCCCATGGACGCTACTCGTCTTCCTGCCACTCTTCGTCATCTTCGCCGTCTTGCTCCATGCCACGTGGATCGGTCGCCAGCTTTACGCGACCGGCACCAATCCCGAGGCGGCGCGCTTTTCCGCGGTTCGCGTCGCGAACCTAAAGCTCGGATTGTTCGTCATCTCCGGCGTCCTCGCCGCGTTGGCAGGGATCATGTACACGGCCCGCGTCTCCTCGAGCCGTGCCGACAACGCGATCGGCTTCGAGCTCGACGTGATCGCGGCTGTGCTGCTCGGCGGCGTCAGCATCTTCGGCGGGCGCGGCACGCTGTTCGGCGTCCTCCTCTCCCTGGCCGCCATCGCGACGCTGCGCAACATCCTCGCGCTGAACTCGTCCAATGCCGAGCTACAGAGCATCGCTGTCGGCAGCCTACTTATCCTCTCGGTGCTCGGTCCAAACCTCGTCCGCCGGCTTCGCGGCGCTCAGCCCGGCCGACTTGCCGGTTCACGGTCAGCCCGGATGGCCGAAGCGGGCGATTGATGCAGACAACGCCCGAAAGGAGGTGATGCCACGGCAAGACCAGCGATGGACACGACTACGAACTTGGGAACGCGCAAGGCTCCAGGCGTTCGCTCGCGAGTGCCGGCGAAGGAGCCGGCCTATCGGATGGAAGAGGAGGATGGCATGAAGCGTTCCGCACCATTGCTCATCGGTCGACTGCTGCTCGTCCTCGCCCTCACCCTCTCTGCCGCAACCTGGACGGTCGGCAGAAGCGCCGCTCAGGAGACCGCAGACTGTGCCCCGGCGGATTCTGCCAGCCCCACTGGCGACGCCGGGATGGCCTCCCCCTCCGCGGGTGACACTGGCGGACCAGCTCCCGCCACTCCCGCCGCGGGCTCGGATATCGCGTTCCTTCCCAAGGACGTCGTCAATAACTACTTCGCGAACTCCTTCAAAGGTGCGCAAGAAGCCGCGGCCGAGCTCGGCGTCAATGTCCAGCAAGTCGGCCCCGACACGCCCAACGCCGCCGAGCAAGTGACCTGGATTCAAACGCTGACCCAGCAAGGCGTTGACGCCATCGCTGTCTCCGCGAACGATCCGAACGCGCTGGCGCCCGCGCTCAAGGAAGCGATGGCCCAGGGGATCAAGGTCGTTAGCTTCGACTCCGATGTCGCGCCAGACGCCCGCCATCTCTTCATCAACCAAGCGAACTCCGAAGAGATTGGGCGGATTCAGGTCCGGATCATGGGCCGGCTGATCGGCTGCGAGGGCCAGATCGCAATCCTCTCCGCCGCCTCGACCGCCACCAACCAGAACGCCTGGATCGAATTCATGCGGGATGAGCTTAGCAAGCCCGGCTACGAGCGCATCGAGCTGGTGGACGTCGTCTATGGCGACGACGAGCCGCAGAAGAGCCGCGACCGGACGCTTGAGCTGCTGACCGCCTATCCCGATCTGAAGGGCATCATCGCTCCGACCTCGGTCGGCATCGCTGCCGCCGCCGGCGCGCTCGAAGAGGAAGGTCGCACCGACATCGCCCTGACCGGCCTCGGCTTGCCGAACGAGCTTCGGCAGTACGTCAAGAACGGCACGATCAAGGAGTTCGCCCTCTGGAACCCGGTCGATCTCTATTACCTGAGCACCTACGCCGCGGCCGCGCTAGTGAGCGGCCAGATCACCGGCGAGCCAGGTGAGACCTTCACGGCCGGTCGCCTGGGCACCTACACGGTCGGCGAGGGCGGCGAAGTGCTGCTCGGCCCGCCATTCGTCTTCAACGCGGACAACATCGACGATTTCGACTTCTAATCCGGCGCATCTGCGCCATGGTTCTACGGGGACGGCACGCTAGGCGGCAGGCCGTCCCCAATTCCCAATTTGGGAGCGACGCCACCAACATCGTAGGGGCGGGACCTGTGCCCGCCCGTCGCCCGAAGGGCGACAACGAACGCAGAAACGGCCTCACCTTGCCGAGAAATACCTACGCCGTGCGGGCCGTGGGAGGGCACAGGGCCCGCCCCTACGATGGTTGATGTCATCGCGTCGAAGATGAACAGGGATATCGCGCCGCGAATCAACGGGAAAGCCGTGCCCCGGCCAAACGCGTTCGCTCGCCGCAGCCCAACGCTGGCACTGCGCGGATCAACGCGACCGGCTCACCTCCTGCCGGGCCGCCCCCAACTCCGCCCCCTCGACCTCCACGCCCAACGCCTCCGCCAACTCCGGCACCGTCCGGCAGACGATATCGGGCCGCGACTCCCACAACGCGTCATGGTCCGGACTGCCCCACGTAACCGCGATCGTCGTCAATCCGGCCGCCCGCCCCGCCACGACGTCCGCCGCCGAATCGCCGACGAACGCGCCGGGTGCACCGGGCGGATGACCGAGGTCAGCCAGCGCCAGCAATACCGCCTCCGGGTCCGGCTTCTGACGGGAGACGTCATCCCCCGCGTAAATCGCCCCGAACATGTCGCGCACTCCCAGGTTGTCGAGCGTCAACAGCGCCGTCTGCCGGCTCTTGCCCGTCACGACGCCGAGCGCGATCCCGGACGCTCGGCAGGCTTGCAGGAGCTCGGCCATGCCGGGGAACCTGCCCACCAGCCGCTCATGCTCCCGCTCATACACCTCGAGATAGCGGGCAATCGCCGCCTCCGCCTCACCTTCCGCGACCAGCGACCGGATGATGGCGTGGTCCGGCGGACCGAAGAGTGACCTGATCTCGGCGTCGCTCAACCGCTTGCCGAGCACTGGCCGTAGCGCCGCATCGAACGCCTCGTAGATGAGCGGCAGCGTGTCGGCAATCGTCCCGTCGAGATCGAAGATCACGGTTCGGAATCGCGGCATTAGCCTCCCTCCACTCAACTGCGGCACGCCGACCGCACCGCCGCTGAAGCATAGCGGGAACACGCCCTCGCCGCGCCAGCCGCCGGCGTGCCTCTGGTACAGTATGGGCATCGCCCGGTCCCCGCGACGTTGGAGACCGGCGCTGTCGAGATGAGGCCCGGAGTGACGATCGCCGATCCATCGACGCCACTCAGATCCAGCGATATGCCTGTCGGTCGCGACCAGGCGGACACGCGCCCTGCTCCGAATGGCGACAGCCCGCGGCAGCGCGCTCGCCGTATCGTCGCCGGCCATTACGAGCTGGAGCTGGAAGCGCCGCTCGGCTCCGGCGGCATGGCGCTCGTCTACCGCGGCCGCGACCTTCGCACCCGGCGAGTCGTCGCGCTCAAGACGCTACGGCCGGAATACCGGCGTGATCCAGAGACCCGCGCTCGTTTTCGCCGCGAGGCGCGGACAATGGCCTTCCTGCGCCATCCCTCCGTCGCCCGCGTCTACGACCTCTACGAGGATGAGCAGGCCCCCTGGGTCGTCCTCGAATACGTGCCGGGGCAGTCGCTGAAGGACCTCGTTCGTCAGAAGGGCCCGCTGCCGCTCGAGGACATCGCCGAGATCCTCGAGCACGTCGCGGATGCTCTGGGTCACCTCCATGAGCGGGGTATGGTCCACCTCGACGTCAAGCCGCAGAACGTCATCCAGACGCCAGAGGGGACCATCAAGCTCATTGACTTCGGCCTGGCCCAGGGCGCGGGCGTGCCGCAGGAGACCGTCGGCGGCCTGACCTTCGGCACCGCCGCTTATCTTGCGCCGGAGCAGGCTTGCGGCGAGCCCGTCACTGCCGGGACCGATGTCTACGCCCTCGGCTGCGTCGTCTACGAGCTCCTGACTGGCCAGCCGCCGTTCGAGCCCAACGGCGCCGCCGATAAGCACGATGTGATCCGCGCCCGGCTCGAAAGCGACCCGACGCCGCCATCGGCGCTCCGTCCCGAGCTGTCGCTTCCCGCCTGGGTGGACACCGTCGTGCTTCGCGCGCTCGCTCGCGATCCGGCGAACCGGTATGACGACGTCCGCGAGTTTGCGCGCCGGTTCCGCGCTGGCGTCAACGGCGCGTCCGTGAGCGAGGCCACCACGAACCACACAACGCTGCCCGCGTCGCTGACCGATGAGAGCGCTTCTCGCCGCTGGACGGCGACCAATCTCGCCGGCCGCGCAACGGGTGCCCTCTACCGAGCGGGCGGTCGTCGCTTGCGACACGCCACGGCGATTCGGCGCCTTCTCTGGCGCGGCGTCCTCCTGCTCGCGGTCGCGAACGCCATTCTGGCTGGTCTGCTTTACATCGAGAGCGGCTCTATTCCCGGCATCATCTCCGCCTCGTCGGCCACCGGACAAAGCAACCAGCTTCGCGTCACCGTTCCGGAGGGACTCAACGTCCGCTCCGCACCGGGCTTCGACGCGCCCACCATCACCGTCGCCGCTGAGGGGACGTCGCTCCTCGCCACCGGCCCCGAAGTGGAAGCGGACGGTGCGACCTGGTGGCCGATCGCGTACGAAGTCGACGGTGAACGCGTCGATGGATACGTCTGGGCGGGTGGCGTCGAGCGGGTGCGCGAGGAGAGCAAAGCCTGGTACGAGGAGCTGATCGAGCGCGCCGGCGACGTCCTCGGCGGTTGATCCTTCGCGAGGAGATGAGTCGGCGTGACCTCCAGCACCGATTTCTACCTCGCCGACCGCCTGCTGACTGATGAAGCGCGCGCGCTGCGCGACCGCGCCCGCGACTTCGCCGAGACGCACGTGCGTCCCGTCGCGCGCGAGGCCTGGGAGCAAGGCGAATTTCCCCGCGAGCTAGTGCCACGGCTTGGCGAGATTGGCATCGCCGGCGGCCTTGTCGACGCGCACGGCGAAGCGATCACCTGCTACGAGGCAGCGCTCGCTTATACCAAGCGCCGCGAGCAGTTCGGGAATCCGCTCGCGTCCTTCCAGCTGGTGCAGGCAAAGCTCGTCGAGATGCTTGAGGGGATCACCACCACGCAGCTCCTGCTGATCCAGCTCGGTCGCCTAAGAGATTCCGGCGAGATGACGCCGGGCATGTCCGCCCTCGCCAAGCGCCACGCGACCGCGATGGCCCGCTCTGCCGCCGCGACGGCTCGCGAATTACTCGGCGGCCACGGCATCCTGCAGGACAACGAGGTGATGCGTCACCTCTGCGACCTGGAGGGCGTCTACACCTACGAGGGAACCTTCGCCATCAACACGCTGATCGTCGGACGGGAGATCACCGGGATCGGAGCGTTTGCCTAGCGACCCGGTCACACGCGGCGGAGCCAGCAGGCCGCCCGTGCGCTCAGCGGTCCTCCTTCGCCGCGCGGGCGGCGCGCTTCAGCGGATCCATCTGGCGCTGGTGCGCGATCGCGCGCTCGACCACCTCTCGCTCCGGGGGCGTCAGCGTCGCCAAGGCATCGTACGGATCGGGGAGCGCCGCCGCCGCGATCGCCACCTCGTCACCAGTCGCGATCGCTTCCCGCACCCGTGCCCGGTGCGCCGCTCGCCGCACTTCTCGCTCGAGCGTCTCGAAATCGAGATTCGCCCCCAGATAAGGCACCTGACCGCCGTACGCTTCTCGCGCGGCCGGGAGCAATCGCGCTAGTCGCGCGTAGTCGGGCGGGTCCAGCGCCGCCGCTCGCCGGATCGCCGCGGTTAGGCTGAGCCGATCAATCACGCCGCGCACTGCCTGCCAATCGAGCTGCTCTGGCAGCGTCGCGCCAGCGGCTTCCAGCTCGTTGAGCGCATCCACGATCGTCACATCGTCGCCGCTCTGCATCGCCGCCTGTAGCCGCGCGACCGCTTGGCTCTGCGCCGCCATTCGCGCGATGCGCTCCCGCTCGACGCGCGTGAGCCGCAGATCCGCGCCTTCCGGAATCGCCGCGATCAGCCGCTCGATCGCCGCCATATCACGCTTGCGCAGCGCGGTGCGGACCTCCTCGACCCATGCCAGACGCTGCCCGGCCAGCTCGATCCGCGCGCGCTCGGCCGCCGACAGTGCATCTGGGTCGGAGAAGGCTTCTTCGTCGTACGCCTCCAGAATCGCGCGGTCGTCGTCACTCGCTAGCGCCCGCTGCAGGAACGGCCGACGCAGCGCCCTCACCACGGCGCGGATCGTCTCGGGTGGCAGCGGCTCCAGCGCCTCCAAGTCTCCGGAAATGGCCAGCTCGGCCAACCGCTCCTCATCGCGCGTCTCCAGCGCGGTCGCCAGCGCGCGGCGGATCGCGAGCCGACGGGATGCTGCCCGCGCCGCCTTGCGCGCCGCCGTCCCGACCGCGACGCCCATCTCCTCCGCCTCGCGGACGGCGGCGATCGTCGCCTCATCGTCGCCGCGCTCGATTGCCCCGGCAATCGCCGCGTTCATTAGCTTGGCGATGACCTCCATCGCCTGGATCGCGTACGGCGCGGCCGCCGGATGCCCCTTCACCCGGGGCCAGAGCTCGCCGACGGTCGCGACATCGCCGGACTCCAGCGCCGAGCGGAGCCGCTCGATCGCTCCCTCCAGCCACGGTGCTTCCGCGTCCGCCGGTAATCGTTCTGACCGCGACTTGGTTGACGCCTCCTGCTTTGGCCATGAGCGCTCCCAGCTCGACGCGGTGTCCTCGCGAGTCAGCGGATCGGTCGCTCTTTGCGCTTTGCGCCGGGCACGCCGCTCGATCTCGGCCATCCGCGCGCCGAACTCGCGCACCACTTCCGGGTCGTCGTGCAGGCCGCTGCTCCGCCAATACTGGCGCGCGGCCTCTTCGTCGCCGCTCAGCAGGAGGCTGTTCAGCCTGGTCAAGCGTTGCTGCCGCTCGCGAGGATCGAGCGGGCCGGTGCCGCGCGACTGCTGGACCGACCGTGCGACGTGGACAGCCGCCGCCACCGCCTCCAAGAACGGCGGTACCTCCTCCGGCCGGACCAGGCACGCCTCCCGGAGAATGCCGATCAGCGCCTGCACCTCTGGATCGTCCAGCGCTCGCAGCTTGGCCAGCAGCGGAGATGACTCCGGCTGGAGCAGATCCTTCACCGAGAAGAGGATCACGCCGCCCAGCTTGCTCGGCGGATCACCATGCGATTCCCGCAGATCCGGCCAGACCGCGAGGATGCGCAGCGACGTGTAGATCACCAACGCTGCGAAATCATCGCGCCGATCGGCCGGCAGCAAGCCTCCCGCCGGGTGCCGGTAGCCTGGCGTCCCCTCGCTGCGCGGCGGCGGCGGACTCCCCGGCCAGGTCGCCGTGTCGTAGTCCACCAACGCGATGCCTTCGCCAGGCCGCACCAGCGCGTTGTCTCCCGTCAGATTGCCATGGACGAACCCGGCACCAGACAGCGTCTCCATCATCGAGAGCCAAGCAGCCGCCAGCGCCCCGATGAAGGCTCGGTCGCCCGAGCGACACGCGCGATCAACGGCCGACAGGAGTGTCGGCCCCATGACCCACTCCATCGCCACGACCGGGAGATGGATGGACCGGAAGTCGGCCGCCGGGAACGTCAACCCATCGGCAACGTATGTAAGGTGCGGAACAATCGGAGAATGAGGCGCTTTGCGAAGCCGGCGCAGCGCGTCGCCGGTTAGGCCGCGATAGCGCTCCGCGAGCGTCGGATCAAGCGAATCTGCCAGAAAACAGCGCAGCGCCAGGACGCGCCCGGACGCTTGGCGAAGCTGGTAAACGACCGCGTCCGTACCGACGATTCGCCACGGCTGCGACGTTCCGGCCATCGCAATCGTGCCGCCGCCCAGGCGGTTCACCGCCGGCACCATCCGGCCGGGTCGTAACATCGCATCGTCGAGGAGCGTTAAGGTAGGCATGGGTGCATATAGTCCCGATTCGAAGCAAGCGACCGGTCGAACGGGTACCGACGGCCCTGGAGCAATGGTACAGTGTGTTTACGCACCCGCGAAGACATCAAAGGTCCCGGGTGCGAGGCGTAGGCCGTCGAACGCGGGGTGCGCTGTCGGTCGGCATCAACCGCTAGGGCAGAACAGCACGGCCCACTCGATGTCACGTCGAACCGGCGCGCGCCTTGTCGGAAAGGCAGAAGCTCTTGGTGCAGATCGGCAAACGTCTTCGGTCAGATAAGGACGCGCTGCCGCCTTTTCGCTCTGTTCCACCGGGGTCGGCTACCAATCAGGGCACGACTGCCACGCTCCCGCCGCTGCCAGACGGAGTACGTCGCGGCGCGGTTGGATCCCACGACCAGCTGACGCGCGACCTCGAAGGCATGGCCGCGTCGCTGAGCGAGGTGGACCCGCGCGCGGCCGACCGTCTGACCGATCTGGCGCGGTCCATGAACTCCGAGGAGGGTCGCCTGCGCTGGGCGGATGTCGACCTCCGGCGCGCCTTCAACACCGAGAAGCTCGCGCTCGCCTACGCGATCCGGCGCGAGGGCGGCTATGTCCCGCCGAGCGTCGACAAGGCCGACAAGATCCGCAACGTCCTCGTCCTGCTGCCGATCTTTCTGACGTGGGCGGCTCTTTCGGAGGCGTCGCGGGCCTATGAGCGCTACATCGCTCGCAATCCCGAGGCGGTGCGCGAGCCGTTCCTCCTGCTCTGGCAGAAGGGCTTCGGCGGCGAGGCTGGAATCCTTTCTCCGACGTTCTCGACGGTCGCGATCGTTGACGCGCTGATCATCGCCACCATCATCGGCTTGACCCTTTACTCTCACGGCCGCCGTGAGGAGCGGGAAGAGGCGATCCAGCGGACTGCCAATCAGTTCCAGACCGACCTTGACAACGTCCTCGCTGAAGCGACTATCGCCCTCGCTCCCGACCGCGCCGGCCGCCCCGCGATGCTCGCCCGCAGCGTCGAGCTTCTGGCGCAGCGGTTCGAGCAGAACAGCCAAGAGCTCCTTACACGTCTCAAAGTCGAGCACGATCGCCTGGAAGCGATCGCCGCCCGCCGCGAGAAGGAGTTTGCCGACTTCGGCGTCTTCGCCTCCGGCATGCGCGCTGGCGCCGAGGAGACTCACCGCCTCCTGATCGATCTTCGCCAGGTCTCCACCGGCCTCCAACAAGCATTGGAAGATCTCACCAGCGAGGTCAGCCTTGCCGGCGATCAGCAGCGCTCGCTGCATAGCGCCGTCAACTCGTTGGAGCGGCTCGTCGCGTCCAATATCCAGAGCGACCACGCGGTCGTCCGGCAGCTCAGCGAAGCCGCGACGGTCCTATCCGAGGCGGCCGACAAGGCGCTCGCCGGCGCGGAAGCGGCCGCGCAGGCCGGTCGGGTTGCCACCGAAGCGATGCGCGGCATCGCCGAGATCTCGCAGGCGCTCGCCGCTGGGCAGGCCCGCCTCGAGCATGCGCTTGCCGCCGAGACCGATGCCAATGCCCGGCTGGCAGAATCGCTGCGCGGCGGCATGAACGGCGTCGCCTCCTCGACCAAGGCGCTCAGCGACATCGCCGCCGGTCTCGCCTCCCTGCGCGAGGATTTCGGCCGCATCAGCGAGCTGACGCAGGAACAGTCGATCACCCTGTCGCGACTCCTCACCGAGCAGAGCGCGATCGCCTCTGGCCTGTCGCAAGTCGCGCGCGATCTCAGCGCGGTTGGGATCGCGACGTCGCAGCGGCAGCGTGAGGTGAATGAGGAAGTCGCGACGCTCGTCCGGCGTCTCGACCATGTCGCGAGTCTGTTGAGTCGCGTCGCTGGCGCTCAGGGCACGGACAATCTGCCGCCAGCGCCGGCTTCGACTACGAGCGGCGTTCGCAACATCCTGCCCAACGCGCCGGATCTGTTCACCGATCCCGACGAGCAACCCCCTGCCCGGCGCGACCGCGGGCTCTGGCCGCGCCGGGAATGACGCTCCGCACATCATGATGAGCCAGCATTCCGCCACCCACGTCTCCATTCCCGCCGACGGGGTGCATCGCTTCCTGAGGTTCTCGACGTGACGCTCATTTGGCTCGCGCGCCGGCGCCGTGGACAGGACATGGTCATGATGGGCGGGTGGCTCTTCGCCGACCTGCTCCTCGGCTTGGCCATGATCTTCCTGATGGCGAATACGCTCGGCTCACCACCGCCGACGCCGACGCCGACCGCCACGCCGAACCTCCTGGCCACCAGCGAGGCCGCGCGCCGCGCCGATGCCGAGGCCGCCGCCGCGACCGCCACGGCGCAAGCGGCTGCCCTCGCCGCCGCCGAAGCCACCGCGACGGCCGCGGATCAGGCACAAGCGGCTACACAGGAAGCCATTCGGCAAACCGCTGCCGCGCGCGCGACTCTTGATGCTTTGGCCGCTGCCCAAGCGACCGCGACGGCGAATGCGCTCGCCACCCGCGCCGCCATGTCGGCCGAGGAGCGCGCGACCGCCGATGCCCGCGCGACCGAGCAGGCGCTCGCCGCCGAAGCGACGATGGCCGCGTTTGCCACGCAGCTCGCGACCAACCAGGCCAACATTGATGAGATCACCCGCGAGCTGGCGACCGCGGCCGCGCAGGCGACCGCCGACGCCGCCGCCGCGCAAGCGACGATCGCCGCCCAGCAGACGCAAGCCGCGGAGATCGCCAAGGTCGCAACCGAGAACGCCGAGACTGGCAGGAACGCGCAGGCGACCGCCAACGCGCGAGCGACTGAGCTAGCCGAGATTGCCGCGATAGCCACGCGCAACGCGGAGACCGGAGCCAACGAGCTCGCGACGGCGGAGGCCGCACTGCGCGCCGCGCAGGCGACCGTCGAAGCCCTACAGGCGCAGCAGCAGTCGAACGACACGGCCGTCCAGACCGCTCAGGCCGAAGCCGCCGCGATGCAAGCGACGGTCAACGCCCTCGGCACCGCTCAGGCCATCGCGGCCGCCACTGCCACCGTCCTCGCGGACGAGGCAGCGTCCGGCTATGTCGATCCCGGCCGCAAGGTGGAGCTGTCGATCAGTGTGGACGCGGACGGCCTCATCGCCGGCGATTCCGACGCGCGCGAAGCCGCGATCGAGGAGCTTCAGGAGGTCCTCGCGCCCTACGAGGGCTGCTCTGCCGGCATCGTCCTCACCTTCGGCTGGAGCAGCGACTTGCAGACCGGCCTCGCCGTCGCCGATGCGGTCAATAGCATTTTGAAGGACGAGTTCCCCGAGCAGTTCGACCGCGCCGCCGTCGAGAACTTCGCCAACCTGCGCGATCCGGCGGGCACCGTCGATCTCGACATCTACTTCTACCGCGGTTGCCCCGCGCTGCGGAACAGGTAATGCCGGCGAGATCTTGCGACAGCGCCTGCCTAATTGAGCTTTGGATCGTGGCTAGTCGGTCGGAGGCTCCTTCCCAACGAGTATCTCAAAATCGTGCTCCGTAACGATCCTCGTACTCTGCACGAACCACGACCAAGGGCTTTCGGGATTACGATTGCGGAAGGCAACCAGCTTAGCTCGAAGATCACTATCGATCACGATAGGCGACTCAAAGAAGAATCGCACGTCTCTCACCCTAAACGACCAAGGGAATCTTTCTTTATTGATGACGGCAACTTTAGTCGCGGGTGGCTTCCTCTCAGGATGACTTGCAACCGTTGCCTCAGCGACAATGCCAACGCCTGTTTCGTAGAAGCAGATCCGATCACCTGGCTTTAGCCTCTTCCGGCCAGTGGTCGATTCACCGAAAACGTACCATCCCGAACCAAGTAGGTCACAAATAATGTCTCGCGCCGTTCGATCTTGGTCGTCACGAACCGGTGTTAGGAGGTGGAGCCGCTCGCTCGCTTCTTGGGAGATCGACGGTGGGTTGACATCTTGCTGCGTCTCAGACTCTGTATTGATCGGCTTGTCAACGTCTCCTCTCTCGACTGGGGTCACTGGCCGGTCAACTGTCTTCGCTGCGATTCGAGCGAGTAGACGCACGGTATCGGCAACGAAGACTCCAGCGGGTCGCAAGAGCGCCACAGCCTCTTCAGCCGTAATGAAGTTGTCCTGAACAAGTTCGGCAAGCGAAAGTATGTCATCAACCGTCGCGATTCGAAGCTGATGAGTTCGTTTCTCGGCGATAATCGAATTCTGGAGTTGCTTGAGTTCGGAGTCAGTCCGACCGAATACATACAGGCCCATCGCGTGGTCCCAATTGCGAATTTCTCCTGCCGAGATCAGCCGATCAACGTAACCGATTACCGTGGCAGTTTGGATCGAGAAGGCATCTGTGGTCTTTACTTCGATGACTATGGAGAAGCCATTTCTCCTCCAAAGGCCGTCATATCCAATCTCGTTCGCAATCCCTTTGTAGCGGCCATACTCGACTTCGAAGCCAATCAACCTCCCAGCGTGGTTGACGAGATCTTGGAGCGCATGGTCATACTGGGTCCCTTTATTTCTGGTGCAAGCTTCAATGTAATCACGGACCGCGCCAACTGAGTTGACCGAAGTCTCCAGGTATTTTCGAAACCGCTCACGAGGCGTGTCGTCTCCAGGGCGATCATCCAACACACCAACGAGGCCGAGAATCTGTTCCAGCGTGATCATTTGGCCACTCCAGCATCTAACGGACCTTCCGTGGCTATTATCGCGAATCGGTACCAACAACCGGTCGAGACCGGCGGTACTTACTTCCCAAACAGATCCGAGTCCGGCACCAACATTGATGCCCCTGCCAGACACGAAGATGGCCTCCCGCCATCAGGCAGAAGGCCATCATCCATCAATTCACGTGCGATACGTTACGGGGTCGGAGTCTCCGCCTCGTCCATCTCGACTTCGACCGTGCCGACCGGGGTTCCGCCCGTGGTGCCGGTGACCGGCGAAGGCGTGCCGCCGACCGGCGTGGCAACGTCACCTTGCCTCACCGGCGCGGGCGCCGACAGCACGAGCAGCGAGAGGCTCTGGTCGGCCGTCCGGCCAATGATGATGATGTCGTAGACCAGCCCCTCCTCGATCGCCGAATCAGCTTCGATCAGGATT
>CALGSZ010000001.1 GCA_937901745.1 uncultured Chloroflexota bacterium | reverse complement strand
TGGCACTCGCGTCTCGGCCACGTAGCCGAGAACGATCTGCGTACCGGTCCGGGAATCGGAAGTGACAGGCGCCGAGGGACGGCTCCAGCCGCTATCCGTCCCGATCACTCAACAGCTTTTCCGGCGGGATTCTAACAGCCGGCCCCACCTACAGCTAGATACGTATGCACCGTGGTGAATATCATGCCGCCGCGTCCCGATCGCGGCCCGCGCCACGCGGTGACAGACCGCTACCCCACGAATTCGCTGGAGTGCCAGTCACTCCTCTCGCCGCAGATGCGCGACGATCTCCACGTGATGTGTCTGGGGGAACATGTCGAAGCCGGTGATGCGCTCCAGGACGTAGCCGTGAGCGTGGAGTAGCTTGAGGTCGCGGCTCAGCGTCGCGGGATCGCAGGAGACGTAGGTCAGTCGCGCGGGATGCAACCGGATCAGTCCCGTCAGCGTTTCCCGATCCATTCCGCCTCGCGGCGGATCGACCACCGCCAGCGAAACGGGTCCAACCGCCCGCCCGCGCTCCGACAACCAGATGTGCGCCGGGACGGCCGCAATCCTCACCTGCTCCAGTCCGGCCTCGGCGGCATTGCGCTTAGCGAAGGTAGCCGCCCGCTGGTGCGCCTCCACTCCGTGGTACCGGTCGAAGCTAGCCGCCAGGGCAAGGGTGAACAGACCGACACCGCAGTACAGCTCAACCGCGACCCGGCGCGAGACGTACTCCCCTCGCCCCACGTGATGCGGCAAGGCCGGGGCGTTCTCCGCGCCTTGCCGTACCTCCGCGATCAGCGCCGGCAAGATGTCGAGATTGGCCTGGAAGAAGCAGTAGGCATCGAAGCGGTAGCGGTGGCCGAGGATGTCGACCACCAGTTCCTTCGCCCGGACGTGCCGGTCTGTCGGGACGACATCCACGCCGTTGTCCCCGGCGACGCCTCGAAACTCGGCGGCGGGAGCGATCTTCCCCGCGCGCAGGCGCTCTCGCAGATCGCGCAGTGCCGCCTCTAGCTCCGGCCGGAGTGTCGGGTCGGACTCGACATCGCAGACGCGGTGTGAACCACGCTCCCGGTATCCGAGCGCTCCAGTTTCCCGGTCGTATGCCCACTCGGCTCGCGCGCGATAGTGCCACTCCCTTGGGGAGGGTACGACCGCGATCGGCTCATCCCAAGTGAGGCCAGCGATCCGGCGCAAGCAATCCGCGATGATGTCAGCCTTCGCGGCAAGCTGCGCCTCGTAGCGCAGGTGGCGGAAATCCTGCCCGCCGCAGCGATCGCGCTCCGGATCAGGCGGCGCGATCCGATCCGGCGACGCTTCGAGGACATCGAGGAGCGTGCCGAATCCCGAGTTGCCCCGGATGCGGTCGAGTTGGGCTCGGACGCGGTCGCCAGGAGCCGTGTCGGGAACGAACACCGTCAACCCCTCGGCATGGCCCATCCCCGCGCCACCCGGGACGATCCGCTCGATCGTCAACTCGACCGTTCGCGGCGGCTCCGGCCTCTCTTGCTCTTTCTGCGGATTTCGCGAGGCCCCTCGGCCCCGGCGTTCCTTCACCACACGAAGCTCCAATGGCACTTGTGCAAGGCGTCACAATCTGGTACACATCCGGCGTCGTTCGCGCCCCAGCGGTGAGGTGTTCGCCGCATTGAGGAGCCGTCCAAACCGCCATGACCGCGTCGATTATCAACGGCGAGGGCAGACTCAAGCTCGCCATTCAACGTAATGGTCGCCTGACTGACGATACCCTTCGTTTGCTGCACTCGATTGGCCTGGAATTCGAAAGCTACGGGCAGCGTCTCTTTTCCGTCTGCAGGAATTTTCCGCTCTCCATTCTGTACGGCCGGGACGATGACATCCCGGAGTACGTCGCGCTCGGGACCGTCGATCTCGGCATCGTCGGGCGCAATCTGATCTTCGAGGAAGAAGCCGATGTCGAGGAACTCGTGCCGCTCGGCTTCGGCTATTGCTCCCTCGTCGTCGCCGTCCTCCGCGATTCGCCATATCACTCGGTCGAGGACGTCAAGGATCGAAAGATCGCGACCTCGTATCCGCACTCGGCGAAGCGCTACTTCTCTACGCTCGGGGCCGATCCGGAAATCATCACGCTGAGCGGGTCCGTCGAAGTTGCGCCGAGTCTTGGGCTTGCCGACGCGATCGTCGAGCTGACGGCGACCGGCTCTACGTTGATTCTCAACGACCTCCGCCCAATCGCCACGATCCTGGAGTCGGAGGCGGTCTTGGTCGCCAACAAGGCGGCGATGGCCGATCCGGAGCGGCGCGAAAACATCGACCGCCTGCTGATGCGGATCAATGCCGTCCGGGCTGCCCGCAAGTACAAGTATGTCATGATGAACGCGCCGGTCGAGGCGCTGCCGGCGATTCGGCAAGTCGTGCCGGGCCTGAAAGCGCCGACGGTCATCCCGCTCGACACCGAGGGCTGGGTCGCCGTCCATACCGCGATTGAAGAAGAAGTGTTCTGGGATCGGATCGAGCGCCTGCGCGCCGCGGGAGCGAGCGAGATCCTCGTCTCCTCGCTCGACAAGCTTCTCCTGTGAGCCGGCGCCGGCACGTGTCTGAGTTGAACGATATTACGTAAACTTCTGGCGCATGGGAGGCGACAGCTTGTTACAACCTCCCATTCGCGGTCCTGAAGGATCATCAATCGTCTTTGCCCCGGGCTCCGGTTCCGGGACCTCTCCGCAGCACGGGAGGCGCCACTCGTGACCACATCCACCGTTGGAGGATCCGCGACATTCGATGCTGCCAAGATCGTCCGCGAGGTCGTGCGGGCAATCCCCACCTACGTGCCTCCAAAGCCAGCCGTAGGAACGCCGACGCGGCGGATCAAGCTTGATATGAACGAGTCGCCGTTTGGTCCGTCGCCGAAGACGCGGGAGGCGCTTGCATCGTATGCGGAGACGAATCGGTACCCGGATTTCGCGCAGACTGAGCTGCGGGAGGCGCTAGCTCGGTACACCGGCATGCCGGCCGAGCAGATCGTCTGCGGCGCCGGGCTGGACGACGTACTCAACACACTTGCTCACCTAATCATTGACGACGGCGACGAAGCGATCATCCACGAGCCGACCTTCGGCGTCTATCAGCCGATGATCTCGCTCCACGGCGGGCGCGTGAACAACGCACCGCTCGGCGACGGTTTCGCGCTCGATCCAGATCGGGTGCTCGCCGCCGTCACGCCACGGACGAAGCTGATCATCATCTGCACGCCGAACAATCCGACCGGGAACCTGCTCGATCCCGCCGCGGTCGAGCGGGTGGTCGCCGGCGCGCCGTGCGTGGTCGCAATTGACGAGGCGTATTCCGAGTTCGCCGGTGTCTCCAATCTGCCACTGATGACGAAGTATCCCAACGTCGTCATCCTGCGGACGTTGAGCAAGTTCGCCGGGCTGGCGGGCTTGCGCGTCGGCTACGGCGTCTTCCCGGCAGCTCTGATGCAATACGCGCGCCCGGTGGTGCCGCCGTTCTTCAACATCTCGCAAGTCTCGGCGCTGGCCGCGACCGCTGCGCTCGATGACCTCCCCCACCTGATGGAGAACGTCAAGCGCATCGTCGCGGCGCGGGAGGCATTAGCGAACGATCTGCGCTCCATTCCCGGCGTCGAGCCGCTCCCGTCGGCGACCAACTTCATCCTCGTCCGCCTGCCGGTTGAGGACGCCTTGCCGGTCGTCCATGAGCTTGCGCGGCGCGGCGTCTACGTCCGCCACTTCGGCCGGCCCGAGCTTGGTCTGCGCGATTGCCTGCGAGTGACGGTCGGGCTGCCGGAGGAAAACGCGATCTTCGTCGAAGAGCTCCGCGCGATCCTGAGCGACGCTGGGAGGTCCTGATGACCGAGACGGTCTACCGCATCAGGAAGAGCGAGATCGAGCGCAAGACCAGCGAAACGGCGATCCGCCTCTCGCTCGATATCGACGGCGCTGGGACCGTCCGCGCCGACACCGGCGTCCCGTTCCTCGACCACATGCTCGACGCGCTCGGCCGGCATGGCCGGTTGGACCTAACGGTCTCCTGCCAGGGAGACGCGGAGATGGACCCGCATCATACGGTGGAGGACGTGGGGATCGCGCTCGGAATGGCCATTCGCCAGGCGCTCGGCGACCGCGCCGGCATTGCCCGGTTCGGTTCCGCCTACGCCCCGCTCGATGAGGCGCTCGCCCGCGTCGTCGTCGATTGCTCCGGCCGGCCGTTCCTCCACTTCGCGGCGGAGATGCCCGAGCCGCTGATCGGCCGCGATTTCGCGGCGAGTCTTGTCGAAGAGTTTTGGCGCGGGCTCGTCATGAACGCCTATCTCACCGTCCACATCGACTTGCTCCGGGCTCGCAACGCGCACCACGCGGCGGAGGCGATCTTCAAGGCAGGCGCCCTCGCGCTGCATCAAGCGACACGCCTCACCGGCGATCCCACTCGCATCCCGTCGACGAAGGGAGTCCTCGCATGATCGCAATAGTCGACTACGAAGCCGGGAACTTACGGTCGATCCGCCGCGCGCTGGAGGCTGCCGGCGCTGAGACGGTGGTGACGCCAGACCCGGCGGTCATCGCCTCGGCTGATGCCGTCGTGCTGCCCGGCGTCGGTCATGCAGGACACGCCATCGCTCGCCTGCGCGCCCAGGGCGTGACCGACGCCATCTATCGCACGGTTGAGGCCGGTAAGCCATTCCTCGGCATTTGCGTCGGAATGCAGCTGCTCTTCGAGGAGCAAGAAGAGGGAGACGCGGTCGGCTTGGGTCTGCTGCCTGGCCGGGTCCGGTCCCTACGTAACGCGCCGAAGGTTCCTCACATGGGATGGAACCGCGTGCGTGTCATCCGGTCCGGTCCCGCCGGCGTGCCAGGCGACGACGCCTACGCCTACTTCGTCCACTCGTACATCGCCGAACCCGCCAATCCGGACGACATTGCCGCCACGACGGTCTACGGCGAGGAGTTCCCCAGCATTGTCGTTCGCGACAACATCTGGGGCACGCAGTTCCACCCGGAGAAGAGCGGCGAAACCGGCCTCGCGTTCGTGCGCAAGTTCGTCGCTCAGCTCGACCGCGCCGCGCTAACGGCGGGAGCGGCCCGGTGATCGTCTATCCAGCTATCGACATTCGCGGCGGGCGCTGCGTTCGCCTCGTCGAAGGGGATTACGCGCGAGAGACGGTCTTCGATGCCGATCCGGCTGAAGCCGCGCGCCGCTGGGCGGCCGCCGGCGCCGAGTGGCTTCACGTCGTGGACCTCGACGGCGCGAAGGACGGCCATCCGACAAACGTCGAGGCGATCAAGCGCATCCGCGAGGCGGTGATGATCCCGATCCAGCTCGGCGGCGGGCTGCGCACCGAGCGGGACGTGGCGCTCGCTTTCGACCTCGGGATCGACCGGGCGATTCTTGGCACCGCCGCGATCCGCGATCCAGAGCTCGTCGCCCGCCTCGCCGTCCGCTGGGGCGACCGGCTGGCGGCGGGACTCGATGCGCGCGACGGCAAGCTCGCCGCGTCCGGTTGGCTGGAGCAGACCGAGGAGCGCGCCGAGGACGTTGCGCTGCGGCTCCGCCAAGCCGGGATTCAGGTATTCATCTACACGGACATCCGGCGCGATGGCACGCTTTCCGGCCCGAATCTTCCGGCGCTGGAATCGCTGGTCAATCTACTCGGCCGGGGCGTTATCGCTTCGGGCGGCATCGGCACACTGGACGATGTCGCCGCGGTCGCGCGCACCGGCGCGGACGGGGTGATCATCGGGCGGGCGCTGTATGATGGCCGCGTGGATCTCGCCTCCGCCATTGCCGTCGCCAAGTCCTCGGAGCCGCTTCGATGCTAGACACCGCTCCCGTGGCTACTGGAACACTGACGCGGCGCGTCATCCCCTGCCTTGACGTGACGGATGGCCGCGTTGTCAAAGGGATCGAGTTCGTCAATCTGCGTGACGCCGGCGATCCGGTCGAGCTTGCCGCCCTCTACAACGCGGAAGGCGCCGATGAGCTGGTCTTCCTCGACATCACCGCGAGCTCCGACAGTCGCCGGACGATGATCGATGTCGTTGCCCGAACCGCAGAGCAGATATTGATCCCATTGACGGTCGGCGGCGGCGTCCGCTCCGTCTCCGATATCCGCGACCTGCTGCGCGCCGGCGCGGACAAGGTCTCGATCAACACAGCAGCGATCGCTCATCCGAACCTGATCGTCGAGGGCGCGGAGACGTTCGGTCGGCAATGCATCGTCGTCGCAATCGACGCTCGGCGCCATCCCGGCGGCGGCTGGCGCGTCTACACGCACGGCGGACGGCGCGAGACGGACCTCGACGCCGTTGCCTGGGCAGAGCGCGCGGCTGAGCTCGGCGCGGGCGAGCTGCTCGTGACGAGCATGGATCGCGACGGGACGAAAGACGGTTACGACCTTGAGCTACTTGAAGCGATCAACAAGGTGGTCACAATCCCGGTGATTGCCTCCGGCGGCGCCGGCAAGCTCGAGCATTTCGCCGAGGCGCTAATGCCCGGCCGCGCTGACGCCGTCCTCGCCGCGTCGGTCTTCCACTTCGGTGAGTTTCGCATCGCCGACGTCAAGCGCTATCTCGCCGAGCGCGGCATCCCGGTCCGTCTATGAGCGATTCGACACCGCTCCCCCTTCGGTTCGACCGTGACGGGCTCGTCCCCGCGGTGATTCAAGACGCTGTCACCGGCCACGTCTTGATGGTCGCCTTCATGAACGAGGAGGCCCTGCGGCTGACGCGGGAGACCGGCCGCACGCATTTCTGGAGCCGCAGCCGTGGCAAGCTCTGGCGCAAGGGGGAGACCTCCGGCCACGAGCAGATCGTCTCGGAAATCTTCGTCAACTGTGAGCAGAACAGCCTGCTGATCAAGGTGCGCCAGATCGGCCCCGCCTGTCACGACGGTTACCAGTCCTGCTACTACCGCCGTCTTGAGCCCGACAACAGCCTTTCTGTCGTCGCCGAGCGAGTGGCCGACCCGGAGAGCATCTACGGCGATGCAGCGGTGGCCGCCCGCTCCCGACTCTGGTACGGCGCCTATGAGTACCTTCGCGACCAGCCGCTGGAAGAGCAATCCGGAACCTCGCGGCGGCTGCGCGGCTCCGGTGAGGGACTCACCCAGCGCGTCGCGGACGAGCTGCGAGAGCTCGCCGGCGCGCTCGAGGGTACCCATCGTCACCGGGACCAGCGGCACGATGTCCTCCTCGAAGGCAGCCAAGCACTCTATTGGGTCGCGCTGGTAGCCGTTCGGGCCGGCTTTACGTGGGATCAGGTGCGACCCGATCGCGCACTGCTGACGAGTGAGGAAGGGCTTGCTCCGTCATCAGCGGCCGCGCTCCTCCGAAGCAACGCCGATCAATGGGTGCGTGAGCCCACGCCTACCGACCTCGTCGCCCGGTGCCACGCCACCATGGCGTTGATCGCCCAAGCGTGTCGTTCGGGCGGCATCACTCCGGAAGCGGTCCTCGCCGCCGATCTCGCCGACCTGCGGGAGAAGCCATATCTTGCGGCCTACTTCAAAGCAGCAGAGCGCGCCGCCTGACCTCGATTGCGCCTTGAGCTAGCGTGCTCGCACGGCTTATCTATCGCCCCTAATCCGGTTTCCAGGCAGGAATTGGGATTTCCTGAAGGAGCCGCGCACATTTTCCCGGTTCCGTGACCATTGCCGATCATTGATGAATGGGACTAAAGGCGGACGTCGCTAGTACCAATGAGGCGGCATACTTGGCATCATGATGAGAGCAGAGTATCCGGTTCCGGTTGGAGGGCAGCAGCGTGTCGTTCATGGGTGAGCTTAGCGACATCGGCGTGCCCGACCTGCTGTACCTGTTGGGCCTCCGCCGGCAAACCGGGAAGCTCACCATCAGCGCCGGTGGAGAAGAGGCGACCCTCTACCTCGACCGAGGCCAGCTGAGCTTTATCACCTCATCGAACATGGCGCTGCGCCTCGGCCGTATGCTGATTCGGCTCGGCTATCTGTCCATGTCCCAGCTGCAAGAGGCGCTCCGCGAGCAGGAGGAGAGCGGACGCGACCGGGGACTGGGGATGATCCTCCTCGAGCGCGGCTGGCTGTCCGAGCGAGAGCTGCGCCACTGCATCGAAGAACAGTGCATCGAGATTCTCGCGCGCGTCATCGCCAGCGATCGAGGCATCTTCAATTATCAGCGCGGCGCGACCCTCCCGAGCCGCACTGAGTATGTGCCGCTGAACACCGACCGAATCGTTTTGGAAGCGACGCGGCGCAGCGATGAGTTGGTCGAGCTGCGACGGCACGCCCCGGATCCAACCGCCGTGCTCATGCTCAGGCACGGCTGCGACGCGGCCATCGACTCGCTGTCGGAGACCGAGACGCTCATCGTTCTCACTCTCCAGGGCAACGCGATGAGCATGGCTGAGCTCGGGCAGCGGCTCGGACTCGATGAGCTGACGCTGCTGCGGTCCGTCGCTCGCCTGCGCCAGCGCGGCATCGTGCTCACTGGCTCCAGCGAGCTGCCACCCCTCGAGAATGGGAAAGCGGCCCCGCCCTCGGACCAAGCAGCGGACGAGGATGCCTCGCTCTACGAAGAAGCCAGTGGCACTTCGACTCCTGCTTTCACCCGTCGCTGAGCACTGCCCCGACGAGGGGAGCCCCAGCCGTCTCCAGCAGCGTCTTGGCTTCCATCGCCGCTGAGCGCGTCGTCTTGCCCGGCCGGAGCGCCAATATCGCGGCATCGCTGCTCGCCGCAATATGAGGAATAGCAGGAGCTCGCACCGGCAACGCCACGACAAGCCGGTCGCACGCCTTCGCCAGCGCCTCCAGCAACACGACCTGCCGGCGCGGCAATGCCGTTGCTATTTCCGAAACGAGCTGCGGAGAGACGACCGATAGATGCGGCACGGTAGTCGGCTGGAGCGCCTCAGTTCCAAGCTCCCGCGGCGTTCCCGGGCCAGAGGCACGAGCCGCGGCACGCGCCCCCGCTGCTGATTGGGTATCGCCGGTCGCTGCCAGCCTCGCCGCCACAGTCTCCCATCCGAGCGCCGCGTACGCCGCCGCCAGCTGTACCGCGCTGCCCCATCCTGGCGTTTCCAAGCCGGCGACCAGGATGATCCTCGACTCGCCCCGAGAGTTTTCACGACCAGCCAGCGCCGCTTCCACGCGCAGCGCGAGCGCGCGGCCCGATTCGGTTGCCACGGCTTCCGGCAGCGATACCGGCTCGGCCGAGGCTGCGGCGCGCGGGATACTGGCAACGCGCTCGCTCATGGCGCCCCCCGCCTGCCACGAAGATCGGCCAGGACCGGGATACCGAGCAGCCGCTCGACCTGGTCCGCGCTGCGCAGCCGGGGATCGAGGAAATCAATCAGTACCGCGAGGCCAAGTCCAACCGCGACGCCGACGGCCAGGATGATCAAGGCGCGGAGCGCTTGCCCAGGCCGGGAGCGGGTCGGGTCACCAGGCGGGTCGATGATGCGCACCGTCGCCGGCTCGGAGGAGCCCTCCGCGACGAGATAGTGATTGATCAGTTCGGGCAGGGACGCCGCGACCGCCTCGCCGATCGCCCGCGCTTCGTCGGCCGACTCGCGCGTCACGCGCACCGTCAAGACGCGGCTGTACCGCTCCCCGCTGAGCGCCGCCCGCACGTCTTCGACCGTCAGCGAGGTTTCTCCGAGCGCCGCATGCACGCCCTCCGCGAACGCGCGCGAGTCGACCAGAGGCGGGAGATCGTCGAGCACCATCAGCTCGGGCCGCTCCGCGCTGCCGGGAATCTCCGTATCTCCGGGAATCAGCACCGTCGCGCGGACGGTTGTCTGGTACGGCGTGGTCCAGGTCCGCCAGAGGAGCGCCGCCGCAGCGACGACGGGCACGAGAACGATGATCCACCAACGCCGGCGGACGATCGCCAACAGCTCCCTCAGATCCACGCCGTCGCTCCGCTCGGAGGTCATCGCTTCCGCTCGGGCTAATGCGCCGTCAGTAGGCGCCGCGCTGGGTCACGATTGCGGGGATCGTCCGCAGCACGATCTTGATATCGAGCCACGGGGACCAATTCTCGGCGTAGTACAAGTCGAGCCGCACCATCTCGTCGAAGGTCAGGTTGCTCCGCCCGTTGACCTGCCAAAGCCCGGTGAGTCCAGGCGTCACCAGCAGCCGCTGGCGGTGCCAGTCCTCGTATTTCTCGACCTCCTCAGGTAACGGCGGGCGCGGGCCGACCACACTCATCTGACCTCGCAAGACGTTGATGAACTGCGGAAGCTCATCGAGACTCAAGCGCCGCAGCCTCCGCCCGATACGAGTCAGCCGCGGATCGTCCGGCAGCTTGAAGAGTCGTGGATCGACGTGACCATTCGATCGGATCAGCTCCTCGCGCATGCAGTCCGCGCCGTCCACCATGCAGCGGAACTTGAGCATCGTGAACGGCTGGCCGTTCTTCCCGACACGCACTTGCCGGAACAGGGCGGGACCTGGAGAGTCGCGCCGAATGAGCGCGGCAATCACGAGCATCGGGATGCCCATGATCAGCAGGACGAGGGAGGCGATCACAATGTCCATCGTCCGCTTGATCGCGTAGTTCACGCCGCGGATGGACGCGTCCTTGATCCCGATGAGCGGCACGCCCGCAACTTCGGCCAGGTCTACGCGATCGAGCGAGAGCTGGAGGAGATTCGGCACGACCTTGAACGTCACGCCCGACTGCCGGCACTGGTCGACGATCTCCAGCACACGCCCCTGCGCCTCGGGAGGCAGCGCGACGATCACCTCGTCGATCTCCATGCGGCCGATGAGGTCGCGCAGATCAGCCGTCGTCCCGAGACGCTCGGCACTGGTGACGCCTCCCTCGGTCGCGACGGCCAGCATCGGGGAGCTATCGCCATCGTCCACGAAGCCGATGACGCGATAGCCCAGGGCCGGCATGCCCATCATCGCCTGCATCACACGCCGGCCGGCATCACCGGCGCCGACGAGGAGCACGCGGTCGACGCCGATCTCCCGTGCCCAGAGCCAATGCCGGATAGCGCGCCAGGCGAGCCGACGCGCTAGCAGGAGCGCGATCGCGAGCCCCCAGGCGTAAAGAAAGACGAGCCGGGAAGGCACGAAGCGGGACAGGAACGCGGTCAAAATCACGCCTGCCATCGCCGTCGTGACGCCGCCGATGAGGAGCGTCGCCTCATCCAGGAACCCGGTCGAGCGGGGCAGGCGGTAGATTCCGCGAATGAAGAAGATGGCAATCGTCAGAGCGACGAAGAGCGCCGCCCGGGAGTGGAACGTCTCGAAGGGTTCCCAAACCCACGGCGGAACATCACCGCCCCACTCCAGCCGGTAGCGCAAGAGCCAGGCAAGCCAGAATGCCAGCCAGACGAGCCCGGCGTCGACGAACACCTGGCCGATGTGCAGAAGTACTAACGCGCGCTCGGCCACGGCGCGGCGCAATCGGGATCGCTCCGCACGCGTAGCGGAGCCCATAGCTTGTGTCGATTGCACTGCAGCCCTCGGTGTCGCTCCGTCCCAGACTGTGGAGCAGCCGGTGACAGAAATCCCTGGTCTGCCACCGGCTGCCTATCATAGCACCGTAACCGGCGCGGATACTCGAAAATGTGTCCTACGCTCCTCGGTCCGCGACGCGAGTGCTACCATCGTGACATGAGCAGCGAGCATGATCGCGTCCGCGACGACGCGCGATTCGAGGAACTTCCAAATCACCCAATCGAGCATCAACGACTGTGGACACCCTGGCGCATGCGGTATGTCGGTGGCGGCGCTAAGGAGGCCGGCTGCCTCTTCTGTAACCGGCTCGCAGCCTCTGATGACGTCCAGAGCCTCATCGTGCACAGGGGCGAGTCGGCCTTCCTCATCATGAATCTCTTCCCGTACAACACCGGGCACCTGATGATCGTCCCGAACGAGCACGTCGCGAGTCCCGAAGCAGCCAGCGAGGCGGCGATCCAGGGAATGGCCGCGCTGTTGCCGCCAACCCTGCGCGCCCTGCGCCGAGTGTTGACGTGCGATGGCTTCAACGTCGGCTTCAACATCGGCGATGTCGCCGGGGCGGGAGTGGCCGGGCATCTGCACCAGCACATCGTCCCGCGCTGGAAAGGGGACGCGAATTTCATGCCGATTCTCGCCTCGACGATGGTGCTCCCCGAGCTGATTCCGGTCACATACGCCAAGGTGCGGGCAGAGGTGGCGCGGGAGCTTGCCCATGAGGGCGACAAGGCCGCTACGATCCGGCTCGTCATCCTCTCGGAGGACGGCGCGGCGGTAGCGATCGAAGATCGAGCCGAGGGCAGCGCATTGCCGGTGGCGCGCGCGGAGGCAACTGAGCCACTCTGGAAGGCGGCTGTACGACACGCGGCATCGCTCGGCGTGACAACCGAGATCGCTGGCTGGGCCGGGTCACGCCGCGCCCAGCCGGGCGGCCAGCCGGCAATGGCGCTTCGCGCGCTCGCTCCCGTTGAGGGCTCCGGTCAGCCCAACTTCGCACCCGTGACGGAGGCGGAGCGCCGTCTGACCGACGAGAGGGACAAGGAAGCGCTCAGCGCGGCGCGGGCGTTGCTCGGGTAAATTCCGGCGCGCGGCGGGCGGAACCCGCCCTCCTCAGGACCAAAGCACTGCTATCCCCCTTTCGATCCGGGCGCAACGTCCTCGCGAAAAGCCCCCGAAAGGGCTAACTGCCCCGTTGCGGCCGCTGTGCGCTCAGGGGCAAGCTGGCGATGCGCGCGAGGTATTGCTTGGCCTGCCGCTTGGGATTGCCACGATGGACCGCACCGACCCGAAGGATGGCATTGCCAGCAAGCCCGAGTTCGACCTCCAGGGACGCCTGGGCAACTTCCTGATTTCCGACATCCTGCAGATGATCAGCCTCTCCGGGAAGACGGGGACGCTGACGCTGATCCAGGGCTGGAACACCCGGACGATCTCCTTCGAGAACGGCCGCATCACCTACGTCGCCGCCGGAGCGCGCCTGCCCGGCATGTTCGATCTTCTCATCCGTATCGGCCGCGTCCAGCGCCACCAGGTCGAGGCGTTTCGCGCGCGCCGGCCAGGCAAGACGGAGGAGGAGATGTTGGCCGAGCTCGTCCAGCGTCGGATCCTCGACCGCGAAGACCTCGAGCGGTGCCACGAGCTACTTCTGGAAACGGCCGTCTACACCCTCTTCCTGTGGCGCAATTGCCAGTTCACCTTCAAGGCAGGCGAGGTCGTCAAGGAGGGAGGCGTCGCGGTCACGGTCGATGGCAACCATCTCATCATCGAGGGCACGCGCCGGGTTGATGAGTGGATCCAGATCAGCCCGGTCGTCCCGTCGGTCTTTATGATCTTCCGGCAGCGTCCCCACCTGATCGAGCGAACCGTGCCGGAGCATCTGCTGCCCGTTTATGAATGCGTTGATGGGCAGCGCGACGTTGCCACGATCGCGAAGCTGACCGGTCTGACCCAATTCGACACGGCCCGCGCGCTCTATGATCTCGTCCAGGGCCGCTTCGTCGAGGCGATTCCGCCCAACAAGGCGAAGCTCTGCGAGCTGTTCAACCTCGCCGTCGAATCGATTTATCTCAAACTCATCTTGTTCGACTACAGCCGCGACGCGCTCCAATTCGAGAACGAACTAAACCGCTTCGCGATCGAGAACCGGCTGAAGGTGCGGATGGCATCCGGCAAGATCATCCGGAGCGATCTCGATACCCCGATCTCGCCCACCGAGCTCGTGGACCTCTACAAGCTCTTCATCGGCATTCAGAACAACAAGTTCTCGAAGACGTATGAGCCGCACGTGCATCAGGGTCTGATGGAAGGGCTCTATCTGAACGCCGATCCCGAGTTCAAGGCGATGATGCGGATGTACGAGTTCATCGAGATCGAGGGGCTGCTGCTCCTCGACATGTTCGATCGGCGCCGCGCCAAGCGGCCGACCGACGGCACCGACACCCTGCCCCAGCGCGCGGAGTCCCACACCGCCTAATCGTGCCCGCCTGAGACGCGGCCAACTCGGTAACGGGCGCAACAGCCCTTCAAGCTATAATCCGACCCTGGGGCCACCACCGCTGCTCGTGGCTACACGGCTCGCCGATCGTTACCCGGGAGCATTCATTTTGGCGGGAGCAGATATCCGCCGCTTCGCGCAAGACCGACGAAGCCTCACCACAACCTTCGTATTCGGCGTCATTGGCGGCGCGCTCGTATCACTCGCTGATGCGCTGCTCTTTCCATCGCTGATCCTCGCGGTCTTCGTCGCGCAATTGACCGACGATCCGGTGACCATCGGTCTGGTCCCCGCCATCGGAACCGGGCTGTGGCTCGTCGCCCAGGTCATTGCTAGCGGTTTGACGCGCGGCAGCCGGCGCCAGATCCCGTGGCTGACCGGGGCGGCGATCGTCCGCGCCGCCGCCATCGCGCTCCTCGCGTACATCGGATTTCGCGAGAACATGAGCGATTCGGAGCGGCTGCGCTCGTTCTTCATCTGCTACGGCGCGTACGCCGCTGCGTCCGGCTTCGCGGCTGCCCCCTCCATCGCCGTCGTCCGCCGCGCGATTCCGCCTGAACGCCGATCGGGGTTCTTGCGCGCGCGATATCTCTGGGGCGCCGTAATCGCGATCGTGGCGGGGCTTGTTGCCCACCGCGTGTTGGGACCGGAAGGTTCGGACTTCCCGCGGAACTTCACGTTTCTCTTCGTCGTTGCCGCTGTCGCGCTGAGCGGCGCAGTCTACTTCTTGGCATGGGGCCGCGAGCCGGCGCGGGTCGCTCGGACCGGGCCGGTCATGCCAGGCGCGTCCGCGCGGCAGGCGCTCGGTAGCCTGCTCGATCCAAATTACCGGCGATTCCTGCTCTTCAGGGTGATCCTGTCACTCGCCGCGGTCGCCGATCCTTTCTACATCCTCTACGCCTTCCGCGAGCTCGCGACGCCCATTTGGTACGTCGGGCCGTACCTAACTGCGCTCGTCGCCGCGCGGCTCCTCACCGCGCCGCTGTGGTCAGCGTTGGCTCGACGCGCCGGGCACCGCACGGTCCTCCAGGGCGCGGCGCTGCTGCGACTCCTGGCCCCGCTCGTCGCGCTGCTGCTCCCGTACCTCGCCGAGACTGACCTCTACCGCGATCGCTTCGACGACGTCCGGCCGCTGTCCATCGCCTTCGGCGCGATCTTCGTCGTCTACGGCGCGACGCTGGCCGCCCAATCGCTTAGTAATCTCGGGTACCTGCTCGCGATCGCGCCGGACGATCGCCGCATCCCCTACATCCGCCTGACGAACGTCATCCTCGCGGTGACAGCACTCGCGCCGATAGCCGGCGGCCGCATCATCGAGCGGTACGGGTTCGACCGTGTCTTCCTCGCGGCGGCGGTCGTCAGTCTCGTGGCGATCCTGGTGAGCGGCGTGCTGACCGAAACGCACACGCGAACCCGCGCTGTCGCTCAAGCCTGGCGACTGCGCGGGGCGCGTTCGTAGCGTAGGAATTGAATCGGCGAATCAGGCCACGAGCTGCGGCATCACCTTCGCCGCTAGCAGCTCCAGCCCGTCGATATCGTCCATGTCCAGCCACTGCGCCTGGACGCGCGTGGCGCCGGCCTCCTCGACCCGGCCCAAGGCTTCGGCGACCGCGTCCGGCGTCCCGAAGATGACGCCGCGCTCCTTCAATTCTTCCGGATCGCCGTTGAGCTTGCGTTGAACCTCCGCATCGTCGCGGCCGATGACGACGCGCGTCATGAGCGTGCGGCGGACAGCCTCACGCGGCCGCCCCGCCTCATCTAGCAACCGGTCGAGCGTCTCATTGAGCTTCTTGTACCGCTCGGCCGGAATGAGCACGCCGTTCCACTCGTCGGCGTAGCGGGCAGCGAGCGGGAGCGTGCGCCGCTCGCCGTTGCCACCGATCACGATCGGCGGTCCGCCAGGGCGAGCCGGACGAGGCAAGAGCAGCGCATCCTCCAAGTGGTAAAACTCGCCGTCGAAGCCGGTGGGCTCGTCCGATCGCAGGAGCCGGGTCACGACCTCCAACGCCTCTTCGAGCCGCTTGAAGCGCTGCTCCACCGTCAGCAGATCGAACCCGTAGGATCGGTGCTCGCGCTCCTGCCAACCGGCGCCGAGTCCGAGGCGGAACCGTCCCCCAGAGAGATCGTCGATCGCGGCAGCGGTCCAAGCGGTGATGACCGGATGCCGGAAGGAAACCGGAGCGACGAGCGGTCCGAACTCGATCCGCCGCGTGTGGCTCGCCAGCCAGGTGAAGGAGGTCCACATCTCCAGCGAGTCCTTGTGCGGTCCGGTTGAATTGGTGAAGTGGTCGGAGCGGAAGAGTCCGGCGAAACCGAGATCTTCTGCTGCCTGCGCCAGCCGCTGCCAGCGCTGCCAGTTGAGCCCATCCTGGCCCTCGATCATGATCGCAAGCTCAATCATGCCTGCCGAGCCTCCTCCCCTCTCCCTGGGCCAATGCCCTCGTAGACCAGATCCAACACGCGATGATAAATGGTCTCCGCCGGGACCGGCGCGCACTTCTCCATGTAGCCGTTGATCTCGAGGGTCACGAATCCGTGACCCGCCGCCCAAATCGCAAGGGCGATCTCAATCGGATCGACCCGGCGCAGATCGCCGGCATCCATTGCCGCCTTGACCTCTCCTACCAGCACCTCGAAGAGCGCCGCAGCCCGCGGGAGAACTGCCTCGCTCGGCCGGTACGACGCCTCGACGCGACCAAAGATCAACTGGAAAAGGTCAGGGTCGGACAAGGCGAAGGCGCGATACGCCCGTCCCAACGCCTGGAGCCGCTCGCGTCCTGGCGGATGCGCCTCAATGGCATCCTTGAAGGCAGCGTGGAGCCGGTCAGTCCCTTCGAGGTAAAGCGCGTCCAGGACCGCGTCCTTGTTCGCGAAGTAATCGTAGAGGGTGGGCGCGTGAACTCCGACGGCTCGCGCTAGCGTGCGCATGGAGAGCGCCTCGATCCCTTCGCGCTGCACGATGCTCCGCGCCGCATCCAGAATGTCACGCCGCATCTGCGCGCGGAGGCGCTCCCGGCGGCTTCCTTCGAAATGCCCAACTGCTTCGTCCGCCACTATCCGCCGCTCCGTTCTCGAACATCGTTATGTTATCCAAACACTGTTATCTTAGCTTGTCTGGCGAATGTGCTGCAATAGGCAGAAACGGCATTTCCATTTCAGTGGTTGCGATCGCGGCCTGTCGCGTGAGAGGATCATCGCCGCGCCCGCACGCGCAGCAACCGGCGCATCGCCGTTCAGGAGGTTCAGGCGTCCACCCGTGTCGCGACCGCGCACACCTCGTATCGCCGTTGTCGGTCTCGTCAGTTGGGACCGTCTCTACGTTGTCGAGCGCTATCCTGCCCCTGGCAGCTATGCGATCGTCCGTGAATCGCTCGAAGCGCCTGGGGGACGGGCAGGGAACAGCGCCGTCGCGGCTGCCCGGCTCGGCGCCAAGGTTTCGATCGCCGCGCTGGTCGGTGATGACCCACTCGGGGAACGCCTGCGCCAGGCGCTGCGGGACGAGGGGATCGACACGACCTGGCTGAGCACCGCGCTTGAAGTCCCGACTGACGCCTCGACGATCGTCGTCTCACAAGACCCTCCGGAGCGCACGATTTTCTGGCATCCGGGCGCTCGCCTGACGCGCGGCTGCCGGCTCGACATCGCCGCGATCTTCGAGCACGACATCGTCCTGCTTGATGTTGATGATCTCCCCTTGCGCCGCTTCTTGGTCGATCTGCCGGCCCACACGGTGCCGACGGCCCGCCTGCTCGGCACCCTGACGCACTTGGCGGACATCGCGTCACCGGAGGTTTGGACGCTCGCGCTCGGACACGACGCGCTCGTCGGCAATCAGCGTGAGTGGCTGGCGCTCACCGGAGCATCATCGTTGGAGACCGCGATCGAGAGGGCGCAGGAAGCCATGGTGGGACACAACCTGCGCGCCGGCCTGATCACGCTCGGCGCGGAGGGAGCGATCGCGTTCACCGCCCGCGAGCGATGGTCGGCGCCAGCGTTTCGCGTCGAGGTGAAAGATCCGACCGGCGCGGGCGATGCCTTTGCCGGGGCGATTGCCTACGCGATGGCGCTGCGCTGGCCCTGGCCGGAGGCGTTGCGAGTCGCCAACGCCGTCGCCGCGCTGGCGACTCGTGCCCTCGGCGCTCAGACGTCTCTCCCGAGCCTTGAAGAGGTAACGGCGCTCCTCGGGGAAGACCCCGAGCTACTGGGTAACTGACGGCGCTTCGACCGGCTCCGCGCCTTCCAGTGCCGCCGCGATCTCTTCTCGCACCTGCTCGTCCGGCTCTTCCCGCCAGCGTCGCTCGATGACTTGCCGCGCCCGCGCGCCGCCAATCCGGCTCAATGCCCAGATCGCGTGACCCCGCACCAGCGGCTCATCGTGCGACTCCGCCGCCTCTTGCAGGTACGGCACATCCTCCTCGGTCCCGACGTTGCCGAGCGCGACGGCCGCGTTTCTGGCAAGCCCTCGGCGTTTCGCGCGGACGACGGCCGTGCCACGGTAGACCTCCCGGAACTCCTCTTGGGTCATGCGTAGCAGCCAGCGCAGCGATGGATAGGCGTTTTCGAGCCTACGCGGCAGAAACGCCGGGTCCGGTTCCGGCTTGGCCGCTTTCGTGTAGGGGCAAACCTCCTGGCAGACATCGCAGCCAAAGACCCAGTCGCCCAAGAGCGGGCGAATCTCGCGCGGGATCGGGCCACGCTGCTCGATCGTTTGGAAGGAAAGGCATCGCGGCGTATCCACGACGTACGGTGCGATGATCGCGCCGGTCGGGCAGCGGTTCAGACAGATAGCGCAGCGCCCACAGTCGCGCGAAAGCGGCGCGTCGGGCTCCAATTCGAGGTCGAGCAGCAGCTCCCCGAGCATGACCCATGAGCCACGGCCGGGGACGATGATGCAGGTGTGCTTACCGTACCAGCCAAGTCCGGATCGCGCCGCCACTGCCCGGTCGACGATGCGCGCGGTATCCGTCAGAAATCGCGCCTCAACCGGCCGTCCGACCTCCGCTTCGATCGCGGCATGGAGCCGACGAAGACGCTCCTTCAGGAGGTCGTGGTAGTCCACGCCCCAGGCATAGCGAGAGATCCGGCCCCGGGGCTCATCGTCCACCGGCTTGCCGGGATCGCGCGACCAATAGGGGACACCGACCGACACGATGGAGCGCGCTGTCTCCTGCAAATTACGTGGATCGGCGGAGAAGGCGCCGCGCTCGGCGGTGAACCAATCCAGCCCGGCCATCCGGCCGGCTGCCACGTGCTCCGCCAGGTACTCCCCCAGCCCCGGAAAGGACTCCGCGGTCGTCACCGCCACGATTGGTAAGCCGTTCTGCACGGCCAGGCGCTTGATCCGGCTCGTCAGGGCGCGCCGGGAGGCGGTGGTTGGCGCCGGCGGATGGAAGGTGAGGAAGGCGGGAAGATGTGCAGCCATCGTCAGGGTCGCTCTTGGCTGGAATCGCGGCGCGGCGATGTCGAAACCGCTGAGAAAAAGCGAAGGGCGGGATTGTCGCCCCGCCCATTCCCTCGCAGAGTTTATTCCGGCGGTATCGCCGGCCCGGCTTTACGCCGACGCGGCCTTCATTGCCGTCCGCATGCAGCGGGTGCAGACGTCGAGCCGAACGAGCTTGCCACCAATCATGAGTCGCTTGCGGTGAACGTTCGGCTTGAAGTCACGATTCGTCCGCCGCTTGGAGTGACTCACGTTGTGGCCGAAGCTCCTCGTCTTGCCACAAATCGCGCATTGAGCCACGGCGCCACTCCCTTCCAGGTATTCCGCGTTCGTCGTCGTTCGATATTCCAAGCGCGCCGCCGCGGGCTCGCACGCCGGCGGTGATGCGGTTCGGCGCAAAAGACAGCGCCGACCTGGCTGGACGGCGCCATAGCAACGCCCTATGCTACCACGCGGAGGGACGGCTGGGCAACCGAAACCAGGTGACAGCCAGCGGGGTAGACTTGCACGAGCGGCCACCACCACGCGCGTGCGACTTTATGTGCCGCGTTTGACACAATACCCCAAACTGTGAACGCCACCGCCGTGTCCACGCCCGGGGCCACGTTGGATGGCAAACACCCAATTTTTCGTCGGACCGGAGTAGTGCCTCGATGCCTTAGCTGAGGCTACGTCCGGCAGGGTCATAAGGGGAGCTGAATGATCGATAGCGAGGTGCGCGGCGCCGTCTGGGATGGTCAGGCGCTCCTCGGGGCAATCGGCGCCGCGACGTCCGCGCTCGAAGCGCGCAAGGCCGAAATCAACGCGCTCAACGTTTTTCCCGTTCCCGATGGTGACACCGGAACGAACATGAGTTTGACGCTCCGCTCGGCGCTGGCGGAGGCGGGCAAGCTCGATCGGGCCGAGTTAGCGAAAGCCGGCGTCGTCGCAGACAAGCTAGCGCTCGGATCGCTGATGGGCGCGCGCGGGAACTCCGGCGTCATCCTCTCGCAAATCCTGCGCGGCTTCGCGCGTTCGATCGCGGACCTTGACGAAATTGATGGCCGTGATTTCGCGAATGGTCTGGCCGAGGCCCGGGACATGGCGTACAGGGCGGTCGTCGAGCCGGTCGAGGGCACCATGCTCACCGTCATCCGCGTCGCCGCCGATCGAGCCGCGACAGCCGCAACGACGACGTCGGATCTCGTGTCGGTCATCGCCGCCGCGCTCGAGGGCGCGCGCGAAGCCCTCGCCGAGACGCCCAATCTCCTCGACATCCTGTGCCAGGCCGGTGTCGTCGATGCCGGCGGGCAAGGTCTCGTCACGCTCTTCGAAGGGCTCGAGCGGTATCTGCGAGGCGAATCCGTCTCCACCGCCTCCCTACCCACGGATGGCGTCACGACCACCGGGTTTTTCGACCGGGTAGAAGAGATCCACGCCGCCGAGGATTTCGGCTACTGCACGAACTTCCTCATTGTCGGAGAGCGAATCGACTTCGAACGTGTCCGCGCCGAGCTTTCGGCGATGGGCACCTCGGCCGTCATCATCGGCGATGAGCGCGCCGTTCGCGTTCATCTACACACGGCGAATCCCGGCAGGGCGCTCGAATACGGTCTCCAGCACGGCGAGCTCGATCAAATCACGATCGACAATATCAATCGGCAGGCACGAGACCTCGATGCGACGCGCCGCCAGCCGGCTTCCTCGCTACCGCTCAATCTCCCACCCGTCGGGAAGCAGGCCGTTCTCGCCGTCGCCTCGGGCGAGGGTTTGATTCGGGCGCTGCTCGACATGGGCGCGACCGGGATCATCCCGGGCGGGCTGACGATGAACCCAAGCATCGAGGAGCTGCTGACCGCGGTCCACGACGCGCCGGTTCACGATGTCATCCTGCTCCCCAACAACCCGAACCTCTTGCTCGCCGCGCAGCAGGTCGCGCAGCTCGCCGACAAGCACGTCCGAGTCGTCCCCACTCGGTCGTTCCCCCAGGCGATCGCCGCGCTGACGGCCTTCAACGCCAACGCCGAGCTGGAGCGCAATGTGGCCGCGATGACCGAGGCGCTCAGCGCCGTGCGTACCGTCGAAGTGACGCGCGCCGACAAGGACGTGACGCTTGACGGTGTGAGCGCGCGGAAGGGCGACGCCATCGCGCTCGTGGACGACCGGCTGGTGGCGAGCGAGGCCGACGAGCGCAGCGCGATCTTCAAGGCGCTGCCGCACTGCGATCCAGAACAAGCTGAGCTGATCACGATTTTCGCGGGCGCCGGGGCAACGGTCGCGGAGACGCAGGTGCTAGCATCCGCGATCAAGGACAGCTACCCTTGGGTGGAGGTTCAGGTCCATCCAGGCGGCCAGCCGCACTATCTGTACATCATTTCTGTTGAGTGACGAGCCGAGCCGGGACACCGGGAATGTCAGGTTCGCCGCGCATTGCCATCGTGACCGATAGCTCCGCCGACCTGCCCGCCGAGATCTTGCGGCAGAAGGGCATCACTGTCGTGCCCCTCAATGTCCACTTCGGCGAGGAGGTCTACCGCGATCAGGTTGATATCACGACCGAGACGTTCATGGAGCGGCTCACACACTCTGCCGTGCTGCCGAAGACGTCTCAACCCTCGCCTGCCGCGTTCGAGGCGATCTATAGCGAGCTAGCAGAGTCCTACGACGGAATTCTCTCGATCCACATCTCCGCCAAGCTGAGCGGTACCGTTCAATCGGCGCTCCTTGCCCGGACTCACCTTGAAGGCCGCGTGCCGGTCGAGGTCGTTGACTCGAAGAACGCTTCGCTCGGCCTCGGGCTCCAGGCTCTCCGCGCGGCGGAGCTCGCGGCGTCCGGTCTTTCGCTTTCAGCGATCGCGGCCCAACTGCGCGAAGAGACTGATCGCTACCACCTCATCTTCTTCGTCGACACGCTCGAATACCTCCAGCGCGGGGGTCGGATCGGCCGCGCCGCCGCCCTGGCCGGCTCGATACTTCGGCTCAAGCCCGTGCTTCGCATCGAAGAAGGCCAAGTCGTCCCCCACGAGCGGACACGGACGCGAGCGCGGGCGCTCGCCACGATCGAGCAGTTCATTCGATCCATGCCTCGTATCGAGCGACTCGCGATCGTCCATAGCTCGTCGCCAGACGACGCCAATCGCCTCGCTGAAAGCCTTGCGCCGCTGACGCCAAACGAGGCGCCGCTGGTTGCAACTCTCGGGCCAGCCATCGCGACGCACTCCGGGCCGGGCGCGATCGGCATCGTTGCGTACGAAGGAGCGCGGACCTGATGGCAGCCAACCGCCCTGTGACCGTCGTCGTCGACTCGACGGCCGACATCCCAGCAGACCTGGTCAGCTCCCTCGGCATCACCGTCGTTCCGCTCATGGTTCGCTTCGGTGACCGGACGTACGCCGATGGCGTAGACCTGGGCCCGGATGAGTTTCTGCGTCTCCTTCAAGAATCCTCGACGCTGCCGCAGACGTCGCAGCCACCAGTCTCGGCGTTCGAAGAGGTTTTTCGCCGCGCTCTCGATGCCGGCAACGATGTCGTTTGCGTGACAATCGCCAGCCAGCTCTCCGGCACGTACAACTCGGCCCGGCTCGCCGCCGAGGCCGTGGATTCTTCGCGGATTCGCCTACTTGATTCCGGTACGGTGACAATGCAGCTCGGGTGGGCGGCGATTGCTGCCGCGCGCGCGGCACAGGCCGGCCTCGGCGCGGACGAAGTCGTCGCGGCGGCGCAATCGAATCTCCAGCGCAGCCGGCTCTTTGCCGTGCTGGAGACGCTGGAGTACGTCTATCGCGGCGGGCGCATCGGCCGGGCGGCCCAGCTCGTCGGTTCGATGCTCAGCATCAAGCCCATCCTCACCGTCGAGAATGGCGAGGTCGTGCCGCTGGAACGCGTGCGCACCTGGCGACGAGCGATCGAGCGGCTCGTTGACCTAACTCGGCAAGAAGCGCCGCTCGAATCGTTGGCCGTGATGCATGCCGGCAACCTCAGCGACGCGCAGGCGATCGCCGACCGTCTGCGTGACCTCGTCCCGCCTGAGCAGCTGATCTTCACCCAAGCTGGACCGGTGCTCGCGACGTACGCCGGCCCCGGAGCGCTCGGCGTGATGCCGGTCAAGGCCGCCCAATAGCCGAGCTACCCCGAACCGAATAGTCTCATTCGGCTACACTTGGTCATGCCCCGAGGCGGCCGCGGCCCCGGCGGCCTGTGGCCTGGAAACGGATGCGTCATCAAGTGCCACGACTCAACCAGCGATCCAGCTACGCTGAGCCAACGCCGGCGCCGGACCACGTCGAGAGTGCCCTCGAGGCGTTGCGACGTGAGTGGCGCAGCGGCTGCAAAGGCACCATGGTCCGCTTGGCTGCCGCCAGCGTTCGTCGCCTGCACGCGAGCGCCATCTCGCACGAGGCAGCCGTCCGGCTGGCGGCGGTGGAGACTCGGCTCCGCGACTACACCCAGTTACCTCCCGAGCGGCGGCAGGCCGAATTGACGGAGATCGCCAACGAGCTGAAGGCAATCCGGCCGCTCCTGCGCGCCGCGGCCACGCCATCGCCGCCCGTTGGCAAGCTCCACAGCGCGGTCGCGCCCGGACGCGCCCCAGCGGCTCCCAAGACGCCGCGCCGCTCTTCAGCCCCGGCGGTCCGGCCCGCTAATCCGAGCGAGCCGGTCACCGTGCTGCCAAAAGTCGGCAGCGCGGTCGCGAAGAAGCTCGCCAAGCTCAAGATCCAGACCGTCGAGGATCTCTTGCGCTTTGCTCCCCGGCATCACGTCGACTATTCGCGCACGGTGAAGATCGGCGCAATCCTGGGCTTCGGCCAGCACGACGACGTGACCGTCCGTGGCGAAGTGGTTGACCTGAAGTTCTTCCAAGGTCCGCCGCCCCGCGTGCAGATTCGGCTGGCTGACGAGACCGGCTGGGTCAAGGTCACTTGGTTCAACAGCTACATCGCCAAGCAGATTTCCGTCGGCGACGAGATCGCAATCAGTGGCCGGGTCGAGAGTGGCTTTGGGCCGCTCTCGTTCACCAATCCGGAGTGGGAAAAGGTTGGCGGTCCGGCGCTCTCTACCGGCCGCATGACGCCGATCTACCGCACCACCGAGGGACTGGCGCAGAAGACGCTCCGCTCCCTGACGCGCGCCGCGCTGGACGCCACGAAGACGACGGTCCGCGAGTATCTGCCGCCGGCGGTCATGGGCCAGCTCGAGGTGCCGCCGCTGCGAGAGGCCTACGAGCAGCTGCACTATCCCGACTCCACCTCCAAACTGGAGCAAGCGCAGCGGCGATTCGCGCTCGAAGAGCTCTTCCTCCTCCAGCTCGAATACGTCCGGCGCAAGCGTGAGCGCCAGGCGACCGGCGGCATCCCGATTCCGACTGACTCGGAACTCTACGAGCGATTCAGGCGCAGCCTGCCCTTCCAGCTGACCGGCGCGCAGGAGCGCGCGCTCTCAGAGATCCTGGCCGATCTCGCGCGACCACAGCCGATGACCCGCCTCCTGCAAGGGGATGTCGGCAGCGGCAAGACGGTCGTCGCGGCGGCTGCCGCCTTGATGACGGTCGCGGCCGGCTATCAGGTGGGAGTCCTGGCCCCCACCGAAATCCTCGCCGAGCAGCATTTCCACAACTTTCGCGGACTCTATGCCGGCCTGGAGCAGCGCGACCGCCCTGTCGTCGCTCTGCTGACCGGCAGCACTCGCGCCAGCGAGCGACGGACGATCATTGCCGGGCTGGAGACGGGCGTGATCAATGTCCTCGTTGGCACCCACGCGATCATCCAGGAGGATGTTCCGCTCCCGCGCATCGGCCTGGCAATCGTGGACGAGCAGCATCGCTTCGGAGTCCGCCAGCGCGGCGAGCTATCGGCGAAGGCTACCGGGCTGCCGCCGCATGTCCTCTCGATGACCGCGACGCCGATCCCGCGCACGCTAAACATGGTGCTCAATGGCGATCTCGACGTCTCCATCATTGACGCACTGCCACCGGGGCGGATTCCTATCGAGACACACCGCTACTATGGCGAGGATCGCCGGATCGCATACGATCTGGTGCGGACAGAGCTCGCCAAGGGGCACCAGGTCTTCGTGATCTGCCCGCTGGTGGAGGAATCCGAGACGCTTGAGGCGAAAGCCGCGGTCGCCGAGGCGGAGCGGCTCCAGCGAGACGTCTTCCCCGATGCGCGGGTGGCTGTGCTGCATGGCCGGATGTCCGGACGCGAAAAGGACCGGATCATGACCGCCTTCCGCGACCATGAGGCGGACATCCTGGTCTCGACGTCGGTGATCGAGGTCGGCATCGACGTGCCGAACGCGACGGTGATCATGATCGAGGGCGCCGATCGCTTCGGGCTCGCTCAGCTCCACCAGTTCCGCGGGCGGGTCGGGCGCGGCGGCAAGAAGTCGTACTGCCTCCTCCTGGCCGACTCGGCGACGCCCGAGGCAGAGGCGCGTCTGGACATGATGGTCCAGACGAACGATGGCTTCGTCCTCGCGGAGAAGGATCTCGAATTGCGCGGGCCGGGAGACTTCATTGGCACCCGGCAGAGCGGCATGCCCGCCATGAGCTGGCTCGACGGCTCCTTCGATTCTCGGCTGCTCGACCTGGCGCGGCGAGTCGCCGAGTCGGTGCTGTCGCGGGATCCAAAGCTCGAGCTGCCCGAGCACCAGGCACTTCGAGCGCGGCTTGAAGCATTTTGGGCGTCCGTAGCGCCGGACGTACCGGCATCTTGACCCCACGCCAACGTATGATTTAGGTCGCGGCCGGATTGCCGGCCGTCACGGTTGTTCGTGATCTGAGGAGTGTCGTGCGCGTCATTGCCGGAGAGGCGAAAGGTCACACGCTGAAGGGGCCGCCGAGCCCGGCCACGCGGCCGATGACCGACAAGATCCGGCAGGCGCTTTTCTCTATGCTCGGTTCGCTGGGCGTTGAGCCTGATCGGGTGCTCGATCTCTACGCTGGCACCGGCTCGATTGGGATCGAGGCACTATCCCGGGGAGCGAGCTGGGCTGACTTCGTCGAGCAAAGCTCAGCCGCCTGCCGCGTGATCCGGGCGAACCTCCAACACACCAAATTCACCGACCGGAGCCGCGTCCACCAGATGACGGTCGCGGCGTTTCTCCAGCGCGACGAGGAGCCCTACGACTTGATCATCCTCGATCCGCCATACGCCGATCCAGACATCCTCCCGACGCTCGAGAAGCTCGCCGCCTCCCGGTTGGTACAATCTGGCACAGTCGTCGTTGTCGGCCATTCGCCGCGAGTGACGCTGCCCGATGAGATCGGACGGCTCCAGCGCCTGCGGCACCGCTGTCACGGCGACAGTTGTTTTTCGATCTACGAGGCCGGCGAGCCAATCGAGCCGAGCACGTAGCTGGCGGTAGCCGCGTCTTCCCGTGGCGCGCGGCAATCGGCAACCGGCGGGTGAATGGATGACGATCGCGATCTATCCGGGAAGCTTCGATCCGATCACGCTCGGGCATGTCGACGTCGCGGTGCGGGCAGCGCGGCTGTTTGAGCACGTCGTCGTCGCGGTCTACCGACAATCAGAGAAGCCGGGCGCGCTTTTCTCGGCCGAAGAGCGGGTGGCGCTGGCGCGGGAGGCACTCCTCCATATCCCGAACATTTCCGTTGACAGCTTCTCCGGACTCACCGTAGAGTACGCCCGGGCTAGAGGGGCGGGGATCATCGTTCGCGGACTGCGAGCGGTTTCCGACTTCGAATACGAGTTCAAGCTGGCCCATATGAACGCGCATTTGGCGCCAGACATTGAGGTCGTCTGCCTGATGACCTCATCGCGTCATTCGTTCGTCAGCTCGAGCCTGATCCGGGAGGTCGCCTCGCTCGGCGGCGACGTTACCGCGCTGGTGCCGCCGAATGTTGGCGAGGCACTTCGGGCGAAATTCGCTGTCACCGCGCGCGGCGGGGACGGCACCCGTCCGGCGTGATATAGATATAAGAGACGCATGGCATATCGAGAATCGACGTTGCCAGCGCGTGGGCGGTCGCCTCGGCGATCTGGGAGAGCGGAATCCGTGACGCCCGACGCGGTACCTGGAGCAGCCCGCCGCATGCATGAAGACGACGAACCGACCGACGACGGAACGGTAGACATCCTTTATCTCATAGACAAGCTCGAGATGTTGGTCGGGGAGGGTAAACGCGTCCCGTTCAGCGGCCGCGTGATGGTCGAGGAGGGCGAGTTCCTAGACCTCGTCGAGCAGCTTCGCTTCGCCGTGCCGAACGAGATCAAGCAGGCACAGCGAGTCATCCGCGAGCGGGAGCGGATCATCGCTGAGGCGCAAGAGGACGCGGCGAAGATCATCGAGACCGCGCGCAAGCGGGCCGAGTACATGGTGTCCGAGCAGGGCATCCTGAACGAGGCGCGGCAGAAGAGCGAAGAGATCCTGCGGATGGCGGACGAGAAGCGGAAACGCGCGCTTGGCGAGGTCGACGTCTACGCCATGCAGCAGTTCAACCACGTCGAAGAGGCGCTGCGCGAGGGCTTGGAGATCATCGACAACGCGGTGAGGGAGACCGTCGAGCTGCTCAATCGCGCCAAGAACGCGATCGGTCAGTAGCTTCCGGCTCGCGGATCAAGAAACGGCGCGCAGTGCTCCCAGCACGTCGCTAGCAAGCTGCCGCTTCGGCACCGATCGGAGCATCCTGCCGATCTTCGCCAGCTTCTCCTTCTTCGGCAACCCGTCAACGGTCAGGTATTCCCGCGCGATGTCAGACGCGAGTTGCGGGTACTCACGCAGCAAGTGGGGCCGCGCGTGCGCGAAGGGCGTCACGCGGCGAATCTTGCGTAGGTCCTTGAGAACCACGCTCTCCTCGAGCAGCTCCCGGTAGCGAGCTAGCTGCGCCGCTGAAAAGTCATTGCGCTCCTTCGCCTCGATGATTGCCCGCGCGGCGAGGCGTCCGGAAAGCATCGCGAGGTTCGCCCCTTCCCGATTGACCGGGTTGACGAGCCCAGCCGCGTCACCGACGACGACGACTCCATCCGCATAGAGCTTCGGCAGCCGGTCGTATCCCCCCTCGGGAATCAGGTGCGCCGAGTACTCGATTGTCTCGCCACCAGCGATCAACGGCGCAATGGCCGGGTGCTGCTTGAAGCGGTCGAGCATGTCATTGACATTGATGCCGCTCTCAATGAGGTCGTGGAGGAGCGCTCCGGTGCCGATCGAGATAGATTCCTTGTTCGTGTAGATGAAGCCGTAGCCGAGCAGGCCCCAAGTCGATTCCCCGAAGATCTCATAGGCGGCGCCCATGCTCGCCGGCAGCTGGAATCGGTCCTCGATGGTTGCCGCTGGCAGCGCGATCAGCTCCTTGGCCACCAGCGCCTGCTCGATCGGCTCCCATTCTCGGTGCAGCCCTGCCCGCTGCGCTAGCAGCGAGTTCGCCCCGTCGGCCAGGACGACGCAATGCGCATAGAGCTCGCCGTCCGGATCGCCGGTTGTCACGCCGACCACTCGGCCATCTTCCCAGAGGAGGTCGGTAACGGTGAATTCGGGATAGACCTCGGCCCCGGCTTCTTCTGCCTTCGTCGCGTACCAGCGGTCGAACTCCGCGCGGAGGACAGAGTAGGCGTTGTAGGGTGGCTCCGCGAAGCGCATCGAGCGGTAGACACCGCCCAGCAGCGCGTCTTCAGTCAGGACCAAGTAGCGCTGCTCGATGATCGGCCGCTCGAGCGGAGCCTCGGCCTCGAAGCCCGGGCACATCTCCTCCGTCGGGTGCCGATACAGAATCCCGCCTGAGACATTTTTCGCACCCGGGTATTGGCCGCGCTCGAGCACGACCACCGACAGCCCCGCCGCCGCCATGTCCTTCGCCGCGGTGATGCCGGCCGGGCCAGCCCCGACCACGATCGCATCGAATCTCTCTTCGTCCATTGCCGCCGCTTTCCAGGGTTGTTCTCGTCAGACGGAAAACCGAGCGAAGCCGAAATTGATAGCCCCTGGCCCTCAGCGTGCTCTCACGCCTTGGCCGCGCGGAGCTCGGCGATGACGGCCGGAACTACCTCGAAGAGATCGCCGACGATGCCGAACGAGGCTATCTTGAAGATCGGCGCGTCCGGGTCGCGATTGATCGCGACGATGTAGTCCGATCCCTGCATCCCGACCAGGTGCTGCACCGCTCCGCTGATCCCCACGGCGATGTACAGTCGGGGCGACACGGTCTGACCCGTCTGCCCAACCTGCTCGTGGTGCGGCCGCCAACCGGCATCCACGACCGCGCGAGACGCGCCGACAGCAGCGCCCAGCTCGGCGGCCAACTCTTCGATCAACTGGAAGTTCTCCGGCTCCTTCAATCCGCGCCCGCCCGCGACGATCACCGGCGCCTGATCGAGCCGAGTCGCGCCGTTGGACTCTTCTGTCACCAGCCCCTTGACCAAGACGCGCAGATCATCATCCGAGAGATCGACCGGGATCGGCTCGACAGTGCCTTCGCTGCCCGACGCGGTCGCCTTCTCGAAGCTGCCTGGCCGGATCGTCGCCATTTGCGGCCGGCTCCCGCCGAGGTTCACCGCGGTTTGCACGCGACCGCCGAGGATCGGGCGGACTGCGACCACCGCTCCATCCTCAACGGCCAGCTCTACGCAATCGGCCGCGAGACCCGTTCGCAAGCGCGCGGCGAGACGAGGCGCGAAGTCGCGCCCGGCAGTCGTTCCTGGGATGAGGATGACGGACGGCTCCAACTGGCGCGCGATGCTGGCGAGGACGGCCGTCGTGGCTCCGGCGGTGTAAGCAGCCAACCTGGGATCGTCCACGACGAGCACCCGCTCGACGCCAAACCGGGCAAGCTCGCGGGCCGCGCTCTCGATGCCCGAGCCAAGCAGAGCGGCGACCAGCGGTTGGCCGAGACTATCCGCGACTTGCCGGCCCGCCGAAACGATTTCGAGCGACACCGGGCGCAACGCACCCTCGGTCGCCTCGCCAACGATCAGCACTCCCCCATCTGCCGCCATTACCGTCTCCCGTCGTCCGTCACCAAACTCGCCAGCCTCGCGCGCTCTTGCCCATTGACTCAACCGGTTGGGATCAACTTCTGCTCGCGCAGCCACGCGACGAGCTCTTTGGCCGCCTCCGCTGCCGGGACGTCTTGCAGGATTCGCCCGGCGGAGCCGCGCTCCAGTACGAATGGCTCGCCCCAGCGCAGACGCGCACCCGCCTCCGGCACCGTGACGCTGACCTGCTCGATCGGCTTCTTCTTCGCCGCCATGATCCCCTTGAGCGACGGGTAACGGGGTTCATTGAGCCCGGTCATCGCCATCAGCAGCACCGGCGTGCCGACCTCGACGACCTGCTTGCCCTCTTCAGTGTCGCGGTGCACTGTCAGCTGCTGACCGTCGAGTTCGACCTTTGTTACCGACGAGATGTGCGGGATGCCGAGCAACTCGGCGACCTGCGGACCGACGTGGCCGGTCGCGTAGTCGTCGGAGTTCTGGCCGCAAAGGATGATGTCGTACGTCATCCCGCGCAGGTGATTGGCCAGAATTTCCGCCACGGCGAGCGTATCGAAATCGTTGATATGGTCGCAGGCCAGCAGGACGCCCCGATCCGCGCCCATCCCGAGCGCTCGCTGAATCGCGTCCTTGACGCTCGGTGGGCCAGCTGACACGACGACGACCTCGCCGCCGTGGGCCTCCTTGATTCGGAGCGCCTCCTCGATCGCGTACTCATCGAACGAGCTGATGACCCGTTGGTCGCTCAGCACCGGCTGACCGGTGGCGCGATCGATCCGGACAGCATTCATGTCCGGCACCTGCTTGACCAGGACGATGATCGAGTAGCCCATCCGCCGCACTTCCCCTGCTGGCTCAGCGCCTCACGCTCCGGTGAAAACCGGAGGCCGCTTCTCGATAAATGCCTGCATTCCCTCACGCTGATCGGCAGAGCCGAACGCCGCCGCGAACGTCTCCGCCTCGGTCTCCAATCCAGTCGCCGTCTGCCCATTGAAGGCCAGTGCGATCAGCTGCTTCGCCGCCGCCATCGCGCGCGGGCTGTTCTTCGCGATCTGCCCCGCCAGCTCGCGCGCCCGCGGCAACAGCTCCGGCAGCGGCATCACCGCGTTGACCAGCCCAATGCGCAGCGCTTCTTCGGCCGAGACACGACGCCCGGTCAAGATCATCTCCGCGGCCATGCCGGGCCCGATCAATCGCGGCAGACGTTGCGTCGCTCCCCAGCCGGGCGGGATGCCAAGCGTCACTTCCGGCTGGGCGAAGACCGCGTTCTCCGAGGCGAGGCGAATGTCGCAGGCAATGGCGATCTCGCAGCCGCCACCGATCGCGAACCCGTTGACGGCGGCTATGGTCGGCTGCGGCAGTTGCTCGATTGCATTGGCGACGGCATGTCCCAGCCGCGCAAATTCCAGCGCCTCATCCGGCGACTTGGTCGCCATCTCCTTGATATCCGCGCCAGCGGCGAATGCGCGCTCCCCGGCCCCGGTGATGATCACGCAGCGGACGGACCGATCCTCGCGGATGTCGCGCAGCGTCTTCAGCATCGCCTCGAGCTGCGGCGTATTGAATGCGTTCAGCGCTTCCGGGCGGCTCATCGTCACGAGCGCAATCCCATCCAACCGCTCGACATCAATCGCCACCGCGTGTTCCCTCCGCCTCACGCAGCCATTCTTCAGTCCGGTCCTCCAGCGTCGCCTGGAACCGAGCGGCGTTCGCGACGTACCCACTCGCGCTGTCGAGGAGCGCGCGACGGCGTTCCTCATCGAGGATACGCTTGACCGTCGCCGGCACACCCGCGACGAGCGCACCGTCCGGAACCTCCATCCCTTCCGGGACGACCGCGCCGGCCGCGATGATCACGCCGTTGCCAATCCGCGACCGGGAGAGGATGACCGAGCCCATGCCGACGAGCACGCCATTGCCGATCGTTGTGCCGTGGACCACCGCACGGTGACCGATCGTGACGTCGTCGCCGACGATGCACGGGGCATCCCGGTCGAGGTGAAGCACGGCGCCGTCTTGCACGTTCGTCCGCGCCCCGATCCGCACCGGCGCGACATCTCCCCGAATCACAGCGTTGAACCAAACGCTGGAACCAGGACCGATCTCGACGTCACCGACGATGACGGCGCCGGGAGCGACGAAGACATCAGGCGCGATGCGCGGCGCGACGCCATTGACGGCCAGGATCAACGGTCGAGGCGATGCAGGCATCTCTCTACCCCTCGACCTCGATCACGACCGCATCGCCTTGCCCCCCTCCGGAGCAAATTGCAGCCACGCCGATACCGCCGCCGCGCCGCTTGAGCTCGAGCGCGAGGGTGAGGACGAGACGGGCTCCGCTGGCGCCGATCGGGTGCCCGAGCGCGACCGCGCCGCCATTGACGTTGACCTTCTCCGGGTCCGCGCCCAGGCGGCGTGCGGAGATCAGAGCGACGCTGGCAAACGCCTCGTTGATCTCGATCAAATCGACATCATTGATCGTCAGGCCGGCCTTCTTCAGGGCCTTGTCCGCCGCCATCTGCGGCGTGTAGGCAAGATAGGCGGGTCCCCAGGCGGCAGCCGCGTGCGCCAAGATCCGCGCCAGCGGCCGGACTCCACAATCCCGCGCCCAGGACTCGGATGTGACGATGAGCGCCGCCGCGCCGTCGTTGACGCCCGGCGCGTTGCCGGCGGTCACGGAGAGCTGAGGATCGAATGCCGGCGGCAGCTTCGCGAGTGCTTCGATACTGGTGTCCCGTCGCGGCGCCTCGTCGCGATCGACGACCGTCTTGTTCCCCTTCCGGTCCGTCAGTTCGACCGGCACGATCTCCTCGGCGAAGATCCCGTTGTCTTGCGCCGCGATCGCGCGCTGGTGGGAGCGCAGCGCCCAGGCATCCTGTTCCTCCCTGGTCACGCCCTCCTCCGCCGCGACGGAGCCGCCGTGGACTCCCATGTGACACCCCTCTAGGGCGCACATGAGCCCATCGGAGATCATCATGTCCTCAAGCGTCGCGTTGCCCATGCGGAGCCCTTGGCGAGCACCCCGGAGCAGATACGGCGCTTGGGACATGCTCTCCATCCCGCCGGCGGCAATGACCTGGAATCCTTCGGCGCGGATCAGCGTATCCGCCAGGGTCACCGCGCGCATACCGGAGCCGCAAACGCGGTTGATCGTCTCCGACGTAACGGTCTTGTCCAAGCCCGCCTTGAATGCAGCCTGGCGCGAGGGGATCTGACCGGCTCCGCCTTGGAGCACTTGTCCCATGATGACGTGCTCGATCGCGGACGCCTCGATGCCCGAGCGCTCGATCGCGGCGCGCAGCGCGATCGCCCCGAGCTCGACGGCCGGGAGCGAGGAGAGCGCCCCGTTCAGCTTACCGATCGGCGTCCGCGCCCCGCCGAGAATGACTGACCTGCACATCTGCTCTCTCCCAGGGGATGAGGACGAGGCGACACCACACGGCGGAGCGGCACCCCGGACCCTTCCGACTGGCGCGCCGCTGAGGACACGTCAGTCGGCCGCCACCGCATCCGGAGACTCGAAGCCGACGGCGGGCGGCTGCGGCCGTCGCAGCGGCTTGTCCTTCCGATAACCGAGCGCGTACTCCGCCTGCAGGATGGTATGAACCTCGCGCGTACCCTCGTAGATCACCGCTCCCCGCGCGTTACGCCAGAAGCGCTCGACCGGGTACTCGTTCGAATAGCCGTAGGCGCCGTGGATCTGAATCGCGTCGTCGGCGGACCGCAGCGCGACGTCGCAGGCATACCACTTGGCGAGCGACGTCTCCCGCGTGTTGCGGATGCCCCGGTTCTTCAGTTCGGCGGCACGCATCGTCAGCAGCCAGGAAGCCTCGTAGCCGGCGACCATCTTCGCGATCATCTGCTGGACCAGCTCGAATTTTCCGATCGGCTGTCCGAAAGCGTACCGCTCGTTCGCGTATTTCACGCTCGCGTCCAGGCACGCTCGCGTCAGCCCGCAGGCTCCTGCCGCGACGGTGAAGCGTCCCTGGTCGATGCAGCTCATCGCGATCTTGAAGCCTTCGCCCTCTTCGCCGATCCGGTTTTCGATCGGCACGCGGACATTGTTGAAGGCGAGCTCGCCGGTGTTCCCGGCGCGAACGCCAAGCTTTCCTTTAATGGTCCCCGTCGTCAGCCCTTCCATGCCGCGCTCGAGGACGAACGCTGTCAAACCATGGTGCTTCTTGGAGCGGTCGACGCTGGCGAAGACGAGGAAGTGATCGGCGACGTCGGCGAGCGAGATCCACATCTTCGCGCCATTGAGAATGTAGTAATCGCCGTCGCGGACGGCGGTGGACTCGATCGAGCCCGCGTCCGATCCCGCGTTGGGCTCCGTTAGCGCGAACGTCGCGATCTTCTCACCACGCGCCTGCGGAACGAGCCAGCGCTGCTTCTGTTCCTCCGTGGCCCACTGGTGCAGTGCCAGGCTGTTCAGGCCCACGTGGACGCTCATGATGACCCGGAGGAAGGTGTCGACGTACTCGAGCTCCTCGCAGGCGAGCGCCAGAGAGACATAGTCCAGGCCGAGTCCGCCGTACTCCTCTGGGATCGGCAGCCCTAGGAGGCCGAGCTCGCCCATCTTCGTCAGCACCTCGCGATGGAACTCGCCCTTCGCGTCCCATTCCTGGATGAAAGGTGCGACCTCGCGCTGTGCGAACTCGCGGACGAGGTCCCGGACCTGCTTTTGCTCCTCGGTCAGATCGAAGTTCATCCCGCCCTGGATCCTTTCGCTCTCTTGCGGATCCTCACCGGGGACCCGCGTTGCACGGACTCCATTGTCCTGCACGGTCCAATGGACCGCCAACCCGGCAGTATAGGAGAGCACTTCGCGGCCCCACAACCGCGGAATCCGGCGGCAAAGTAAAGGTCAAGGACCGCTCCCGCTCAACGGAGGGTGCCGCGATGCACGGCCCAGGTGCTGGCATCACAAGCCCGACCAGGGATAGCCAGGACTCCGACCACCGGAAAAGGGGGCCTCCCAGCGGCCGCCCACAGATCTCATCAACAGGCGGAGGGCACCATGTCCGGCGCCCTCCGCCCATCGACGGTCTGAGAGTGGATATAGAGGAGCCTAAGAGGGACGCGGCCGATCAATCGCCCGCTTACTGCAGCGGCTCTGGCGAAGGCTCAGCCTGCGTCTGCGCAGAATCCGACACGCCCGCCTTGCGGGTCTGGGTCTGGTCGGCGTCGGCCCCGTAGTAATCCTTGTCGTAGTAATAGTAGTAGCCAGCACCTTCGCGGCCGGTCTGGTGATTCACTACCACGCCGACGAGCCGGACCTCACCCTGCGTCAGCGTCTGCGCGGCCCGGCGCAACGCATCGATCCGCGTCCGCCCCGCCCGGCAGACGAGCGCGACGCCATCCACGCGCGGCGCGATGACCAGCGGATCCGACACCGCCAACACCGGCGACGTGTCGATGATGACGATATCGACTGCCTGGTTGATCTCGTCGATCAGTTGCTTGAACCGATCGAGGCTGAGGAGATCGGCCGGATTCGGCGGAATCGGCCCGCACGGGATGACCGAGAGGTACGGCCCGAGCACCGGCACCGCCGCGCTCTGCCACGGCTGCTCCGGATGCGTCAGCAGCGTCGTAAGCCCGCGCATATTGCCGATGCCGAAGATCTTGTGCTGGGTCGGCCTGCGAAGGTCCGCGTCAATAACTACCGTTGTGAAGCCCGCTTGTGCCATAGCAATGGAGAGATTCGCGGTTATCGTGCTCTTTCCTTCATTCGGACCAGCACTAGTGACCGCCAGGCTCGTGATCTCCTTTGCCGCCGCCGCGAACTCCAAGTTCGCGCGCAGCAGCCGGACCGACTCAGCGACGGTCGATTTCGGCCGATGCAGTACGAAGAGCTGATCGCGACCATCCTTCAGCTTCGGCACGGCGCCGACGACGCTCAGCAGCGGCGCTCCAACGAGCGCCGGGAAGTCCAAACTCGCCTTGACCGTGTTGTCGAGGTACTCCAGAAGCCCGACCGCGCCAACCGCGATGATGCCACCGAGGAACGCGCCAAGTAGCGTGTAGAAGAGAGTGCGTGGTGCGTACGGTGACTGCGGAATCGTCGCGGGGACGTAGACACGGACCTGATTCTGCAGGGCCGCGGCATTGAGATCGAGATTCTGAGCCTGGACAAGGAGTCCCGCCAGCGACGTCTCCAGCTGCGACAGCCGTATCCGCAGACCGTCCAGCTGCGCCTGATCTTCCGGGCTAAGCTGCGGCGCTGCCTCGAGATCGCGGATTTGTTGACGGGTGTCTTCGACCTGCCGCTGCGTTTCGTCGATCAGTTGCTGGAGCGCCTGTCGGGCGCTGGTGCTACTTTCCAGCTCCTGCTCTGAGATAAACGCCGAGAACTGCTCCGCCACCGCGTTGGCGATCTCCGCCGCGAGCTCGGGATTCGTATCCGACGCGGAGACCCGCAGCAGCTGCGTGTCGCGAACCGTACTCGATGAGACCTTATCAGCCAATTGATCCGCGGTGTATGGCAGGGACAGCCGTTCGATGACGGGTTCAAGCACCGGTTCCGTCACAACAAGCTGCTGATAGGTCGCCGCCAGGCTTTGTCCGGTACGAATGGCCGTGACGTTGTCTGTGCCTTGCCCTTGCCCTGGCTTGATCAACAGCGTCGCGGTCGCCCGGTAGAGCGGCTGTTGCCGGGAACTCACCGCGTAAGCCGTCCCAGCAGCCAGCAGCGGCAGCAGCACCAGCAACCACCACCAACGCCGGGCATACATGAAGAGGTGGCGAAGCTCGAGTTCCACCGTCTCCCCTCCCCTCCCCGCCGGCGACATGGCAATGCCCATGCGGGCTGGCGGGATGAGACGTTCTCGATTGGGTCGAAGTCTAGCGTGAGACGCTACTCAGAACCAACGGGTACAGAAGTCATGGCCCGGATGGATGCCGCTCGGTCCCGGTAAACGGCGTCATTGTGGGAACGCCGCCACCAGAGATGCCCTCTCGCTTGAGCACCTTGGCGACCGTCTTGACCAAGATCTTAGCATCCAGCCAGAGCGACCAGTTATCGACGTACCAGACGTCCAGCGCGAACCGCTCTTCCCAGCTCAGCGCGTTGCGGCCATTGACCTGCGCCCAGCCAGTGATGCCCGGTCGGACCTCGTGGCGGCGCGCTTGCTCCGGAGTATAGAGCGGCAAGTATTCCATCAGCAGTGGCCGCGGCCCGACCAGACTCAGATCTCCCCGGAGCACGTTCCACAGCTGCGGCAGCTCGTCGAGACTCAACTGCCGAAGAAAGGAGCCAAGGCGCGTCAGGCGCTCGCCGTCGGGCAGCGGACGGCCATCGGGGGAGAACGCCTCGCGCATCGTCCGGAATTTGACCAGCGTGAACGGCGCGCCATGCAACCCAGGGCGAACTTGCCGAAAGAAGACCGGTCGGCCGAGCGTCGTCGCAATCGCGACCGCGATCAGGAGCAGTAGCGGCGAGAGCAGGACGAGCCCCAGCGCGGCGACGACGATATCCAGCGCGCGCTTGACTGCCAGGCTAACCTGCCGTCCCACCTGGCGATCGGCGCTAGTCATCAACACGCCCCACAGTGAACGCATCAACGCGCGCCGGCACGCCCTTGGCGACCACACCCGGCGGAATATCCTCGACGACCGCCGCGCCAGCGCCGACCGTTGCCCAATCGCCGATCGCGCGCCCTGGGATGACGCACGCCCCGATCCCGACGAGGGCACCCTCCCCAACACGAACGCCGCCGGCGAGGCGGGCGCCCGGGGCGATGTGCGCGAGATCACCGATGACCCCGTCGTGATCCACGCTACTTCCCGTGTTAATGATCACGTGCCGGCCGATTACCGAGTCTGGCTGCACGATGGCGCCGGCGAACACGACCGTCCCCTCCCCAAGCCGGACGCTCGGTGCGACGACCGCGCTCGGATGGACGAGGGTGACCCAGGTGACGAGCCCTTCGAGCCGGTCAGCCAGCGCTGCCCGCGCCCGGTTATTGCCGATCGCGAGCACCGCCCGCTCGACACCGAGCTCCCGCAGGCGATCGGGCGCAATCGGCCCGGTGACTGGCAGACCGAGCACCGTTGAGCCCCAGCGGCTGGCGTCGTCATCGAGCACGCCCACTGGCTCGAACGTGGCCATCGCTCGCGCCGTCTCGATCACGACCTTGGCGTGACCACCTGCTCCGATGATCCAGAGGCCAGACACTTGCCCAAACCGCCCCTAATTCGATCCGGCCACGCCCGCGGTCGCCGGCTCGTGTGCTCCCACGCTTTCGAATTCGACAATCTGATCCGGCTTTGGCGGAGGCAACCCCTTCTCCTGCAAGAGTCTCACGTATTCCTGGAAGAGCGCTTCCCAGATCGCCTCCTGCCGGAACTCGCGCAGCACCCTCTCACGACCCGCCTGCCCGTGCCGACGACGCAACTCGGGAGCCTTCAGGTAGGCGCGGATGGCAGCGGCAAGTGACTCCGGATCGCGCGGCGGCACCAACGTGCCAGTCACGCCGTCCTGCACCGCGTCCACGCAGCCGGGGATGCGCGTTGCGACGACGGGCACCTCCAT